>NZ_JBVHTO010000011.1:0-449482 GCF_055565855.1 Streptomyces sp. NPDC028308
TGATTTTTGGCACGCTGTTGAGTTCTCAAGGAACGGACGCTTCCTTTGTACTCACCCTCTCGGGCTTTCCTCCGGGCGCTTCCCTTCGGTCTTGCATTTCCGACTCTATCAGACCGTTTCCAGTTCCGATTTCCTCGGTGCTTTCCAGATTTTCGCTTTCGCGTTTTCCTTTCCGGCGGTTCCGACTCTATCAGATCCTTTCGGGCCTGATTCCCAGTCAGGGGGCTTGTCCTCACGGCTTTCGGGCCGTTCCGACGAGTGAGACTTTAGCGGAATCTCGGCTCCCGAGCTAATCGGGCCGGCGTCCTTTCGAACGCGGATTCCTCATTTCGCAAACGCGCATGGAAACAACGCGACGACTGAACGTCGTTCGTTGAGTGCTTGCTGCGGAATGGCTGTCCGGGGACCGACCGGAGTCGGCGCTCACGTCGGACAGCCCGGAGAACATTACGTAGGGGGTGGAGGCGTGTCAACTCCGCTCCTCAGGGCGGCTCGCAGGCGTACGCTCGACCCATGACTACGCATGCGTGCACCCAGCAGTGGTGGGCCGCCTGAGGGCGGCCGTGCTCACGTATGCACCCAACGGCCGCCGCCTCGGCGGCCGTTTTTGTGTCTCCCTCCGGGAGGACCGGCCGGCGGACGCGGCGGTCTCGACCAGGAGGTGGAGAGATGACGCGCATCTTCAGCGGGATCAAGCCGACCGGGCATCTGACGCTGGGGAACTATCTGGGGGCCGTGCGCCGGTGGGCCGAGGTCGACCAGCACCGGGCCGACGCCCTGTTCTGTGTCGTGGACCTGCACGCGCTGACCGTGGACCACGATCCGGCGCGCGTGCGCAGACTCAGCAGGCAGGCGGCCACGCTGCTGCTGGCGTCGGGGCTGGATCCCGAGCTGTGCACCGTGTTCGTACAGAGTCATGTGGACGAGCACACGCGGCTGTCGTACCTGCTGGAGTGCGTCGCGACCGACGGGGAGATGCGACGGATGATCCAGTACAAGGAGAAGGCCGCCCGGGAACGGGCGCGGGGCGGGAGTGTGCGGCTGTCGCTGCTCACGTATCCCGCGCTGATGGCGGCGGACATCCTGGCGTACGGGACGGACGAGGTGCCGGTCGGGGACGACCAGACCCAGCATGTCGAGCTGACGCGTGATCTCGCGGTGCGCTTCAACCAGCGGTACGGGCACACGTTCGTGGTGCCGCGGGCCACGCGCCCCGAGGTCGCGGCGCGGGTCATGAACCTCCAGGAACCGCTGTCGAAGATGGGGAAGAGCGACGACTCCGGGCCCGGGATCGTGTACCTGCTCGACGAGCCCGACACCGTGCGGAAGAAGGTCGCGCGGGCCGTCACGGACAGCGGCCAGGATGTGGCGTACGACCGGGAGAAGCAGCCCGGGATCGCCAACCTGCTGGAGATCCTCGCGAGCTGCACCGGCGGGAGCCCCGAGGCGCTGAGCGGGGAGTACCGGTCGTACGGCGCGCTGAAGAAGGACACCGCCGAGGCGGTGGTCGAGGTGCTGCGGCCCGTGCGGGAGAGGCACCAGGCGCTGTGCGCGGATCCCGCCCACGTGGACGACGTGCTGCGGCGGGGTGCGGAGCGGGCCAGGGAGCTGGCGCGGCCGACGGTGGACGCGGCGTACCGGGCGATCGGGCTGCTGCCTGCGGCCGGGTAGCCGGGGCCGGTGCTGGATCCGGGGCCGGGGGCGTCCCCCGGCCCCGGCGGCGTCAGCTGCTGCCGGAGGCGAGGGCGCGGCTGCGGTCGCGGGCCGCTTCCAGCGCGGCGATGAGGGCCGCGCGCACGCCGTGGTTCTCCAGCTCGCGGATGGCGTTGATCGTGGTGCCCGCGGGGGACGTGACGTTCTCGCGGAGCTTCACGGGGTGCTCGCCGCTGTCGCGGAGCATCACGGCGGCGCCGATCGCGGACTGGACGATCAGGTCGTGGGCCTTGTCGCGGGGCAGGCCGAGCAGGATGCCGGCGTCCGTCATGGCCTCGACCAGGTAGAAGAAGTACGCGGGTCCCGAGCCGGAGAGCGCGGTGCAGGCGTCCTGCTGGGACTCCGGGACGCGGAGCGTCTTGCCCACGGCGCCGAAGATCTCCTCGGCGTGGGCGAGGTGCTCGGCGGTGGCGTGGCTGCCGGCGGAGATGACGGACATCGCCTCGTCGACCAGCGCGGGGGTGTTCGTCATGACGCGGACGACGGGGGTGCCCCGGGTGAGGCGCTCCTCGAAGAACGAGGTGGGGATGCCCGCGGCGCCGCTGATGACGAGGCGGTCGACCGGGACGTGCGGGGCGAGTTCGTCCAGGAGGCTTCCCATGTCCTGCGGCTTGACCGTGAGGATGAGGGTGTCCGCGGTCTTGGCCGCCTCGGCGTTGCCGACCGGGGTGACGCCGTGGCGCTCGTGGAGTTCCCTGGCGCGCTCGGGGCGGCGGGCGGTGACCAGCAGGTCGGCGGGCGCCCAGCCGGCTCGGATCATGCCGCTGAGCAGCGCTTCGCCGATCTTGCCGGTGCCGAGGACTGCGACTTTCTGGCTCATGTGCGGGTGCCCTCCCGAGGGTGCGTCGTCCGGGGTCCATCCTCGCACCCGGGGTGCCGGGAGGGCTTCGCCGTCCGTTGGGCGGGACGCGCGCCGGGGTCGCGGCCCCTGCTACGAGGTTCGCCTGCGGAGGGTGGCGGCGCCGAGGCCCAGGACCAGCAGGGCGCAGCCCGCGACGATCAGGACGTCGCGGACGAAGGTGGCCGTCAGGTCGGTGTGCCTGAGGACCTCGTTCATTCCGTCGACGGCGTAGGACATGGGGAGGACGTCGGAGACGGCTTCCAGGGCGGGGTGCATCTCGGAGCGCGGGGTGAACAGGCCGCAGAGGAGGAGCTGGGGGAAGATCATCGCCGGCATGAACTGGACCGCCTGGAACTCCGAGGCGGCGAAGGCCGAGACGAAGAGGCCGAGGGCCGTGCCGAGGAGCGCGTCGAGCAGGGCGACCAGCAGGAGCAGCCAGGGTGAGCCGGTGACGTCCAGGCCGAGGATCCAGACGGCGAGTCCGGTGGCGAGCGCGGACTGGACGATCGCGACGGCTCCGAAGGCGAGGCCGTAGCCGGCGATGAGGTCGCCCTTGCCGAGGGGCATGGCGAGGAGGCGTTCGAGGGTGCCGGAGGTGCGTTCGCGCAGGGTGGCGATGGAGGTGACGAGGAACATCGTGATCAGCGGGAAGATCCCGAGCAGCGAGGCGCCGATGGAGTCGAAGGTGCGCGGGCTGCCGTCGAACACGTAGCGCAGCAGCAGGAGCATCACGCACGGGACGAGGACCATCAGCGCGATGGTGCGGGGGTCGTGGCGGAGCTGGCGCAGGACGCGGGTCGCGGTCGCGGTGGTGCGGGAGAGGTTCAGGGCGCTCGGGCGGGTCGCCGGACCGGTGCCGGGGCGGGTGTCGGTCGTCGTGCTCATCGGGCGGTCTCCTTGCGGGGCCGGTCGCCGTTCCGGGCCTGGGTGGCGGGAACGGGTGTCGAGGACTTCTTACCGGCGGCGACCGCCTCGTCGACCAGGTGGAGGAAGGCGGCCTCGACGGTGTCGGAGCCGGTGCGCTCGCGCAGGGCGTCGGGGGTCTCTCCGCCGTCCTCCGGCCGGGAGGTGCCCCCGCCGAGGATCTCGCCCTCGCGCATCAGGAGCAGCCGGTGGCAGCGCTCGGCCTCGTCCATGACGTGCGAGGAGACGAGGAGGGTGGCGCCGCGGTCGGCGGCGATGGAGTGGAACAGGTTCCACAGGTCGCGGCGCAGCACGGGGTCGAGGCCGACGGTCGGTTCGTCGAGGACGAGGAGTTCGGGGGTGCCGAGGAGGGCGACGGCGAGGGAGACCCGGCTGCGCTGGCCGCCGGACAGGTTGCCGGCCAGGGAGTCGGCGTGCGAGGTGAGGTCCACCTCGGCGACGGCCTGGCTGACGCGCTCGTGGCGGCGGTCGGCGGCGGCCCGGCCCGGGTCGAGGATCGCGGCGAAGTAGTCGAGGTTCTGCCGGACCGACAGGTCGTCGTAGACCGAGGGGGCCTGGGTGACGTAGCCGATCCGGGAGCGGAGGGTGGCGTCGCCCGCGGGGCGACCCAGGACCTCAAGGGTGCCGGACACCTTGGCCTGGGTGCCTACGACCGCGCGCATCAGGGTCGACTTGCCGCAGCCGGAGGGGCCGAGCAACCCGGTGATCTGGCCGCGCGGGACGGCGAAGTCGAGCCCTCGCAGGACCGTGCGGGTGCCGCGTACGACCGTGAGTCCCTCGGCGCGGACGGCGGGGGCGGAGACGTCGTCCGGCGACGGCGTGCCGGGGGTGCCGTCGGGCGGACGGGGGCCGATATTCATCATGTGCTGATTATCGCGCCTCCGGGGGCTCGGGCGTCAAGGCCGGGGACGGGTGTTCGACGGGTGATGCGCTCGGTCACCGGGGGCGGGAGTGCGTCGAGCCCCGGGGTCCGCACGGCGGAGGGCGCGCGGAGACCGGGGCTCGGGAGGGCCGGCGGGCTGGGCGGGGTCAGGGGCGGGAGCGCGTGTGCGGGGTCGAGTCGCCTGGGCGCGCAGGGGCTGCGGGCACGGGCGCGAGTGCGGGACGGGCGGGGCGTACGGGCGTACGGGTCCGCGGTGTCCGGGCTCGCGCCGGAGGTGCGTACGGGGTCAGGGGCGGGTGGCGACGATCAGCATGACGTCGTAGACCTCTTCGACCTGGCCGTGCGGGAAGACCTCCAGGAGGTGGGCGCGCTCCTCGGCGAGGAAGGCCGCGGTGCCCTCTTCGCCGAGGACCAGGAAGAGGGAGTGGCTGCCGATGTTGGCGAGGTGGGTGTCGAGGGGGACGGTGCGGCTCCAGCGGACCCGGCGCTGACCGAAGTCGGGGACGCGCGGCGCGCCGGTGAACGCCAGCTCGGCGCGCGGGCCGCCGCCGCTCTTCTTGCCGATGCCGGCCCCGAAGCGGCGCTCCACCCGGTCCGCCTGGGCGGCGATCCACGGGACGTCCTGCGCGTCCATGTTCCACCACAGCGCGAGGGCGCCGCCGGGGCGCAGTACGCGCATCGCCTCCGGTACCGCCCGGGCCGGGTCGGTCCAGTGCCAGGCCTGCGCGTAGGTGAGGAGGTCGGCGCAGGCGTCGGCGAGCGGGAGCGCGTTGCCGTCGCCGCGTACGAGCGGGACGTCGGGAAGGGTGCGGCGGAATTCGGCCGCCATGCCCGCGCCGGGTTCGACGGCGACCACGTCCGCGCCCCTCTCGCGCAGCAGCGTGGTCGCGATCCCCGTACCCGCTCCGACGTCGACGACCCGGGAGCCGGCGAGGGGGCGGCCCGCCAGGTCCTCCACCGCGTCGAGGAGGGCGGGCGGGTAGGAGGGGCGGCTCGCGGCGTACTGCGCGGCGGCGGCGTTGAAGGAGTGCGCCCGGATGTGGTGCGCAGGGGGGCGGGCCGGGGCTGCGGGGTTCGCGTCGCGGTCCGAGTCGTGTGCGGGGGCGGCCATACGGCCATGGTGACCGGGGTGGGGCGCGAGTGGGAGGTGCTTTGCCGTCCGTCGCGGTGGACGGGCGGGGTGGTCAGCCCGTCCGCTTCTTGGAGGGGTTGCGGGTACGGCGCTTGGAGCGGCGCTCGTACTGGGTGCGGGCCGCCTCGAACTCCTCGCAGTGCAGCCGCTCGCCGGGGGCCTCGGTGAGGGAGCGGAGGAAGTAGGCGAGGAGCGAGCCGATGAAGCCGATCGCGAGAAGCCCGCGCAGCGAGGCCTGCCGGTCGGGGTCGGGGCGCTTGGAGAACGTCTCCAGGGTGTGGCGGAACGCGAGCGCGCTGCACACCGCGAACATCACCACGAGCAGCAGCGTCACCAGCCGGCCGACGTCCGCGATCGCGAGGCCCTGGTAGGCGAAGCGCAGGACGAAGCAGGCGGCGACCGCGGCGGCCAGGGAGCCGGCGGCCACGCCGGCCCGGCGGGCCGCGCCGGCGGCCACGCCGGCCCGGCGGGCCGCGTAGCCGCCGTCGTGCTCCACCCACGTCGTCCCGAAGAAACGGATGGGCTCGGGCTGGGGGCCCGCGGGGGTACCGGTCTCGTCACTCACGCGACGATTATCGCCCCGGCGACCCGGTACCCCGCGAACCCCGCCCACCGGTGCTCAGCCGCAGCGCGGGGCGACGTACCCGTCGCTGCCGGTCCTCACGTACGCGTCCGAGACGTACTCGCCGCTCGCGATGTTGTCCCAGATGTTCGTCGTGCCGTACGGGCCGCTGATCGTCTCGCCCGGACGCTGGCAGAAGATCGCCACCCGGGAGCCCTCGGGCAGGACCCGGACGATGCGGTACGAGGTGCCGGGGCCGCTGCGGACGTTCACCGTGGTCCCAGGTGCGATCGGGTAGTACGTGAGCGCCGCCGCCATCGTGCTCGCGGCCGCCGTGGTGTTCGCGGCCGCCGTCGTGGACGCGCTCTCCTCTTCGGTGCTCTCGATGCGGTCAACAGCCATGAAGGCCTCCCCCGTTGAATCTGACATGGGACGTCGCACGCGCCTCACGGACGCCGTCGACATCACGCCAGGCACAGATGTTCACCTGTCGCACGCGGAGGCTAGCAAGCCGCCTCTGTATCGCACGAAGCATCGACTAGGCTCCGTGCGTCGCGCGCGCGGACGAACAGCACGGGGGTGGGTCCATGGCGCCACAGCGGAACACCGGAGCGGATGCGGAAGCGGAACTTCCCGAGTACGCCGGTCAGTACCACCTGGAAGAACGCCTCGGGTCGGGCGGTATGGGCGTCGTGCACCTGGCGCGCAGTGAGTCGGGGCTGCGGCTCGCGGTGAAGGTCGTGCACGCCGAGTTCGCCAGGGACCCCGAGTTCAGGGGCCGGTTCCGGCAGGAGATCGCCGCCGCGCGCCGGGTGAGCGGCGCGTTCACCGCGCCCGTCGTCGACGCGGACGCCGACGGCGGGCGCCCGTGGATGGCCACCCTCTTCATCCCCGGGCCGACCCTCGCCGAGCACGTGAAGCGGAACGGGCCCATGCCCACCGGGCAGTTGCGCCGCCTGATGGCCGGACTCGCCGAGGCCCTGCGGGACATCCACCGGGTGGGCGTCGTGCACCGCGACCTCAAACCGAGCAACGTCCTGCTCGCCGACGACGGCCCCAAGGTCATCGACTTCGGCATCTCCCGGCCATCGGACAGCGAACTGCGCACCGAGACCGGCAAGTTGATCGGCACCCCGCCCTTCATGGCGCCCGAGCAGTTCCGGCGCCCGCGGGAGGTGGGACCGGCGGCGGACATCTTCGCCCTCGGGTCGGTGATGGTGCACGCGGCGACCGGCCGCGGCCCCTTCGACTCGGACAGCCCGTACGTCGTCGCGTACCAGGTCGTGCACGACGAGCCCGACCTGACCGGAGTGCCGGAGAACCTCGCGCCGTTCGTCGCGCGCTGCCTGGCCAAGGAGCCGGAGGACCGGCCCACCCCCGACGAACTCATGCGGGAACTGCGCTCGGTGGCCGCCTCGTACGACACCCAGGCGTTCATACCGGCCCAGCGCGCGATGCCGTCGAGCCCGACGGGCGCGGACGGTCCGGCGGACGGCTCGCGGGAGGCCGGCACCGGCGACACCGACGCCGACGCCGACGCCGACGACTGGCGATTCGGTGCGGGGGCGTTCGGCGCTGAGGGCTCCGGGGCGGGGAGGCTCGGTGAGCTGGGTTCGCGTGCGGACGGCGGAGGTGCGGGCAGCGGCGGTCCGGGGAGTGGCGGCCCGCCTCGGCGGGGTGAGCCGCGGGCCGGCCTGGCGCGTGGACTCGCGGGGCGGCGGAGACTGCTCCTCGTCGCCGGGGCCGTCGCCCTGGCCGTGGCCGGTGGCCTGGTCTCGCACCAGCTGTTCGTCGAGGACGGCGGTGCTCCGTCCGACGGCCGGCCCCAGTCCGCGTCGACGGTCGTCGAGGCCTGGGACAGCAGGCCCGCGGCCGACCCGTCCGGCAGCGGCGGAACCGATCCGTCCGGCGCCGACGGGCCCGACGGCTCCCGTGCGGCCCCCGTCTCCGGTGAGCCCTTCGGGACGCCTCAGTGCGCCTACGCCTCCAAGCAACTGTTCTGCGCCCAGCCGGGGTTGGTCTCCGCGCTCGACCCGGCCGACGGCCGGGTGATGTGGCAGCACCCCTCCGAGGAGCGCGACGGCACCTCCGGCGAGCCGGGAGGCCCCGTGCCGCCGCCGGCCGTGTCGGGCGGGCTGGTGCACTCCGTGACGCACGAGGGTCGGCGGCTGGAGGCGCTCGACCCCGCCACGGGCAGGACGCGCTGGAAGCTGGACCTCTCGGCGTACAACGGGGTGGGGCACGCGGGCGGCACCGTCCTGCTCACCGGCGCCGACGGGACGCTCACCGGGCTCGACGGCGCCTCGGGAGAGAAGCGCTGGAGCCACCGGCTGCCCGGGCACCTCTCGCCGTCCGTCGTCTCCTTCCCCGGCAACGGGCCCGCGTACGCCACGAGCCTGGCGGCCGACGGATCGCGTACGCACGTCACCGCGGTGGACCCGGCGACCGGCGAGGTGCGCTGGGACACCCGGCTGGACGGCCAGCTGACGCCGGTCGGCACGCGGCGGGGCGCGCTCGTCCTGACCGCCGCCGACCTGAACGGCGAGACGAACGCCGTCGTCAGGTACGACCCCCGCACCGACGCCTCGCGCCGGGTCCCCCTCGCCGTGGCGCTCCCGCAGGCCCAGGCCGCCGTGCGCGGCGACACCGGTTACCTGCTGGCCACCGGCGGTGGCATGGTCGCCGTCGACCTGGACACGCTGAAGCAGCGGTGGCGGCTGGAGACGTCCGTGAGCCGGGGCTCCATGCCGGTCGCCGACGCCCAGCACGTGTACTTCACCTCAGCGGACGGGCGGCTGCTCGCCGTGGACGCCCGCGTGGGCCGGCTCGTCGGACAGACCTCGATCCGGCTCGGCGCCCACTCCGACCGGGTCGTCGCCCAGCTCCCGGCGCCCTCCGTGGGCGGCGGCCGCGTCTTCGCCGGCGCACCGGACGGGACCGTGTTCGCCGTGCCGGGAGGCGATCCGGCGGGGTGGTGAGGGGCGCCTCCGCGGGCGTTTCGGAGGCGCGTTCCAGGGACGTTCGGGGGCGCGCTTCGGGGGCTTTGCGCCTCCGTGGTGCGGTGCGGTGGCTCGTAAGCAGGGTGCGTTGCGGCTGGGGGCGGCTCCGGGCCGACGGCTGGGAAGGCGGCGGGCACCGAGATACGTGAAGGGGGCCGCTCCCCCGAGGAGCGGCCCCCTTCACGTGGACCTTGTGGCGGGCGTGGCCCGGATCCGGGGCGTCAGCCGAGCTTCGACACGTCCCGGACGGCGCCCTTGTCCGCGCTCGTGGCCATCGCCGCGTAGGCGCGCAGCGCGGCGGAGACCTTGCGCTCACGGCCGACGGGCGCGTACACGCCGTTCAGCGCCTCGCGGCGGGCCGCCAGGTCGGCGTCGGAGACGAGCAGCTCGATCGAGCGGTTCGGGATGTCGATCCGGATGCGGTCCCCGTCCTCGACGAGGGCGATGGTGCCGCCGGACGCCGCCTCGGGCGAGGCGTGCCCGATCGACAGGCCCGACGTGCCGCCGGAGAAACGGCCGTCCGTGATCAGCGCGCAGGTCTTGCCCAGTCCCCGGCCCTTGAGGAAGGACGTCGGGTAGAGCATCTCCTGCATGCCGGGACCGCCCTTGGGGCCCTCGTAGCGGATGACCACCACGTCGCCGTGCGTGATCTGCTTGTTCAGGATCTTCTCGACGGCCTGCTCCTGCGACTCGCAGACGACCGCCGGGCCCTCGAACGTCCAGATCGACTCGTCGACGCCCGCCGTCTTCACGACGCAGCCGTCCACGGCCAGGTTCCCCTTCAGGACCGCCAGACCGCCGTCCTTGGAGTACGCGTGCTCCGCCGAGCGGATGCAGCCGTTCTCCGCGTCCTCGTCCAGGGCCTCCCAGCGCTCCGACTGGGAGAAGGCCTCGGCGGAGCGGACGCAGCCGGGGGCCGCGTGCCACAGCTCGACGGCCTTCGGCGACGGGGAGCCGCCGCGCACGTCCCACGTCTTCAGCCAGTCCGACAGCGACGGGCTGTGCACCGAGTGCACGTCCTCGTTCAGGAGGCCGGCCCGGTGCAGCTCGCCCAGCAGGGCCGGGATGCCGCCCGCGCGGTGGACGTCCTCCATGTAGTACGTACGGTCCTTGGCGACGTTCGGCGCGACCTTGGCGAGGCAGGGCACGCGGCGCGAGACCTCGTTGATCTCCTCCAGGCCGAAGGGGACGCCCGCCTCCTGGGCCGCGGCCAGCAGGTGCAGGATCGTGTTCGTCGAGCCGCCCATGGCGATGTCCAGCGCCATCGCGTTCTCGAAGGCCGCGAGGGTGGCGACGTTGCGCGGCAGGACCGACTCGTCGTCCTGCTCGTAGTAGCGGCGGGTCACGTCCATGACCGTGCGCGCGGCGTCCTCGTACAGGCCCTTGCGGGCGGTGTGCGTGGCCAGCACCGAGCCGTTGCCCGGCAGGGACAGGCCGATGGCCTCCGTGAGGCAGTTCATCGAGTTGGCGGTGAACATGCCGGAACAGGAGCCGCAGGTCGGGCAGGCGTTCTCCTCGATACGGAGGATGTCCTCGTCCGAGATCTTGTCGTTCACCGCGTCCGAGATCGCGTCGACGAGGTCCAGCGTGCGGACGGTGCCGTCGACCAGGGTCGCGCGGCCGGACTCCATCGGGCCGCCGGAGACGAAGACCGTCGGGATGTTCAGCCGCAGGGCGGCCATCAGCATGCCGGGGGTGATCTTGTCGCAGTTCGAGATGCAGATCAGGGCGTCCGCGCAGTGCGCCTCGACCATGTACTCGACGCTGTCCGCGATCAGGTCGCGGGACGGCAGCGAGTACAGCATGCCGCCGTGGCCCATCGCGATGCCGTCGTCCACCGCGATGGTGTTGAACTCCCGGGGGATGCCGCCCGCGGCCGTGATGGCCTCGCTGACGATCCGGCCGACCGGCTGGAGGTGCGTGTGGCCCGGCACGAACTCCGTGAACGAGTTGGCGACCGCGATGATCGGCTTCCGTCCGATGTCCGCGCCCGGTACACCGGAGGCGCGCATAAGGGCGCGTGCGCCCGCCATGTTGCGGCCGTGGGTGACTGTGCGGGACCTCAGCTCGGGCATCGTCGCTCGCTCCTTCGGAGAGTAATGACTGCCGTCGAGCCTACGCCCGTGCTCCAGGATCCGGACGGGGTGTCCGGAATGCGGGATGGGTGTCTCGGCGGGCGGTTATGGGTGGCGGGTGGGGTTCGGGGGGTGGGGCTAGGGCGGGGGTGCTCTGGTGGTGTGGGGACGGGGCTCGGGGGTGTGGGGCTCGGGGTGTGAGGCTCGGGGTGTGAGGCTCGGGAGGTGCGGGGGTGGGTGGGGCGCGGTGTGGGGTGCGAACCTGGTCAGGGGCTCGTGAGGTGGCTCTGGACCACCGGGGCGATCCTCGCGATGACCTGTTCCGGGTCCGCCGACGCCAGCGGCTCCACCTTGATCACGTACCGCAGCATCGCGACCCCTACCAGCTGCGCCGCCGCCAGTTCCGCCCGCAGCTCCGGGTCCGGGACCTCCAGCTGCCGGGCGATGCGGCGCAGCAGCTGGGTGGCGATCAGGCGCCGGAAGACCGCCGCCGCGGACTCGTTGTTCACCGCCGAACGGACGATCGCCAGCAGTGGCGTACGCGTCGCCGGGTTCTCCCAGACACCGAAGACGAAGCGGGTCAGGCGCTCGCCCACGCCCTCCAGCGGGCCCTCCTCGACGGTGCTCGGTGCCTCCAGGGCGGGCGCGAAGGCGACCGCCACGGCCGCCTCGAAGACCTGCTCCTTGGTGCCGAAGTAGTGGTGCACCAGCGCCGGGTCGACGCCGGCCGTCTTGGCGATGCCCCGTACCGACGTCTTCTCGTAGCCCCGCTCGGAGAACTCCTCCCTCGCCGCCGCGAGGATGACCTCCCTCGTGGCCGGGGACGCCGCCGTCTCCGTACGGGAGGGGCGTCCGCGGCGGCGGGGGGCCGGGGTCGCCGCGCTCACGACCGGGGGACCCGGACCGCGGAGGCCAGGTGGAGGCGGGTGAACGCGAGGGCCTCGGCGAGGTCGGCCTCGCGCTCCGCGCTGGACATCGCGCGGCGGGTGTTGACCTCGATGACGACGTGGCCGTCGAAGCCGGTGGTCGCGAGGCGCTCCAGCACCTCGGCGCAGGGCTGGGTCCCGCGGCCCGGGACCAGGTGCTCGTCCTTGTTGGAGCCGTTGCCGTCGGCGAGGTGCACGTGGCCGAGGCGGTCGCCCATGCGGTCGATCATCTGTACGGCGTCCGTGCGGGCCGTGGCGGTGTGGCTGAGGTCGATGGTGAAGTGACGGTAGTCCTCCTTCGTCACGTCCCAGTCGGGTGCGTACGCCAGCATCTCGCGGTCGCGGTAGCGCCAGGGGTACATGTTCTCGACCGCGAAGCGGACGTCCGTCTCGTTCGCCATGCGCCAGATGCCGTCGACGAAGTCCTTCGCGTACTGGCGCTGCCAGCGGAAGGGCGGGTGCACGACCACGGTGCCGGCGCCGAGCTTCTCCGCGGCCGCCTGGGCGCGCTGGAGCTTGGTCCACGGGTCGGTGGACCAGACGCGCTGCGTGATCAGCAGGCAGGGGGCGTGGACGGCGAGGATCGGGATGCGGTGGTAGTCGCTGAGTCTGCGCAGGGATTCGATGTCCTGGCTGACCGGGTCCGTCCAGACCATGACTTCGACGCCGTCGTAGCCGAGGCGCGCGGCGATCTCGAAGGCCGTCGCCGTGGACTCCGGATACACGGAGGCCGTGGACAGCGCGACCTTCGCATCCGGGATGCGCACCACTGGTTCTGCCACGAGGGACAGGGTACGGGGCGCGAGCGGCCCGGGTGGGGGGCGGGGGCGGAGTCCGGCCGGTGCCGTTCTGTGGGCGTCGGTCGCCTTCGGTCCGGTGGGTGGGTCGGGGCCGTGCCGGTACATCCGGCCGTCGGTAGTTGATGTCGGCGTCCGTCACCAGCGTTCCTCGGTCGGGTACGTCCCCGTCTCGACGGCCATTTGATGTACCGGCACGGCCCCTTCGGTGCGATCGCGACTGCGGGCCGTGGGGGGCCGAGCCGCGGGGGCGCGGGCCCGGGGGCTCCGGTGCGGGCCGGTGGGCGGCGCCACCTGGCGGACGGGCGTGCGGCGAGGGGTGGCGCCCACCCACCCGGCTGGCGCCGGCGGGCCGCCCGCCCCAGCTGCGGGCAATGGTGCCGCTGGGGCGATGGGGGCCCCCGCTCGAGCGGAGCCGAGAGTGGGGGAGGGTGGGCGCAGGCGGCTCCCTGTTGGCGCCGGGCTCGCCGTCCCACCTTGGCCTCGGTCGCAGCGCCGGTGCTGGATGTACGGGGGGACAGGGGGCCCACCCAGGCGGCACACCGTTTCGGTGCCCCTCGACGCCGGGGCAGGTGACGAGGGTTCGTGGGCTGCGGCCGGGTGGGGAGGTGACGTTGGTCACCTTGGGGGGTTACGTGGGGGGCATGTGGTCGAGGTGGCGGAGGATCACGCCCTCTCGTAGCGCCCACGGGCAGATGTCGACCGTCTCCACACCGAACAGATCCATCGCCGCCTCGGCCACCAACGCCCCCGCGACGAGCTGCCCGGCGCGTCCCTCGGACACACCCGGGAGCTCGGCACGCTCGGCCGTGGTCATCCCGGCGAGGCGGGGCACCCACCCCTCCAGCGACTCCCGCTTCAGCTCGCGCTGGACGTACAGCCCCTCGGCGGAGCGGGCGGCGCCGGCCAGGCGGGCCAGCTGCTTGAAGGTCTTGGACGTGGCGACCACGTGGTCCGGCGCCCCGAGCCGGGTGAACTCACCGACCGTACGGGCGATCTGCGCCCGCACATGCCGGCGCAGCGACTTCACGGCGGCCGGGTCCGGCGGGTCCCCGGGCAGCCACCCGGCGGTCAGCCGCCCCGCCCCCAGCGGCAGCGACACCGCGGTGTCCGGCTCCTCGTCCATCCCGTAGGCGATCTCCAGGGACCCGCCCCCGATGTCCAGGACGAGCAGTTTCCCCGCCGACCAGCCGAACCAGCGGCGGGCGGCGAGAAAGGTGAGCCGGGCCTCCTCGGCGCCGGTGAGGACCTGGAGCTCGACGCCGGTCTCGGTGTGCACGCGCGTCAGGACGTCGTCCGCGTTGCTCGCCTCGCGCACCGCCGAGGTCGCGAACGGCAGCAGGTCCTCGACGCCCTTGTCCTCGGCGGCCTGCATGGCCTCCTTGACGACGGATATCAGCCGGTCGACCCCCTCCGGGCCGATCGCACCGTCCGCGTCGAGGAGTTGCGCGAGCCGCAGCTCCACCTTGTGCGAGTGCGCGGGCAGCGGGCGCGCGCCGGGGTGAGCGTCCACCACCAGCAGATGCACCGTGTTCGAACCCACGTCGAGGACACCGAGTCTCATGTACGGAACGCTACTGCCCGCCGCACGGGTGGCAGTCCCCGGAGCGGCTTCCGGCGACTTACCCTGGACGGGTGCCAAAGACGAAAAAGGCGAAGCCCGACAAATCCGCCAAGGAGCCTTCGCAGGCGAAGGCGCCCAAGTCCCGGAAGTCCCCGAAGAAGGCGGACGAACAGGGGCTCGACTTCGCCCGTGCCTGGGTGGAATTCCCGGATCCGGCCGACGACGAGCAGGTGTTCCGCTGTGACCTGACATGGCTGACCTCCCGCTGGAACTGCATCTTCGGGAGCGGCTGCCAGGGCATCCAGGCGGGCCGCGCGGACGACGGGTGCTGCACGCTGGGCGCGCACTTCTCCGACGAGGACGACGAGAAGCGCGTCGCGGGGTACGTGGCACGCCTCACGCCGGACATCTGGCAGCACCACGACATCGGCACCACGAGCGGCTGGGTGTCCGAGGACGAGGACGGCGAGCGCCAGACCCGGCCGTACAACGGCTCGTGCATCTTCCAGAACCGGCCCGGCTTCGAGGGTGGCATGGGCTGCTCGCTGCACATCCTGGCGCTCAAGGAGGGGCGCGAGCCGCTGGAGACCAAGCCGGACGTCTGCTGGCAGCTCCCGGTGCGCCGGACGTACGAGTGGATCGACCGGCCCGACGACACGCGTGTGCTCCAGGTCTCCATCGGTGAGTACGACCGGCGCGGCTGGGGTCCGGGCGGCCACGACCTGCACTGGTGGTGCACCTCGGCGACCTCCGCGCACGGCGCCGGCGACCCCGTCTACGTCTCGTACCGCCCGGAGCTCGTCGAGCTGATGGGCAAGGCCGGGTACGACCGGCTGGTCGAGCTCTGCGAGCAGCGCCTGGCCTCCCAGCTCCCCCTGATCGCTCCGCACCCCGCGGACCCCGTGGGCTGAGTCCCGCCCCTACGAGGACGGGCTCGGCTCGCCGCTCGACGGCGACGGGTCCGGGCTCGCCGAGCCGCTGGGCGTCGGCGTCGGGTCGCTCGGGCTCGGGTTCCCCGGTGTCGGATGCGGGTCCGAGGGCGTCGGGTCGCTCGGCCGGGGACCCGGGGCGGACGGCGTCGGGTGGCTCGGGCGCGGATCGGGGTCGGACGGGCCGGCGTCGCCGTACCCGGAGATCGTGACCACCGCTCCCGCCGGGGCGATCGCCACCCGGGCGGTCCAGGCGCCGACGGGCTCGCGCAGATGGTCGACGTACACCCGGACCGTCAGCGACTCGCCCGGCCTGAGCGTCCCGGAGGACTGGCTCAGGTAGAGCCAGGGGGCCGCGGTGGACGCCGACCAGCGCACCGGTGAACTCCCGGACGCGGTCAGCGTGATGAGCGTCGTGTCGCCGGTGTTCCCGGCCGTCACCGCGAGCTGCCCCGCGCCCTTCTTCCCGCCGGTCTTGGCGCTGACGACCTCCACGGACACGTCGGACGAGCCGTCGCCGTCGCCGAACCGGCCGTCGGGCCTGGTGCTGGCGTTGCCCGCGTTCTCGTAGCCGGTCTCGTCGCTCCCGAGTCCGTCGGGGCCGTGCACCTCGCTCGCCGTGACCGGGCGGCCGTCCGCGCCCTCCCCGGTGAGCGGCGCGCCCCGGTACGCCGCCCAGAGCGCGAGGACGGGCGCGGCGACGACCGTGGCGACCACCGTCGTCGTCACGGCGCGCGCCCGGAGCCGGTCCCTGCGCGCGGCGTGGTCCTTGGGGTCCATCGGGAAGCCGCGGCGGTCGAAGCGCGGGCCGTGGCTCCGCGCGCGCGGCACGTGCGCCATCGCCAGGTGCAGGCTCGCGCGCGGGGCCTCCAGGACGGGGAGCGCGGCGGGGGTGACGCTGGTCCCGGGCCAGGCGCCGGGGACCGCGCGCTCGGCGGTACGGCGGCAGCGCGGGCAGTCGTCGACGTGCCGGACGAGTTCGCGGCGCAGGGTGGCGCTCAGGACGAGCTGGTTGTCGCCGGTGAGGCGGGCCACGCTCGGGCAGGCCCCGGTCTCCACGACGGCCAGCGCGGCGCGGGTGCGCTCCACCTCGCAGGCCGCGGCGGCGAGCAGTTCCCGCGCCGCGGCCAGGTCCATGCCGAGCACCGCGGCGACCTCGTGGGCGGCGAGCTGGTGCCGGACGGCCAGTTCGAGCGCCTCCCGCTGCTCCGGGGTGGTCCCGGCGGCCTCCGGCCAGGCCAGCAGGGCCAGTTCGCGGCGGCGCTGCCGCTGGACCTCCTCGGAGACGGCGGAGGCGCTCACCGCCTCGGCCGCGCGCCGGTCGGCGGCCTCCTTGTGACCGCCCCGCGGACCTCCCTGCGGGCCGCCTTCCCTCGGCGCGCGCCGGCCCGCGGCGTGGGCCGCCTGCCGTCGGCGCCGGGTCTCGGCGAGCTTGCGCAGACAGGCCCAGCGCGCGAGCGCGTACAGCCAGGCCCTGCGGTCGTCCGCGGAGTCCGGCCCCCGCGCGCCCCGGCGCTCGGCCAGCACCAGGACGTCGCCCAGCGCCGCGGTCGCCGCGTCGTGGTCGCAGAGCACGGACAGGCAGTACGTGAACAGGCCGTCCAGATACGGCTCGTAGCGCGCGGGAGGACGGTGCGTCAGGGTGCGGCTCGACGCGGCGCGGGACACGGCCCCCCGCTTGCGCGCGTCTGGGTGCGCCCGGTGTGCGCCGGTGGTGTGCGTGGAGGTCTCCGGACTGCTGCTCATCACCCTCGCGACCGTAGGCGCCGAGTGGTGGCCCCTTCCTCCCCCTTGAGCACATTTAATCCGTACGGGTGAAACGATCCCTCATAAGGGGACAGCAGGCCCGTATCCCATGGCCCACACCCTCACGGGCGGCGATCAAGGGGCACCCGCGCGGGCCGCGGCGCACGAGCGTCGCGCCGTACGAACACGCCCTCGACGGCGTTCCCGGCGGCACCCCGTCCACACCCGCCCCAGCCCGGGCGTCCCAGCCGTGAAAAGGGCGCTGTCGGTGGCCTCGGCTACGGTTTCCCCCATGGTTGCCCGTACGAAAACCGCGAAGGACCGGCCGTCCTACCGCTGCACCGAATGCGGCTGGCAGACGGCCAAGTGGCTCGGCCGCTGCCCCGAGTGCCAGGCATGGGGCACGGTCGAGGAGTACGGCGCCCCCGCGGTCCGCACGACGGCTCCGGGCCGCGTCACCACCTCCGCCGTCCCGATCGGACAGGTCGACGCCCGTCAGGCCACCGCGCGCAGCACCGGCGTACCGGAGCTGGACCGCGTCCTCGGCGGCGGCCTGGTCCCCGGCGCGGTCGTCCTCGTCGCGGGCGAGCCGGGCGTCGGCAAGTCGACGCTGCTGCTGGACGTGGCGGCGAAGTCGGCGAGCGACGAGCACCGCACCCTGTACGTGACGGGTGAGGAGTCGGCGAGCCAGGTCCGGGCGCGCGCCGACCGGATCAAGGCGATCGACGACCACCTGTACCTGGCCGCGGAGACCGACCTGGCCGCGGTACTGGGCCACTTGGACGCCGTCAAGCCGTCGCTGCTGATCCTCGACTCCGTGCAGACCGTCGCCTCGCCGGAGATCGACGGCGCCCCGGGCGGCATGGCCCAGGTCCGCGAGGTGGCGGGCGCCCTGATCCGCGCCTCGAAGGACCGCGGGATGGCCACGCTGCTGGTGGGCCATGTCACGAAGGACGGCGCGATCGCGGGACCGCGCCTGCTGGAGCACCTCGTGGACGTGGTGCTGAGCTTCGAGGGCGACCGGCACGCGCGACTGCGTCTGGTCCGAGGGGTGAAGAACCGCTACGGCACGACGGACGAGGTCGGCTGCTTCGAGCTGCACGACGAGGGCATCACGGGCCTGGCCGACCCGTCCGGGCTGTTCCTCACCCGCCGCGCCGAACCGGTCCCGGGCACCTGTCTGACGGTGACGCTGGAGGGCCGCCGCCCCCTGGTGGCCGAGGTCCAGGCGCTGACCGTCGACTCGCAGATCCCCTCGCCCCGGCGCACCACGTCGGGCCTTGAGACCTCCCGGGTGTCGATGATGCTCGCCGTCCTGGAGCAGCGGGGCCGGATCACCGCCCTCGGAAAGCGGGACATCTACTCCGCGACGGTCGGCGGCGTGAAGCTCTCGGAGCCGGCTGCGGACCTGGCGATCGCGCTCGCGCTGGCCTCCGCGGCGAGTGACACCCCGCTGCCGAAGAACCTCGTCGCGATCGGCGAGGTGGGCCTCGCGGGCGAGGTCAGAAGGGTGACGGGCGTCCAGCGGCGGCTGGCCGAGGCGCACCGTCTGGGCTTCACGCACGCCCTCGTACCGGCCGATCCGGGCAGGATTCCACCCGGTATGAAGGTGGTCGAGGTGGCCGACATGGGCGACGCCCTGCGCGTCCTTCCGCGCTCCCGTCGGAGAGAGGCCCCACGGGAGGACGAAGAGCGCCGGTAGACTTTGCCCAGGTCTCGCCCGTCCGTACGAACCGAGGGCGACCGGAAACCTGCGACCGGAGGAGTGCAGTGGCAGCCAACGACCGGGCAGCAGCTCCCGGAAAATCCGGTGGGAGCTCCGGTGCCGATGGCCTGATGCGCGCCTCACTGAGTGCCGTGGCACCCGGCACGGCACTGCGCGACGGGCTCGAGCGGATCCTCCGCGGCAACACCGGAGGACTCATCGTGCTCGGGTCCGACAAGACCGTCGAGGCGATGTGCACCGGTGGCTTCGTGCTGGACGTCGAGTTCACGGCGACGCGGCTGCGTGAGCTGTGCAAGCTCGACGGCGGCATCGTGCTCGACAAGGACATCACCAAGATCCTGCGGGCGGGCGTGCAGCTGGTGCCCGACCCGACGATTCCCACGGAGGAGACCGGCACCCGGCACCGCACCGCCGACCGCGTGTCCAAGCAGGTCGGCTTCCCGGTCGTCTCGGTCTCCCAGTCGATGCGTCTGATCGCCCTGTACGTGGACGGCCAGCGCCGCGTCCTGGAGGACTCGGCGGCGATCCTGTCCCGCGCGAACCAGGCGCTCGCCACGCTGGAGCGCTACAAGCTCCGGCTGGACGAGGTCGCGGGCACGCTGTCGGCGCTGGAGATCGAGGACCTGGTCACCGTCCGGGACGTCTCGGCGGTGGCCCAGCGCCTGGAGATGGTGCGCCGGATCGCCACCGAGATCGCCGAGTACGTCGTCGAACTGGGCACGGACGGACGGCTTCTGGCGCTCCAGCTGGACGAGCTGATCGCCGGCGTGGAGCCCGAGCGCGAGCTGGTCGTACGGGACTACGTGCCCGAGCCGACCGCGAAGCGCTCGCGCACGGTGGACGAGGCGCTCTTCGAGCTGGACGCCCTGTCGCACGCGGAGCTGCTGGAAATGCCGACGGTGGCACGGGCGTTGGGCTACACCGGCTCTCCCGAGGCGCTCGACTCCGCGGTGTCGCCGCGCGGTTTCCGGCTGCTGGCGAAGGTGCCCCGGCTGCCCGGCGCGATCATCGACCGGCTCGTGGAGCACTTCGGCGGTCTGCAGAAGCTGCTCGCCGCGAGCGTGGACGACCTCCAGACGGTCGACGGCGTCGGCGAGGCGCGGGCCCGCAGCGTCCGCGAGGGCCTCTCGCGGCTGGCGGAGTCCTCGATCCTGGAGCGGTACGTCTGAGCCTTCGGGTCTCCGCGGACGTCACCCAGGGGACGAGACGCCCCTGGGTTCTCCGTTTCCGCCGGTCCTGCGTCAGTCCTTCTCCAGGACGAACGACGTCTGGGCCTTGGCCAGCCCCGGCGCCTTCGCCTCGACCAGGTAGGTGCCGGCGGACGCCGAACCCGCCGGGGGCGTCGCGCACTCGGGGGCGCTCGCCTTGCGGTCCCACTCGACGGTGTGCGTCACACGCCCGTCGGCCGGGACGCGGAAGAGGAGGCTGCCGGAGTCCTTGGGGCAGTCCTTCGAGGACCAGAAGGCGTCGTCGCTGCCCGCCTGAGTGATCGTCAGAACGGTGTTCTTCGGGCCGAGATCGACCTTGCAGTCGCCGGACGAGGTGTTCTTGGCGATCAGCTCGATGGCCGGCTTCTTACCGGGCGCGTAGGTGTTGTGGACGCTGCGCACCGTCAACTTGACCGCTCCGGGCGTGCAGTTGGGGAGTCCGGAGCCGGCCGGGAGCTGTCCGCCCGAGCCTCCCCCGCCCTTGGACCCGTCGTCCGAGCCACCGGCGGACCCCGCCGAGCCCGCGCCGCCACCGGAGCCCGAGCCGCCGCCGTCCGCGCCGGAACCGTCGCCGCCGTCGCCCGTACCGCTCGACTCGTCGCGCCCGCCGGGGTGTTGGCTGATGGCGGGTCCGGTGCTGGAGGGCCCCGGGGTGATCGAGGGCGCCGGGTTCTTGCCGTTGGAGCCGTCCCCGTCGCCGCCCCCGCCTCCGCCGCCGTTGGTGACCACCCACAGGATGAGCAGCGCCAACAAGCCGACCACGGACAGCAGAACGGCCCTCCGTCGCCAGTAGATGGAGGAGGGAAGCGGCCCGACCGGATTGCGCAGAGATCCCACGGCGCAAACTGTACGAGAGATCGCCGCCTTCCCCGGCCCCACATGCCGCCCGGCGCACCAACTTTTCCGGATCATCATCCCGGTGGGACGCCGTATGCGCCGAGTCGCGCCCCACCGGGCCGTCCTTGATCGCGGGGAGTGACGAAAACGGGGTGTCGGACACGTTCCGTGATCTCGAACTCGGCGCGGTGACACGGCCGTCGAGGTGCCCTCGCTCCCGGCGCGCGGGTGCCGGACCGGGCGGCAGAGGACCCCGTCCACCCCGGCTCGGTCACACCCTGCGAGAAGAGGGCGGGGACGAGGGTGGAGCCCGTGCCCGCCGGCACCCCGCGGCCGTCCGCCCGGGCCCGGGGGTCTCGTGCCGGCCGGGCGTCGGCGGCGCGGGCGGGCCGGACCCGGACGCCCCGGCCGATCGTCAGGTCTTACGACCCGCCCCCGTGGCTGGCCGCGCCCGGGCGCCCGCCCGTGGCAGGATCGGATACGTCATGACTGCACCCACCTTGCCCACGCCCAGCACCCCGTCGGCCGCAGCGCCCGGCGCTCCCGGTGCATCCCTGCACGAGCCGGTCATCGACTGGTTCGACGAGCACGCCCGTGACCTGCCGTGGCGGCGCCCTGACGCCGGCCCCTGGGGCGTGATGGTCAGTGAGTTCATGCTGCAGCAGACGCCGGTGAACCGCGTGCTGCCCGTCTACGAGCAGTGGCTGGCCCGCTGGCCGCGCCCCGCCGACCTCGCCAAGGAGGCACCCGGCGAGGCCGTCCGCGCCTGGGGCCGCCTCGGCTACCCGCGCCGCGCGCTGCGGCTGCACGGCGCCGCGGTCGCCATAACGGAACGGCACGGCGGCGACGTACCGGCCGAGCACGCCCAGCTGCTGGCGCTGCCCGGGATCGGCGAGTACACGGCGGCCGCCGTGGCGTCGTTCGCGTACGGGCAGCGGCACGCCGTCCTGGACACGAACGTGCGGCGGGTCTTCGCCCGCGCGGTCGCCGGCACCCAGTACCCGCCGAACGCCACGACCGCCGCCGAGCGCAAGCTCGCCCGCGCCCTGCTCCCCGAGGACGAGCGCACGGCCTCGCGCTGGGCCGCCGCCTCCATGGAGCTCGGCGCGCTGGTGTGCACGGCGAAGAACGAGTCGTGCCACCGCTGCCCGATCGCCGCGCTGTGCGCCTGGCGGCTGGCCGGGAAGCCGGAGCACCAGGGCCCGCCGCGCCGCGGTCAGACGTACGCGGGTACCGACCGCCAGGTCCGCGGGCGGCTGCTGGCGGTGCTGCGGGAGGCCGTGACCCCCGTGCCGCAGGCGGCGCTCGACGGGGTGTGGGACGAGCCGGTGCAGCGCGCCCGCGCCCTGGACGGCCTCGTCTCCGACGGGCTGGTCGAACCCGTCGCGGGCGGCCTCTACCGGCTGCCCCTCAGCTGACCCACAGCTCCCGGCGGCCCCGTGACACGCACCCGGCCGCCGAAAACACCCGCAATCCCGACAACCCGGCACGCCCGCTTACCCCTCTCCTACATCCGTTACACAACCGACGTACAGCCGAGCGCTCGCCGCAGGCTGCCTCGGACAACCCCGTGACAACGCCTCCGTAGCTTCATTCCCGTACCGCGGGGACAGCGGCACACAGGCAACGGACAGCCGGCAGCAGACGGGCCGGCAACGGGGATGGAGGCGGTCGGCATGGCGCAGGGAGAGGTGCTCGAGTTCGAGGAGTACGTCCGCACCCGGCAGGACGCGCTGCTGCGCAGTGCCCGCCGACTGGTCCCCGACCCGGTCGACGCCCAGGACCTGCTCCAGACCGCGCTCGTACGGACGTACGGCCGCTGGGACGGCATAGCGGACAAGCGGCTCGCCGACGCCTACCTGCGCCGCGTCATGATCAACACGCGGACCGAGTGGTGGCGGGCCCGCAAGCTCGAAGAGGTGCCGACCGAGCAGCTTCCCGACGCGAGCGTCGACGACGCCACCGAGCAGCACGCGGACCGCGCCCTGCTGATGGACATCATGAAGGTGCTGGCTCCCAAGCAGCGCAGTGTCGTCGTGCTGCGACACTGGGAGCAGATGTCCACGGAGGAGACGGCCGCCGCGCTCGGCATGTCGGCCGGAACGGTCAAGAGCACGCTGCACCGGGCGCTGGCCCGGCTCCGCGAGGAGCTGGAGAGCCGGGACCGTGAGGAGCGCGGCGCCCGCGCGCTCGAACGTGAGGAGCGGGAGCGTTGCGCGGCCTAGGTTCAGGGGCCACCGGGCCCGGTGGGGCCACCAAGGCGGTGATGACGGCGTCGGCCGTGATCGCCGCCCTCGCCCTTTTCGCCTCGGCGTGCGCCACCGGAGGCACCGGCGCCCGGGACGAGGGTCCGGCGGGCGCCGACTCGGTCGCGAGCACCACCACCCCGGCCTCCACGCCGTCCAGGCGCAGCGGGCGCGTCGACGCGGTGCGGCTCGTGCGCCAGGACCCGAAGGTCAGCGCGGCCGTCAAGCGCGACCTGAAGCCGTGCGTGGCCGACGAGTACCCGGTCGACGTCTCCTACGGGAACCTGACCGGCGGATCCGCGGACGACATCGTGGTGAACGTGATGACCTGCGGTGACGCGGTCGGCATCGGCTCGTACGTGTACCGCGCGGAGGACGGCGGATACCGCAACGTCTTCCGCGCCGAGGAGCCGCCGGTGTACGCGGAGATCGACCGCGGCGACCTGGTGGTCACCCAGCAGCTGTACGGGAAGGACGACCCGGTGTCGTACCCCTCCAGCGAAGAGGTGATCACCTACGGCTGGTCCGCGGGCCGTTTCGCCGTGGAGTCCCGGATCCACAACGACTACAGCAACGCGGTGGGCGGCGCCGACTCGCCCGCCCCCGACGCGAACTGAGAGCAGAGGGATGGCAGAGCAGACCCACGTCCTGTTCGTCGAGGACGACGACGTCATCCGCGAGGCCACGCAGCTCGCCCTGGAGCGCGACGGTTTCGCGGTCACCGCCATGCCCGACGGACTCTCGGGACTGGAGGCCTTCCGCGCCGACCGGCCCGACATCGCGCTGCTCGACGTCATGGTGCCGGGTCTCGACGGGGTCAGCCTGTGCCGCCGTATCCGCGACGAGTCCACCGTGCCGGTGATCATGCTGTCGGCGCGGGCCGACTCGATCGACGTGGTGCTGGGCCTGGAGGCGGGCGCCGACGACTACGTCACCAAGCCCTTCGACGGCGCCGTCCTGGTGGCCCGGATCCGCGCGGTGCTGCGGCGCTTCGGGCACGCGAGCGGTCCCGCGGGGCCCGCCTCGGCCGAGCCGGACCGGCTCGACGGCGGGGTCCTGTCCTTCGGGGACCTGGAGATCGACACCGAGGGCATGGAGGTGCGGCGCGACGGGCGGCCGGTGTCGCTCACCCCCACCGAGATGCGGCTGCTGCTGGAGTTCTCGGCCGCGCCCGGCACGGTACTGTCCCGCGACAAGCTCCTGGAACGCGTGTGGGACTACGGATGGGGCGGTGACACACGGGTGGTCGACGTCCATGTGCAGCGGCTGCGCACGAAGATCGGCCAGGACCGGATCGAGACGGTCCGCGGCTTCGGCTACAAGTTGAAGGCCTGAGCAGGGGTATGCGGGGGATATTTCGACGCCTGGTCCAGGCCGGCACGGGGGCCGTCGGGAGCAGGGACATCCGCACCGGCATCCGGTGGAAGCTGAGCGCGGCGATCGCGCTGGTGGGCGCGCTGGTGGCGATCGCGCTGAGCCTGGTCGTGCACAACGCGGCCCGCGTCTCGATGCTCGACAACTCGCGCGATCTCGCCGACGAGCGCATCCAGGTCGCGCAGCGCATGTACGAGTCGGGCCGCACCCAGTCCTTCGGCGTCGAGGTGGACGACCCGACCATCCCGCGTGACCTGCTGCTCAAGGTCGCCCAGGGGCGCCGCGCCACGTTCGTGGCCGAGGGGCACAACGGCGTGCCGGACATCTGGGCGGCCGTGCCGCTCAAGGACGGCCGGGTGCTGTCGCTGCACACGCGGTTCACCGACCGCAGCGCGACCGTGATGAAGGACCTCGACCAGGCGCTGATCATCGGCTCCATCGCGGTGGTCTTCGGCGGCTGCGCCCTCGGTGTCCTCATCGGGGGCCAGCTCTCGCGCCGGCTGCGCAAGGCGGCGGCGGCCGCGAACCAGGTCGCGAGGGGCGACACGGACGTCCGGGTGCGGGACGCCATCGGCGGTGTCGTACGCGACGAGACCGACGATCTGGCGCGCGCCGTGGACGCCATGGCGGACGCGCTCCAGCAGCGCATCGAGGCCGAGCGCCGGGTGACCGCCGACATCGCGCACGAGCTGCGCACTCCGGTGACCGGGCTGCTGACGGCCGCCGAGCTGCTGCCCCCGGGCCGTCCGACGGAGCTGGTACGGGACCGGGCGCAGGCCATGCGGACCCTGGTCGAGGACGTCCTGGAGGTCGCGCGGCTCGACGGGGCGTCGGAGCGGGCGGAGCTGCAGGACATCATGCTGGGCGAGTTCGTGTCCCGGCGGGTGGCCGCGAAGGACCCGGACATCGCGGTGCTCGTGGTGCACGAGTCCGAGGTGACCACCGATCCGCGGCGACTGGAGCGGGTGCTGTTCAACCTGCTGGCCAACGCGGCCCGGCACGGCAAGCCGCCGATCGAGGTGTCCGTCGAGGGGCGGGTCATCCGCGTCCGCGACCACGGGCCGGGTTTCCCCGAGAAGCTTCTGCACGAGGGGCCCAGCCGTTTCCGTACCGGCAGCAGCGACCGCGCGGGCCGCGGCCACGGTCTCGGCCTGACCATCGCCACCGGCCAGGCCCGGGTGCTCGGCGCCCGCCTCACCTTCCGCAACGTCCGCCCCGCCGGCGCCCCGCCCGAGGTGCCGGCCGAGGGCGCGGTGGCGGTCCTGTGGCTGCCGGAGCACGCGCCCACCAACACGGGGAGCTATCCGATGCTGCCCATGCCGGGCGCCCGGGACGGGTGACGCGGCCGGTCCGCGGACGTGGAAAGGCCCCCGGGGCGGACAACGCCGGGGGCCTTTCCTGACCGGGGTGGACGTCGGCTCAGACGGCCTCTGCCACCGTCGGGGCCGCGCCCGCGGCATCCCCGTCCGCGTCCCCGGCCGGCTTCTGCGGTCCCGCGCCCTTGAGCGGGACCTCCTTCACGAACACCGCGGCGACCAGCGCGACGATCGCCACGACCGAGCCGAGCAGGAACGCGGAGTGCGTACCGGACGCCACCGCGTGCTGGTAGGCCTCGCGGGCCACGGCCGGCAGCTTGGCGAGGCTGGCCGCGTCGAGCTGCGCGGACTGCTCGGTCACCTTGGAGCCGATGGCGCCGGCCCGCTCGGTCATCACGTCCTGGACCCGGTGGTTGAACAGCGCGCCCATGATCGCGACACCGAACGAGGAGCCGAGCGTACGGAACAGGGTGGTCGAGGAGGACGCGACGCCCATGTCCTTCATCTCGACGCTGTTCTGCGCGACCAGCATCGTGATCTGCATCAGGCAGCCCATGCCGGCGCCGAGGACCGCCATGTACAGACCGGAGGTGAGCCGGCTCGTGTCGGTGTCCATCTGGGCGAGCAGGAACAGCCCCACCGTCATCAGCACGCTGCCGACGACCGGGAAGACCTTGTACTTGCCGCTGTTGGTGGTGACCCGTCCGGCCACCATCGAGACGACGAGCATCGCGCCGAGCATGGGCAGGAGCAGCAGTCCGGAGTTGGTGGCGGACGCGCCCTGCACCGACTGCTGGTACAGCGGCAGGAAGAGCACGGCACCGAACATCACGAAGCCGGTGATGAAGCCGATGACCGACATCAGCGTGAAGTTGCGGCTGCGGAAGATGTGCAGCGGCACGATCGGCGCGGCGGCCTTGGTCTGCACGAAGAGGAAGCCGACGAGCGCGGCGACGCCGATCCCGATGAGCTCCATGATCCGGGCCGAGCCCCACGGGTACTCGCTGCCGCCCCAGGTGGTGACGAGCACGATGGCCGTGATGCCGAGCGCCAGCAGCCCGGCGCCCAGGTAGTCGATCCGGCTGTCGACCCGCTTCTTCGGCAGGTGCAGCACGGCACTGACGGCGATCAGCGCGACGATGCCGAGCGGCAGGTTGATGTAGAAGGACCAGCGCCAGCCCCAGTGGTCGGTGATGGTGCCTCCCACGAGCGGTCCGGCGATCATGGCGAGCGCCATCACACCGGCGATCATGCCCTGGTACTTACCGCGCTCCCGGGGCGGGATCAGGTCACCGATGATCGCCATGACGCCGACCATCAGGCCGCCGGCGCCGAGGCCCTGGATCGCGCGGAAGCCGATCAGCTGCCCCATGTCCTGGGCCATGCCGCTGAGCGCCGACCCGATCAGGAAGACCACGATCGAGGTCATGAAGACGCCCTTGCGCCCGTACATGTCGCCGAGCTTGCCCCAGATCGGGGTGGAGGCCGCGGTGGCGAGGGTGTAGCCGGTGACGACCCACGACAGGTGTTCGAGGCCGCCCAGTTCGCCCACGATCGTCGGCATGGCCGTGCCCACGATCATGTTGTCGAGCATCGCGAGCATCATCGCGATCAGCAGCGCGCCGAGGACGACCCGCACGCTGCGCGCCTGCGGTCCGTCCGGTACCGCGTCCTGCGGTGGTTTCCCGGTCTGTACGGCCGCTTCGGTGTTGTCCGCCATGGTGTCCACTCCCCTGACCGGCCGTCCCCTCGGTTTCGGCCGATCCCGCTCGGTCTACTTACTTGCCGCCCGGCAAGTTCACTACATTGAGGAAAGTAGACCGCTAACTAGCCGGGCGTCAAGTAAGTTTGTGGTGGCTTTACCGGTCGGCCGTCAGCTAGGTTTTCGGGGAGCGCGAGGAGTACGAGGATGGGCGGCACCATGGACGGCACCAGGCGACAGCGCCGCGGCGACACCCGCCAGCGCATCCAGGACGTGGCCCTCGAACTCTTCTCCGAGCAGGGCTACGAGAAGACGTCCCTGCGCGAGATCGCCGAGCACCTGGACGTCACCAAGGCGGCGCTCTACTACCACTTCAAGAGCAAGGAAGAGATCCTCATCAGCCTCTTCGAGGATCTGACGAGGCCCCTGGACGAGCTGATCGACTGGGGCAGGCAGCAGCCGCACTCCCTGGACACCAAGCAGGAGGTGCTGCGCCGCTACAGCCAGGCCCTCACCGGCGCCGCGCCGCTCTTCCGCTTCATGCAGGAGAACCAGGCGACGGTACGCGAGCTGAGCGTCGGCGAGACGTTCAAGGACCGCATGATGGCCATGCTCGACATCATCAAGGAGCCCGAGGCGGCGCTGCCCGACCAGGTGCGCTGCATCAGCGCGCTCTTCACGATGCACGCCGGGATGTTCGTCCTCAAGGACGTCGAAGGCGACCCCGAGGAGAAGCGCAAGGCCGTCCTCGAGGTCGCGATCGATCTGGTGACGCGGGCGCACGGCGCCTCCACGTCGTAGTCACGGGCGCCCCGGCACCGGTGGTGCCCCGGGCGCCCTCGACGGGCTCCGTCAGACGGTGACGCCCTTGGCGCGCAGGAAGCTGACCGGGTCGACGGCCGAGCCGTAGTTCGGGGTCGTGCGGATCTCGAAGTGCAGGTGGGGTCCGCTGGAGTTCCCGGTGTTGCCGGAGAGCGCTATGTGCTGGCCGGTGGAGACGACCTGGCCGACCCGCACGTCGACGCGGGACAGGTGCGCGTACTGCGAGTAGGTGCCGTTGCCGTGCTTGATGACTACGGCGTTGCCGTACGCGGGACCGTCACCGGCGCCGTTGCCGCCGGTCTTGACGACGGTGCCGCCGTGGGCGGCGACGACCTCGGTGCCCTGCGGCACGGCGTAGTCCTGGCCGGAGTGCTTGTGCGACCACATGCCGCCGGCCTGGTTGAAGCTGGCGGAGAGCTTGTACTTCTTCACCGGGTCGACCCAGGAGACGGCGCTCTTCTTGGCGGCGGCCTTCTTGGCGGCCGCCTTCTGGGCAGCGGCCTTCTTCGCCGTGTCGGCGGCCTTCTTGTTCTTGGCGGCCGTGTCGGCGGCGGCCTTGGCCTGGGCGGCGGCCTGGGTCTGCACCGCGCTGGCCGTGGTGCCGGGGGCGGCGGTGGTCAGCGTGGTGTCGGCGGCGGCCGCGACCCCGGCGCCCAGAGCGACCGAGGCACCCAGCCCGACGGCCAGGGCGGCCGCCCGCATACGGAGCTGGGACGCACGGGAGTGACGGGGCGTGACGCGCTTCGACATGTAGACCTCTTCGAGACGGGGACGGGGCAGAAAAGAACACCCGGCGCTCTGGCATCTGCCGGATGGACTCCACATTGGTAACCCGCCGTCTCGACAAGCCCCAAACCCCCCATCTACGAACCAAGGCCGTAGTTCGTCTCAAAACTTTCGACTCCTTGACAGACCGTTTGTCGGCCTAAGAATCTTGTTCATTTCGGTCACATGGGGAGGTTTATCCCCACTTCGAGGCCTCGTTCCCTTGGGAAACACCGCCCGCACCGCCCGGCCCCGCCCGCCGGGAGTCGGCCGCCCACAGCCATGGGCCAAAGGTCCCTTTTGTCCCTCCACGTCCGACCACTATTCCACCTAGTACCGGACATATCGCCTGTGCGTCATGTCACCGGAGGGCCGGATCGGGACCCCGGCGAATGTGACGCGGGCTACGCCGTTCACCCCGCCGGGAGCGGGGCCCGGGGCGCGATTCCGGCGGACCGAGCGGGCGCCGGACGCCGGCTGTCGGAGGCCCGAAGGGGGCCGTCCGCCGGTCCGGTGGCCGTCGGGGCGCTGTCGGTTCGGTGGGTGGGTCGGGTCCGTGCCGGTACATCCGGCCGTCGGTAGTGGGTGTCGGCGTCCGTCACCAGCGTTCCTCGGTCGGGTACGTCCCCGTCTCGACGGCCATTTGATGTACCGGCACGGCCCCTTCGGTGCGATCGCGACTGCGGGCCGTGGGGGGCCGAGCCGCGGGGGCTGGGGGCCGGGGGCTCCGGTAGGGCCGGTGGGCGACGCTCGGCCCCTTCGGTCGCAGGGCGACTGCGGGCCGTGGAGGCTGAGCCGCGGGGACTGGGGCCGGAGGCTCGGTAGGGCCGATGGGCGACGCACGGCCCCTTCCCTCCGGAGGGCGGCTGCGGGCCGTGGAGGCTGAGCCGCGGGGACTGGGGCCGGAGGCTCGGTAGGGCCGATGGGCGACGCACGGCCCCTTCCCTCCGCAGGGCGGCTGCGGGCCGTGGAGGCTGAGCCGCGGGGGCACGGGGGCGCCGGTGGCGACGCGCGCCTCTTCCGCCGGAGGGCGGCTGCGGGCCGTGGGGGCTGAGGTGCGGGCCCGGTGGCTTCGGTGGGCGACGTGTGCTTTGAGGGCGCGAAAAGGGGCTGCCCCGGGACCGGAGTCCCGGGGCAGCCCCATGGTGCGGCGAAACCGGAGGTTACGCGTCCTTGCTCAGGTTCGGACCGGCGCCGCCGGCGGCCTGCTCGATCGGCGGGACGTCGGGAAGGGCCGACTTCTCCTCACCCCGGAAGGTGAAGGTCTTGGCCTCGCCCTCGCCCTCCGTGTCCACGACCACGATGTGGCCCGGACGCAGCTCGCCGAAGAGGATCTTCTCGGACAGCGTGTCCTCGACCTCGCGCTGGATCGTGCGCCGCAGCGGACGCGCGCCCAGCACCGGGTCGTAGCCCTTCTTGGCGAGGAGCTCCTTCGCGGACTGGGAGAGCTCGATGCCCATGTCCCGGTCCTTCAGGCGCTCGTCCACCTTGCTGACCATCAGGTCGACGATCTGGAGGATGTCGTCCTGGGTGAGCTGCGGGAAGACGACGACGTCGTCCACACGGTTGAGGAACTCGGGCCGGAAGTGCTGCTTGAGCTCGTCCGAGACCTTGTTCTTCATGCGCTCGTAGTTGGTCTTCGTGTCACCCTGCGCCGCGAAGCCCAGGTTGAAGCCCTTCGAGATGTCCCGCGTGCCGAGGTTGGTCGTCATGATGATGACCGTGTTCTTGAAGTCCACGACCCGGCCCTGGGAGTCGGTCAGACGACCGTCCTCCAGGATCTGCAGCAGCGAGTTGAAGATGTCCGGGTGGGCCTTCTCCACCTCGTCGAAGAGGACGACGGAGAACGGCTTGCGGCGGACCTTCTCGGTCAGCTGGCCGCCCTCTTCGTAGCCCACGTAGCCGGGGGGCGAACCGAAGAGACGCGAGACCGTGTGCTTCTCGCTGAACTCCGACATGTCGAGGGAGATCAGCGCGTCCTCGTCACCGAAGAGGAACTCGGCGAGCGCCTTGGACAGCTCCGTCTTACCGACACCGGACGGACCGGCGAAGATGAACGAACCACCCGGACGCTTCGGGTCCTTCAGACCGGCGCGCGTACGGCGGATCGCCTTCGAGAGCGCCTTGACGGCGTCCTTCTGGCCGATGACCCGCTTGTGGAGCTCGTCCTCCATGCGCAGCAGACGCGAGGACTCCTCCTCGGTCAGCTTGAAGACCGGGATGCCGGTGGCCGTCGCGAGGACCTCGGCGATCAGCTCGCCGTCGACCTCGGCCACGACGTCCATGTCGCCGGCCTTCCACTCCTTCTCGCGCTTGGCCTTCGCCGCGAGGAGCTGCTTCTCCTTGTCACGGAGAGAGGCGGCCTTCTCGAAGTCCTGCGAGTCGATCGCGGACTCCTTGTCGCGGCGGACGCCGGCGATCTTCTCGTCGAACTCGCGGAGGTCCGGCGGCGCCGTCATCCGACGGATGCGCATCCGGGAGCCCGCCTCGTCGATCAGGTCGATCGCCTTGTCGGGGAGGAACCGGTCCGAGATGTAGCGGTCCGCGAGCGTCGCGGCCTGGACCAGGGCCTCGTCCGTGATCGAGACACGGTGGTGCGCCTCGTAGCGGTCGCGCAGGCCCTTGAGGATCTCGATGGTGTGCGGGAGGGAAGGCTCCGCCACCTGGATCGGCTGGAAGCGGCGCTCGAGGGCCGCGTCCTTCTCGAGGTGCTTGCGGTACTCGTCCAGGGTCGTGGCACCGATGGTCTGGAGCTCACCGCGGGCCAGCATCGGCTTCAGGATCGAGGCCGCGTCGATGGCGCCCTCGGCGGCACCCGCGCCGACGAGCGTGTGCAGCTCGTCGATGAACAGGATGATGTCGCCGCGGGTGCGGATCTCCTTGAGGACCTTCTTCAGGCGCTCCTCGAAGTCACCGCGGTAGCGGGAGCCGGCGACCAGCGCGCCCAGGTCGAGGGTGTAGAGGTGCTTGTCCTTGAGGGTCTCGGGCACCTCGCCCTTGACGATGGCCTGCGCCAGCCCCTCGACGACGGCGGTCTTGCCGACGCCGGGCTCGCCGATGAGGACCGGGTTGTTCTTGGTGCGGCGGGACAGCACCTGCATGACCCGCTCGATCTCCTTCTCGCGCCCGATGACCGGGTCGAGCTTGGACTCACGAGCGGCCTGGGTGAGGTTCCGGCCGAACTGGTCGAGGACCAGGGACGTGGAGGGCGTGCCCTCGGCAGGACCACCGGCGGTGGCGGTCTCCTTGCCCTGGTAACCGGAGAGCAGCTGGATCACCTGCTGCCGCACGCGGTTGAGGTCTGCGCCCAGCTTGACCAGGACCTGGGCGGCGACGCCCTCGCCCTCACGGATCAGGCCGAGCAGGATGTGCTCCGTGCCGATGTAGTTGTGGCCCAGCTGAAGGGCCTCGCGGAGCGACAGCTCCAGGACCTTCTTGGCACGGGGGGTGAAGGGGATGTGCCCGGACGGGGCCTGCTGCCCCTGCCCGATGATCTCCTCCACCTGCTGGCGGACCGCCTCGAGCGAAATCCCGAGGCTCTCCAGGGCCTTAGCGGCGACACCCTCACCCTCGTGGATCAGGCCCAGGAGGATGTGCTCGGTGCCGATGTAGTTGTGGTTGAGCATCCGGGCTTCTTCCTGAGCCAGGACGACAACCCGCCGCGCGCGGTCGGTGAACCTCTCGAACATCGTTAATCGCTCCTCAGAGCGGTCAGGCAGTAAGGGGACGCTCCCCTCCCTGTCCTTCCGCAGCTTAGTCCCGCAAGCGGGGACCGCTCATTCCAACTGCCGACACCGTCCTTGGCCTCCTGACCCCGAACGCCGACATCTGCCTCAACCCGATGGTGCGAGACGATGTTCCCGCAGGCCAGGCAGTTACCCCCACCATCAGTACGCCGATGGCGAACGTGAGACCGCCTTTCCTTGCGTGTCGCCCCCTCCCACTAGGGATGTCTTACCCGTACGCACGGACACTCCATGCCGCGCGCACCGGTTCCCTCCGCTATGGGCGAACACCCGCGCGCCGGTGGGCACCGACGCGCGCCCCCGCCTCCGGCACGCTTCGCGTTCGTCGAAACACACAGCGTAACTCCAGGGCTCTCCGGACGGTTGCTCCTGACATGGCTCTCACCGTTCCCCCTCCTCGCCGGCCGCCGGGGTCCCGCCGCGCCGGTGACACCGCAGATCCGGTGCGGCACTGGTACGAGAACGAACTGGGCTGGCAGACCGTGCCCGGAACGCCGACGGGACTGGTCACCGGGCTGCGCTTCGACGTCCTGGAGGTGCCGGCGGAGGCCGGGGCGGCGGCGCTGCGGCATCTGCGGCCGACGTCTCCGGTGGCCCTTCAGGGGGACCGGATGCGGCTGCTGGTGGCCGAGGGCAGCGCGGACGAGCTGCCGGGGCTGCTGGACTGGCTGGAGTGGGGCGCTCTGACGCTGGATCTCACAGCGATCGGCGCGGGCGGGCGCATCGAGGCGCCGGTGCCGCCGGGAGGGGCAGGCGGCCGTCCGCCGGTCGGCGGGGGTGGTCCGCAGGGGGCCGCCGTGTGGCTGCGGCCCCCCGAGCCGGGGTGCGAGGTCGAACCCTCACTGCCGACGCTGTCGGCCGTGGGGGGCGGTGGGGGCGCCCCCGATCTCGTACGAGTCGTGGACACGATGGCAACCCACTGCCACCGTGTCCGGCTGCGGCGCTCGTGCGCTCAGCCGTTGGCCTTCTCGTAGGCCTCGCGAATGGCTGCGGGAACTCGGCCACGGTCGTTGACGTCGTGGCCGTTCTCCTTCGCCCACGCGCGAATCTGCGCGGTGTCCTGGCTGCCGCCGGAAGTGGCGCGCGCCTTTCCACGTCCACCCGAAGTGCGGCCCCCGGTGCGACGGCCACCCTTCACGTAGGGCTCGAGAAGGCCGCGAAGCTTGTCCGCATTGGCAGTCGTGAGATCGATCTCGTACGTCTTGCCGTCCAGCGCGAACGTCACGGTCTCGTCCGCCTCGCCACCGTCGAGGTCGTCGACAAGAAGGACCTGAACCTTCTGTGCCACCGGATTTCCTTTCATCGATAACCATGGGGCGGAGGGCCTGCGGCGTGCGCCGCTGTTTCGCGTCCCCTGTTATATGCAGTACTGCAGTACGTCGGAAAGCAAACCGCTTTTGCCGGAAAAACACAAACCCCTGGCGGGGACTCACAGCCCTGGGGTAGACCGGAAACGTGCGCGTTTCGGACATAGGGACCCGGGGCATGCCTCCCCGCCGGAATAGTCGGCGGCGATCACAGATGCAGAAGCATCCGACTGTTGCCCAAGGTGTTCGGTTTCACTCGTTCGAGACCGAGGAACTCTGCCACGCCCTCGTCATAGGAACGCAGCAGCTCCGCGTAGACATCGGTGTCCACGGGCGTCTCGCCGATCTCCGTGAAGCCGTGCTTGGCGAAGAAGTCGACTTCGAAGGTCAGACAGAAAACCCGGCGAACGCCGAGCCAGCGGGCGGTCTGCAGCAACTTCCCGAGCAGCTGATGACCCACGCCCAGCCCTCTGACCGTCGGGTTCACCGCGAGGGTGCGGACTTCCGCGAGGTCTTCCCACATCACGTGCAGCGCCCCGCAGCCCACCACCTCGGCGTTGTCATCGCGTTCCGCGACCCAGAACTCCTGGATGTCCTCGTAAAGCGTCACCGTCGCTTTGTCGAGCAGGATGCGGCGCTCCACGTACGAGTCGAGGAGGCGGCGCACCGCCTGGACATCGCTGGTCCTGGCCCGGCGGACGGTGATGGCTTTTGCGGTGGGTTCGGGATGCTCTGCGGGATGCTCTGCTGGCATGGGCGGACGCTATCGCCCGGTGTCGTCCTGAGACGCGGCGGGGTTCTCGTCCGGCGGCGCGGGGGTTTCCTCCGGCGTTTCAGCCGTTTCCGGGCCCTGGACGATGGCCACCGCGTTGCGCAGGGCGAGACGCTGTTCCTCGCTCATCATCCCGAAGAACGCCACGAGTGCGGCTGCCGGGTTGTCGCTCTGCGACCAGGCGTCGTTCATCAGCGCCGCGGCGTAGGCGGCCCGTGTGGAGACCGCTTCATATCGATAGGCCCGGCCTTCGGCCTCGCGGCGCACCCAGCCCTTCTGATGGAGATTGTCCAAAACGGTCATCACCGTGGTGTACGCGATGGACCGTTCCTGCTGAAGGTCTTCCAGGACTTCTCGAACGGTCACCGGGCGGTTCCACTTCCACACCCGCGTCATGACCGCGTCTTCGAGTTCTCCCAATGGGCGAGGCACAGCCAGAACAATAGTGGGAGAAGTCGCCGATGGCGTGCCGGACGTGCGTCTTCTTCCACAAACGGCAACAAAAAGGGCGTACGACTCGAAAATCGTACGAGTCGTACGCCCTGGTGAGCTGCGGTGCGGTGGATCGCTGCGGTGCGGTGCGGTGCCGTGGATAGGTCTCTCAGGACTCGGTGTCCCGGGTGGCCTGGCGGGCGCCCTCGGCTCGGGCGAGCGCCGCGTCGACCACGGCGTCCTCCTTGGCCTTGTTGGCCCCGCCCTGGGTCTTCACGATCGTCACGATCAGCCCGATGAAGAACACGGCCATCACGACGGGGGGCACGAGCGCGGAGACGTAGTCCATGCCTCCAGAGTAGCTAGCCCGCCGCCAGCTCCTGATGCGGGTCGGCCGTCGGCGGACCCGGTTTGCGCTTCGGCGGGAAGACCTCGCCGGGCGTGGGGATGGGGCGGTCCGGGCGGGGACTCTTCACCGGGGTCTGGGGCCTTGGCTCCGCCGGTCTGCCGGCCGGCTTCTTGGCGGGCTGTCCGGCTGCCTCGCGGGCGCGTCCGGCTCCTTGGACCGCCAGGCCGCCCGGGAGGGCCAGGAGGTGGCTGCGGGACGCCGGCACGGTGGGTGTGCGGCCCGCGAGGCGGGCACGGACGTCCTGCTCGGCGAGGACACGGCAGCGGTCCAGGAGGACGGCGGCGGCCGGGGTGCCGCGGAGGGCGCGCAGGGCGGCCAGGTCGTCCGGGACCGGGCGATAGCCGGCGCCCAGGACGTCCTCCAGGAGGGCGAGATAGCCGGTCGTGGTGCCGGGCAGGGCGGCCCGGTAGCGGGCCAGGTCGGCCAGCATGAAGGCGCGGAGCCTCTCTCCCTCACGGGTCGCCTCGTCGAGGGACTCGGCGAGACGGAGACAGTCCTGGACGTCTTCGGCCGAGGCGGGACCGGGGTGGAGGGCGAGGGCGAGGGCACGTCGGAGCACACGCAGCTCCTCCGTGCCGAACGCCATGCCGCCTCGGGATCCATATGGCGTGGGCATGCGGCGACGATACGCGCTAATCAGACAAAATTCGCATACCGGGTGGTTGTGGCGTGGGGGTTTTGGGTGGTGCGGTGGCCGGCGGGTCGGTGGGCGTCGGGGCGCTGCCTGTCCGGTGGGTGGGTCGGGGCCGTGCCGGTACATCCGGCCGTCGGTAGTGGGTGTCGGCGTCCGTCACCAGCGTTCCTCGGTCGGGTACGTCCCCGTCTCGACGGCCATTTGATGTACCGGCACGGCCCCTTCGGTGCGATCGCGACTGCGGGCCGTGGGGGGCCGAGCCGCGGGGGCGCGGGCCCGGGGGCTCCGGTGCGGGCCGGTGGGCGGCGCCACCTGGCGGACGGGCGTGCGGCGAGGGGCGGCGCCCACCCACCCGGCTGGCGCCGGCGGACCGCCCGCTCCAGCTGCGGACAGGCGTGCGGTGGGGTGCGGCCCGCCCCAACTGCGGGCAATCGTGCCGCTGGGGCGATGGGGGTCCCCCCGCTCGAGCGGAGCCGAGAGTGGGGGAGGGTGGGCGCAGGCGGCTCCCCGTTGGCGCCGGGCTCGCCGGCCTACCTCGACGTCACCGTAGGTCGGGGTGCTGGATGTACGTGGGGTGAGTGGGCCCACCCGGGCGGTGCCCCGTGAGCGATGGGGTGGGCCGCCCGGGTTGGGTGCGTCAGGTGCGGGAGACGTTTCGTTCGTAGACCAGGCGGAGGCCGATCAGGGTGAGCCACGGCTCGTGTTCGTCGATGACCGAGGACTCCCCGAGGACCATCGGCGCCAGCCCGCCCGTCGCGATGACGGTGACGTCGTCCGGATCGTCGGCCAGTTCGCGTGCCATCCGGCTGACGACCCCGTCGACCTGGCCGGCGAACCCGTAGATGATGCCGGACTGCATCGCCTCGACCGTGTTCTTGCCGATCACCGCACGCGGCCGGGCCACCTCGATCTTGCGCAGCTGCGCGCCCTTGACGCCGAGCGCGTCGACGGAGATCTCGATGCCGGGGGCGATGACACCGCCCACGTACTCCCCGCGCGCGCTGACCGCGTCGAACGTGGTCGCCGTGCCGAAGTCGACGACGATCGCCGGCCCGCCGTAGAGCTCGACGGCCGCGACGGAGTTGATGATGCGGTCCGCGCCGACCTCCTTGGGGTGGTCGGTCAGGATCGGCACGCCCGTTTTGACGCCGGGCTCCACGAGGACCGCGGGGACGTCGCCGTAGTACCGGCGGGTCACCTCGCGCAGCTCGTGCAGGACCGAGGGGACGGTGGCGCAGATCGCGATGCCGTCGATGCCGTCGCCGAGCTCCTCGCCGAGCAGCGGGTGCATGCCCATCAGCCCCTGGAGGAGCACGGCCAGCTCGTCGGCCGTACGGCGGGCGTCCGTGGAGATGCGCCAGTGCTCGACGATCTCCTCGCCGTCGAAGAGGCCGAGGACGGTGTGGGTGTTGCCGACGTCGATGGTGAGGAGCATCGGTCCTACTCCGCCTCGTCCGTCGACGCCTCGCGCAGGTCGAGGCCGATGTCCAGGATGGGCGCGGAGTGGGTGAGGGCGCCCACCGCCAGGTAGTCGACGCCCGTCTTGGCGTAGACCTCCGCGTTGCCGAGGGTGAGCCGGCCTGACGCCTCCAGGAGCGCGCGGCCCTTGACGAGGGTCACGGCCTCCTCGCACTCGGCGGGCGTGAAGTTGTCCAGGAGGATCAGGTCCGCGCCCGCGTCCACCACTTCGCGCAGTTGGTGCAGGGTGTCGACCTCGACCTCGATCGGCAGCTCCGGGAAGGCCTCGCGGACGGCCTCGAAGGCCTGTGCCACGCCGCCCGCGGCGACCACGTGGTTGTCCTTGACGAGGGCCGCGTCGGACAGCGACATGCGGTGGTTGACGCCGCCGCCCATGCGTACGGCGAACTTCTCCAGGGAGCGCAGTCCCGGTGTCGTCTTGCGGGTGTCGCGCACGCGCGTGGCGGTGCCCTCCAGGGCGTCGGCCCACGCGCGCGTGGCGGTCGCGATGCCGGACAGCCGGCACAGCAGGTTGAGCGCGCTGCGCTCGGCGGTGAGCAGGTCGCGGGTACGGGTGGTGACGCTGAGGAGCTTCTGGCCGGCCTCGACGCGGTCGCCGTCCAGGACGTGCCGCTCGACCTCGAACTCGTCGGTGCAGACCACCGAGATCACGGCCTCGGCGACCCGCAGGCCCGCCACGACGCCGGCCTCCCGGGCGGTGAAGTCGGCGGTGGAGACCGCGTCCTCGGGGATGGTCGCGACGGTCGTCACGTCCACGCCGTGGTCGAGGTCCTCCTGGATGGCCAGGTGCGCGATGTCCTCGACCTCCACGGGGTCGAGCCCCGCGTCGGCCAGGAGCTGGGCGAGCGCGGGGTCGAGCCCGCACTCCAGGTACTCCTCGTCCGTGTCGGCGGCGCAGCCGCAGCCGTCGCCGCAGCCGCCGCTCTGGGCGAGGGGAAGGTCGGGGGTGCTCACTTCGGTCACTGCTCCTGGGGACGGGGCGACGGCTGGGGCGTGGAGGTTCCCGTGGTCCGGGTGGGGCCGGAGTCCTCGGGGAGGGTCGGGGGGAAGTCTGCTGTCTCGGTGGTGCGCACGGCGAGGGTCCGGTCGGGATTCAGCCGTACGACGATGTGGCGCCGCCAGGCCGTGTCGTCCCGGTCGGCGTGGTCCTCGCGCCAGTGGCAGCCGCGGGTCTCCTCGCGCTGCTGGGCGGCGGCGACCAGGACCCGGGCCACGCACAGGAGGTTGGTGGACTCCCAGGTGTCGACGCCGGGCTCGGAGGTCTTGCCGTTCTCGTCGAGCGCGTCGCGGGCGTCCGCGTGCAGGCGCTGGAGGCGGTCGGCCGCGCCGGCCAGGGACTCGGCGGAGCGCAGGACGCCCGCGCCGTCGGTCATGATCCGCTGGATCGCGAAGCGGGCCTCGGGGGCGAGCAGCGGGTGCGCGGGCTTCTCGGGGTGCGGGACGGGCACCGGCACGCGCGCGTGGAGGTGCTCCTGCGCGTGGCGGGTGGCGATGTCGGCCGCGATCCGCTCGGCGTAGACCAGGCCCTCGAGCAGGGAGTTGGAGGCGAGCCGGTTGGCGCCGTGGACGCCGGTGCAGGCGACCTCGCCGCACGCGTACAGGCCGGGGACGGTCGTACGGCCGTGGCGGTCGGTGCGGACGCCTCCGGACGCGTAGTGCGCGGCCGGGGCGACGGGGACGGGCTCGTTGACCGGGTCGATGCCGTGGGCGCGGCAGGCGGCCAGGATGGTCGGGAAGCGGTGCTCCCACATGTCGGCGCCGAAGTGCCGGGCGTCGAGGAACATGTGCTCGGCGTCCTGCTCCTGCATGCGGCGCATGATGCCCTTGGCGACGATGTCCCTGGGGGCCAGCTCGGCCAGCTCGTGCTGCCCGACCATGAAGCGCACGCCGTCGGCGTCGACCAGGTGGGCGCCCTCGCCGCGTACCGCCTCGGAGACGAGCGGCTGCTGGCCCTCCGCGTCCGGGCCGAGGAAGAGCACGGTCGGGTGGAACTGGACGAATTCGAGGTCGCTCACCTCGGCGCCCGCGCGCAGGGCGAGCGCCACGCCGTCGCCCGTGGACACGGAGGGGTTGGTGGTGGCCGAGAAGACCTGCCCCATGCCGCCGGTCGCGAGGACCACGGCGGGGGCGTGGACGGCGCCCACGCCGTCGTGCTGGCCCTCCCCCATGACGTGCAGGGTGACTCCGGCGGTGCGGCCGTCGGCGTCCGTGAGCAGGTCCAGGACCAGCGCGTTCTCGACCGTGCGCAGTCCACGCGCACGTACCGCGTCGACGAGGGCGCGGGAGATCTCGGCGCCGGTCGCGTCGCCTCCCGCGTGCGCGATGCGCCGCCGGTGGTGGCCGCCCTCGCGGGTCAGCTCCAAGGCGCCCTCGGCGGACTCGTCGAAGTGCGCGCCGGTCGCGATCAGCCGGCGTACGGCGTCGGGGCCCTCGGTGACGAGGATGCGGACGGCTTCCTCGTCGCACAGGCCGGCGCCGGCCACGAGCGTGTCGTCCAGGTGCTGTTCCGGGGTGTCGCCCTCGCCGAGGGCCGCGGCGATGCCACCCTGCGCCCAGCGCGTGGAGCCGTCGTCCAGGCGGGCCTTGGTGACGACGACCGTGCGCAGTCCCGCGGCCTCGCAGCGGAGCGCCGCGGTGAGTCCCGCGACACCGGAGCCGACCACGACGACGTCGGCGTCGACGGACCAGCCGGGGGCGGGGGCGTGCAGGCGTATGCCGGTACCTGTGCCGGTCACGAGGCGGCTCCGAAGGTGAGGGGGATGTTGTCGATCAGCCGGGTCGTGCCGACCCGGGCGGCGACGGCGAGGACCGCCTCGCCGGTGAAGTCGTCCGCGATCTCGGTGAAGTCCGACGGGTCGACCAGTGTCAGGTAGTCCAGGGAGAGCGGCGGCTCCAGGCGCGCCGCGTCGTCCAGGACGAGGCGGGCGGCGGCGCGCACGGCGGCCGGGCCGGAGACGCCCGCGGGGGCAGCCTTGGCGACGGCGTGCGCGTCGGCGGCGGCGCGGGACTCCCCGAGGGCGCTGAGGGCCTCGGCACGCGCACGCGTGGCGGGCACCTCCCGGGCCCGGGCCCGCAGTGCCTCCTGCGCGGCGTGCCGGTCGCGGCCCGCGAACAGGGCCTGGGACAGCGCGAGCGCCGTGCGGCGCTCGTCGGCGGAGAGGTAGCGGTTGCGGCTGGAGAGGGCGAGCCCGTCCTCCTCGCGCACGGTGGGCACGCCGACGATCTCCACGCCGAAGTTCAGGTCGCGCACCATGCGGCGGATCAGGGCGAGCTGCTGGGCGTCCTTCTGCCCGTACAGCGCCACGTCGGGCCGGGTGAGGTGCAGCAGCTTGGCGACGACGGTGAGCATGCCGTCGAAGTGCCCGGGCCGTACGGCGCCCTCCAGGAGGCCGCCCATGGGTCCGGCGCTGACGCGGACCTGGGGTTCACCGCCGGGATAGACCTCGTCCACGGCGGGGGCGAACACGACGTCCGCGCCGGCCAGCCCGGCGATCTTGACGTCGGCGTCGAGGGTGCGCGGGTAGCGGTCGAGGTCCTCGCCCGCGCCGAACTGGAGCGGGTTCACGAAGACCGTCACGACGACCTCGCCCGCGTCGCCCGCCAGCTCCCGGGCGGCGCGGATCAGCGTGGCGTGGCCCTCGTGCAGGGCGCCCATGGTCATCACGACGGCGCGGCGGCCGTCGCGTACACGCGCGTGCAGCTCGTCCGCGGTGCGCAGCAGAGCGGTGGTCATCGGTCGCTCCCGTCGTCGGGCAGGGTCGCGCCGTCGGCGAGTACCCCGAGCAGGTCCTCGGCGAGTTCCGGCTTCAGCAGTCCGTGGGCGAGGGCGCGGTCGGCGGTCGCGCGGGCCATCGCCAGGTAGCCGGCGACGGTCTGCGGGGCGTGCCTGCGCAGCTCGGCGACGTGCGCGGCGACCGTGCCCGCGTCGCCGCGCGCCACCGGGCCGGTGAGGGCCGCGTCGCCGGACCTGAGGGCGTTGTCCAGCGCGGCGCCGAGCAGCGGGCCGAGCATGCGGTCGGGGGCCTCCACGCCCGCGGTGCGCAGCAGCTCCATGGACTCGGCGACCAGCGTCACCAGGTGGTTCGCGCCGAGGGCGAGGGCCGCGTGGTAGAGCGGCCGGCTCTCCTCGGCGATCCACTCCGGCTCGCCGCCCATCTCGATCACCAGGGCCTCGGCGGCCAGGCGCAGTTCCTCGGGCGCGGTCACGCCGAAGGAGCAGCCGGCCAGCCGCTGTACGTCCACGGGGGTGCCCGTGAAGGTCATCGCGGGGTGCAGCGCGAGCGGCAGGGCGCCCGCGCGCAGTGCCGGGTCCAGCACCCGCGCGCCGTACCGCCCGGAGGTGTGGACGAGGAGCTGGCCGGGGCGGACGGCACCGGTCTCGGCGAGTCCCTCGACGAGACCGGGCAGGGCGTCGTCCGGGACGGTCAGCAGGACCAGGTCGGCGCGCTCCATGACCTGGGCGGGCGTCATCAGGGGCACGTCGGGCAGCATCCGCGCGGCGCGCCGTACGGAGGCGTCGGACACCCCGGAGACGGCCACCGGACGGTGTCCGGCGAGCTGGAGGGACGCGGCCAGCGCCGGGCCCACGCGACCGGCGCCGACGACGCCGACGGTGAGCCGCGCGGGGCGGTCCTTCGGCTCTGGCTGTTGGAATGTACTCACTCGACGGCGGCCTTCCCGTTCCAGTCCGCTCGGGGTACCGGACGATTTCTCGTCATGTTAACGCGATTGGTTCGAGGCCCGTTCGGTTGTCCACAGGCTGTGGGTTTCCGCGGGCCCCGGCGGCCTGAAACCGGTGTGCCCGTGCGGGCCGCCCCGGGAGATGATCCGGGGATGAGCGATACGGCGGAGCACGGCGAAGAGCAGGACGGCGGAGGGGCGGCCGGGCACGGCTCCGGGGCGGGGCCGGAGCACGGCCCGGAGTCCGGGGCGGCCACTGCCGAGCGGCGGCGCGAGCGGCAGACCGCCGCCTACCGGAGCGCCCGGCGCGTGCTGGCCCGGTCGGGCCACCGGGCGACGCTGCGGGAGCGGCTGGCGGTCCTGGACGGGGCGGCGGACCTGTACGACCTGGACGCCCCGGTGGACGTCTACGGGAACGGCATCGTGGAGGCCCTGGAGGAGCGCGTCGCCGGACTGCTGGGCACGGAGGACGCCGCCTACTTCCCCACCGGCACGATGGCGCAGCAGGTGGCGCTGCGCTGCTGGGCCGCCCGCACCGGGAACCCGACCGTCGCGCTGCACGCGCTGTCCCATCCCGAGGTGCACGAACGGAACGCGTTCAGCGCGGTCAGCGGGCTGCGCACGGTGCGCGTCACGAGCGAGCCCCGGCTGCCGACCGCCGAGGAGATACGCGACTTCGACGAGCCCTTCGGGGCGCTGATGCTGGAACTGCCGCTCCGGGACGCCGGTTTCGTCCTGCCCACCTGGGAGGAGCTCTCCGAGGTGGTGGAGGCGGCGCGGGAACGCGACGCGGTGGTCCACTTCGACGGGGCGCGGCTGTGGGAGTGCACCCCGCACTTCGGGCGCCCTCTGGACGAGATCGCGGGCCTCGCGGACAGCGTCTACGTGTCGTTCTACAAGTCGCTCGACGGGTACAGCGGCGCGGCGCTGGCCGGACCGCGCTCCCTGGTCGACGAGGCGAAGACCTGGCGCCACCGCTACGGCGGCATGGTCGTCCAGCAGTTCCCCGCGGTGCTGTCCGCGCTCGCCGGCCTGGAGCGCGAGCTGCCCCGGCTGCCCGAGTACGTGGCCCACGCGCGCGTGATCGCCGCCGCCCTGCGCGAGGGGCTGGCGGCGGCCGCCGGGGTGCCGTGGGCACGCGTCCACCCCGAGGTGCCGCACACCCACGACTTCCAGGTCTGGCTGCCGTACGACCCGGACGTGCTGGAGGACGCGGCCGCCGCCCAGGCCGAGGAGACCGGCACGTACCTGTTCGTCAGCCCGTGGGCCCGGGGCGGGCCGGGGGTGTCCTACACCGAGGTGGGCGTGCGGTCCGCGGGCCTCGACTGGACGGCCGACGAGGCCCGGGCGGCCGCCGGGGACTTCGCGGCGCGGCTGCCGGACCTCCGGTAGGGAACCGGCGTCCCGGTCCCGCCCGTGCCGTGGCCCCACGTCAGGGGCCCGGGAGCGGTCCGCCCCGCCGCCACCGGCGCACGGCCCCCCGCAGCCGGCCCGTCGCCGGGCGCCCGGCCAGGACGGAGCGGAACCGCCGCAGGTCGCGCAGCTCACGCAGGGTCTGCCGGTCGTGGGTACCGGGCGCGGGCGGGGCGGGCTCGCCGTGCTGCCGGGCCCGGCAGGTGTCCAGAAGGTACTGCTGGGTGACGCTCACGGCGGATCGCCTCCTCGGGACGGGAGCGGAGGGGACCGGGCGGGCGGTGGACCCGCGGTGCCCGGCGCTTCCGGCACTCCGGCGTCCCGGTCATCCGTGCTCAGGTACTGGGCTGCTCAGGTACTCCGTGTTCGGTACTCCGGCACTCAGGGAACCGGTACTCCGGGTTCCGGTACTCCCAGCCTGCGCCCGCTCGCGGCGTCTGTCCCCCCGATTGACGACCGGTGTCAATCGGGGACGGCGTTGTCAGTGGCCCGGTGCACCATGAGGGCATGAGCGTGAGCATCGAGGTCACCGGGCTGCGGCGGGAGCGGGTGGCCTTCGTGCCGTCCCCGCTGGCCGAGCTCGGGATGGCGCTGCACGCCCTGTCCGAGCCGGGCCACCACCCGGGGCTCCAGGCCTGGGCGACCACCGTGACAGCGGGCCTCGACCCCCACCTCGCCGACCGCATGTGCGAGGCCGACTTCCTGTGGCGTACGACGTTCTCGGACCTCTTCCTGCCCTCCGCCGGCATCCCCGGCGGATTCACCCTGCCCGGGGCCACGCTCGCCGAGGACCTGGACCTGCTGGACAAGCTGAGCGACGAGCAGTTCGTGGCCGCCGCCCTGGAGTTCACCGGCGCCCTGACGTACGACGCTCCCGGGCCCGGCACGCTCTCGGACTCCGGGCTGCGCGCGCGTGCCCTGGACCTGGCGGCGTCCCGCGGGCCGCGCCAGGTGCGGTTCGCCCGGCGGCTGCTGGAGGACCCGCCGGGCGTGCGGACCTGGCTGCGGCAGTTCCTGGAGGACTGCGACGAGGCGTTCTTCGCCGAGGCGTGGTCGCGGCTGCGCCACCAGCTCGCGGTGGACGCCCGGCACAAGACCGACCTGTTCCGGCGCCGGGGCCTGGCCGAGGCGCTCGCCTCGGTCTCCTCCGCCGTGACGCTGGACGAGTCCGCCGGGCGGATCGTCGTGGACAAGCTGGCCGACGGACACACGGCCACGGCCGACGGCGGCCTGCTGCTCGTGCCCACCACCCTCGGCTGGCCCCACCTGATGGTCCTGCACCGCTACGGGTGGCAGCCGGTGCTGCACTACCCGGTCGGCTCCCCCGAACTCGCCGCCCCGCCCTCGGTCGAGCAGCTCACCCTGCGGATGACGGCACTGTCCCACCCGGTCCGGATGCGGATCTGCCGTCATCTGGCCCGCAGCGCCTACACCACGGGCGAGCTGGCGCAGGTGCACGGCATGACGGCCCCCGAGATATCCCGGCACCTCGGCGTCCTCAAGAAGGCCGGTCTGCTCTCCACGCGCCGCCGAGGCCGGTACGTCCTGCACCAGCTGGACGTCACGGCGGTCGCGCGTTTGGGGAGCGACTTCCTGGAGGGCATCCTCCGCTGACCACTTGAGCGCGTCCCGCGCCGGGCCTCAGTCGAAGCGGATGTGCCGCGCGCCCGTCCACGCCCGGCGCAGCCGCCCCCGCAGCACGCCGTCCCGGTTCGGTGCGAGGGTCAGTCCGGCCAGCACAGCGATGCGCTCGGCGGTTCTCGCGACCGTCGTGTGGTCGGTCCACAGGTGCTCGGCGAACTCCGGCTCGCGCAGCCGCTCCAGGCAGTGGTCGAGCCGTTCCACCGCCCAGCTCTCCCGGCGCAGGGGTGCGTCCTTCCCGGCCACGTACCGGAGCAGGTGACCGAAGCCGCGCTCGCGCAGCCGCGCCAGCACGGTCTCCCGCTCGGCGAGGAGGGTGAAGTGCCGTACGTCGTGGCCCAGTTCGCGCAGCCGCCCGACGGTCTCGTCGAAGCAGCGGGGCTCGGTGACCGTCATGGGGGCGATCACAACACCGTCGTGCCCACTCAGGGCGAGGTCGAGCACCTCGACCACGCCCTGCCGCCAGGACGTCAACTCCTGGAAGTCACCGCGGAGTTCGGGCGGGAGCATGCGGCGCAGACCGAAGCCGGCGTGTTCCGGGTCGCAGATGACGGAGCCGGGCAGCCGCCGCCAGATCTCGTGTGCGGTCTGTGTCTTGCCGCCCCCGAAAGGGCCGTTGATCCACAGGAGCATGCGCAGACCCTAGTGGCCGCCGGTCACACCCTGGTCACGCCCCCGGTCAGCCGTGGCCGCCCGCCCGTACGAGCCCCGTCTCGTAGGCGAGGACGACGACCTGCACCCGGTCGCGCAGCCCCAACTTCGTGAGGATGCGGCCCACATGCGTCTTGACGGTCGCCTCCGACAGGACCAGCCGGGCGGCGATCTCGCCGTTCGACAGACCCTGCGCGACGAGCACCATCACCTCGCGCTCGCGGTCGGTGAGCCGCTCCAGCTCCTTGTGCTGGGGCTGCTTGCCGGCGGTGGGCAGCATCGGCGCGAACCGGTCGAGCAGGCGCCGGGTGGTCGAGGGGGCGACCACCGCGTCGCCGCTGTGCACGGAGCGGATGGCGGTCAGCAGCTCGCCCGGCGGCACGTCCTTGAGCATGAAGCCGGAGGCGCCCGCCTTCAGTCCGGAGAACGCGTACTCGTCGAGGTCGAAGGTGGTCAGGATCAGCACCTTCGGCGGCTCCGCCTGGGAGCAGATGCGGCGGGTCGTCTCGACGCCGTCCAGTTTCGGCATGCGCACGTCCATCAGCACCACGTCGACCTCGGTCCCGCGCAGCACCTCCAGGGCCTCGACGCCGTCGCCCGCCTCGGCCACGACCTCCATGTCCGGCTGGGCGGCGAGCACCATCCGGAAGCCGGTGCGCAGCAGCACCTGGTCGTCGACGAGCATCACGCGGATCGCCATCGGGGGTCCCTCTCAGATTCGTACAGGGGTCATGGGCCGGGTTCGGACGCGTACGGGGGTCGGGGCGGCGCCGGGACCGCGGGTCGGATGCGTACCAGTGTCTCGGCGAACGTACGTACAGGTGTCAGTGGGCGGCCTTGAGCGGCAGCAGGGCGCTGATGCGGAAGCCGCCGCCGGGGCGCGGTCCCGCGTCCAGGGTGCCGCCCACCATGCCCACGCGCTCACGCATGCCGATCAGGCCGTGCCCCCTGCCGTCGGCGCCGCCCTCCTCGTACAGCTCGTGCGGGGCGCCCTTGCCGTCGTCCTCGACGAGCAGTCCGAGGCCGTCGTCGAAGTACACCAGGCGCACGCTCGCACCGGCGTTCGGGCCACCGTGCTTGCGGGTGTTGGTGAGGGCCTCCTGCACGATGCGGTACGCGGTCAGCTCGACGCCGCTGGGCAGCGGGCGCGGGGTGCCCTCCACCTTGTAGTCGACGGGCAGCCCCGCGGTGCGCACCTGCTCGATGAGGTCGTCGAGCTGCTCGACGTCGGGCTGCGGCACGTACTCGCCGCCCTCCTGGTGCTCGCCGGTGCGCAGCACGCCCAGCAGGCGGCGCATCTCGGCGAGGGCCTGCCGGCCGGTGCCCGAGATGGTCTCCAGCGCCTTCTTGGCCTGGTCGGGCGCGGCGTCGAGGACGTAGGCGGCGCCGTCGGCCTGGACGACCATGACGGACACGTTGTGCGCGACGACGTCGTGCAGTTCCCGGGCGATGCGGGCGCGCTCGGCGGCGACCGCGACCTTGGACTGCGCCTCGCGCTCCTTCTCCAGGCGGGCGGCGCGCTCCTCCAGCTGGGCGAGGTAGGCGCGGCGGGTGCGGATGGAGTCGCCCAGCACCCAGGCCAGGGCGAAGGGCACCGTCTGGAAGACCGCTATCAGGACGACACCCGGGGTGCCCGTCGCCTCCTGCGGCCAGCGCAGCTGGGACAGGGCCGCCGCGCAGAGCCCGCCGACCAGGGCGAATCTGGAGGCCCAGCGGGCGCCGTCCGCCGCGACGGTGTAGATGATCACCAGCATCGCGAAGTCCGCGGGCGACACCCCCACGTCCAGGACGAGCTGTGCGACACCGGTGGCCGCCGCCAGCACGAGCATCTTCTCGGGCATCCGGCGGCGCAGCGCGACGACCAGACACAGGACGACGGCGACCGGGACGGCCACGGGGAGCGGCCCCCGGTGCTCGGACGCCCCGCTGACACTGCTGAGGCTCACGCCGGTGATCCCGAGCAGGACGACGGCCCAGAAGCTGTCGACCCACGTCGGGTACCGGCGGAGAAAGTCATAGAGGCGCTGCACGTAACCCAGAGTAGGGAAGCGTGGTGTGTGCAGGGGTCAACCGGAGGATCGATCCGGAACCCGCACGCGTACTCCCCAAGGTGGAGGGCTTCCAGTCCTCTGCGCCTACCGGGCCCGCCCGGCCGGGGCCGGAGCCGCCGCGAAACGGGGCCTAACCTGGCCCGATGACGGACACGACGGCGGACGGCGCGCGTGGCTGGCGGGCGGCGGCCGAGGAGGCGCTGTACGGGCCCGGAGGGTTCTACCGGCGTCCGGAAGGGCCCGCGGGTCATTTCCGGACGTCCGTCCACGCCTCCGCGCTCTTCGCGCGCGCCGTGGCGCGCCTGCTGTGCCGGGTGGACGAGGCGCTGGGGCACCCGTCCGCGCTCGCCTTCGTCGATATGGCGGCGGGCCGGGGCGAACTCGCGGCGGGGGTCCTCGCCGCGCTGCCGGAGGAGGTCGCCGCCCGCGCGCGGCTGTACGCGGTCGAGCGGGCCGCGCGCCCCGGGGGCCTCGATCACCGGATCGAGTGGCTGTCCGAGCCGCCGCGCGGGGTCACCGGGCTGCTGTTCGCCAACGAGTGGCTCGACAACGTGCCCGTGGACGTGGCCGAGACGGACGCGGAGGGCGTGGCCCGGCTGGTGCTCGTACGACAGGACGGGACGGAGCGGCTCGGGCCGCCGGTCGCGGGGGCCGGCGCCGAGTGGCTCGCGCGCTGGTGGCCGGTCCCGTCCGAGGGCATGCGGGCCGAGATCGGCCTCCCCCGGGACGCCGCCTGGGCCGACGCCGTCGCCGCCCTGGACCGCGGTCTTGCCGTCGCCGCCGACTACGCGCACTTCGCGGGCGCCCGGCCGCCCTTCGGGACGCTCACCGGCTTCCGCGCGGGCCGGGAGACGGTGCCCGTGCCCGACGGGTCGTGCGACATCACGGCGCACGTGGCGCTGGACGCGTGCGCGCTGCCCGGCGCGCTCCTGACGACCCAGCGGGCGGCCCTGAGGGCGCTGGGGGTGCGCGGCGGGCGCCCGCCGCTGTCCCTGGCCGCCACCGACCCGGCCGGCTACGTGCGGGCCCTCGCGCAGGCGGGCGAGGCCGCCGAGCTCACCGCGACGGGCGGACTCGGCGACTTCGGCTGGCTGCTCCAGCCCGTCGGCGGCGTGCGGATCGGCCCGCCCGGGGACGCGGCGGACCTACTTGTCGATGTCCCCGACCACGAAGAAGAGTGAGCCGAGGATCGCCACCATGTCCGCCACCAGCGTGCCCGGCAGCAGTTCGGTGAGCGCCTGGATGTTGTTGTACGAGGCCGAGCGCAGCTTCAGCCGGTACGGGGTCTTCTCGCCCTTGCTCACCAGGTAGTAGCCGTTGATGCCCAGCGGGTTCTCGGTCCACGCGTACGTGTGCCCCTCGGGGGCCTTGAGGACCTTGGGGAGCCGCTGGTTGACCGGGCCGGGCGCCAGCTCCGCGAGCCGGTCGAGGCAGGCGTCGGCGAGCGCCAGGGCGACGTGCGTCTGCTCCAGGAGGCACTCGAAGCGGGCGAGGCAGTCGCCCTCCTGGCGGGTGACCACCTTCAGCGTGTCCTGGAGCTCCGGGTAGGCGAGGTACGGCTCGTCCCGGCGCAGGTCGAAGTCCACGCCGGAGGCGCGCGCGATCGGGCCGCTCACCCCGTAGGCGTGCACGGCCTCGGGCGACAGCACGCCGACCCCGCGCGTGCGGCCCCGGAAGATCTCGTTGCCGAGTACGAGGTCGTCGTAGACGTCCATCCGCGAGCGCACGGAGGCGACTGCCTCACGCGCGCGGGTGGTCCAGCCGGCCGGCAGGTCCTCCTTGAGGCCGCCGACGCGGTTGAACATGTAGTGCATGCGCCCGCCGGAGATCTCCTCCATGACGTTCTGAAGTTCCTCGCGCTCCCGGAAGGCGTAGAAGACCGGGGTGATCCCGCCCAGCTCCAGGGGGTAGGACCCCAGGAACATCAGGTGGTTGAGGACGCGGTTCAGCTCCGCCAGGAGCGTGCGCATCCACACCGCGCGCTCGGGGACCTCCATGCCGAGCATCCGCTCCACGGCGAGGACGACACCCAGCTCGTTCGAGAAGGCGGAGAGCCAGTCGTGGCGGTTGGCGAGCATGATGATCTGGCGGTAGTCGCGGGCCTCGAAGAGCTTCTCCGCGCCGCGGTGCATGTAGCCGATGACCGGCTCCGCGTGCTGGATCCGCTCGCCGTCGAGGACGAGCCGCAGCCTGAGCACGCCGTGCGTGGACGGGTGCTGAGGCCCGATGTTGAGCACCATGTCGGTGCTCTCCGCGGCGCCGCCGATACCGACCATGGTCTCCGTCGTGGGAGTCATGGGGACAGTCTCTCGTACGTACCCTTGCGGCATGGAGACGGGGACCACACGGAACGCGGCGGGCGAGCCCGTCTGGACCGGCCTGCCGCCGGGCCTGCTACGGATGCGACGGCTGTTGCTGGTGGTGTGGGCGGGACTGCTGGCGATCGCCGTGGCCGTGGGGCTCTGGCTGCTCGCCGGTCCCGGCTGGGCCGCCTTCGCCCTGCTGCCCCTCACCCTGATCCTGTGGGGCTGGGCGATGCTGGGGCGCAACTGGCGCTCCTGGCGGTACGCCGAGCGCGCGGACGACCTGCTGATCAGCAGGGGCGTGCTGTGGCGCGAGGAGACCGTCGTGCCGTACGGGCGCATGCAGCTGGTGGAGGTCACCTCGGGGCCCGTGGAGCGGTACTTCGGGCTGGCGAGCGTGCAGCTGCACACGGCCGCGGCGGCGACCGACGCCCGCATCCCCGGCCTCGACCCCGAGGAGGCCGAGCGGCTGCGCGACCGGCTGACGGAACTCGGCGAGGCCCGATCGGCGGGCCTGTGACCCCGCCGCCGGGCCCGGCGGACCCGGCCGCCGCGGACACGCCCCTGCCGGAACCTTCCGGCACTCCGGGGACACCACTCGCCCCCGGCCCGGTAGAACTCACGGCCGCCGGCGGCAGCGCGCCCGCCCACGGATCGCCGGACTCCGCGGGCTTCCCGGCACCCGCCGCCGCGCCGGGGACGTCCTCGGCGGGTGCCGGGGCGGAGGTGCGGCCGCTCGTGGAGCAGCGCCTGCATCCGGTGACCCCGCTGCGGCGCGCCTGGGCGCCGGTCGCCGTGCTCGCCGGCTGGGCGGTGCACGACCCCAACCAGGCGCAGGCCCAGCTCACCCGGCTGACGACGACCACCCTGCTCGTCGGACTCGCCGTCTTCGTCCCCGCCGCCGCCCTCTACGGCTTCCTGACCTGGTGGTTCACCCACTACGCGGTGACCGGCACCGACCTGCGCATCCGCACCGGACTGGTGTTCCGCCGCACCGCGCACATCCGGCTCGACCGGCTCCAGGCCGTCGACGTCACCCAGCCCCTGCTGGCCCGCGTCGCCGGCGTCGCCAAGCTGAAACTCGACGTCATAGGGACCGACAAGAAGGACGAGCTCGCCTACCTCGGCGAGGCCGAGGCCCGCGCCCTGCGCGCCGAACTCCTCGCGCGCGCCGCCGGATTCGCCCCCGACACCGCGCACGAGGTCGGCGAGGCCCCGGCCCGGCGGCTCCTGCACGTGCCCGCCCGCGTCCTCGCCGTCTCCCTCGTGCTCACCGGCGCCACCTGGGGGTCCCTGGTCGCCGCGCTCGTCGTGCCGTCGCTGCTCTGGCTCGCCACGCACAGCGTGTGGACGGTCCTCGCGACCGGTCTGCCGCTGCTCGGCGCGGCGGGCGCGAGCAGCGTGGGCCGCTTCGTCGGCGAGTACGACTGGACGGTGGGCGAGTCCCCGGACGGCCTGCGGATCGACCACGGGCTCCTCGACCGTACGCACGAGACGGTGCCGCCCGGCCGGGTGCAGACCGTGCGGATCGTGGAGCCGCTGCTGTGGCGGCGGCGCGGCTGGGTCCGCGTCGAGCTGGACGTCGCCGGGTCGTCCAACTCCGTGCTCGTGCCGGTGGCGCCGCGCGAGGTCGCGGACGAGGTGATCGCCCGGGTGCTGCCCGGTGTGGTCGTGCCGGGCGTCCTCGCGCGGCCGCCGCGCCGGGCCGGCTGGTGCCTGCCCTTCTGGTGGCGGGGCTACGGCCTCGCCGTCACCGACACCGCCTTCGTCGCCCGCCACGGGCTGCTGCGCCGCAGCCTCGCCCTGGTCCCGCACGCGAAGGTGCAGAGCGTACGGCTGGAGCAGGGGCCCTGGTCGCGCCTCAAGGGACTCGCGGACGTCCACGTGGACACCGGCGCCAACAAGACCGTCACGGCGCGGCTGCGGGACGCGGGCGAGGCGGCGGACCTCCTCCAGTCCCAGGCCGACCGCTCCCGCACGGGCCGCCGGCAGGCCCGCCCCGACCGGTGGATGGCGTGAGCGCCGCCCGGGACCCGCTACGAGGTGAAGGCGGTCCCGGGGCTTGGGGTGAGGCACCGGCAGTCCCGGACCCCGCTACGGCGTGAGGGCACCGGCGCTGTCGCCGGTGCCCTCAGGTGAACTCGTGGACCTCCGTGGTCAGGAGACCGCGCTCCGCAGCTCCGCCACGTCGATCTGCTCCGTCTCGTCGTGCGCCGTCAGGTCGATGACCTGGCCGACCCCGCGGGACTCCTCGTCCGCCGGCTTGAACTGGACGGCCTCGGACTCGGCCTTGTGCAGCGCGAGCGCCTCCTGGCCGACCACGTCGGCGAGGTCCTCGTTCTGCACGGCCTCCAGCGCGTCCGGGGAGGTCCCCTTCTGCGTGCCGAAGAAGTCGAACCCGCCCTCGACGCCCTGGCGCCGCCGGGGCGCGGTCGGTACGACGGCCACGGCGGTCGGCACGGTGAAGTGCCCGGACGGCCGGACCGACTTGACGGGCTTCGTCGGCTTCACGGGGGTGAGGGCCGACGCGGCGGACGCGTCCTCGGCGGCGGCCCGCGTCACGGGGGCCGTCTCCGCGGGGCTGCCGGTCGTCGGGCGGGTGGCGGCGGTGGCCTCGGCCGCGGGCACGGCGGCCGCGCGCTGGTGCCCGTCGACCGCCCCCGGCTTCCCCTCGGCCTCGTCCTCCCGGGCGCGCGCCTGCCCGGCGCCGCCCCGCCCGGAGGTGTCCTCCGCCGTGCCGTCCTGCTGCGCGGAGGTGTCCCGCGCGGAGGTGTCCTTCGCCGGGCTCTCCTGCGCGGTGGCCTTGGATGCCGGTGTGCCCGAACCGGCGTCGGCCGAGGGGCCCTTGGCGGGGGCGCCGGGGCCCGGGTCGTCGGTGCTGGGGTCGTCGGTGCCGGGACCGGGCTCGGTCTGCGCGGCCCGCTCGCCCACGATGCGGTCGAGCGCGGAGTTGGCGCGCAGGAAGAGCGAGGAACCCGTCGGGGAGAACGCCTTGTCCGAGTCGGACTCCGGCGCGGCGTCCTCGGGCGCGCTCTCGGTCTCCTGAACGGCGTCCGGACCCGGCGCGTCCTGCGGATCGCCGGCGCGCTCGGAGGCGGGGGAAGCCGCCGGTGCGGGGACGGTAGGCGCCGCCTCCGCGGCCGGTACGGACTCGGGGTCCGCCGACGGGACGGGGGCCGCTCCCGGAGAGGCCACGGCCCCGGGTGCGCGGGAGGCCGCGTCGGACGAGGACGCGGGCAGCGCCCGGGCGGGCACCGAGCTCTCTATCGCGAGCAGCCGGCGGCCCTCCAGCGCGGTCGCGCGCTCCGTCTCCGCCGTGGCGTACCGCCGCAGCAGCGCCGCGTGCTCGTTGCGCAGGTTCGCCAGTTCGGTCCGCTTGGCGCGCAGCCGCTGCTCCAGCTTGGCGCGCAGCTCGCGCGACTCCTCGAGGTCGGTCTCCAGTTCGGCGACCCGCTCCTCGTAGCGCCACTCGTCGCTCGCCCGCGCGCGCGTGAGTTCGGCGACGCGCTTGCCCGCCGCCGTGTCCCAGCGGCGCATGACGACGGAGCCGAGGACGGTCGTCAGCGCGGCTCCCGCGGCGAGCCCGCGGAGCACCGCGGGCTCCGTGAACAGCCAGGGCCCGACGGCGTAGACGAGCGCGACGCCGGCGATCGCCGAAGGGGGCAGCAGCCTGTGCAGAGGCGGGGAATGGCGGTGACGTCCACGTGGCATGGCCAGAAACTTACCGCGCGTAGGCGAATCTTGGAGCCCCGCGAGGTAAAAACACAGCCACCCCGCAGGCTTCTCACGCCCCGGGCACCCGCACCGGCCCCACGCCGACTCCGCGAAGGCCGTGACGGCGTCCTGACGAAGCCCCTCCGCGTCTTCGCGAGAACGCCGCAGGGGCCGTCAGTTCATCTCCGCCGTGAGCCGGTCACTCACTCACGAGAACACCGCATTCCGCCGGAGAGGCGGCACGGTCACTTCTTGATCAAACCCTTCGACTCCAGATACGCCTTGGCCACATCGGCTTCCTTCTGGCGCTCCGCGTCGACCTTGCGGTTGAGTTCCACGAGATCGTCCGTGGTGAGCGTCTCGGTCAACTTCCCGAGGACGTCGGCTATCTCCTTGTCACCCGCGTCCTTCGCGTTCACGACCGGGAGCACGTTGTCCGCGTTCTGGAGGTTCTTGTCGTCCTCCAGGAGCACGAGGTCGAAGTCCTTCAGCGTCGCGTCCGTGGTCGTGGTCAGGACCAGCTGGTCCGTGCCGTTCTTGACCGCCTGCTTGGCCTGGGTGGTCCCGACGCCCTTGGGGTCGATTCCGGCGACGTCGATGCCGTACGTCTTCTCCAGACCCGGCGCGCAGAAGGGCCGCGTCTCGCATTCGTCGCCCGCCGCGATCTTGACCTTGACGCCCGACTTCCCCAAGTCCGAAAGGGTCTTCAGGTCGTGCTTCTTCGCGAATTCGGTGCTGACCGCGAACGCGTTCTGGTCGACCGCCCCGCCGGCCGGCAGCACCTTGAGGCCCTTCGGCTCGGCGAGCTTGCGCAGTGCGCCGACGGTGGCGTCGACATCGCTGGAGGCGACGGGCTTCGCCTTCGCGCCGTTCTCCTTCAGGTTGAGGAATTCCGCGAGCGTCGCCGCGTATTCGGGGACGATGTCGATCGCCCCCTTCTCCAGCTGGGGTTCATAGATCTCGCGGTTCTCGACCGTCTTGACCGAGACGCTGTATCCGGCATTGCCGAGCACCTGCTTGTAGAGCTCGCCGAGGACCTTCGCCTCGGTGAACCCGGCGGCGCCGATCACGAGTTCACCCTTGGCGCCGCCCGACTCCTTTCCGGAGCCGTCGTTCTCCAGGCTGTCCCCGCCGCACGCGGTGAGGCCCGCGGTCAGCGCGCCGACGGCCACCGCCGCGACCGCCATCCGACGCGTTCTGCTGTTCATCGTTACCCCTATCGAGAAGTCGTACGTCGCGGTGCGCCCGCAGGCCGGGAGTCACCGCGCACCCAAGAGAAAACCGACGTCACCGCGTCGTGACCCGGCGTCCGCGCATCGGGTCGAAGACCCGTCCCGCCAGCACCAGCGCGCCTTCGAGCAGCAGCGCGAGCACCGCCACCAGCAGGGCGCCGGCGACCACCTGCGGCGTGTTCTGCAGGCTGAACCCGGCGGTGATGATCCGGCCGAGGCCGCCCTCGCCCGCCGCCGCGGCGAGTGTGGCCGTGGCGATGATCTGCACCGTCGCGGACCGCACCCCGGTCATGATCAGCGGGTACGCCAGCGGCAGCTCGACCTGGCGGAACACCTGGCCGCCGCTCATCCCCATCCCCCGCGCCGCCTCCACGACGGACCGGTCGACCTCGCTCATCCCGATGTACGCGTTCGTCAGCAGCGGCGGGACGGCGAACAGGACCAGCGCGATGAGCGTCGGCAGGTCCCCGTGCCGGCCGAGCGGGGTGAGGGTGAGCAGGACGAGCACGGCCAGCGTGGGCACCGCCCGTCCCACGTTCGAGAGGTTCACGGCGAGCGCGCCTCCCTTGCCGATGTGCCCGAGCCACAGGGCGAGCGGCAGCGCGATCAGGCAGGAGACGGCGAGGGTGACCCCGCTGAAGTACAGGTGCTCGGCGAGCCGGTGCCAGACGCCCTTCTCTCCCTGCCAGTTCGCCCCGGTCGTCAGCCAGTCGAAGGCGCCCGTTATCGCGTTCACGCCGCCTCAGCCACCTTCGCCGGGGCCGGACGCCGCCGTGTCCGGGGAGCGCGGGTCGCCCGCGTCCAGGGGGTCAGCAGCCGCTGGAGGCCGAGCAGCAGCAGGTCGGCCACCAGGGCGAGCAGCACGCAGATCACGGACGCGGTGAGCACCTGCGCCTTGAAGTCGCTGCGCAGCCCGCTGACGATCAGCGTGCCGAGCCCGCCGTAGTCGACGATGTACCCCACCGTCGTCAGGGCCACGGTGGAGACGGTGGCGATGCGCACGCCGGCCAGCACCGAGGGCAGCGCCAGCGGCAGCTCCACCTCCCACAGCAGCCGCCCCGAGCCGTACCCCAGACCCCTGGCGGCCTCGCGGGCCTCCTCGGGGACGGACTGGAGTCCCGCGAGGATGTTCCGCACGAGGATCGTGAGCGAGTACAGGACGAGTCCGGTGACGACCAGGGCGGCCGAGAGCCCGAACACGGGCAGCAGCAGCGAGAACATCGCGAGCGAGGGCACCGAGTACAGGACGGTCGTCAGACCGAGGATCGGGCCGGCGACGGTGCGGAAGCGCCGGGCCAGCAGGGCCAGCGGAAAGGCCACGAGGACGCCGATGGCCACCGAGGCCACCGTGATCCACACGTGCTGCACCGTGGCGTCGATCAACTCCTGGCTGCGGGAGCGGACGTACTCCCCGCAGATCCAGTCGTTCGCCACCAGGCAGTTCTGCTCGCTCACCCGCCTCACCTCCCCCGGATCACCGAACGTATGTCAGTGGACCGCGCACCCGCACATCGTTTTGACTTGCTGGCGACCCTAACGCCCACCACCGACAATGGCCGAGAGTCGCCGTACGAGCGAAACACTGCCTTCACACAACACCCGCCGTCCGCGGCCACAATGGGGAGCCATGATCCGGTTCGAGAACGTCACCAAGCGGTACGCGGACGGCACCACCGCCGTCGACGACCTGTCCTTCGAGGTCGCCGAGGGCGAACTGGTCACGCTGGTCGGCCCCTCGGGCTGCGGCAAGACCACCACCATGAAGATGGTGAACCGCCTCATCGAACCGTCGAGCGGGCGGATATTCCTCGACGGCGACGACATAGCGGACATCGATCCCGTCCAGCTCCGCCGCCGTATCGGCTACGTCATCCAGCAGGTCGGCCTCTTCCCGCACAAGACGGTCCTCGACAACACGGCGACGGTCCCGCACCTGCTCGGCGTCAAGCGTGCCAAGGCCCGGGAGCGCGCGGCCGAACTGCTCGACCTGGTCGGCCTCGACCCCGCCGTCTACGGCGACCGCTACCCCGAGCAGCTCTCCGGCGGCCAGCGCCAGCGCGTCGGCGTCGCCCGGGCCCTGGCCGCGGACCCGCCCGTCCTGCTCATGGACGAGCCGTTCGGCGCGGTCGACCCGGTGGTGCGCGAGCACCTCCAGAACGAGTTCCTGAGGCTCCAGCAGTCCGTGCGCAAGACCGTGCTGTTCGTCACGCACGACATCGAGGAGGCCGTACGCCTCGGCGACCGCATCGCCGTCTACGGCGCCGGCCGCATCGAGCAGTTCGACACCCCGTCCGCCGTCCTGGGCGCTCCGGCGACCCCGTACGTGGCCGACTTCGTGGGTGCCGACCGCGGCCTGAAGCGGCTGTCCGTGACACCCATCGAGGAGAGCGACCTCGAACAGCCGCCGGTGGTGCGCCTCGACGACCCGCTGCCGAGGAAGCTCGACGCGCGCTGGGCGGTGGTCCTGGACGCTCAGGGGGACCTGCACGGCTGGATCTCCGCCGAGCACGCGAACGGGCGGACCGGCACGGTCCGGGAGCACGCCCGCCGGATGGAGGCGTGGCTGCCGGTCGGCGCGTCCCTCAAGCAGGCGTTCTCGACGATGCTCCAGCACGACGCCGGCTGGATCGCCGTCATCGACGGGAACAGCGAGGGCCGGTTCCTCGGCGTGCTCACCCCGGCCCGGCTGCACGAGGCGCTGCGCCGCTCCACGGCCGCGGACGCCCAGGACATCGCCCGCGCGGACGTCGACCTGGAGACGGTCAGCGGCTCCTAGGCAGGCGTCGTCCGTGCCGCCCCCGCGCGCGGGCGGCCGTCCTGACGCGGGTTCAGCGGTCGCTCAGCCGTCCGCTGAGCCACTGGAGGGTGCCCGGGATCTCGCGCCGCCAGGTGTTGAAGTTGTGGCCGCCGCTGTCGAGGATGACCGACGAGATCCGCGTCGGCCGCCTCGACTTCACCAGCTCTATGAACCTCAGCGTGTCCCGGTAGTTCGTCTCCCCCTGCCTGCTGCTGGTGACGAGCAGTGAGGTGTCGGGCGCGGGCCGGTGCTTGAGGTACCACCACAGGTCGGCGTGGTCGCGCAGCGCCCGGTCCCCGTGGAAGAGGTCGCCGGTGGTGGCGTCGTTCGGCGCCGCGTAGTACGGCGACAGACCCGCACCGGCCGCGTAGGTCCCGGGGTGGTGGACGGCGAGCTTCAGCGCGCAGTATCCGCCCGTGGAGTCGCCGACGACACCCCAGCTGCCCGGCTTCCGGCCCACCCGGTAGTGCGCCGCCACGGCGTCCGGGAGGTCCTTGGCGAAGAAGGACTCGGCCTGCGGGCCGTCTGGGACGTCCACGCACTCCGTGTCCCGCGGCGGCGCCACCGTCGGCCGCAGCATGACCAGGATCATCGGCTGGATCTTCCCGTCCTTGGCCAGCGCGTGCGCCGTCTGCGGGTAGTGCAGGCCCTTGATGAGGGCCTCGGCGGTGCCCGGGTAGCCGGTGAGGACCGTGACCGCCGGGAAGGTCCGGGTGCGGTACTGCGGCTGGAAGTACTCCGGCGGCAGATAGACGTACGCGGGCGTGGCGATGTGCGTCGTACGGCCGACGAGGGCGACCTTCTGGATCTGGCCGCCGATCCGCGGGCGCGCCCCGCCGGACACGTTCACCTGCTGGGTGCCGGTGACCCTGAGGGGCCCGCCGCCGGCCCCGCCGGTGCCGTGGTCGACGACCACGCCCTGTCCGCTCTCCCGGCCGAACAGATCCGCCCAACTGGCGTAGAAGCCGAAGGCCTGGTTGGTGCTGAGCCCGATCGAGGCGAGGACCGCGACCTGCGTGGCGAGCAGCAGTCCGACCCGGCCGCCGACGGCCCGCCAGGTGCGGCGCGCCAGCCGCGGCCACAGCCACACCGTGCCGACGAACAGCAGCACGGCGGACGAGACCGCCAGCACCAGCACCTTGTTGCTCGTGAGACCCATGGGCTCTTCCTGCCTGCGCTTTCCGGTCCCGGGCTCGCGCGACGCTCCTTCGCGAACGCTTGCCCGGGACTTTCCCTGCCTTTTGAAACGGCTTTCCGGAAGGGAGTGAACCTCTCTCCCCACGACACCGTCCTAGAGGGCGCAATGTCGCCGGATGCCGGATTGGCACCGGATTCACGGTCTCTCGCGGAACTACGGGATGCGATGTCTGTCAGGATAGATGGCGAATTGTCGGGTGGGGTTCCGGACCGACCGGGCCGGGCACGGCGTCTGCTGCGCGGCCCGAGCCCCGAGGCGGCCCCCGCGCTGGTCGCCCGAGCCTGCACCCTGGTGGGACTCCTGGACGTCTGCGCCGGTGTCTTCCCCCGCTTCCGGCACAGCCGCATGCACAGCGTCGCCGAGGTACTGCCGGGCGCGCTCGGCCCGTTCGCCGCCGCCCTGTCGCTCAGCGCCGGCGTGCTCCTGCTGCTCCTCGCGCACGGCCTGCGCCGGCACAAACGCCGGGCGTGGCGGGCCGCCGTCGTCCTCCTGCCGGCCGGTGCCCTCGCCCAGTTCGCGTACCGCCACTCCCTCGTCGGCGTCGTCATCTCGCTCGCCCTGCTCGCGCCGCTGCTGCGCCACCGGAGTGAGTTCGCCGCCCTGCCCGACCCGCGCAGCCGCTGGCGCGCGCTGGCCAACTTCGTGCTCATGGGCGCCGGTTCCCTGGTCCTCGGGCTGGTCATCGTGAGCGTCCACTCCGACCGGATGACCGGCGACCCCAGCCTCGCCGACCGCATCCAGCACGTGCTCTACGGCCTGTTCGGCTTCTCGGGCCCCGTCGACTACACCGGGCCCACCTCCTGGACGGTCGCCTTCTCCCTCGGCGCCCTCGGCCTCCTGACCGCGGTCACCACGGTCTACCTGGCCTTCCGTCCCGAACACCCGGCCGCGCGGCTGACCCCCGACGACGAGAGCCGGCTGCGCGCCCTGCTGGAGAGGCACGGCGGCCGCGACTCGCTCGGCCACTTCGCCCTCCGCCGCGACAAGGCAGTCGTCTTCTCCCCCAGCGGCAAGGCGGCGGTCACCTACCGCGTCGTCTCGGGCGTGATGCTCGCGAGCGGCGACCCGATCGGCGACGTCGAGGCCTGGCCCGGCGCCATCGAGCGCTTCATGGACGAGGCGAAGGCCCACTCCTGGACGCCCGCCGTCATGGGCTGCTCGGAGACGGGCGGCGAGGTGTGGACGCGCGAGACCGGCCTCGACGCCCTCGAACTGGGGGACGAGGCGGTGGTGGACGTGGCGGATTTCAGCCTCGGCGGGCGCGCGATGCGCAATGTGCGCCAGATGGTGAAGCGCATCGAGCGGGCCGGTTACGAGACCCGGGTACGGCGCGTGCGTGACCTCGGCGAGGGCGAACTCGACCGGATACGGCGCGCGGCCGAGGACTGGCGCGGTACCGACACCGAACGCGGCTTCTCGATGGCGCTCGGCCGCATCGGCGACCCCGCCGACGGGGACTGCCTGATCGCCACCGCCCACCGGGCCGACGCCGAGCCGGGTCCGTACGGCGATCTCAAGGCCGTCCTGCACTTCGTCCCGTGGGGCGCCGACGGCGTCTCCCTCGACCTCATGCGGCGCGACCGCTCGGCCGACCCCGGCATGAACGAACTCCTCATCGTGGCCGCCCTCCAGGCGGCCCCCCGGCTCGGCGTCGCCCGGGTCTCGCTGAACTTCGCGATGTTCCGCTCCGCCCTCGCCCGCGGCGAGAAGATCGGGGCCGGTCCGGTGCTGCGCGCCTGGCGCGGCCTGCTGGTCTTCCTCTCCCGCTGGTTCCAGATCGAGTCCCTGTACAAGTTCAACGCGAAGTTCCGTCCCCGCTGGGAACCCCGTTTCGTCGTCTACCGCTCCTCCGGGGAGCTGCCGCGGATCGGCCTCGCGGCCATGCAGGCGGAGGGCTTCGTGCAGCTCGCCCTGCCCCGGCTGCTGCGCCGCCGCGCCGCGGCCCCCCGCCCGTGCCCGCACGGCGTCACGGAACGCGAGATCAGAGCGGCGTAGCAGCCGCCCACGGGCCCGGGACGAGGTCTGCGCCCGCGCCGCCGAGTCGCCCCGGCCGAGCCGAGGGGTGTCGGGTGGATCACTTCGGATCCGGCCACCGCGTACGGCGGAGTGCCTCACGGACGGCGCGCGACCTACGTACCGGGCGCGACCGGGTCCTGTCACGGCGCCGCCAGGGGCCGTACCGGGCGTCCCGGGCCAGGGGGGATCCGAACGACACCCCCTAGGCTGGACGCATGAGCACGAAGAGCGGGCGCGGCGAAGTGGCGGGACTGCCGGCATGGGACCGCTGCGCGGTGATGGGGGTCGTCAACGTGACGCCCGACTCCTTCTCCGACGGAGGCCGCTGGTTCGACACGACGGCCGCCGTCAAGCACGGTCTCGGCCTGGTCGCCGAGGGCGCCGACCTGGTGGACGTCGGCGGTGAGTCGACCCGCCCCGGCGCCACCCGCGTCGACGAGGCCGAGGAACTGCGGCGCGTCATCCCGGTCGTGCGCGGACTGGCCTCCGAGGGGGTCACCGTCTCCGTCGACACCATGCGCGCCTCCGTCGCCGAGCGGTCCCTCGCCGCCGGGGCCGCCCTCGTGAACGACGTCAGCGGCGGCCTCGCCGACCCCGCGATGATCCCGGTCGTCGCCGCCGCCGGAGCCCCCTTCGTGGTGATGCACTGGCGCGGCTTCCTCGCGGGCGGCAACGTCAAGGGCTCCTACGAGGACGTCGTCTCCGAGGTCGTCGACGAACTGCACGCGCGCGTGGAGGCCGTCCTGGCGGGCGGCATCGCCCCCGACCGGATCGTCGTCGACCCCGGCCTCGGCTTCTCCAAGGAGGCGGAGCACGACCTGACCCTCCTGGCCCACCTCGACCGGTTGCGCGCCCTCGGCCACCCGCTGCTCGTCGCCGCCTCCCGCAAGCGTTTCCTCGGCCGGGTCCTCGCGGGCCCCGAGGGCGCCCCGCCGCCCGCCCGGGAACGGGACGCCGCCACCGCGGCCGTCTCCGCGCTCGCCGCCCAGCAGGGCGCCTGGGCGGTGCGCGTGCACGAGGTGCGGGCCACCGCCGACGCGGTCCGGGTGGCCCGGGCCGTCGAGGGTGCCCGTGCCGCCGGCACCGCCGCGGCCCAGGTCCCCGGCCCCCGCGAGCTGGACGGGGAAGGAGACCGGTGAACGCCCCGCACATCGACGTCGAGCAGGTCGAGCTCGCCAACACCGCGTACTACGAGGCGATGGAGCGGGGCGACTTCGAGGAGCTGTCCTCCCTGTGGATCACGCCGGCCGACCTCGGCATCGACGAGGACGTCCACGACCCGGCGGACGCCGCGGTCATCTCCTGCGTGCACCCCGGCTGGCCGGTGCTCTTCGGCCGCGGCGAGGTCCTCAGGTCGTACGCGCTGATCATGGCGAACACCGAGTACATCCAGTTCTTCCTCACCGACGTGCACGTCTCCGTCACCGGCGACACCGCTTTGGTGACCTGCACGGAGAACATTCTCAGCGGCGGTCCGCCGCCGGAGGACAGCGACGAACTGGGCCCGCTGGTGGGCCAGCTCGTCGTCGCCACCAACGTGTTCCACCGCACACCCGACGGCTGGAAGCTCTGGTCGCACCACGCCTCGCCCGTCCTGGCCGAATCCGATGACGACGAGGGTGAGGACACACCCGGTTGAGTGGGTAGGCGCGCTCCAGCGGTTGGTTCCACCGGGCCCTGGGTAGGGGCGGCTACCAACCCGTGAGCCGCCGTGTTCCCCATGGGAAACATCCGGTGAAGGCCTGTCCGCCCCACACCGGTGTCCCACCCGTGGCCGAGCGCTGTCGGTGCCCGCAGGTAGATTCACCTGAGGCTGGTGTGCCGACCGCACTCGGTACGCACCCGCCGCTACCGACGATTGCAGGAGTGATTCGCGTGGATCGTGTCGCGCTGCGCGGCCTGAAGGCCCGTGGGAACCACGGCGTCTTCCCCAGGGAGCGCGAAGAGGGCCAGACGTTCATCGTGGACCTGACGCTCGGCCTGGACACCCGGCCGGCCGCGGCCGAGGACGACCTGACGAAGACCGTGCACTACGGCATCGTCGCGGAGGAGGTCGTCGCCGTCGTCGAGGGCGAGCCCGTCGACCTCATCGAGACGCTCGCCGAGCGCATCGCCCAGACATGCCTGAAGCACGAAGCGGTCCAGGAGGTCGAGGTCTGCGTCCACAAGCCGGACGCGCCGATCACCGTCCCCTTCGACGACGTGACCGTCACCATCACCCGGAGCCGAGTATGACCGCCTTCTTCACCGGGGGTCAGAGCGACCCGACCGTCCAGCCGGTGCCGCCCTCCGTCGTCGAGCGGGTGGACGCCGCCGACACGACGCTGAGCAACCCCAAGCGTGCGGTGATCTCCCTCGGCGCGAACCTGGGCAACCGCCTGGAGACCCTCCAGGGAGCCGTCGACGCCCTGGAGGACACCCCGGGCGTCCGCGTCAAAGCGGTCTCCCCGGTCTACGAGACCGAGCCCTGGGGAGTCGCCCCCGGCAGCCAGCCGAGCTACTTCAACGCGGTCGTGGTCCTCAAGACCACCCTGCCGCCCTCGTCCCTGCTGGAGCGCGCGCACGCCGTGGAGGAGGCCTTCAACCGCGTCCGCGACGAGCGCTGGGGGCCGCGCACGATCGACGTGGACATCATCGCGTACGACGGTGTCGTCTCCGACGACCCGGTGCTGACGCTCCCCCACCCGCGGGCCCACGAGCGCGCGTTCGTCCTCGCCCCCTGGCACGACGTGGACCCCGAGGCCCAGTTGCCCGGTCACGGCCCGGTGGCCGGACTTCTCGACGCCGTCACCCGAGACGGTGTGACGCCCCGCGCCGACCTGGAACTCCGGCTGCCCGAGTAGTCGTTAAGGTCAGGACGACCGACCAAGGCCGGCTTACCGAAGGGGCAACGTGAAACAGCTGCGCATCAGGACGCTGGCCGCCGTGTTCGTCGTGGCCGGCGTCCTGTCCTGGGCGGGCGCCCGCCTGTGGAACGCGGTGGGGACCCTCCCCCGGGTCCCGCTGGCCGCCCCCGTCGTCCTCGCCCTGATCGCCGTCGTGCTGCTGGCCACGGCGCTCTCGCTGCGCGGCCGGCTCAAGGCCCAGCGCGAGCGCCGCCCCGGCGCCAAGGGCGTCGACCCACTGATGGCGGCCCGCGCGGTCGTCTTCGGTCAGGCGAGCGCCCTGGTGGCCGCCCTGGTCTCCGGGATGTACGGCGGCACGGGCGTCTTCCTGCTCGAATCCCTGGAGGTCCCCGCCCGCCGCGACCAGGCGATCTACGCGGGCTTCTCCGTCGTCGCCGGGATCGGCGTGATAGCGGCCGCCTTCTTCCTGGAGCGCGTCTGCAAGCTCCCGGAGGACGACGACGAGAACGGCGGGACGGCCCCGGCCGCCTAGGCAGTTCCCGACCCCGAACCTGTCGTCCCGCCTGTCCGGGCCCCCACGGACCGGACAGACGGCGGACGGCCGGACAGGCGGCGAATGGCCGGTCGGCGGCCGATGTGCGGTCGGCCGGGCTTCAGCGGGCCATGATCAGGCTCATCGCCTCGTTGCGGGTGGCCGGGTCACGGAGCTGTCCCCGCACCGCCGAGGTGATGGTCTTGGCCCCCGGCTTGCGCACACCCCGCATGGACATGCACATGTGCTCGCACTCCACGACGACGATCACCCCGCGCGGCTCCAGGATCTCCATCAGCGAGTCCGCGACCTGCGTCGTCAGCCGCTCCTGCACCTGCGGGCGGCGTGCGTAGACGTCCACCAGCCGGGCCAGCTTCGACAGGCCCGTGATCTTGCCGTCCACGGACGGGATGTACCCGACGTGGGCCACCCCGACGAACGGCACGAGGTGGTGCTCGCAGGAGCTGAGCACCTCGATGTCCTTCACCAGGACCATCTCGTCGTGCCCCAGGTCGAACGTCGTCGTGAGCACGTCCTCGGGCTTCTGCCACAGTCCCGCGAATATCTCCCGGTAGGCCCGGGCGACCCGCCCCGGCGTCTCGCGCAGGCCCTCGCGGTCCGGGTCCTCGCCGACCGCGATCAACAGCTCGCGCACGGCGTTCTCGGCGCGCTTCTCGTCGAACACGCCGATCGCGCCCTCGCCGTCCAGCGTCACGGGGTCGGTCATCTGTTCCTCGTTCCTTGGCCTCTCACGCGTGACAGTCGACGCGTCGGACATCCGGGCATAAGAAATGCCGTACCCCCCAGGCTAGAACCAGGGGGGCACGGCATCCATTCCGGGCCTGGTGAGAGCTCCGGGAGCCGTAACGATCAGCTCTCGGGGCGCTCCTCCGGGGCGGTCTCCGTCGAGGGGACGGACTCCGTCGCGCTGGCGATCGTGGCCGAGGCCCCGTTCGCCCCGTTCGTCAGCGACAGCTCCTTGGGGGAGAGCACCGGCGGGCGGGTGGACGGCGTGCGCCGGGAGGAACCGGTCCACGCGGGGCGGGCCGGACGCTTGACGATCGGAGCGAAGATCTCGGCGATCTGCTCCTTGCCCAGCGTCTCCTTCTCCAGCAGCTGAAGCACCAGGTTGTCGAGGACGTCGCGGTTCTCGACCAGGATCTCCCAGGCCTCGTTGTGCGCGTTCTCGATGAGCTTCTTGACCTCTTCGTCGACGAGCGCGGCGACCTCTTCCGAGTAGTCGCGCTGGTGCGCCATCTCCCGGCCGAGGAACGGCTCGGTGTTGTCGCCGCCGAACTTGATCGCGCCCAGACGCTCGGTCATGCCGTACTGCGTGACCATCGCGCGGGCCGTCGCGGTGGCCTTCTCGATGTCGTTCGCCGCGCCCGTGGTCGGGTCGTGGAAGACCAGCTCCTCCGCGGCGCGGCCGCCCAGCATGTACGCGAGCTGGTCGAGCATCTCGTTGCGCGTGGTGGAGTACTTGTCCTCGTCCGGCAGGACCATCGTGTAACCGAGGGCCCGGCCGCGCGACAGGATGGTGATCTTGTGCACCGGGTCGGAGTTCGGAGACGCCGCCGCGACCAGGGCGTGACCGCCCTCGTGGTACGCGGTGATCTTCTTCTCCTTGTCCGACATGATCCGGGTCCGCTTCTGCGGGCCCGCGACCACACGGTCGATCGCCTCGTCGAGCATGTTGTTGTCGATCAGCTTCTGGTTGCTGCGCGCGGTGAGGAGCGCGGCCTCGTTCAGCACGTTCGCCAGGTCCGCACCGGTGAAGCCCGGGGTGCGGCGCGCGACGGCCGACAGATCGACGTCCGGGGCGACCGGCTTGCCCTTCTGGTGGACCTTGAGGATCTCCAGACGGCCCTGCATGTCCGGGCGGTCGACCGCGATCTGGCGGTCGAAACGGCCGGGACGCAGCAGCGCCGGGTCGAGGATGTCGGGCCGGTTCGTCGCGGCGATGAGGATCACGCCGCCCTTGACGTCGAAGCCGTCCATCTCGACGAGCAGCTGGTTCAGCGTCTGCTCGCGCTCGTCGTGACCGCCGCCGAGGCCGGCGCCGCGATGGCGGCCGACCGCGTCGATCTCGTCGACGAAGACGATCGCCGGGGCGTTCGCCTTGGCCTGCTCGAACAGGTCACGGACCCGGGAGGCACCGACACCGACGAACATCTCGACGAAGTCGGAACCCGAGATCGAGTAGAAGGGCACGCCCGCCTCACCCGCGACGGCGCGGGCGAGCAGCGTCTTGCCGGTTCCAGGAGGCCCGTAGAGGAGCACGCCCTTGGGGATCTTCGCCCCGACGGCCTGGAACTTCGCCGGCTCCTGGAGGAACTCCTTGATCTCGTGGAGTTCCTCGACCGCCTCGTCCGAGCCCGCGACGTCCGAGAACGTCGTCTTCGGGGTGTCCTTGGTGATGAGCTTCGCCTTGGACTTCCCGAAGTTCATGACCCGGGAGCCGCCGCCCTGCATCTGGTTCATCAGGAACAGGAAGACGACGACGATGAGTACGAAGGGAAGCAGGGACAGCAGGATGCCGACGAACGGGTTCTGCTTGGACGGCGAGACGGTGTAGCCGTCCGGAATCTGCTTGTTCTGGTATTTGTCCTGAAGGGTGCCGGCGAGGCTCACGCCCTGGTCGCCGATGTAGCTCGCCTGGATCTTCGAGCTGCCGTCGACCTTTTCGCCGTCCTTGAGCGAGACCTTGATGACCTGCTCGTCGCCGGTGGTGATCTTGGCCGACTCGACCTTGTTCTCATTGATCGCTCGGACGACCTGGCCGGTGTCCACTGTCTTATAGCCGCCGGACGAGCCGACGACCTGCATCAACACGACCACGGCAAGGACGGCCAGCACGATCCACATGACCGGCCCACGGAAGTATCGCTTCACGTCCATCCATACGGAGCGGAGCCGCCCCGTCCCTCCTGCCATAGTGAGTTTGACAAAGACTTGTAAAGACTGTTCTTCGGACGGTACCCCAGCATTGTCACCCGAAGACGCAGGGGACGACTGACAATCCCGTCCACGCATGCTCCAACGCCGTGAAACCCGCTGGGGTTCCCGATCGTCTTACGAAGACCGGTGGCCCGCTCGCTCAGCCGCCGTAGACATGGGGCGCGAGCGTACCCACGAACGGGAGATTGCGGTACTTCTCGGCGTAGTCGAGGCCGTAGCCGATCACGAACTCGTTCGGGATGTCGAAGCCGACCCACTCCACGTCGATCGCGACCTTGGCCGCCTCCGGCTTGCGCAGCAGCGTGCACACCTTGAGGGAGGCCGGCTCGCGGGAGCCGAGGTTGGAGATCAGCCAGGACAGGGTCAGTCCCGAGTCGATGATGTCCTCGACGATCAGGACGTGCTTGCCCTTGATGTCGGTGTCGAGGTCCTTGAGGATCCGCACCACACCGGAGGACTGGGTGCCCGCGCCGTACGAGGACACGGCCATCCAGTCCATCGTGACGGGGGTGGACAGCGCACGCGCCAGGTCCGCCATGACCATCACCGCGCCCTTGAGCACTCCGACGATCAGCAGGTCCTTGCCCGCGTACTCCGCGTCGATCTTCGCGGCCAGCTCGGCCAGCTTCGCGTCGATCTCTTCCTTGGTGATGAGCACCGACTTGAGGTCGGTGCCCATGTCTTTCGCGTCCACCCGCATCACTTTCGGTCGTCCGTCCCAACGGCCGCTCGGACCGCCCACACCCCGCGTAAGCGGTCCCCAGGAGCCATTGGAGCGGCCCCGGCGGAGGGTCCGGTTTCAGCCTTGCCGGATCACCAGTCTGCCACCCTGCCGACGGGCGACGACTTTGCCCGGGAGATTGATGGCCCCCTGACCGCGCCATCCGGTGATCAGCCGGTCCATCTCCTCGACGTGCCGGGCGAAGAGCGAACCGGCGGGTGCGCCCGCCTCGATGGCGGCACGGCGCAGGATGCGGCGGCGTACGGCGGGCGGCAGGGCGTAGAGCTTGGCGCACTCCAGGAGGCCGGAGGCGTCGCGTACGGAGGCCTCGGCCTGGCGGGCCCAGGAGTCGAGGGCGTCGGCGTCGTCGCGCGAGAGCTGGGCCGTACGGGCGAGCGCCTCGACGACTCCTTTGCCGAGCGCCTTCTCCAGCGCGGGCAGGCCCTCGTGGCGCAGCCGGGAGCGCGTGTAGGCGGGGTCGGCGTTGTGCGGGTCGTCCCAGACCGGGAGCGACTGGACCATGCAGGCCTTGCGGGCGGTCTGCCGGTCGAGGTGCAGGAAGGGGCGCCGGTAACGGCCGTCGGCCCCCGAGACCGCGGCCATTCCGGACAGGGAGCGGATGCCGGAGCCGCGGGCGAGGCCGAGCAGGACGGTCTCGGCCTGGTCGTCGCGGGTGTGGCCGAGCAGGACCGCGGCGGCCCCGTGGCGTTCGGCGGCGGCGTCCAGGGCGGCGTACCGGGCGTCGCGGGCGGCCGCTTCGGGCCCGCCCTCGCGGCCGACGGTGACGGCGACGGACTCCGCGGGGCCGAGGCCGAGCTCGGTCAGGCGCAGGACGACCTCGTCGGCGCGCAGGTCGGAGCCGGGCTGCAGTCCGTGGTCGACGGTGATGCCGCCGGCGCGGATGCCGAGTCTGGGGGCCTCGAAGGCGAGGGCGGAGGCGAGCGCCATGGAGTCGGCGCCGCCGGAGCACGCGACGAGGACGAGGGGCGGCTGCTGTTCGTGCGGGGTGTCCGGGGACGCGCCGGTGGTGCGCCCGCGCCGGGATGCGGGGGCCGGTACGCGCTCGCCGGTGACGGCGGGGCGTACGGCGGTGGTTGCGGGCGCGCACCCGGCGCAGGAGGCGGGCGTACGCCCGGCGCCCGGGGAGGGTGTGTGCTCGGTGAGGATGTCGTGGAGTACGCGGCGAACCGCCAGGCGTATCGCCGCGACCGCAGGATGGGGACCCATGTCCGGTTCCCTTCATGAAGTTTTCGGGGGGTGAACCCGGTGTCGGTCACTCAGAGTGTGTAGATGGTGACAGAACCGGGCCGTTCCCCGAGCATTGCACGCCTACTCATGCCCCACGGTCCCTCGGACGGGTGATTGAAGGGGCGTTCACCTGCCGTCGGCCGGATTCGTCTCACGACCCCGCAAGGCGCTTCACGACTCCGGTTTGCGGTGCACCCGAGTGACCCAGTCCGCCGGTTTGGAGATCTCCGCCTTGGTCGGGAGGGTGTTCGGGGAGGTCCACACACGGTTGAAGCCGTCCATGCCCACCTCGTCGACCACGGCGCGCACGAACCGCTCGCCGTCGCGGTACTGCCTGAGTTTGGCGTCCAGGCCGAGCAGCTTGCGCAGGGCCAGGTCCAGGCGGGAGGCGCCCTTGGCCCGGCGCTGCTGGAACTTCTCGCGGATCTCGGCGACGGACGGGACGACGGCGGGGCCGACGCCGTCCATGACGAAGTCGGCGTGACCTTCGAGCAGGGACATCACGGCGGTGAGGCGGCCGAGGATCTCTCGCTGGGCCGGCGTCTGCACCAGTTCCACGAGGGACCGGCCGTCCTCGCCCTCCTCGCCCTCGGGGCGCCCGCCCGCGAGGGACTGGGCGGCCTCCCTGATCCGCTCCAGGACCGTCATGGGGTCGACCTCGGTCTCCGCCAAGAAAGACTGGATTTCGCCCTCGAGGTGGTCGCGCAGCCAGGGCACGGCCGTGAACTGGGTGCGGTGGGTCTCCTCGTGCAGGCAGACCCACAGCCGGAAGTCGTGGGGCTGGACGTCGAGTTCCCGCTCGACGTGCACGATGTTGGGGGCGACCAGCAGGAGCCTGCCGCCGCCGTTCCCCCCGGCCGGGAGGTCGCGCGTCGCCGGGGCGAAGGTCTCGTACTGCCCGAGGACCCGCGAGGACAGGAACGACAGGAGCATGCCCAGCTCGACGCCGGTCACCTTGCCGCCGACGGCGCCGAAGACGGCTCCGCCCGGCGAACTGCCGCGCCGCTCCTGCATCTTGTCGAGAAGCGGCTTGAGGAGTTCCCGGAATCCGGCGACGTTCGCCCGGACCCAGCCGGGGCGGTCGACGACGAGCACGGGGGTGTCGTGCACCCCGTCCTCACCCAGACGAGTGAATCCCCGGACGTGCTCCTCCGAGGCCTTCGCGTGCCGCCGCAGCTCCGCGACGACGGCCCGGGCCTCGTCGCGGCTCACCTCGGGGCCCGGCCTCACGAGCCGGGTCGCGGTCGCCACCGCGAGATTCCAGTCGACCATCTCGGCACCACCGATGCTCGTCATGCGTCAACCGTACGTGAGGGCGTCCGGCCGCGGTGAGGGGTGAGACGCCGGGTGTGCGTCCCGCGTGGGGCCGGCGGGGCGGCCGGTGGCCCCGGGACGGCTGGGGCGAAGCGGCTTCCGGACACCCCGTGGCGCCTGCCCGGCATGGTCGTCACGCCCGTTCGCGGGCGCCGCCGGACGGGTCTCAGCGGCAGCCGCACGCCGCCAGCGCGGACGCGGTGCGGTCCAGGGCCGTCTGGGCGGTGGTGCGGTCCGTGGTGCCGTCGGCGAGGAAGGCGAAGGCCAGCAGCCTGCCGTCGGTGTCGACCACCGTGCCGGCCAGGGCGTTGACGCCCGTCAGCGTGCCGGTCTTGGCACGTACGACGCCGGTGGCCGACCGGACCGCGCCGTCGGCGTAGCGCTGGCTGAGGGTGCCCGTGAATCCCGCGACGGGAAGTCCGGTGAGGGCGGGGCGCAGTTCGGGGTGGGCGGGGTCACCGGCCTTGGCCAGCAGGGCGGTCAGCAGGTCGGCCGAGAGCTTGTCCGAACGATTCAGGCCACTTCCGTCCGCGAAAACGGCGCCCTTCAGCGGAATGTCCAGTTTCTTCAGCTGGGCGCGGATCGCGGTCGCGCCGCCCGCGAAGCTCGCCGGTTCGCCCGCGGCGAGGGCCGTCTGCCGGGCGAGGGCCTCGGCGATGTCGTTGTCGCTGTTGGTGAGCATCCGCTCGACGAGGGCGGACAGCGGCGGGGACTGGACCTCGGCGAGGGGCTTCGAGCGGCCGGTGGCCTTGGAGGGGCCGGGGGACGTCGTCCTGATGCCCTCGTCCTTCAGGAGTTCGGCGAACTTCCGGGCGGCGTCGGCCGCCGGGTCGGGGCTGCGCCCCGCGGCGCCGCTGGTGGAGTCGTCGAGGCGGCCCTCGTCGACCATCAGCGGGGTGACCTGCGCGATGTTGCCCTCGACCCCGGCGGGCGGCTGCCCCGGGCCCGCGTACAGCGAGGTGTCGTAGGAGAGCGTGACCTCGTCCAGCTTGCGCGCCTCCAGGGCGCGGGCGGTGCGGGCGGCCAGGGTGCGCAGGCTCGCCCAGTCCCCGTCGCGCTTCTTCCGGGCGGTCAGGGTCGGGTCGCCGCCGCCCACGAGCACGACCTCGCCGGTGTCCGGCTCCAGGGCGGCGCGGGTGGTGATGCGGTGGTCGGCGCCGGCCGCGGTGAGGGCGGCGACGGCGGTGGCGATCTTCGTGGTGGAGGCCGGGGTCAGCGCGTCGGCGGAGCCCGTGCCGTACAGCCGTCTGCCGGTCGCGAGGTCCACGACGGCGGCCGAGTGCCGCGTGCCGAGCGACGGATCCTTCAGGAGCGGGTCCAGGACGTCCGCGAGGGCCTTCTCGGCGGGCACGGGCGCCGAGACGGTGGCGCCGCCGAGGCCCGCCAGGACGGACGCGGCGCTGGGCGCGGGGCGGGGTCCGCCCGCCGCCGCTCCCGGATCACGGCCGTGATCTGCGCCACCCTGTCCGGGCCGCGATGCGGCCCAGTCGCGCTCCGCCGTACGCTGACCCGAGGAGTCCCAGGGACCGGCGGCGGTCGCCACCGCGGCCGCGAGCGCCAGGCCCACGGTGGCGGAGACGGCTGTGAGCTGCAGAGTCGTCACCTTCACGGGGCGCGGCCGGACGGCTCGGGTGACCCGCACGACGTGCGGTTTCACGGTCCGCGCGACCCGCACCACGTGCGGTCTCGCGGCCCGCCAGGCCCTCAGCTCTGGCACGACCACCAGCCCCTTTCGCGATCACACACCTGCGTGAGGGACACTTAACCACCAGAACTATGTGCTGATCATGGAGGAGCCACCGGTGGAGTTCGACGTCACGATCGAGATTCCGAAGGGTTCGCGGAACAAGTACGAGGTGGACCACGAGACCGGTCGGATCCGCCTGGACCGTCGACTCTTCACCTCGACCAGCTACCCGGCCGACTACGGCTTCGTCGAGAACACCCTCGGCGAGGACGGCGACCCGCTGGACGCGCTGGTCATCCTGGACGAGCCGACCTTCCCGGGCTGCCTCATCCAGTGCCGCACGATCGGCATGTTCCGCATGACCGACGAGGCCGGCGGCGACGACAAGCTGCTGTGCGTCCCGGCGCACGACCCGCGCGTGGAGCACCTGCGGGACATCCACCACGTGTCGGAGTTCGACCGCCTGGAGATCCAGCACTTCTTCGAGGTCTACAAGGACCTGGAGCCCGGCAAGTCCGTCGAGGGCGCCAACTGGGTCGGCCGCACCGACGCCGAGGCCGAGATCGAGCGTTCCTACAAGCGCTTCAAGGAGTCGGGCGGTCACTGACCTGCCTCTTCTCATCGTCCGGGCCGTGCGACCCTGTTCAGGGCCGCACGGCCCGTTCGCGTATCCGTACGCATACTGAGGCCTACGGAAGGTACGCGTGAGGCGTACGGGACGTACGCATACGACGTACGCGCACGGCACGGAAGGCAAGGCGGCAGTTGGTGGCGGACCCGGAGGCGGAAGACCGCAAACCGCAGTCGGACGAGGCGAGGAGCGCGTTCGCCCCGCCGGCCGGGGTGGTGGCGCCGCAGGCCCCGGTGGTCGAGGACGAGTCGTCGACGACGTCGGAGTTCGCCCTCCCCAAGGGCCTCGACGCCCCGCACACGGTTCCCGGCGACACCGAGGGTTCGGCGTTCAGCACCCCGCGCACCTACAGCGCCCAGCACGCGCCGCCCGCCTTCACCCCGCCGGGCGGCATGCCGGTGGTCCGGCTGACCAAGGACGCGCCCTGGCAGGACCGCATGCGCACGATGCTGCGGATGCCGGTGACCGAGCGTCCGGCGCCCGAGCCCGTGCAGAAGGAGGACGAGGCCGGTCCGGCCGTCCCGCGCGTGCTCGACCTGACGCTGCGTATCGGCGAGCTGCTGCTGGCGGGCGGCGAGGGCGCCGAGGACGTCGAGGCGGCGATGTTCGCGGTCTGCCGCTCGTACGGGCTCGACCGCTGCGAACCGAACGTCACGTTCACCCTGTTGTCGATCTCGTACCAGCCGTCCCTCGTGGACGACCCGGTGACGGCCTCGCGGACGGTACGGCGCCGCGGCACCGACTACACCCGTCTCGCGGCCGTGTACCGGCTCGTGGACGACCTCAGCGACGCGGAGACCGCGATCTCCCTGGAGGAGGCCTACGGCCGCCTCGCGGAGATCCGCCGCAACCGCCACCCGTACCCGGGATGGGTGCTCACCGCGGCGGGCGGGCTCCTCGCGGGAGCGGCCTCGGTGCTCGTCGGCGGTGACGTCTTCGTGTTCGTCGCGGCGGCGCTCGGCGCGATGCTGGGCGACCGGCTGGCGTGGCTGTGCGCGGGGCGCGGACTGCCGGAGTTCTACCAGTTCACGGTGGCCGCGATGCCGCCCGCCGCGATCGGGGTGGCGCTCCAGCTGTCCGGGGCAGGGGTCAAGGCGTCCGCCGTGATCACCGGTGGACTGTTCGCCCTGCTGCCGGGAAGAGCGCTGGTCGCGGGCGTCCAGGACGGTCTGACCGGCTTCTACATCACCGCGTCGGCGCGCCTGCTGGAGGTCATGTACTTCTTCGTCGGCATCGTCACGGGTGTGCTGCTGATCCTGTACTTCGGGGTGAAGCTGGGCGCCGGGCTCAATCCGGACCAGGCCCTCGGCGTCTCCGAGCGGCCGGTGCTCCAGCTCGTCGCCTCGATGCTGCTGTCGCTCACCTTCGCGGTGCTGCTCCAGCAGGAGCGCTCCACCGTGCTGGCGGTGACCCTCAACGGGGGCGTGGCCTGGGCGGTGTACGGCGCGATGCACTACGTCGGCGACATCTCGCCGGTCGCCTCCACCGCCGTGGCGGCCGGTCTGGTCGGTCTGTTCGGGCAGCTGCTGTCCCGCTACCGGTTCGCGTCGGCGCTGCCGTACACGACGGCCGCGATCGGGCCGCTGCTGCCCGGTTCGGCCACGTACTTCGGGCTGCTGGCCATCGCGCAGAACGACGTCGACAAGGGGCTGGTGTCGCTGACCAAGGCGGCGGCGCTGGCGATGGCCATCGCCATCGGGGTGAACCTGGGCTCCGAGATCTCCCGGCTGTTCCTGCGGATGCCGGGCGGGGACGCCGCGGGCCGCCGCGCGGCCAAGCGGACACGCGGCTTCTGACGGCTCCCGCCCACCGGGGCGGACGCTAGCGCTTGGCGTGGCGCCCGCGCTGGCCCGGAGGGGTCGACGCGGGCGAGGCGGCGGCCGCCTTCTTGTTCTTGCCGCGGGCGCGCAGGTACTCGACGGCGATCGGGACCACCGAGACGAGGACGATCAGGATCAGGATCGCCTCGATGTTCTTGTGCACGAACTCGATGTTGCCGAGCCAGGAGCCGAGCAGCGTGACGCCCGCGCCCCAGAGCACGCCGCCGATGACGTTGAACGTGATGAACGAGCGGTACCGCATGCCGCTGACGCCGGCGATGATCGGCGTGAACGTGCGCACGATGGGCACGAAGCGGGCCAGGACCAGGGACTTCGGGCCGTACTTCTCGAAGAACTCGTGGGCCTTGATCACGTTCTCCTGCTTGAAGAGGCGGGAGTCCGGGCGGGTGAAGAGCGAGGGGCCGACCTTCTTGCCGAAGAGGTAACCCGCCTGGTCGCCGGCGATCGCGGCGACGCAGATCAGCACGACGGCCAGCCACAGCGGGAAGTCCAGCTGGTGCGAGGCGATCAGCAGGCCGCAGGTGAACAGCAGCGAGTCGCCCGGCAGGAAGAAGCCGATGAGCAGGCCGGACTCGGCGAAGACGATGAGCAGCAGGCCCCAGATGCCGAAATTGTCCAGGAGCGTGTTCGGATCCAGCCAGCTTGGTCCAAGGGCAAGCGTCGTCACGGTTCCGGGCTCCTGGGGGTGAAGGAAGGGTTCGGCTGTGGTGTCAGGCCGACCCAAAGCTATCAACGTCGCGTGTCCACGCCAGGTTCCACCGGGGTCCCCGGGATGCACTGTGCCCCGACTGGGACAAAGCTGAGAGCCATGGGTATCGAAGACTACGGCGGCGGCACCGGGCCCCGGCCCGACGTGCTGGTCGTCACGACGAACGACGTCCCGGGTCATCGCGTCGAGCGGGTCATCGGGGAGGTGTTCGGCCTCACCGTGCGCTCCCGGCACCTGGGCAGCCAGATCGGCGCGGGCCTGAAGTCGATGATCGGCGGTGAGCTCAAGGGCCTCACCAAGACGCTGGTGGAGACCCGCAACCAGGCCATGGAGCGGCTCGTCGAGCAGGCCCGCGCACGGGGCGCCAACGGCGTGCTGATGTTCCGCTTCGACGTCTCGGAGGCCGCCGACGTCGGCACGGAGGTGTGCGCGTACGGGACGGCGGTGGTCCTGGCCCGGGAGGAGTGAGCCCGGGCCAGGCGCTCAGGAGTTCCGCTCGGCGTTCGCCGCGATCGCGTCCCGCAGGTGCTCGGCGAGACCCGGCCGCATGGAGTCGTAGAACTCCTTGAACCGCTCGTCGGAGACGTACATCTCGCCGAGCCCCCGGTGCGTCTCGTACGGGCACGGGTAGAACCACTCGGCGATGTGCAGGCGGTGCTCCTCGGCCAGGTCCATGGCCGGGCCCCCGGACGGGGGTTCGCCCGCCGCCATGAGGGCGCCGTAGCGCTCGCCCCAGGAGGCGACCTCGGCCTGCATCCGCTTCCAGTCCTCCTTGGTGTAGCGGGCCGCGCGGCGCTGCGACTCGGCGTACGCCTCCGTGCCGCCCCAGCGCCGCTCGGCCTCCTCGGCGTGCTCCTCGGGGTCCTTGTCCCCGAAGACCTCGAACTTCTCCTCGGGTGTGAGATCGATGCCCATCGTGCGTGCCTCCATGGCGTGTTCCACGGCCGCGGCCATCTTCCGCAGCTTCTCGATCCGGGCGGTCAGCAGTTCGTGCTGGCGGCGCAGGTGCGCGCGCGGGTCCGCTTTTCCGGTGGCCAGATCGTCGAGCAGGACCGCGACCTGGTCGAGCGGGAAGCCGAGCTCCCGGTAGAACAGGATCTGCTGGAGCCGGTCGAGGTCGGCGTCGCCGTACCGGCGGTGCCCCGCGCGGCTGCGCTCGCTCGGCACGAGCAGGCCGATCTCGTCGTAGTGGTGCAGCGTGCGCACCGTGACGCCCGCGAAACCGGCGACCCGGCCCACTGAGTAGCTCAACCTTCCGCTCCCTTCTGGGTACGCCCCTCAGCCTGGCCCCTGACGCGACGTGAGGTGCAAGCCGGAATTCCTCGGGATGTTATGCGGCTTTTGCCCACTTAAGGTGTGGCTCGTGAGCACCGAAGCCCCGGCGGCGCCGGGTCCGACCCCCGTCCGGCGGCTGCTGCCGCTGCTCGTGCCCTCCATCCTCGTCGGCATCGCCGCGGCTCTCGTCCTGCTGGGCGTCAGCTGGGTCGCCGACCATCTGCAGGACGTCCTGTGGCAGACCCTGCCGGACGCGCTCGGGATCGGCCGCTACTCCTCGCTCTGGATGATCGTGATGCTCACGGCGACCGGCGTCGCGGTGGGCCTGGTCATCTGGAAGGTGCCGCGGCACGCGGGTCCCGATCCGGCGGCCAGCGGCCTCGTCGACCCTCCGCTGGCACCCGCGGTACTGCCCGGACTGCTCGTCGTCACCGTCCTGGCGCTGGCGGGCGGGGTCAGTCTCGGCCCCGAGAACCCGATCACGGCCACCAACATCGCCCTCGCCTGCTGGCTGGGCGCCCGGATCGCCCCCGGCTCCCCCACCATGCTGTGGCTGTCGCTGGCGGCCGCGGGAACGGTCGGCGCCCTCTTCGGCACCCCGGTGGCGGCCGCACTGATCTTCTCCGAGGTGCTGGCCGAGCGGCCAGGACCCGGCGCCCTCTGGGACCGGCTGCTGCCGCCGCTGCTCGCGGGCGGCATGGGCGCGCTGACCGTCACCCTGCTGGCCCACCCGAGCTTCGACCTCTCGCTGCCCGCGTACTCGGGGCCGCACTGGGGCGACCTGCCCGGCGCCCTGATCGTCGCCTCCGTCGGGGCGCTGATCGGCATGGCGGCGGTCTACGCCCTGCCGTACGTCCACGGCGCCTTCGCGCGGCTCGGACGCCCGTGGCTGGCGCTTCCCCTGGGCGGTCTGGTGCTCGGCCTGCTGGGCGCGCTGGGCGGGCACCTGACCCTCTTCAAGGGCCTGACGGAGATCAAGGTCCTGGCCGAGGACCCGGACGGCTGGTCCTCGGGCGAGTTCGCGCTGATGACCGTGGTGAAACTCGCCGCGCTGGTCGTCGCGACCTCGTGCGGGTTCCGCGGTGGCCGGATCTTCCCGTCGGTCTTCGCGGGGGTGGCCCTCGGCCTGTGCGCCCACGCCCTGGTGCCAGAGGTGGACGTCACCCTCGCCGTCGTCTGCGCCGTGCTCGGGATGCTCATGGCCGTCACCCGGCAGGGCTGGATCAGCCTCTTCACCGCCGCCGTCCTGGCAGCCGACGCGGCAGTGCTGCCGCTGCTCGTCATGGCGTCGGTGCCGGCCTGGCTGCTGGTGACCGGCCGGCCCCTGATGCAGCTCCACGACGACGGGACCCCGCTCCGCTGACCCCCGCTCCCCCACCCCCCTCTCCCCCACCGGAGGCGACATGGCACTGCACAAAGGCCCCGAGTCCGGCGAACGTCCGTTGTCCGTCAACCCCTTCTTCGGCGAGACCAACCCCGTCAGCGGCATGGCCGAGGCGCCGCCCAAGCACCGCATCCCGGACGGGCCGCTGCCGCCCACCACGGCGTACCAGCTGGTCCACGACGAACTCATGCTGGACGGCAACGCCCGGCTGAACCTCGCCACCTTCGTCACCACCTGGATGGAGCCGCAGGCCGGGGTGCTGATGGCGGAATGCCGCGACAAGAACATGATCGACAAGGACGAGTACCCGCGCACCGCCGAACTGGAGCGGCGCTGCGTGGCGATGCTGGCCGACCTGTGGAACGCGCCCGACCCCGGTGCCGCAGTGGGCTGTTCGACGACCGGCTCCAGCGAGGCGTGCATGCTCGCCGGGATGGCCCTCAAACGCCGCTGGTCCAACCGCAACGCCGACCGCTACCCCGGGGCCCGCCCGAACCTCGTGATGGGCGTGAACGTCCAGGTCTGCTGGGAGAAGTTCTGCAACTTCTGGGAGGTCGAGGCGCGCCTGGTGCCCATGGAGGGCGAGCGCTTCCACCTCGACCCGAAGGCCGCCGCCGAGCTGTGCGACGAGAACACCATCGGCGTCGTCGGCATCCTCGGCTCGACCTTCGACGGGTCGTACGAGCCGATCGCCGACCTGTGCGGGGCCCTCGACGAACTCCAGGAGCGCACCGGCCTGGACATCCCCGTCCACGTCGACGGGGCGTCGGGTGCGATGGTGGCGCCCTTCCTCGACGAGGACGTGGTCTGGGACTTCCGGCTGCCGCGGGTGTCGTCCATCAACACCTCGGGGCACAAGTACGGCCTGGTCTACCCCGGCGTCGGCTGGGCGCTGTGGCGGTCGGCCGCCGAACTGCCCGACGAGCTCGTGTTCCGGGTCAACTACCTGGGCGGTGACATGCCGACCTTCGCGCTCAACTTCTCCCGGCCGGGCGCGCAGGTGGTGGCGCAGTACTACACGTTCCTGCGGCTGGGCCGCGAGGGCTACCGGGCCGTGCAGCAGACGACCCGGGACGTGGCCCGGGAACTCGCGGGCCGGATCGAGGAGATGGAGGACTTCCGGCTCCTGACCCGGGGCGACGAGCTGCCGGTCTTCGCCTTCACGACACGGCCGGAGGTGACGTCGTACGACGTCTTCGACGTGTCCCGGCGGATGCGCGAGCGCGGCTGGCTGCTGCCCGCGTACACCTTCCCGCCGAACCGGGAGGACCTGTCCGTGCTGCGCGTGGTGTGCCGCAACGGCTTCTCGGTGGACCTGGCGGAGCTCTTCGTGGACGACCTGAACCGGCTGCTGCCGGAACTGCGCCGGCAGCCGCGCCCGTCGACGCACGACAAGGGCGCGGCCACCGGCTTCCACCACTGAGGCGCGTCAGCGGCTGAGGCGGGCGAACCGGCGCACGGCCAGCGGGAAGAACACCGCGAGCAGGGCGAGCGGCCAGGCGACGGCCGCCCAGACGTGGCCCGGTTCGCCGCCCGGGCCGCCGACGAGGTCCCGTACCGCCGTCGCCGTCTGGGACATCGGGTTCCACTCGACGGCCGTGCCCAGCCAGCCGGGCATGGCGTCCGGGGTCGCGAACGCGTTGGAGAGGAACCCGACCGGCCAGACCAGGATCTGCACCGCTTGGACGAGTTCGGGTCTGCCCGCCACCATCGCCAGCTGGATGCCGATCCACAGCATCGCGAACCGGAAGAGCAGCAGCAGCCCGAGGGCGCCCAGGAAGGCGCCCGGGCCGCCGTGCACGCGCCAGCCGATCGCGTAGCCGACCCCGCACAGCACGAGCAGGGACAGCGCCGACTGGAGCATGTCGGCGGCCGAACGCCCCACGAGGAAGGCCGCGTCGGCCATCGGCATCGACCGGAAGCGGTCCACGACGCCCTTGTTGAGGTCCTGGGTGACCGCGAGCATCGTGCCCTCCAGGCCGAAGGCCATGGTCAGCGCGAGCATGCCCGGCACCAGGAAGTCCACGTAGTCGCCGTCGACCTCCCGGCCGCCGCCGACCAGGTAGCCGAACATCAGCAGCAGCATCACCGGGAAGACCAGGCCGACGAGCACGCGCACCGGCTGCCGTGCCCAGTGGGCGAGTTCGCGGCGGGTCATGGTCCAGCAGTCGGTCAGGGCACGGGCCCCCGAACGGCTCCAGCCGGTCTCGTACGTGGTGCTCATACGGCCTCCTTCACGCGCCGGCCGTCCCCGGTGAGGTGCAGGAACACCTCGTCCAGGGTGGGCCGCCGCAGGGCGATGTCCTCCGCCTCGATGCCGGCCTCCTCCAGGGCGCGCACGACCCCGGAGAGCGCCGCCATCCGGTCGGTGACCGGGGCGCTGAGCAGGCGCCGGTCGACGTCCACCGAGACGTCCTCGGCGGCCAGGGGCAGCAGGGCCGCGGCGGCGCCCAGCAGACCGGCGTCGCGCAGCACCACGTCGATGCGGTCGCCGCCGGTGCGCGCCTTGAGTTCGTCGGCCGTGCCGTCCGCGACGACCCGGCCCCGGTCGACGAGCGAGATGCGGTCGGCCAGCTGGTCCGCCTCCTCCAGGTACTGCGTGGTCAGCAGGACCGTGGTGCCCTCGCCGACCAGGGACCGCACGGCCGCCCACACCTCGGCGCGCCCGCGCGGGTCGAGTCCGGTCGTCGGCTCGTCCAGGAACAGCACCTCCGGCCCGGTGATCAGCGAGGCCGCCAGGTCCAGCCGGCGGCGCATGCCCCCGCCGTACCTCCCGACCGGCTTGCGGCCGGTGTCCGCGAGCCCGAAGCGCTCCAGCAGCTCGCGGGCCCGCACGCGCGCGTGGGAGGCGCCCAGGTGGTACAGCCGCCCGAACATCTCCAGGTTCTGCCTCCCGTCGAGTTCCTCGTCGAGCGCGGCGTGCTGGCCGAGCAGGCCGATGCGGCGCCGTACCCGGGCGGCCTCGCGCACCACGTCGCACCCGGCGACCTCCGCCCGCCCGGCGTCCGGCCGCAGCAGCGTCGTCAGCACCCGCACCGCGGTGGTCTTGCCCGCCCCGTTCGGCCCCAGCAGGCCGTGGACGGTGCCCCGCCGCACCGCCAGGTCCAGTCCGTCCAGCGCCGCCCTCTCCCCGTACCGCTTCTCCACGCCCTCGACTGCGATCGCGTCGGCCATCCGGCTCCCTCCGCCCGAGCACCCCAAGTAGTCAAACTTGACCACTGGCTCGAAGGTACGACCCGAAACCTCATTCGTCAAACTTGATTAGTCGCGGTCCCCGGGATGCGGCGTCCCCGTCGCGTACGGGTTCTCCTCGCCCTCGTGCAGGACCCCGACGAACGGTTCGCCCTCACCGGCGAAGGTGTACGCGCCGCCCTCGATCCGCTCGATCAGGCCCCGGGTCCACTCGGCGTCGGCGTCCGCGCTGTGCACCCAGAGGTTCATGATCTCGCCGATGTGGCCGAGCTGTTCCGGGCCGTCCTCCGGCACGTAGTGCTCGGTCACCGCGGAGCGCCACTCCTCGATCCGGTGGATCCGCTCCTTCAGCAGCCCCACCGCCTCGTCCCGCGGCAGTTCGACGATGAAGCCGATCCCGGCCGACTTCACGTCCATCTTCTGGTCGTACGAGGTCAGCGACTCCCGCAGCAGGGACAGGAACTCCTCGGTACCGCGGTCCGTGATCTCGTACTCGGTGCGCGGCGGCCCGCCGGCCGTGGAGGGGGCGATCTCGTGGGCGTGCAGCAGTCCCTGCTTCGCCATCTGCTTGAGCGCGTGGTAGATCGAACCCGGCTTGGCGTTGGACCACTCGTGCGCGCCCCAGTACTCCAGGTCGTTGCGCACCTGGTAGCCGTGGGCCCGCCCGTGCTGGCGCACCGCGCCCAGCACGAGGAGACGGATCGCTGACATGGGGTCCAGGTTAGGACCCCGCCGCCCGCGGGCCTTCGGCCGGTCCCGTCAGCCCTGGCCGCCGCCCCGCTCCTCGGCGACCAGCTCGAAGGCCGTCCGCCCGTCCAGGGACTCCCGGACGATGTCGGCGTGGCCCGCGTGCCGGGCCGTCTCGGAGATCAGCCGCAGCATCACCCAGCGCATGGACACCCGCTCGTCCGGCGGGAACCAGGGGTCGTTCGGCAGCGCGAACGTGTCGTCCAGACTCGGCACCGAGCGGATGAACGCCTCCGTACTCGCCGCGACCTTCTCCCAGTACGCCAGCACCGACTCCGGGGTCTCGTCCCCGGTCAGCACGAAGCACTCGTGCCAGTTCGACGCGTCCCGCCGGACGGCCGGCGGCTCGCCCTGGGCGCGGGCGATCCAGCCCTGCTCGACCTCGGCGAGATGCTTGACCAGCCCGGCCAGGGACAGCTCGCTCGCGCTCGGCCTGCTGCTCGCCTGCTCCGCGGTGAGCCCGAGCAGGGTGCGCCGGACGCCGCCGCGCTCGCCCTCCAGGAACGCGAGCAGCGCGCCGCGTTCGTCGCCGTGCGCTTCCGCGTGAACGTGAGTGACCATGACGGGCCGCCTTTCGTGGATGCCGTTGCCGTTCTCTGCCGACACCCACGACGCTACGGACCCTTGCGGTCAGGTGCTGTCCGCAAGGGCTCGCGAAACGCGGACAGGCCCTAGAACGGGAAGAAGCTGCGCCCGTGCTGCACGGAGATCCACTTCTGCGTGGTGAACGCCTCGACCGTCGCCTCGCCGTTCAGGCGGCCGATGCCGGAGCGCTTCTCGCCGCCGAAGGCGACCAGCGGCTCGTCGTGCACGGTGCCGTCGTTCACGTGGAACATGCCGGTGTCGATCTGCTTGGCGAAGGCGACACCGCGCTCGACGTCCGCCGTGTGGACGGCGCCGCTGAGGCCGTACGGGGTGTCGTTGACGATGCGCACCGCCTCCTCCTCGCCGTCGAAGGGGACGAGCAGCGCGACCGGGCCGAAGATCTCCTGGCGCAGGACGGCGGAGTCGGCGGGCAGGTCGGTCAGCACGGTCGGCTCGACGAGGTTGTCCGTGGTCGCGCCGCGCAGCAGGGCCGTGGCGCCCTCGGCGAGGGCCTGGTCGACGGCGCCCGTGATCGCGTCCGCCTGGGAGGAGTTGATGACCGGGCCGATGACCGTCTGCGGGTCGCTCGGGTCGCCGGTCTTCAGGCCCTTGACCTTGGTGACGAACTTCTCGGTGAACTCGGCCAGCACGGAACGGTCCACGAGGACGCGGTTGGCCGCCATGCAGACCTGGCCCTGGTGCACGTACCGGCTGAAGACCGCCGCGTCCACGGCGTAGTCGACGTCCGCGTCGTCCAGCACCACGAGCGCGCTGTTGCCGCCGAGTTCGAGCACCGAGCGCTTGAACTGCGAGGCGCAGACGGTGGCGACGTGGCGGCCGACCTTGTCCGAGCCGGTGAAGGAGATGACCTTGGGGACCGGGTGCTCCAGGAAGGCGTCGCCGATCTCGGCGATGTCGGTGATCACGACGTTCAGCAGACCGCCGGGCAGACCCGCGTCCTCGAAGACCTTGGCGACCAGCGAGCCGCCGACGATCGGGGTGTTCTGGTGCGGCTTGAGGACCACGCCGTTGCCGAGCGCGAGGGCGGGCGCGACGGACTTCAGCGACAGCAGGAAGGGGAAGTTGAAGGGGCTGATGACGCCGACCACGCCGACCGGGACGCGGTAGACGCGGTTCTCCTTGCCGTCGACCGGCGAGGGCAGGATGCGTCCCTCGGGCCGCAGCGCCAGCTGGATCGACTCGCGCAGGAACTCCTTGACGAGGTGCAGCTCGAAGCCGGCCTTGAGGTGGGTGCCGCCCAGCTCCGCGATGATCACCTCGGTGATCTCCGCCTCGCGCTCCTCGATGATCCTGAGGGCCCGCTCGAAGACGGCGCGACGCGCGTAGGGGTTGGTCGCGGCCCACTCCTTCTGGGCGCGCTGGGCCGCGCGGTACGCCTCGTCGACCTCGTCGACCGTGGCTATCGTGATCGACGCCAGCTTCTCCCCGTCGTACGGGTTGAAGTCGATGATGTCCCAGGAGCCGGTGCCGGGGCGCCACTCGCCGTCGATGTACTGCTGTGCCAGGTCGGTGAAGTAGGACGACATGTGATCCCTCAATCCCAGGGCTGCCGAGGCAGACATCCGATCAACGTCTGATCACACGTCATCGTACTGGTGTGCAAAGGGAGTTGAGGGACGCTCCGGACAGTCGGCGAGGACTGCCGCACGGCCCCGCAGGACCGCGCGGCACGCCCGGCAGGCCGCGTCAGGAGAGCTGCAGGAGACCCCTCAGCAGGTCCCGGCTCTCGGACGGGCCGGGACTGTCCTGCTGCAGCTCCTTGAGCGCGCCCTCGTACTGGGTGACGTCCTCGCGCTTGTCCAGGTAGAGGGCGCTGGTGAGCTGCTCCAGGTAGACGACGTCCGACAGGTCGGACTCAGGGAAGCTCAGGATGGTGAAGGAGCCGCTCTCGCCCGAGTGGCCGCCGAAGCTGAACGGCATGACCTGGATCTTGATGTTCGGACGCTCCGACAGCTCGATCAGGTGCTGGAGCTGTCCGCGCATCACCTCGCGGTCGCCGTAGGGACGGCGCAGCGCGGCCTCGTCCAGGACGCAGTGGAACTCGGGGGCTCGCTCGGAGACGAGGTGCTTCTGGCGCTCCAGGCGCAGGGCCACCCGCCGGTCGACGTCCGCGGCGCTCGCGCCCTTCATGCCGCGCCGGACGACCGCGTGCGCGTACGCCTCGGTCTGCAACAGGCCGTGCACGAACTGCACTTCGTAGGAGCGGATGACGTGCGCCGCGCCTTCGAGGCCGACATAGGTCGGGAACCAACTGGGCAGGACGTCCGAGTAACTGTGCCACCAGCCCGCGACGTTGGCCTCTTTCGCGAGGGAGATGAGAGACGTCCGCTCGGCCTCGTCGGTGATGCCGTAGAGCGTCAGCAGGTCCTCGACGTCACGCGTCTTGAAGCTCACCCGTCCCAACTCCATGCGGCTGATCTTCGATTCGGAGGCACGGATCGAGTAGCCGGCCGCTTCCCGGGTGATCCCGCGCGTCTCCCGCAGGCGCCTCAGGTGCGACCCCAGCAGCATGCGCCGCACCACCGAGCCTCCCCCAGCCTCAACTGCGGTCGACCGGGGGTACCCCCATGCCTCACCAGCGCTCACGTTCTCCGCCTCCCCAACCGTGTGCAGGGGCCGAAGTCTGCCACTAAAACACTTCAAGCTGTACTCGTCCGGTTACAGAAAGGGAAAGCAACCGAAGCAGCACCATAGGAAAGGATCAGTTGAGGGCAAACAAGTGGGAAGAAGGTGACAGAAGAAATGCGCAGGAATGGGTACCAGAGGTACCGAGTCCGGCGCGTGCACGTGCATCTGCCCTTGCATCTGCTGAACGCTTTCGGAACCATGGCTCCCGCGCCACCGCTGCATCGCCACGACCGCGAACCCCGGGAGTGCCTCGCATGGGGACGAATGGATCGACCATGCTCGAGCCGTTACGGCAGGGGCTTCCGCCGCTCGACCCCGCGGCCGTGTCCAGCGCCGCCTCGTGCGCCCTGCCCGCCCGCTTCGAAGCGGTGCGCGAAGCACGGCAGTTCACCCGCAGGACGCTCGACCAGTGGGAGATCGGCGACCGCTTCGACGACGTCTGTCTGGTCGTCTCCGAACTCGTGACCAACGCCCTGCGGCACGCGCTGCCCGTGGACACCCCGCGCGCCGGCGAACAGGACCCGCCGGTGCGGCTGCACCTGATGCGCTGGACGACGCGACTGGTGTGCGCCGTGCGCGACCCCAGCAACGAGAGTCCGGTCGCACGCGACTCGGACGACTTCTCGGCGGAGTCGGGGCGCGGCCTCTTCCTGGTCGAGTCGTTCGCCGACGGCTGGGGCTGGCACCCGCTCGCGGGCAGACTCAGCGGCAAGGTCGTATGGGCGCTGTTCCGCCTGCCCACGGCCGGGGCCGCCGCCGAATGACGGACCGCGGCGCTTTTCGGCGCCGCGGTTCTACGCGCGTCACGGCGCGTCGACCGAACGTTACGGAAGGTCGCGCCCGCCCGGCGTCCCGGACCGCCGCGGCCGCACTCAGGCGCCCGCTATCAGGTGGTCGAACTCGCCGTCCTTGATGCCCAGGAGCATGGCCTCTATCTCGGCGCGCGTGTAGACCAGCGCCGGCCCCTCCGGGAAGCGCGAGTTGCGGACGGCGACCTCGCCGCCGGGCAGCCGGGCGAACTCCACGCAGGAACCCTGCGAGTTGCTGTGTCTGCTCTTCTGCCAGTTCACCCCATGCAGCGCCGTGGCCGCCATGCCGTTGTACACGTCGTCCACGTCGCACACGTCGTGGTCCACAGGTTGCTCCCCGGGTGGTGCATTGGCTGATGTGACCATTGGTGTAGCGGTCAACTGTCCCGGATCATAGCCCTGTTCATGTGCAGATGCATGAGCAGATGCACGTGCACGCGGGGTGGTCCCACGGTTACAGCTTTTACCGGTTCTTGACCGCTGCCCGCCGTCCCGGCCGGCTACAGCCGGTCCAGCGTCTGCCCGAGGGAACGCAGCACCTGCGAACGCCAGCCGCCGCCCATGATCTTCCGCGCCGTCAGCTGCGCGGGGTCGTCCGGGTCGAACCCTTCGTGCACTAGGAAGAGACGCGTCCCGCGCCCTTCCTGTTCCAAAGTCCACGTGATGGTCCAGTCCGCGGGACGCGCGGGGTCGGCGTCGGCCCACCGGACGCGCAGCATCCGCTCGGGCTCGTAGGCGAGGACCCGCACGTCGACCCTGCCGGAGAAGCCCGTGTTGGGCCGGGGGACCGAGGTCAGCGTGTACCGGTGGCCGACCTCAAGGCGGAAGTCCTCGGAGCCCGGCATCTGCCACTGCGCGAGGAGTCCGGGGTCGGTGAGCGCGCGCCAGACCTTGGCCGGCGGGTGCGGGAAGAACTGGTCGACGCGCACCGTCGTCAGGTCGTCGTCGGCGGCGAAGTCCGGGGCGGGTTCGTCAGCGGGGCTCATGGCTCGTCATGGTCGGGCATGCGGTCCAGCAGATCACCGAGGCCCTTCAGCCTGTCGCGCCAGAACGGCTCGTACGGATGGAGCCAGTCCTGCACCTCGGCGAGCGGGGCGGCCTCCAGCCGGTAGATGCGCCGGCGTCCGGAGCGCTCCTCCGACACCAGACCGGCGTCCCTGAGCACCTTGAGGTGCTCGGAGAGGCTCGGCCGGCGCATGTCGAAGTGGTCGGCGAGGGCCTGGACCGGCTGCGGTCCCTCGTCGCGCAGCAGCCGCAGCACCTCGCGGCGGGTGCCGTTGGCGAGTGCGGCGAAGAGGCGGTCCTCACGGGCCCCGGTGATCGTCATGTCGCGCTCAGAAGCCTTCCTTCTCCGTCAGCAGCATCAGACCGTTGCCGTCCGGGTCCCGGAAGGAGGCCATGCGGCCCCAGGGCAGCTCACCCGGGCCGTCGACCTCGACCCCGGCGGCCGTGAGCCGGGCGCAGTCGGCGTCGACGTCGGTCGTGACCAACATGATCCCCCGGCTCTCACCCGGCACGAAACCACCCATGCCGGGTCCCGAGAGCGTGAAGACGGTCTGCGCGCCCCTCGGCGCGACCTGGAGCCAGCGGCCCGGGGGCATCTCCCGGTCCGCGACGACCTCGAAGCCGAGGACGTCGGTGTAGAAGCGCAGGGCCCGGTCCTGGTCGGCGACGGGGAGGGTGACGAAGGAGGCGTGGGTGATGTTCATGGACACCACGATAGGTAGGAGTTTCCCTACGAGTCAAGCGTAGGGAAACTCCTACCTATTGCGAGGCGCAGGCCACCGGGCGGGACGGGGGCACTCCCGCAAGCGGGTCGGGGCGCGGGTCAGACCTCCAGCAGGGAGTCGAAGGCGGGCGGGAGCAGTTTCCAGGCGTCGGGCCCGGCGGCGTACTCGGCGTCGGTCAGCAGACAGGACTCCAGGAGCGGTTCGAGCCGGTCCCGGTCCAGGCCGGGCGACGTGAAGACGAGGTGCTGGCAGCGGTCGCCGTGCTCGGGATGCCAGTCGAGGGCCGCGGCGGCACGGCGGACCGGCGGGACCAGGTCCCAGGCGGCGTCCGGCAGCGATGCGAGCCAGGGCCCCGCGCTCTCCACGCACAGGGCGCCGCCCGCCGCGTCCCAGTGCAGCAGCGTGTCCGGCCGGTCGGCGAGCCAGAACCGCCCCCGGCTGCGGGCCGCCGCGCAGGTCAGGTCCTCCAGTGCCGCGTACAGCCGCTCCGGGTGGAACGGACGCCGCCTGCGCCATACGAAGGTGGCGACGCCGCCCGCGTCGTCCTCGGCCGGCAGCAGCGCGCACGCCGGATGCTGGGCCGCGGCCGCCGCCTCCACGTCGAAGCCCGCGAACGCGGCCCGCACCAGCGCGGAATCGGCCTGACGTGCGGGCGGGACCGGCGTCCCCGGAACCGGCGTTCCCGTGTTCGGCGCCGCCCCCTCCCGGCCCGGGTCCGCCGGGGTCGCGGGCGGACCGAGCGGGACCCGGCGGGCGGTCGGGTGGAGCTGGGTGAGCAGGGCGTGGTCCTCCTCGTCCGCTTCCCCGGAGGCGGTGACGGCGAGGACGGGGGCGTACTCCAGCTGCCGCGCGAAGGTGTCGGCGACCGTGCGCCGGTCGGTGGCGGCGGCGGCCAGACCCCGGTCGGCGAGGTCGTCGCCGTCGGCGAGGCAGGGCAGGACGAGGGCCGGGTCGACGGCGGTGATCACGCCCGTCACCGTCAGCCCGCCGGCCGCCACCACCTCGGTCATCGCCCTGGGCTCGACGGAGTCCCAGAGCTCGACCACCGCGAGCCGGGTGCGCCCCTCGTCCGCGAGCCGTCGCAGCTCGGGCACGAGGTCCTCGCGCAGGGCGCAGCACGCGCAGTCGCCGACGAGGGGCGCCTCCCCCGCCGACACGATGCCGGCCGCGTCCCTGACCGTACGCACGACCGTGCCCCGTACGGCGGAGGCGAGGTCGTGGTGGAGGGCGACGCTGTCCGGCACCTCGGCGAGCAGCTGGGCAACGGCGGCCCGCCGCGCGTCCGCGTGCAGGCCGCCGACGATCACGACGGACAGGCCGCGGGACCCCATCAGCGGTCTCCGCGCTTGCCGTACCGCCGCTCGAAGCGCTCCACCCGGCCCGCTGTGTCCAGGACGCGTGCGGTGCCCGTGTAGAAGGGGTGGCTGACGTTCGAGATCTCCACGTCGACGACCGGGTAGGTCTGCCCGTCCTCCCACTCGACGGTCTTGCCGCTCGTCATCGTGGAACGGGTGAGGAAGGCGTGGCCCGCGGCGCGGTCACGGAAGACCACGTGCCCGTACGGGGGATGGATTCCCTCGCGCATGCCGCTCAGCGCTCCTCTCGGAAGTCGACGTGCCGCCCGGCGACCGGGTCGTACTTGCGCAGCGTCATGCGGTCGGGGTCGTTGCGGCGGTTCTTGCGGGTGACGTAGGTGAAGCCGGTCCCGGCCGTGGACCGGAGCTTGATCACGGGACGGAGTTCGTTGCGTGCCATGCTGCTATCTTACTGAAAACGACTCCCATTACCAATACGCGAACTGGAGAGGTGCGTCACCCGTGTCCGCCCACTGCATGCTGACCGGCGCCCGCCCGGGCTTCGGCAACTCCGTCTCCCACTCCCACCGGCGCACCTCGCGCCGCTTCGACCCCAACGTCCAGCGCAAGCGCTACTGGCTGCCGAGCGAGGGCAGGTTCGTGCGGCTGCGGCTGAGCACGAAGGGGATCAGGACGGTGGACGCCATCGGCGTCGAGGCGGCCGTCGCCCGCATCCGCGCCCGCGGGGTGAGGATCTGATGGCCAAGAAGAGCAAGATCGCGAAGAACGACCGGCGCCGGGAGACCGTCGCGCGGTACGCCGCCCGGCGCGCCGAACTCAAGGAGATCCTGCGCCGGCCCGGCTCCACCGAGGCCGAACGGGAGGCCGCGCGGGCGGAGTTGGGCCGGCAGCCCAGGGACGCCAGTGCCACCCGCGTACGCAACCGGGACGGCGTGGACGGGCGGCCGCGCGGCTACTTCCGGGCCTTCGGCCTCTCCCGGGTGAACCTGCGTGAGCAAGCGCACGCCGGATTTCTCCCCGGTGTCCGCAAGTCGTCCTGGTAGCTTGCTGCGGTCGTCCCGGCGACCTCAGTCATCACCCGCCCACCCTTGGGGGACTTCCAGTGACTTCGGCGACCTTCCCGCGCCAGCGGGTGCGGAGCGCGGCCGCGGCCGCGGGACTGGCGGCCGCACTCGTGCTGACCGCCTGCAGCAGCGACGGCGACTCCGGCTCCGACTCCTCCGCGTCGGCGAGCCCGACGGCCACCGCGAGCGGCGACACCGGCGGCTCCGGGGGCTCCGGGGGCACGGCCGGGTCGGGGAAGCTCCAGGGCAGCTGGCTCGCCACGACCGACGGCAAGGCCGTGGCACTGGTCGTCAACGGCAAGGAGGCGGGCCTCTTCGCCACCGGCGGCACCGTGTGCAGCGGCACCGCGGGCAAGGAGGCGGACATGCAGATGATCCACCTCAAGTGCACCAAGGGCGTCGGCGACCGCACCGACGGCATGGTCGAATCCTTCGGCGCCACGACCATGAAGGTCAAGTGGGAGGGCGGGCTCGTGGAGACCTACCGCAAGGCCGAGGGCGGCAAGCTGCCCTCCGGGCTGCCTTCGACGGGCCTCGGTTCCTGAACCGCCGCGGCCGCCGTCCATCGGCGGCCGTGTCCTGACCTGCGGGCCGTGCGATCCTCCGGGGTCGGCGGCCCGTCGGCGTCCAGGGCTCGGGGCGCGAGCCGTCCGGGGCCCTGGGCTTTCGGCGGTTGCGACCCGGGGCGCGCAGGGAGCACTGGCATCGGCGTTCGCGATTCGGGCGCGTAAAGGTGGGGGCGCGCTGCGTACGCAATGGGAGCGCGGACACCGGCGGCCGCCATTCGGGGTGCGAAAAGGTGGGGGCGCGAGGCGGACACGGACCCGGTTGCGTGATGATCCATGTGCACCGTCACGACCACTGGGGGAACCCATGCGCGCCCTTCCCATCGCCGTCACCGTCCTCACGGCGGCTCTCACCCTGACCGCCTGCGACGACGGCGGCGCAGGCGACGACACCGACGCCAAGCCCTCCGCGGCCTCCGGGACCTGTACCGCCGACCACGTGGGCATCGAGGTCGGCCCCGGCAACGCCGCTCCGGCCGCCGGCGACACCGGCAACATCCCGGTCACCGTCACCAACCGCGGCCCCGCCGACTGCACCCTGCGGGGCTTCCCGCGCGTAGACCTGCTGGGCGGCTCCGACTCCTGGACCGTCGCCGCGCAGGAGGGGGCGAACCCGGTGAAGGTGAAGCTGAAGCAGGACGAGGCGGCCACCTTCACGATCACGTACGCGCGGGGGCCCGAGGGCGACACCGCGAAGAGCGCCGACGCGAAGAAGGTGCAGATCGGCCTGCCCGGCTCGGACGCCACCCAGTCCTTCCCGTGGACGTACGGCCCGGTCGCCCTGAAGGGCGGGTCCGAGCCGGACGCGTCGGTCAGCCCGTTCCAGACGGCGGGCGACTGAGCGCGGGGCGACAGGACGCCCCGGGGCGGGACCTGCTGACGGGGGGCGGCCCGGGTCAGCCCCGTCGGCAGGTCCGGGTCAGCCCTCGGCAAGTCCGGGTCAGCGCAGTCGGCGGCCCGGGTCAGCGCGGCCGGGGCGAGTCAGCTCGGTCGGGGCCGGGACCCGGGGGCGGCCCGAAGGTCCAGTGGGGATACCGCTCGCCGACCGGCGACTGAGCCCCGGGGCCGCGGGACACCGCGGGCGGAGTCCAGGCGTACGCGGCGGACCCGGGTCAGCACAGTCGGCAGGCCCGGGTCAGCCGTTCCGGGGCCGGGACCCGGGGGCGCCCGACGGTCCAGCGGGGTACCGCTCGCCGCCGGGCGGCTGAGCGGAGTCCAGGCGTAGGCGGAGAACCCCGGTCAGCACAGTCGGCAGGCGCGGTCAGTTCAGTCGGCACGCCCGGGTCAGCCCAGCTTGGGCCGGGATCTGACCTGGGCTCGGTCGGCTGCCGCCGATCCCTCCTCCCAGCCCGCCGCGTCCGTGATGCCGCGCAGCCGGGTGGTCACCGTCCGCGGGAACATGTCCTCCATCCGGTCCGCGACGGCCACGTCGCGGGCCGCGAGGACCGGCAGCAGCTCACCGGCCGACTCGGCCACCTGCCCCTCGGCGGCCGCCGCGAGACGGTCGCCGATCCGGTGCGCGTACGCCGCGAGGAACGACTGCCGGAACGTCTTCGTGCGCTTGCGGCCGCCCGCCCGCTGCGCAGCCTCCGCCTTCGTCATCGCCGCCGTGGCCTGCACGAGGAGCGAGGTGTAGAGGAGCTCGACGGCCTCCAGATCGGGCTCGAAGCCGACCACCGTGGAGAAGCCGAGGTCGTCGTTCCACACCGCCCGGCAGCGGTTCGCCCGGGCCACCGCGTCCAGCAGCACCGCCTTGGCCGTCTCGTACGGCGCCTCCACCCCGACCCGGCAGGCGCCCGGCGCGTCCTTGGCGTGCGTGCGGGCCGCGAGCAGCGCCTCGTCGATGCTGTGCCGCGCCATCAGCTCCTGCGCCTTGGCGCTCAGCGCCTCCGCCTCCTCCGGGAACCCGGTCGCCTCCGCCTTGGCGAGCAGCGCGCGGATCCGGCCGAGCATCCGGGAGTCCTGGGCGGTCCGCCCGGATTCACGGCCGGAGACCGGCCGGGGTGCGTCGAGCGGCTCGATCGAGGGGAGCCGCAGCAGCAGCCGGTACAGCTCCAGCACGGCCGTCGCGTACGAGAAGCGGTCGGTGCGCGGAGCCTTCTCGCCGGTCGCGAGTTCGTCGAGCTGCGCCGCCCAGCGCGGCCCCCGGGCACCCTCCTGCCGCAGCTTCGACTGCGCCACGATCAGCTCCGACGCCAGCCGCACGTGTACGTCGTCGAACTCGCGCCGCACCATGCGTACGACGTCGGCGGGCTGCCAGCCCCGGCGCCACGCGGCGGCGACGAACTCCTCGCCGCGCCGGGCCAGTTCGGCGTCCGAGGCGGGGTCGGCGGCGAGCAGCGAGGCGCCCGCGTCGAGGGCGGTGTCGGTGTCGGCGTAGAGGGCCTCGAAGGCGCGCTCCACGGTGCCGGGCGTGCTGCTGGTCATCCCTCGATCGTGCCACGCCGGCGGACCGGGGCCCCGCCTGGCCTGCGGGGGTGGGTCCAGCCCTACCCCGGGGACGCCCGCTGGTGGTCGTGTGCGCGGGCGCGGCGGGCGGTTCGCTGGGAGGCATGACCACCACAGCCGTACGCATCCGATCCCTGCGCCGTCACTACGGCGCCGTCGCCGCCCTGGACGGGGTCGACCTGGACTTCACGGACGGGAGCTTCACCGCCGTGATGGGGCCCTCGGGGTCGGGCAAGTCGACCCTGCTGCACTGCGCGGCGGGACTGGACCGGCCCACCTCCGGGACGGTGACCGTGGCCGGGACCGAGCTGGCCGCGCTCAGCGAACGGCGGCGGACGCTGCTGCGGCGCGAGCGGATCGGGTTCGTGTTCCAGTCCTTCGGCCTGCTGCCCTCGCTCACCGCGGCGCAGAACGTCGCGCTCCCGGCGCGGCTGGCCGGGCGGCGCCCCTCGCGCGGGGCCGTCCGGGAGGCGCTGGAGCGGGTGGGGCTCGCGGGGCGTGCCGGGCACCGCCCCTCGCAGCTGTCGGGCGGCCAGCAGCAGCGGGTCGCCCTGGCCCGGGCGCTGATCACCCGCCCCGCCGTCCTCTTCGCGGACGAGCCGACGGGGGCCCTGGACACCGGGACCGGTCGCGAAGTGCTTTTGCTCCTACGGGAGTTGGTGGACCGCGAGGGGCAGACGACCGTGATGGTCACCCACGACCCGGTGGCCGCCGCGTACGCGGACCGGGTGGTCTTCCTGGTCGACGGCCGGGTGAGCGGGGAGCTGTCGGCGCCGTCGGCGGGGGACGTCGCCGCGCGTCTGACGCGCCTGGAGGGTCCGGCCGCGGCTCCGGCGGGTGCGTCGTGCTGACCGTGTCGTCGCTGCGTACGCGCTGGGCCTCGCTCCTCGGCTCGTTCGTCGCCGTGGCGCTCGGGGTCGGGGTGACGGCGGCGATGGGGCTCTGCCTCGCCGCGGCGCACGACGCCGGCGGGCGTGAGCCGCAGCGCTTCGCCGGGTCGCCGGTGGTGGTCATGGGCCGGGACACGCTCACGGTGGAGGTGCGGCGGGGGCCGTCCACCGCGCACGTGTCGAAGAAGCTGGCGCATACACACCCTGTGGACAGCGAACTGCTGCGCAGACTTCGGGACTTGGGCCCCGTAAGGACGGACGGGGCGGGCCGGGACGCGGTGGGGGTCGACGCGCCCGTCGCGGCCGTGCGCGAGGTGGTCCGCGAGTCCGGTGCCGGGGCCGGGCCCTCGGGTGAGACCGGCGGCGACCGGGTACGCGTCCTGACGGGAGAGGACCGCCGGCTGGCCGACCCGGCGGCGGCGCGGGACGCCGAGGCGCTGGTCGGGGTCGACGCGCTGCTGGGGACGGCGGCCGGGGTCACGGTGTTCGTCTCCGTCTTCGTGACGGCGTCCACGTTCGCGTTCGCGGTGGCCCTGCGGCGGCGGGAGTTCGGGCTGCTGCGGCTCGCCGGGGCGACGCCCGGGCAGGTCCGGCGGGTGCTGCTCGGGGAGGCCCTCGCGGTGGGCGTCGCGGCCTCGGCGGCGGGGTGCGCGCTGGGGGCGTGGGGAGCGCCGCGGCTGGTGCGGGCGCTGGTGGAGGGCGAGGTGGCGCCGCCGTGGTTCGCGCTGCGGGGGACGACGTACTGGCCGTACGAGGTCGCCTGCGCCGTCGGCCTGTCGGTGGCCGTCATCGGCGCGTGGGCCGCCGCGCGCCGGGCGGGCCGGACCTCTCCCGCCGAGGCGCTGCGCGAGGCGGCGGTGGACACGGGTGTGCTGCCGAGGTCGCGACGGGTGCTCGGGCTCGCGCTGCTGGCGGCCGGGCTGGGCCTGCTGGCCTGGCAGCTCGGGACCGAGCCGGCCGAACTGCTCAAGCGCAAGACGTACACGACCCGGCCGATGCTGCTGATCACGGCGGTGGCCGCGCTGGCGCCCCTGCTGGTCCGCCCGCTCGCGGGGCTGGTCCGGCTGCCCGGCGCCTCCGGCCTGCTGGTCCGCGAGAACGCGCGCGCCTCCGTGCGGCGGACGTCCGCCGTGGCCGCTCCGGTCCTGGTGACCGTCGCGCTGGCCGGCTGCCTGCTCGGGTCGGCACTGACCGTCGCGGAATCGGGGGCGAGCGAGGCCCGCGACCTGACGCGCGCCCGGTTCGTCGTGACCGGCGAGGCCCTGAGGCCGGTGCGGGTGCCGGGCGCGACGGTGTCGGGCAGCGCGTCCACCGCCGTGTTCGTGCGGGAGGAGGGGACCGCGCTGATCCGGTCCGAGGCGCGGGCGGTGACGGACGTGGCGGCGTTCGCGTCGGTGGCGCGGCTGCCGGTGGTGGCCGGGGACGTACGCGACCTCGACGACCGCTCCATCGTGGTGAACGAGGAGTGGGAACGGCACGAGGTGGGTTCCCGGGTCCGGGTGTGGCTCGGCGACGGGCGGCCGGCCCGGCTGCGGATCGCCGCGGTGCTGGCTCGGGGCACCGGGAACGGCGGTGCGTACGTGACCACGGCGAACGCGCCGGGGGCCGCGGTCGACCGGCTCGACGTGGGGGTGCGGAAGGGCGCGGACCCGGCGGCCGTCAAGGCCCGCCTGCGGGCGTCCGGCACCGGAGGGCAGGTCCGTACGACCGAGGCCTGGCTCGCGGCGACGCATCCGCGCTCCGGCCCGCAGACCCGGCTCGGGCTGCTCGTGGTGCTGGGCATCGCGTTGGTCCACGCCGTCCTCTCGCTCTCCGGGACGCTGCTGATGGCGACCTCGGCCCGGGGCACGGAGCTGCGTTCGCTGCGACTGGCCGGGGCCACCCGGGCGCAGGTGCTGCGGGTGGTCGCGGGCGAGTCGGCGGTGGGGGTCACCGTGGGCGCGGTCCTCGGCGTCGCCGTGACAGCGGTGTGCCTCGGCGGACTCGCCGTCGCCCTCGGGCAGCTGTCGGCCCCGGTGACGGCGGCGGTGCCGTGGGGGCTGCTCGGCGCGTGCGCGGGGGTGTGCCTGATGGTCGCGGTGGGCGCGTCGGTGGCGGGCGCGGCGCGGCTCTCCCGTCTCGACGGCCCCTCGACGGGCCGCGCGAGAGGCATGTCAACTTCGGGTTGACAGTGACGTACTGTCAACCTACGGTTGACACATGACGACGAACCCGGCGGGCAAGGCGACCGTGCGCCTCGACGACCTGATCGAGGCCATCAAGAAGGTCCACACCGACGCACTCGACCAGCTCCAGGACGCGGTGATCGCCGCGGACCACCTCGGCGAGGTGGCCGACCATCTGATCGGCCACTTCGTGGACCAGGCGCGGCGCTCGGGCGCCTCCTGGACGGACATCGGCCGGAGCATGGGCGTGACACGGCAGGCGGCCCAGAAGCGTTTCGTGCCCAAGGCCGAGTCGGACCTCGACCCGAGCCAGGGCTTCGGGCGCTACACCGAGCGCGCGCGGAAGGTGGTCATGGCCGCGCACAGCGAGGCCCGGGACGCGGGGAACGCCGAGGGCCTGCCCGAGCACCTCGTCCTCGGTCTGATCAGCGAACCCGCGGCACTCGCCGCCCGGGCGATCACGGCGCAGGGCGTGACCCTGGACGCCGTCCGCGCGGCCGCCACCGGCGCGCTCCCGCCGGCCTCCCCCGAGGTCCCGGAGCTCGTGCCGTACGGCCCCGCGGCGAAGAAGGTCCTGGAACTCACCTTCCGTGAGGCCCTGCGCCTCGGCCACAACTACGTCGGCACCGAGCACATCCTCCTGGCCCTGCTTGAGCACGAGAACGGCGAGGGCGTCCTGACGGCCCTCGGCATCGACAAGCCGACGACCGAGGACCACGTCACGCGGGCCCTCGCGGAGATCCAGCAGCGGATGGCACAGACGGCGGAGTGACCACGGCCGGGGGCACGGTCGCGGTCGCCCGGGCTCGGTTCGGGGATGGTCGTCGGCGTCTCGTCGGCGGGCCGTGCGGAGTCGAGGACAGCCCGCGGACAGTCCCCGCCGCCCGTCCCCTGGCCCGCTCGACGGCCTGCGGCTACCCCGCGGACAGACCCCCGCCGCACCCGGGCGCTCCGTCCCCGGGCCCTCTTGACGGCATGCGGCCACCCCGCGGACAGGCGCCCGCCGCACCCGGGCGCTCCGTTCCCGGGCCCCCTTGACCGCCTGCGGCCACCCCGCGGACAGACCCCCGCCGCACCCGAACGCTCCGTCCCCGGCCCCCCCCTTGCCGCCGTGCGGGCGCCTTGCTGAAAGGTGCCGGCCACCGCGCCCCGACCGACCGCCCCGCGGGCACGTGCCGGGACACGGAGGCGGGGGCTCCGCGTGGGGAACGCCGATGTCAGACCCCCCTGCGACACTCGCAGACATGACGGACCGGTGGGCACTCGCCCCGGCCGAGGACGGCGGCGCGGAAGTCGTCGCCCTCGGCCCGGACGGGCTGCCCGCGGGACCGGTCCACCGCGAGGCGGACCTCGTCGAGGCCGTGCGGACGCGGCCGGACGTGGTCCGCTGGGTGTGGCGGTCGACGGCCGAGGTGTACCCGCGCCTGCTCGCCGCGGGGGTGCGAGTCGAGCGGTGCTACGACATCGAGGCGGCCGAGACCCTGCTGCTCGGCCACGAGGGGCGCCTCGGTGAACCCCGGTCGGCGGCCGCCGCACTCGCCAGACTGCGCGGCGGCCCCGTGCCGCAGGACCCGCCCCAGCGCTCAGCCGAGCCCGGCTCGCAGTCGTCCCTCTTCGAACCGCGCCCCAGGCGCGTACCCCTCGGCGACCTCCTGGAGGTGTACGCGGACCAGCGGCGCCGGCACGACGCGGCGACGCACCCGGACCGGATGCGACTGCTGACCGCGGCCGAGTCGGCGGGCATGCTGGTGGCCGCCGAGATGAACGGCTCGGGGCTCCCCTGGAGCGCGGACGTCCACCGCGAGGTGCTGCACGAACTGCTCGGCGAGCGGTACGCGGGCGGCGGCGAGCCCCGCCGCCTGGCCGAGCTCGCGGACGAGGTGTCGGCCGCCTTCGGCCGACGGGTGCGCCCCGACCTGCCCGCGGACGTCGTGAAGGCGTTCGCCCAGGCCGGCATCAAGGTCAGGTCCACCCGGCGCTGGGAGCTGGAGTCCGTCGACCACCCGGCCGTGAAGCCCCTGCTGGAGTACAAGAAGCTGTACCGGATCTGGGTCGCCCACGGCTGGTCCTGGCTCCAGGACTGGGTCAGGGACGGCCGCTTCCGCCCCGAGTACCTGCCGGGCGGCACGGTCACCGGCCGCTGGGTGACGAACGGCGGCGGCGCCCTGCAGATCCCCAAGGTGATCCGCCGTGCCGTCGTCGCGGACCCGGGCTGGCGGCTCGTGGTGGCCGACGCCGACCAGATGGAACCGCGCGTACTGGCGGCGATCTCCCGCGACCCCGGCCTGATGGAGGTCGCCGGCCGCGAGAGCGACTTGTACCAGTCGGTGTCCGACCGGGCCTTCGCCGGTGACCGCGCCCAGGCCAAACTCGCCGTCCTCGGCGCGGTGTACGGACAGACGTCCGGCGACGGACTGAAGAACCTCGCCCTGCTGCGCCGCCGCTTCCCCCGGGCCGTCGCCTACGTCGACGACGCGGCCCGGGCGGGCGAGGAGGGACGCCTGGTCCGGACGTGGCTGGGACGGACGTGCCCGCCGGCCGCGGGCTCCGGCGAGGGGGCCGAGGAGGCCGGCATCCCGCAGGACGCCCCGGTGGACTCGGGTGACGCCGGCGCCGCCGACCAGGGCTGGGTCCCCGGCTACGCGTCCAGCGACTCCCGCGCCCGGGGCCGCTTCGCCCGCAACTTCGTCGTCCAGGGCAGCGCCGCCGACTGGGCCCTGCTGGTCCTCGCCGCCCTGCGCCGCACCTGCGCCGGCCTCGCCGCCGAGCTCGTCTTCTTCCAGCACGACGAGGTGATCGTGCACTGCCCCGCCGAGGAGGCCGACACGGTGGTGACCGCGATCCGCGAGGCCGCGGAGCTGGCGGGCACGCTCACCTTCGGCCCGACCCCGGTCCGCTTCCCGTTCACCACGGCGGTGGTGGAGTGCTACGCGGACGCGAAGTGAGCGGCCCGCACGAGGCGGCGGCAGCCGTTCACCTCGTGGCGAGAAGTGCCGCCAGCTCCTCGACCACGGGCGTGTCCCTGCCCGCCAGCGCGTCGAGCGCCGACTCCCACTCCTCGTAGGCCTCGCCGAGACGCCCGCAGGCACGGAGCAGCAGCCCGCGCTGGTGGCGGGCGAGCCCCTGTGTGAACCGGTCCGCACGCCGGTCCGCCCGGCGCAGCAGCACCTCGCACTCCCGGGCGGCCCGCTCCACGCTCCCCAGCCGGCGCAGCGCCCGCACCAGCCCCAGCCGGGTCTGCGACTCCCCGTGCCAGTAGCCGTGCCCGTCGAGGATGCGCAGGCTCTCCTCGAAGTGCGGTACGGCGGCGGAGGGTTCACCCAGGGTGAGATGCGCGAAGCCGATGTTGCAGTGGGCGGAGTGCCGCAGGATCACGTCGTCCGTCGCGTCGCCGATCGCGAGGCTGCGCTTGTGGTGGGCGATGGCGGCCCGGGGGTCCGTGTGCTCGTACAGATTGCCCAGGTGGCTGTAGGTGACGGCCTCGGTGTGCGGGTCGCCCAGCGTGCGGGACAGTTCCAGGCTCTGCAGCAGAGCCTCGCCCGACTCGGCGTAGCGTCCGAGCCCTTCGAGGAGCATCCCGCGGTTGTTCAGCCCCCGGCGCACGCAGGACAGCACGCCTAGCCGCCGCCAGAGCGCCAGCGCCCGGTCGTTCAGGGCGAGGGCGTCGGTGGTGCGTCCCGTCATGAAGTGCAGCCCCGCCAGGTCGCCGAGCGCGTACGCCTCCGCCGCCTCGTCGCCGAGCCGTCGCGCCGCCCCGAGTGCCGCCCGCTGGATCACCTCCAACTCAGCGACCCGGCCGCTGCGTTGCACGTACGGGTGGATCAGGCGCACCAGGACGAGGACGTGCGGGTGGGAGTGGGCGTAGCGCTCGACGAGCGCCACCACGTTCTCCAGCTCCTGGTCACCCCAGGCGAACGCCTCCCTGGCCGAGGCGAACGGCGGCACCGACCCGACGTCCGCCGCGTGCGACGGGGGCTGCGAGGCGGTCGGGCGGCTGCGGTCCTCGCGGTCCGGCCCCGACTCGACGATGGCGTCGAGGGACCGGGCGGCGACGGCGGCGTACCAGCGCAGAGCACACCCGACCACGTCGACACCCTCACCCCCGTGAGGGGCGGCGCCGGGGGCAGCGGTGCCGGTGGACGGGGGTGGGGTTACGTCGCCGGTGCCGGTGCTGGTGCTGGTACCGGTGCCGACCTCGACGCCGGTGCCGGTGGACGGGGGCCGGCCTGAGTCGCCGGGGCTCGCCCCGACGCCCACGCCGGTGGACAGGACCGAGCCTGCGTGGCCGGTACCAGTGCCGGTGCCAGTGGATGGGGGCTGGCCTGCGTCACCGGTACCGGTATCGGTATCCGTACCGGTGCCGCTACCCGTACCGGTACCGGTGCCCGTGAGTCCCTCCGTCCCGGTGACCCGGGGCGACCCCGTGTCGCCGGTCCCGAGAGACCCGGCCGCCCCGGCAACCCCGGCCGACCCCGGGCCGCCCGCCCCCGTGGACGGCCGGGCGATCTCGCGAGCGAAGTCGCGGACCAGGTCATGGGGGGCGTACCGGCCGTACGCCGTCTCCTCCAGGAGGGCGACGTCGACCAGCCGGTCCAGCGCGGCCTCGGCCCGCCGCGCGTCGGTGCCGGTGAGCCGGGCGAGGAGAGGCACCCCGTACCCGGGAAGGTCGAGCGCGCCGATGCGGAGCAGGGCGAGCGCCGCGTCCCGGTCCGCCTCCCGCGTGGAGGTGCGCAGCGCGTCATGGGCGACGGCCAGCGACCTGCGCACGCTCAGGTCGTCGTACTCGAAATGGTGCAACCGCCCCTCGGTGGCCGCCAGTTGTCCGGCGAGGACGTCCGGCGTGAGCGCCCGCCGGGCGGCGAGGCGGGCCGCGACGATCCGCAGGGCGAGCGGCAGGCGGCCGGTGAGTTCGACGAGTGGGTGCGCGCCGTCGAGCCCCTCGTCCCGGCCGGACACCGCGCGCAGCAGCTCCGCGCTCTCCTCGTCCGACAGCGGCGGAAGCGGGAAGCGGTGGGCGCCGTCGAGCGCGGTGAGCGGCGAACGGCTCGTCACGATCACCGCGCACCCGGCACCGGCGGGCAGCAGCGGCCGTACCTGGGCGGCGTTCGCCGCGTCGTCCAGCACCATGAGCGTGCGCGTCGGCGCGAGCACCGAGCGGAGCAACGCCGCTGCCGCGTCCGGGTGTTCGGGGATGCGGCGCGGCTCGGTGCCGAGGTCGCGCAGCAGCGAGGCGAGCGCCTGCCCGGGCCCGAGCGGGGTCATGCCGGGCGTGGCGCCGTGGAGGTTGACGTACAGCTGACCATCGGGGAAACGTTTCCGCAGAGCATGGGCCACGTGCAGCGCGAGGGCGCTCTTGCCGACGCCTGCCATGCCGCTGAGCACGGCGATTTCCGAGGCGCCGTCGCCCCGGTCGCCCTCGCCGCCCACCGGCGTACGGGCGCCCGGACGGCCGTCCCCGTCGCGGCCCACCTCCCGTCCGTCGCCCAGGTCGCCCCCGCCGCGCCCCAGTACGCGGTGGAGGTCCTCGATGATGTCCCGGCGCCCGATGAAGTGGGCGGGGGCCGGAGGGAGTTGAGCGGGAAGAGGGAGGTCGGTCTCCGTTGCCGCGTCCGCGCCGGAGACACCTGCCGCGCCCGCCACCGCGACGGGTACCGCACCCGCCCCCGAGTGCAGCGCCGCACCCGCCCCCGCGTGAGTGACCTCGCCCGCGCCTCTGGGAGCCCCCGCAGCCGCGTCCACGGGGGCGGCCGTACGCCCGGCTGCCGTACGCCCCTCGGGCGCCGTCGGCTCCCGGCGCGGCTCTGAGCCCTGGCACCCCTCGCAGCCCTCGGACGATTCCGGCCCGGTACCGGACTCCCTCGTGCCGGACTCCCCCGCCCCGCTGCCCCCGTCCTGGAGGATCTCCAGGTGGGCCTCGCGCACCGCCGGCCCCGGCTCGATGCCGAGTTCGCCGATCAGCCGTGCCCGGAGATCGCGGTGCACGGCCAGCGCCTCCGCCTGCCTGCCCGTACGGTGCAGGACGAGCATCAGCAGCCGGTGGAAGGACTCCCGGAGCGGGTGCTCCGCGACGAGGGCCGCCAACTCTGGTGCGAGCCGGTTGAGTTGACGGGCTCCGCTTCCCGCGACCCCGTCCGCCGCCTCCGCGAGCCGCAGCTCCGCGTCGTACCGCCACTCCAGGAGCTGGAGCCGCGCCTCCTCCAGCCGGGGGACGAGGGCGTGGCCGCCGGTGTGCGGCGGCAGGCCGCTCAGGGGCGTGCCGCGCCACAGGGCGAGCGCGGCGTCCGACTCCCGCCGTACGAGGGTCCAGTCGCGCCGGGTGTGCGCGGCGCGGGCCGCGGTGAGGCGGCGCTCGAAGACCTGGACGTCCAGCTCGCCGTCGCCGATCCGCAGGAGATAGCCGGGGGCGACGGCGCGCAGTCGCGTCGGGCAGTCGAGGAGGCGCCGCAGCCGGGACACGTGGTTCTGCAGCGAGGCGTGGGCGGAGGCCGGCGGCGCCCCGTCCCACAGCGCGTCCTTGAGCACGTGGACCGGCACGACCCGGCCCGGTTCCAGCAGCAGCGCGACCAGCAGGGCGCGCGTCTTGCCGCCGCCGACCGGGGTGACGGAACCGTCAGCGGCGTACAGGACAGGCGGGCCCAGCAGTCCGAACCGCAGCCCGTCCCGCATGACGCCGCCCCACTGCCTTCCCGCGAAGACCGCATCGGGCGGCCACGCCCGGCGACTCCGCGCCGACTTACGACGAGTTCACGCCGACCGACTCGCGATTCCTTGGAGAACCGTTGGCCACATGTTAGCGATCCGTTGGTGCGGTCTGATGTGATCACATCATCGAATCTGGCCCGACGGCGCGCGCGTACGCCGCGCAACTCGGGGGAGTGACGCCGCCGCGGCCGGGTTCGGGAACGCGGGAGGGCCCCGGTCGCCAGAGGTGAGCGACCGGGGCCCTCGTCCGCCCGGAAACGACGGGCGGCACGCGCGTTCAGCGGTCCCCCCATGGGCGCCCGCGCCTCGCCGCGGGTCAGATGACCGGGGGCCGTCCGAGCCGGGTGAGCCGCCAGACCGTCCGCCACCGCATCGGCCGCCGCTCCCCGCCCGACACCCGGAACCCCTCCACGAAGCCGCCGAACCAGGCCCGCAGCCCGCCCGCGGACCGCGTGCGCAGGAGCGTGAGCAGCACCCAGATGCCGAGGTGGACGGGGATGAGCGGCAGGGGCAGCCGCCGCCGCACGAGCCACACGCGGTTGCGGGCGGTCACCCGGTGGTAGATGGCGTGCCGCGCGGGCGAGGTCTTCGGGTGCTGGAGGAGCAGTCCGGGCTCGTACAGGACGGTCCACCCGGCGTCGGCGGCGCGCCAGGCGACGTCGGTCTCCTCGTGGGCGAAGAAGAACTCGGCCGGCCAGTCCCCGATCTCGTCGAGCATGCGCATGGACAAGGCGTGCCCTCCGCCGAGGAAGCCGGTGACCGGACCGCCCCGCATGGGATCGCGGGCGCCGACGCGGGGCACGTGCCGCCGCTGGGTCTCACCGTGCTCGTCGGCGATGCGGAACCCGACGATGCCGAGCCTCGGGTCGCCCGCGTACAGGTCGCGGACCTTGCGCAGCACGTCGGCGTCGACGAGGAGCCCGTCGTCGTCGAGTTCGACCACGACGTCGATGTCCCCGAACTCCCGCAGCGTCCGCAGGCCCACGTTGCGGCCGCCCGGGCAGCCGAGGTTCTCGTCCACCTCGACGGGCGTGACCTCGCCGGGCAGGCCCAGCCGCTCGGCGAACTCGGGCAGCGGACAGCCGTTCCCGACGATCACGATCCGCGCGGGCGCGACGTCCTGCTTGGCGACGGACGCCAGCAGCGCGTCGACCTCCGCGGGCCGGTTCCCCATGGTCACCACGGCAACAGCGATCCGCGGTTCCGCCACCACGACACCCACCTCATCTCGGCCGACCACCAGGTCCTGGATGCTAGCCGTTCACCGCTCATTCCCCCGCCGTACGGCCCATGTCCGCGCTCCTGCCGCCCGTTCGCCCGCCGGACGCGTGCCCCGGCCAGGGGGGGCTGCCGCCGGACGGCGCCCACCCGTCCCGGGAGCGGCTCCGCGCGGAAACCTTCACGAGAACCGACGCCGCCATGCCCCGCGTCCTGCTCTACGGTGCCAGCAGTCACCCACGACCCGGGAGGAACCGTGCAGCAGCCCAAGGCGGCGCTCGCCGAGCGGACGGCGGACCGCAGACGAGGGGACGGCGACCCCCGCGCCCTGGTCGGGGAGATGCGGCGCTCGGTCCTGCTGGTGCCGGTGGCCGACGGCGGTCTGTGGTCGGTGCGTTCGGGCGGGGTGCGGTGGATCTGCGGGTTCAGCGACGAGGCCGCGCTGGCCCGGTTCGCCCTGCGCCACGGACCCGGCGACCGGCCGATGGACTACGCGGCGCTGCTCGGCGCGCGCATCGTCGACGAGATCGTGCCCTCCCTCGGTGAACCCGCCGGTCTCGCCGTGGACATCGCCACGGAGGACGGGTCGATGTTCTTCCCGCCGGTCGCCGGCATCGTCCCCGACGCGGTGGCCGTCGACACCGGCCGCCCGGCCCCGGAGGCGCGCTCGTGAGCGGTGACGACGCGGACCTGAATCTCGACAAGGCGTCCGTCGCCAAGTTCACCCAGGGCATGGGCGCGACGATCGACCAGCTCGGCGAGCTGGGCGGCCCCACCGGCTCCATCATGGGGAAGGGCTTCTCACAGCTGGCGATGACGGGGATGGAGGCCGGACACCACGGCCTCTCCGTCGACTTCGAGGACTTCTGCGAACGCTGGGAGTGGGGCGTACGGGCCCTGGTGCACGACGCGAGCGAGATCGCGAACCGCCTCGGCCTGGCGGCGGGCACCCTGTGGGAGCACGACCAGTACGTCGAGGGCGCCATCAAGGTGGGCGTCAACTCGGTGTTCGGCGGCAACCCGCACGCGAGCGAGGAGGACATCGCCGCACAGGACTGGGGCGACGTCTTCACGCCCGACGCCCTGGACCCCGACTGGAGTGCCGAGTCCTGGGACAAGGCCGGTCAGGACATGGAGCAGACCTGGAAGGACACCGGCCGGACCGTGCTCACCGAGGGCCAGGGCGGCCGGCAGTCCGAGGCGCTCAACGACGCGTTCGGCATATCCGGCGACCAGTGGAACCAGGCGCTGGACGACACCTTCGGCCCCTCGCCGGAGGAGCGCGCCGCACAGGACCAGCAGGGCGAGTAGGGGGAACTGGGCGTGGGCATCGGCGACTTCATCAGCGACATCACCCCCGACTCGGTCGAGGACGCGGTCGAGGACGGCGTCGAGTGGGTGGGCAACCGGGTCGAGGACGCCGGCAACTGGACCGCCGACCGGCTGGACGACGTCGGCTGGGAGTCCGGCGCCGACTGGGTGCGCGAGCAATCCCGTTCGGTCGCCAACCGGCTCGGCGCCGAGGTCGAGGAGATGGACCTCGGCCAGACCGAGGACAAGACCAAGCTCGTCTACGGCAGCCCCGCCAAGATCAACGCGACCGCCGCCACCCTGCGTACCTTCCAGACGGCGTTCGACGACACCGGCGACGGACTCAGGGGGCTCGACTCGTCCCGGCTCAAGGGCGAGGCCGCCGAGGCGCTGCGCACCGCGGTGAGCACCCAGCCGCCCAAGTGGTACACCGCCGCCGACTCCGTCGCGAAGGCGGTCGGCGCCCTGGAGACCTTCGCCGACACCGTCACCTGGGCGCAGGGGCAGGCGCAGGCCGCGATCGACAAGTGGAAGAAGGGCGTGAAGGCCTCCGAGGACGCCGCCGACGCCCACCGCAAGAAGGTCGACGACTACAACGGCGCCGTCGACCGCTACAACGCGCAGCCCGCGGACAAGCGCGACCCGGCCTCCCTCCCGCCGAAGCCCGCCGCGACCTTCGAGGACCCCGGCAAGAAGCTGATGCAGGAGGCGCAGGACCTCCTCGCCGACGCCCGCACCCAGCGCAACACGGCGGCGGAGACCGCGCGTTCGGCGGTCCGCGCCGCCCGCGACATGGCCCCTCGGAAACCGTCGTACGCCGAGCAACTGCGCGACGGGCTCCAGGAGGCGCAGTTCATGGGCGACCATGTCGGCGGCGGCCTGATCAAGGGCACCGCGGGGCTGCTGAACTTCGTCCGCAGCGTCAACCCGACGGACCCGTACAACATCACGCACCCCGCCGAGTACGCCACCTCGCTCAACAGCCTCGCCGCGGGGCTCGTCGTCGCCGCCAACGACCCGGTCGGCACCGGCAAGCAGATGATCGGCGACTTCATGAAGGACCCGGCGGAGGGCTTCGGGCGGCTGATCCCCGACCTCGCGCTGACCGCGGCCACCGGGGGCGGCGGCGCCGCCGTGAAGGGCGTGCGCCTCGCCGAGGACGCCGCCGACGCGGCCCGGCTGCGCAGGCTGATGGACGACAGCCCGGACGGCACGCACAACCGGCCGGACGGGGAGCGCGTCAGCGACGGCACCGACCCGGTGGACCTCGCCTCGGGCCGGATGTACCTGCCCCAGACCGACGTCGAACTGCCCGGCATCCTGCCGCTGGTCTTCGCCCGCCGCACCGAGTCCGGCTGCACGGCCGGCCGCTTCCTCGGGACCGCCTGGACGTCCACCGTCGACGAACGCCTGCAGATCGACGCCATCGGTGTCGTGCACGTCACCGCCGACGGCCTGCTGATCCCGTACCCGCACCCGGCCCCCGGCCTGCCCACCGCGCCGCAGCCGGGCCGCTTCCGCACGCGCCTCGCGCGGGACGCCGACGGCGGCTACACGGTCACCGACCCCGACACCGGCCTGGTCCGCCGCTTCACGGCGCCGCCCGGCCGCGAACCCGGAGGCGACGGCGTCGCCTGGCTGGCGGACCTCACCGACCGCAACGGCCACACCGTCACCTTCGACCGCGCCGACGACGGCCTGCCGCTGGCCGTCGTCCACTCGGCGGGCCACCGCCTCGAACTGACCACCGCCGAGGGCCTGGTGACGGGCCTGTCCCTGGCGGGCGCGGGCGAGGACGGCACGGACCTGCGGCTCATGAGCTACGGCTACCAGGACGGCGACCTCGCCACCGTCACCAGGCCGTCGGGCGCCACCACCACCTTCCTCTACGACGAGCGGCACCGCGTCATCGCCTGGACCGACTCCAACGGCAGCCGCTACGACTACGTCTACGACGACCAGGACCGCGTGATCGCCGAGGGCGGCGAGGCCGGGCACGTCCAGATCACCCTCGCCTACACCGGACCCGACCCCCGGACGGGCCACCGCACCACCACGCTCACCACCGCCCAGGGGCACACCACCCGCCACCTGTTCGGCGCCGGCTGCCGCCTGCTGGCCGTCACCGACCCGCTCCGCCGCACCACCCGGTTCACCTACCACCCGGACGGCAGCCTCTCGACCCGCACCGACCCGCTGGGCCACACCACCGCCTTCTCCTACGACGAGCACGGCCGGCCCGTCCGCACCGTCCGCCCCGACGGAGGCGAAGTACGCGCCGTGCGGGGCCCGTTCGGGCTGCCGGTGGAGGTCACCGGGCCGGACGGCACCCGGATGGTCCACGCGTACGACGCACGCGGCAACCGCACGGCGGTCACCGACCAGTCCGGCGCCACCACCCGCTTCACCTACGACGACGCCGGCCGCCTCACCTCGGTCACCGACGCCCTCGGCGGCACGACCCACGTCGTGTGCGACGCGGCGGGACTTCCCGTGGACGTCACCGACCCGGCGGGCGCCGTCACCCGCACGGAACGTGACGCCCTCGGCCGCCCGGTCCGCGTCACCGACCCGACGGGCGCCGTCACCCTCCTCGGCTGGACCGCCGACGGCCAACTCGCCCACCGCACGGCCCCCGACGGGGCGACCGAGTCGTGGACCTACGACGGCGAGGGCAACCGCCTCACCCACACCGACCCGTCCGGCGGCGTCACCCGCTTCGAGTACACCCACTTCGACCTGCCGGTGTCCCGCACCCAACCCGACGGCGCCCGCTACGAGTTCACGCACGACAAGGAGCTGCGCCTCACCCGCGTCACCGATCCGCGCGGCCTGACCTGGAGTTACGAGTACGACGCGGCCGGCGACGTCGTCTCCGAGACCGACTTCGACGGCCGCACCCTCACCTACCGGCTGGACGCCGCGGGCCGGCTTGCCGCCCGCGTCGACGCCCTCGGCGGAACCGTCTCCTTCGAACGCGACCAGCTCGGCCAGGTGGTCCGCAAGGACGTCGACGGCCGCGTCACCGACTACGTCCACGACAAGGCCGGCCGGCTGCTGGAGGCCATCGGCCCGGACGGCGAACTGCGGTACCGCTACGACCGGTGCGGCCGCACCAAGACGGAACAGGTGGACGGCCGACTCGTCACCTACGCCTACGACGCCCTGGGCCGCCGCACCCGCCGCACGACCCCGACCGGCCACGTCACCACCTACGCCTACGGCGCCGACGGACAGACCCACCGCCTGACCACCGGCGGCCGCCCCGTTGACTTCACCCACGACGCCGCGGGCCGTGAACTGACGCGCGTCCTCAGCGACTTCGTCACCGTGAGCTCCGCCTGGGACGAGGCCGGACGGCTGTCCGCGCAGCACATCACCGCCGGTGCGCGCACCGTCAACAGCCGCGCCTACTCCTACCGCGCCGACGGTCACCTGACCTCCGTCACGGACCGCCTCTCGGGCACCCGCGCCTTCGACCTCGACCGGGCGGGCCGGGTCACCGCCGTCCACGCCCGCGACTGGACGGAGCGGTACGCCTACGACGACGCCGGGGACCTGACCTCGGCGTCGCTGCCGTCCGGCCACCCCGGCGCGGAGTCCGGCGGACCGCGCGCGTACGCCGGCACCACCCTCACCCGGGCCGGCGGCGTCCGTTTCGCGTACGACGCCCTCGGCCGGGTCACCCTCCGGCAGAAGACCCGCCTCTCCCGCAAGCCCGACACCTGGCGCTACACCTGGGACACGGAGAACCGCCTCACCTCCGTGACCACCCCCGACGGCACCCGCTGGCGCTACCGCTACGACCCGCTCGGCCGCCGCACCGCCAAACAGCGTCTGGCGGCCGACGGCGAGAGCGTCGCCGAGGAGGTCCGCTTCACCTGGGACGGCCTGACCCTGTGCGAGCAGACCGGCCACGAGCCGGGCGGGCCGCACACGATCGCCCTCACCTGGGACCACCGGGGCGCCACTCCCCTGACCCAGACCGAGCGCATCCTCACGGCCGACGACGGCCAGGCGGAGATCGACCGCCGCTTCTTCGCCATCGCCACCGACCTGATCGGCACACCCACCGAACTCGTCGACGAGCGCGGCGACATCGCCTGGCGCTCCCGCTCCACCCTGTGGGGCACCACCGCCTGGGCCCGCGACAGCAGCACGTACACGCCCTTCCGCTTCCCCGGCCAGTACTACGACCCCGAGACCGGCCTCCACTACAACTGCTTCCGCTACTACGACCCGGAAGCCGGCCGCTACACCTCCCCCGACCCCCTCGGCCTTGCTCCCGCGCCGAACCCGGTCGCGTACGTGGACAACCCCTTCGGCGGGTCCGACCCGCTGGGCCTCATGCCCAAGTACACGAAGGAGGAGAAGGCCCAGATGGCCCGGGAGAAGGCCGTCAAGACCGCGGACGAGGTCGTGGAACGGGCCCAGGGCGACCGGATGAGGAAGGACGGCAACTACCACGCGGACACCCGGCACGGCTTCAGCGACGAACGCGTCCTGGAGATCCTGAAGAAACCGGACGCGGTCTACCACTCGACGGCGGGCAGCGGGAACCTGATCTTCCGGCAGGGTGAGGACGTCGTGGTGACCCGGGGAGGCGGCGCCGGAGGCGGCAACGTGATCACGGCCTACGGTCCGTCCGGACTCAAGGGCGACTCCGGGGCGCAGGCGCTGGGCGGCCTGCCCACCGACCCCGGCGGGCCGATCACCCACGCCGACGTGGTGGAGGGCAGGATTCCGTCCAAGAACGGCTACATGGCTCCGGCGGAGCAGATCAAATGAGGCGGCACCGACCATGAGACTGACCATCGGCGACGACTGGCACGCGAGCGTGACCGACGAACCCCTCGCCGTCCCGCCCCGCTTCACGGGCAACTCCGTGGACCTCGCGCCCTACACGAGCGGCGAGGAACGCGAGCGGTTCCTGGCGGCCACCTTCGGCAGCCAGGACTGGCTGTGGGACACCCCGGACATCCTCCGCTTCGACCCGGACAGCCGGGACCTGGTGGCGGCCGAGTTCCAGCTGCCGTACGTGTCGTCCTACGCCGAGACCACCGAGCGCGTTCCCGCCCTGCCCCCGCTGCGTCCGGGCGGCCTCCGCGCGGAGGAGGTGAAGGACGTCCGGCTGGAGATGTGCACGGTGCTGTGCCGCGTGCCCGGGGACACGGTGCTGACCTGTCTGCGCGACTCCGATGTCCTCGACGCGCCGCTGGAGGCCCGTATCGGGATCGCCCCGGACCTGGCGCTCCTGGTCCAGCACGGCACCCTCGCCGGCTGGAGCCTCACCGACCCCGCGCGCCATCTGACCGCCGTCCACGGCGCGCCCGAGACCGCCCCGCCGTCCCCGGCCACCCGCCGGCTGCTCAGCGCCTGCGTCGACCTGGTCTCCGAGCCGCTCCTCGAAGCGGTGCAGGACCGCGAGCCCGCGGCCCTGGCCCGTCTCCGCGAGGTCCACCGGGCCCTGCGGACCCAACCGGACGACCGCCCCCGGGCCGACGCGCTCCTGGCACTCATCGCCAACCTGGCCGAGGACTACGCGGACGCCCCGCCGGAACAAGACGCGTGACTCCGGGCTCTCCCCGCCCCCGACAAAAGCAAAAGCCCCAGGTCACGGCGAGTGAGTCCTGAGTTCCCTCGTGCCAGGCAATCCGCCAACGCAGTGCCTACTCACACGAGCGGGGCGTCCGACGACCGCGAACCCGCAGGTCTCCGGTGCCGCCAGAAGCGATCACCCGTACGAGTCCTTGCCCCTGGCTCGCCTTCGGGGTGAGCTATTGCCATGCATCGCCGGTCTCCTCTGATCGAACGACAGCTCTCCCTTCTCCCTGCTCGGTCGGCTCCCGAACGGCAACGAGTCCGAGGAGTCCTGGGGCCCGGCAAATTCCGCACGACAGTTGGACCCCCGCAGCGAGTCAGGCGACGGTCAACTGCGCTCGCACTTATTCCAGTTGAGCTCCCAATCAGAGTTGACCCTCCATAGCAAGGCATATGCTCGGAGGCCAGGCCGGGCTGTCCCGCACAGCGATCGACCGTTCAGTCACATGACCAGAAGGAAGCGGGGCCGATGAGTCCGCTGCAGCTCTCCCTTACTGCCGTCCTCTGCATCTCCGGCATCGCCCTGCACATCTGGTCCTCCGCACCGGACCGGGCAGGTCGGCAGTACTCTCTCCAGCTGCCGGTGATCCTGTTGTACTCCCTGGCCTCGGCCCTCTTCCTGTTCTCCGGATTCCCGGACTCGATGACCGAGGGCCGGGCCCTGGGCTTCGGAATCGGTGGAGCCGCCGGGTTCGCCGCCTTCTTCCTGCTGGCGTCGTTCACCTGGCTCAGCAAGACCCGGCGTCTGGACGAAATCTCGGCGCAGCTGCTGAAGGCGACCCGGGAGAACACCACGCTGCGCAGGCAACTGTCGCACCAGCGGCCGCCAGAGGACGCTCCGCAGCCTGTCCTGCAGTGCACCCGGTACGAGTTGCCGTTGCAGGACGATCGGCGCCATCGCATCGGAATGATCACCGGGAACGTCGCCAACGTGCTGGGGACGGACGTGTGGGTCAACTCCGAGAATACGCGGATGGAGATGTCGCGCGTTGACGAGCCCACCCTCTCCGCGACGATCCGGTACCACGGCGGCCGCCGTGACACCGCAGGCCATCTGGTGCACGACACCATCGCCCTGGAGCTGGCCGAGCACATGGCGGGCCGGCCCCACGTAACAGCGGGCTCGGTGCTGGTCACGGGGCCGGGAGAACTGCAGGAGAGCCACCAGGTGCGGCGCATTCTGCATGTCGCCGCCGTGGAAGGGGAACCCGGCTCGGGGTACCGGCAGGTCATCGACCTAGAGCGGTGTGTCCGCAACGTTCTCACCGAGGTGGACCGGCTGGCCTCCGCCGGAGAACCTCTGCGCTCCGTGGTGCTGCCGCTCCTTGGGACCGGCGGCGGCAGCAGCCACCTCGGCAAGACCGTGAACATCCTGCTGGCCGCCACCGTGAGCTACTTCCGTTCCCACGCGACATCGCGTATCCGCGTCGTCTACCTGCTCGCCTACACGGACGCACAGGCCACCGTGTGCCGGGCGGCTCTCGACTCTGAGCCCGCGCTCTCGCCGGAGAGCGCGAGCTGACCCTGACCCGGAGAGCCGACGGTCCTCAGGCCAGCAGGAGCCACTTCCTGCTGAACGACTTCAACTGCTCCCTGACCTCGGGCGAACGCGTGATCGGGGATATCTCTACAAGGTGCATCCAGTCGTTCCACCGGCGGACGATACGCCTGTCGATGGGCCCGTTCGCCTTCTTGGCCCGCTCCGCCCAGTTGAGGGTGTACTTGAAGAAGGTGATGTAGGGGTACTCCGAGTCCTCGGCCGCCATGGCGCGCGCCTCCTCCAGGTACGCCGCCACCTCCAGCAGGTTCTCCGTCCTGCCGTGCTCCGGCCCGCCCTCGGCGAGGTACCTGCGGAACAGCACAGTGGCCAGCGTGTTAAGGGCGAACGCGTCACGGTGCTGAGCGATGGCCTGCCGGGCCCATGAACTGGCCGGGGCGTGTCGCCCCCGCTTGCTCGCTCCGAGAGCCCGCTGCTCCCAGTACCTGGCGTTCCAGGCGTACGTCTCCTGCAGTGCCTCGTACCAGGCGTCCAGGCGTTCCACTCCCAACCAGACGGTGAGAATCTCGTGGTCGAGAAGCTGGCGCACCATCCGGTAGGCGAACGTGCGCGACACGATCGCCGCCGGGGAGATTTGCACACCGTAGTGCTGGGCGAGTTTCAGGGTGACGTCGTAGTTCTCCTGCGCGCTGAAGGCGCTCTCCAACATGTACGAGCCAAACGCCCGGTGCCGCGGGTGCAGACGCCCCCCGGCGACGCGGATGAAGTCGGCGAGCACCGATTCGGACTGCAGCAGAGCGTTCAGCTGGTTCGCCGGCAGTCCGCAGACGGACGCCGCAGCGCCGATCGGCAGCCCGTATCCGAGGGCTGAGGTGATGCACACGGCCTGAAACACCGCTCGTTCGGTCTCGCTCTTCAGGCGCGAATAGCCCGTCCGCACCCTGCTGCGGAACCCGTCGGCCTCCTCCAGATTCGACATTGCCGAGAAGAGGTTCCTGCGGTGCTTGTGCGTGAAGTACTCGACCTGTTCGGTGTGGCCGGCGTCGGCCACGATGCCGAGCCGTCCGTGCCCCTTGAGCTGCCGGATCAGAGCATCGATCTCCGTGTCCTTCAGCTTGTCGGAGACCTCCGCGTCGGCGAACCCCACGCCCGTGAAGCTCCGGCGAACCTCCCGGGCGCGCGAGCGCCGTTCCACGGCCAGCAGCTTGAAGGGAATGCCCCGCTCCTTGGCGCGCAGGGCCATGTCGGCGAGGTCGTTCGCGAAGTCGGCGGCGCCCTCGACGATGAGGAGGGTCCGCGGATGCTGTCTGAGCCACCACAAGGTGGCCTCCAGGGAGGGACGCAGTTCGGGATCGAGTAGATACGGCGTCCAGTCCTGCTCCGCGAGTCTCCTCGCGACTCGAAGGGCTATCGTGCTTTTTCCCGTGAACGCGGAACCGGTCAGGCAGACGACCTTCTGCGGTTCGTCCGACCTCGCCTCGCGGAAGACGCTGTCGGTGAGGACGCGGTCCGAGTCGAGGTCGCGCAGGATGTCGGAGTAGAGGGGTTCGTGCCCGGCGTAGAAGTCGTGCCGGTCGTCGACGCGGTACTCGTGGCCCGTGCGGATGGGATGCCACTGGCTCAGGAAGCTCAACACGTTGGGGTTGATGCGGCTGGGGTTGTCCGCCGACACGTCGGCCTGCTGGAAGTAGTCCGGCCAGCTGGCCCGGACCCTGGCGAGGAACTCCTCGGCCGTGGCCTCGACCGGGATAAGACCCCACTCACGGAAGCGTTCCTTGTCGAAGTCGTCGATCGTCGGCATGACGATGACGGAGGGCTCCGAGCCGCCCTGCACACGCCCCTTCTCCAGGACATTCTCCAGGTCGATCTCGTCGTTGAGGCTCGCGCCCAGGATGATGGTGGGCGTCTCCAAGTAGCTGTCGGCGAAGATGCTGTGCCAGCGGTGCCGCTGGGTGACTGCGTACAGGTAGGACGAGATGTCGAAGACGAGGTCGTCTGTCTTCTTCGCCCAGGCGACACCGTGCAGGTGGACAAGGATGGCCTGGTGCCCCGAGGGCACGCGGTGGGGGTCCGTCCAGGAGACGGAGACGAGTTCCTTGGCCGTGTGCTCGGTGAACTGCTTGTTGTACGCGTTCTCCACCGAGTCGTCGATGTTCAGCGACCAGATGTACCGCCACGGGATCGAGACGAGGTCGGCGTACCACGACGGGGCGGTGCAGTTCGCGAAACGGTCCGCCATATAGGCCAGGACGTTCTGGCCGTCCGCCGTGACGCGCGACCTCGCCATCGAGAAGACCTGGCGCAGGTTCCCGCGCGGATTGCCGGGCAGCGAAAACGCCGTGGCCATCTCCTGGGCGAGGTCCCAGCCGCCGGGAAGTCGCCCGAGCGGCCCCTCCGAATCCAGGCTGGCGCCGGCGCCCAGCAGCAGCTGGTACTTCGACTCGGTGATGGCCCGCATCATGCTGTCCCACTGCCCGGCCGACATCCACGGTGTTGGCAAGACCCGCCCCCTTCTTGAGATGCGTGAGCTCGGTGCTGCGCGCCAGAGCGTGAGTGCCCCCATGCCGGGTTCGAGCGGTCAGTCAGCCCAACGGGCCGGGTGCATGGGTGAGTTCGCGACCCCCGGTCAGGCAGATCGTACCGAGTCCAGGCCGTATTTGAGGCGGATGCGACGGCCAGGGTGGCCGTCGCATCCCAGCCGCGATCCCGACTTCGGGGACCGCCTGGTCATAGAGCTCGTTGTCCAAGAGCTTGCGCAGGTCTGGCAGGGACTCGGGAGGCTCGACCTGTTGGGTGACGACTTTCCCCCCGCGGCGGTGATCGTCAACGGAAGCGGGCAGTGCCGACGGGTGCCTCTACGACGGGAGGCGACACAGCGTCACACAGCGAGCACGATCCTGAACGAGATGGGCGTGGACATGCCCACGATCATGAAGATCTTGCGGCACAGGCTTGCGACTGAGACTGGGACCGCCGTGCGGGCCGCCTGGCGGCGCCGCTGCGTCCGCACCGCCCCCGACAAAAGCAAAAGCCCCAGGTCACGGCGAGTGAGTCCTGAGGCTTCCACAGAGCCGCCTTCAGGATTCGAACCCGAGACCTACGCATTACGAGTTGTCCGATCTTGGTCCGGGGGCGTCCGTGGACATCCGAGAAACAGGCATCATGCCTGATCAGGCCGGACCTTGGACGTCAATGGACGACGACGGGTACGCCAGGGTCGTAGGCGGATTGAGACCGCGATTGAGACCAGACTCAGCGACGGGAGACGTGCCTGCCCCTGCCATCAATCGACAGCCACCTGACCCAGTCCCATCCTTCGCCATTCGATCAACGGTTGCGAGGACGCCAAACCCGATGCCTGCCTGACGCAGCACCCCCACAACTGCACTGGCCGCTGAGTGCTTGTTGTGCAGTCGAACGACTCAGTACGCCGTCGCCCTCACCATCACGCTAGGTCCCGCACGCATTTCACTCGGAGCTATGCTGCTCGGACCATTACACGCGTTACTTGGGTGGCATCTAGCGCACCAGGGGGCACCATGGCTGAACTGATCTTCCCCGGCCTCGCCATCGCCGGCTACCGAAGCTTCGGCGAAGAAATGCAGTACAGCGGAAAGTTGGCCCCAGTCACGCTGCTTGCCGGACAGAACAACGCCGGGAAGTCGAATTTCCTTCGCTTTCTGAAAAGGGCAGCTTCCGGGGGGAGTCTTTCGCTAGGTTCTCTGGACCGCCCCCAAGCGAGAGGAAACGTCCCTTGCCGCTATGCGCTGCCGTTTGACCCTGATCAGGTAATTACGAAAATGAGCGATCAACAGCGGTCAGCCACGGGAATGCTGAAAAATCTCCTCACTCACCCATCATTGCGCAAATTCGACGACGGTCTGACATGGCTCGAATTCGATGAGAGCGGCAGGCTTGTTGCCACCCAGTTCGATGAACTGGTGGGCAAGTATGGCGATCTAGCCGGTCTGGCCGGAACATTGGTGAGCCAATACAGCCAGGGGCACACCTTGTCTGCAGGGCGACAGAATGCGCAAACCATCTTTCAATGGCTCCTGAGAACGAGGAATCCAAATTTCCAAGTCGAAACCATCGAATCCTTCCGCCAGATCCAGCCACTCGCTGATGGAATGACAGCGGAGGGGTCACATGAGGGCTTTGGACTACTCGACAAATTGCAGCGCTTGCAGAACCCAAGCGCAGAGAAACATCGCGAGGACTCAGCAAGATTCGCCGCGATCAACAGATTTTTGAAGAACATCCTCGATGACGAGTCAGCGCAGCTTGAGGTGCAGCACAATGCCACCACGTTGAACGTCCATCACGCCGGAAAGATGCTTCCATTGGAGCACCTCGGGACAGGAATCCATCAGGTAGTCATCCTGGCTGTAGCGGCCACCGTGCTGGAGCATACTGTGGTCTGCATCGAGGAGCCCGAAGTACATCTGCACCCAGTGCTGCAGCGAAAATTTATCAGGTATCTCGCCAACGAAACAAGTAATCAGTACGTTATCGCAACTCACTCCGCTCACCTACTCGACTATCAAAGAGCCTCGATCATTCACGTCTCACACGACGGAGAAAGCACTAAGCTCACCCCGGCACAGAGCCCTTCCACCCTCTCAAACATTTGCTCTGATCTAGGATATCGACCTTCCGACATTTTGCAGACAAACGCCATCATCTGGGTTGAGGGTCCTTCGGATCGAACCTATCTGAAATACTGGATCGAGCGATACACTGACGACTTAATTGAAGGAATCCACTATTCCATCATGTTCTATGGTGGCGGACTACTAAACCAACTTACATCGGTGGACGAAGAGGTCACAGACTTCATCAACCTACGCCGTCTAAATAGACGTCTTGCCATCGTCATCGACAGCGACAGGACGTACGCAGGAAAATCCCTCAACGAAACGAAGAAGCGCGTAAGGGATGAGTTCAACGGTGCCGAAGTGCATGGTTTTACCTGGATTACGGACGGCTACACTGTCGAAAACTACGTACCTCCTGCAATCTTGAAGGCCGCAGTGGCAGAAGTGCACCCCCAGGCTAGACCCCTGGAATGGCAGGGTGAGAAATGGCAGAACCCGCTGGTTCTGAAGAACGCAAAAACAGGTAGATCCACCGCGCCTGACAAGAATAAGATCGCCCGCAAGGTTTGCGAGAATTGGGCGGAGCGGCCAGCACCTCGAAGCAACCTCGAAAAGATGGTGAAGCGATGCATCGCGTTCATCAGAGAGGCCAATGCGGGGATTGAACAGGAGTTCTAGCCGCGTACACGTCCTGCATGTGTTGCCCAGTTGGCCACCCCTGACGCGCCGACGCCCACATGGGAAGCTGGAACCAAGGCAGGCAGGAGAGGGGAGAGCGCGTACCCAGAGCGTCTAACGGAGCCGCGCCGGGAACCCGCATCTGAGGTCTCGGCCCACCGCACGGCCCGTGCCCGCCGCCGTCGTATCCGCTGAACGAAAGACCTGGCTCAGAGAAGGCCTGAGCCAGGCTTTCAGCTGTCACCAGAAGGTTTCGCCACCTTCATTCCAGCCGCACTGGGTACACCGAACCCCCGCATAAAGATCATCGCGTGAGTAGTCCACCTCACTCCATCCCTCCAGCTTTGAGCTTGGTGCCCCACACTTGAGGCAACCCACGGCCACCCCGTACCCCTGGAAGTATTGGTATTCGAGGCCCGATTCTTCGACGGTCTGCTGCATTGTCTTGACCAAGTCGGCCTGAGATTCGATGCCCACGAGTTCTCGCGCGGCACGATCCACATCGTCGTCTGTCATAGAGACCCACATGATCCGCCGCAGAAGAGCCGGCAGAGGGGTCTCGTCGAGGAGTACCGGAATGACCCGGACAGAGTCATCGTCCAGGCTCCGCGTAAGGGCCGTCTCCCACTCTGTGTGCACCCATCGAGACTTCGAGGCATTCTCAGACCAAAAGACCATCACAGTGTCGACCACGCTGAGCGCTTGGTTGACCCTACCCGGGATGGTGTCTCCCGGGCGGATCTCCCATGAGTCGAGCCATACATCGACACCAAGGAGCCGCAGGCGGGCGGCGAGCGGCTTCACCGCGGGCTTGTCACGGTGGTTGTGCGAGATGAACGCGCGCATGAACTTGAGCTTGACACCTCAGACAGCTAATCGTCAATACGACGAAAACTATCCCGTGGGTGCCGCACGCTCGCTGGGACGATTTCGGCCTCCATGCCGATCAGGTCCACACATTCGCGTCCGAGACGCCAGCGACGGCGGTCGGCTTGCTGCCGGCGGCCGGGAGTTCGAGCAGCCATCCCGTGCAAGTGCCCCGATCGGGGCATTGAGACCAGAATTGAGACCCACAGCGCCGCGCGGCCCGCGCCCGGCGGCGCCGCCGCATCCGGTAAAAGCAAAAGCCCCAGGTCACGGCGAGTGAGTCCTGAGGCTTCGGCAGAGCCGCCTTCGGGATTCGAACCCGAGACCTACGCATTACGAGTGCGTTGCTCTGGCCATCTGAGCTAAGGCGGCGCGCTGTCCGCACCATGGTGCGATCAGCAACGTCGGTAAGTCTACACAGTTTCGAGGAGTGCTCCGCACACGCCCCGGGGCCCACGGCACCGGGGCGGGCGACGGTGCTACGAGCAGCGCTTCTCCTTGGCGGGAGCGGTTCCCTGGAGCAGATAGCGGTTGATCGCGGAGTCGATGCAGGTGCTGCCGCGGCCGTAGGCGGTGTGGCCGTCGCCGTTGTACGTGAGAAGGGTCGCGGAGGAGAGCTGGTCGGCCAGCGCCTGTGCCCAGGCGTAGGGGGTGGCCGGGTCCCGGGTGGTGCCGACCACCAGGATCGGGGCCGCGCCCTTCGCCTCGATGCGGTGGGGCTCCCCGGTCGCCCTCACCGGCCAGTACGCGCAGTTCAGGGACGCCCACGCCAGTCCCTTGCCGAAGACCGGGGACGCCTTCTCGAAGGCGGGGAGCCCCTTCTCCACATCCTCGGGGGTGGAGAAGGCCGCCGGGAGGTCCAGGCAGTTCACCGCCGCGTTGGCGAACATCAGGTTCGTGTACCGGCCGTTCTCGTCGCGCTCGTAGTAGCTGTCCGAGAGGACGAGCAGGCCGGCGCCGTCCTTGTCCTTCATCGCCGAGGTGAGGGCCTCGCGCAGTTGCGGCCACGCCGACTCGTCGTACATCGCCGCGATCACGCCGGTGGTGGCCAGCGCCTCGCCGAGCATCCGGCCGTCCGCGTCGCCCGCCGGGATGGGCGTCCGGTCGAGCCCGTCGAAGAACGCCCGCAGCTTCTTGCCGGCCTGTGCCGTGCTGGTGCCCGAGCCGCCCAGCGGGCAGTCGCTCTGCGCCACGCAGTCCTTCGCGAAGGACTGGAACGCCGTCTCGAACCCAGCCGTCTGGTCCTCGTTCAGCCTGCGGGCCGAGAGCGAGGGGTCCATCGCCCCGTCCAGCACGAGCCGCCCCACCCGGTCGGGGTGGAGCCCGGCGTACGTCGCCCCCAGGAACGTGCCGTAGGAGGCGCCGACGTAGTGCAGCTTCTCGTCGCCGAGCACGGCGCGCAGCACGTCCATGTCCCGGGCCGCCTCGACCGTCGACACGTGCCGCAGCAGCTTGGGCGAGCGCCGGCCGCAGCCCTCCGCGAACTCCTTGTACGCGGCGACCAGTTGCCCCTGCTCCTTCTGGTCGTCCGGGGTGACGTCGGTCTGCGTGTACGCGTCCATCCGGGGGCCGGTGAGGCAGGTGACCGGCTCGCTGCGGGCCACGCCGCGCGGGTCGACCGCCACCATGTCGTAGCGCGCCCGGACCTCCGCCGGGTAGCCGACGCCCGCGTACTGCTGCAGGTAGCCGATCGCCGAGCCGCCCGGCCCGCCAGGGTTCACCAGCAGCGAGCCGATCCGCTTCCCCGGGCCCGTGGCCTTCTTGCGGGCGACGGCCAGCTTGATGTCCCCCGCGCCGGGCTTGTCGTAGTCGAGCGGCGCCTTCATCGTGGCGCACTGGAAACCGGGGACACCGCACTCGCGCCAGGTCAGCTTCTGCCCGTAGTACGGGGAGAGGGCCGAGGGTGTGGCCGTGGGGAGCGCCGCCAGCGCCACGTCCGCCGTCGACGCCGACGTCGAGCCGCCGGAGGAGCACGCGGAGACCAGCAGGGCCGTGACGGCGAGCAGCGTGCCGCCCGTGCGCAGAGGGCCCGTGACGCCCGTGGACCGGGCCGGGCGGGGGGACCGGGCGGAAGCGGAACGGAGGGACCAGGTCGGCCGGAGGGACCGCGACGGCCGCGGGAAGCGCCTGAGGTGCATCCCGCGAGCGTAACCTTGCGCGACGAATCGGTCACCATCAGTGGCGGAACCGCCTCGTACGAGTGACCCCGTCAACAGGTCCCGACAGGACGTCGACACCGGGCCACGACCGACGCCCCGGTCCCACCCCAAGCCACCGCCGGCGACGGTCCGACGCCGGCTCGGTATCGGCGCCTGCCCCACCCCAGGTCGTCCCCGACGACGGCCGGTCAGCCCGCTCTCAGGGTGACCGCCATCGCCTCCACCGCGAGGAGCGGGGCCACGTTCCGGTCGAGGGCCTCGCGGCACGCGGCGATCGCGTCGATCCGGCGCAGGGTCGCCTCCGGCGAGCTGCCGCGCGCGATGCGCTCCAGGCTGTCCTGCACCTCGGTGTTGGCGATGGCCACGCGGGAGCCGAGCTGGAGGGCGAGGACGTCGCGGTAGAACCCGGTGAGATCGATCAGCGCGAGGTCGAGGCTGTCGCGCTGCGTACGCGTCCGCCGCCGCTTCTGCTTGTCCTCCAGGTCCTTCATGACCCCGGCGGTGCCGCGCGGCATCCGGCCGCCCTGGCTCGCGCCGAGCGCCGCCTTGAGGTCGTCGGTCTCCTTCACGTCGACCTCCTCGGCGAGCTGCTTGGCGTCCTCCGAGGCCGTGTCGATCAGCTCCTGGGCCGCCTTGAGGCAGCCGCCGACGTCGTCGATCCGCAGGGGCAGCTTGAGGACGGCGGCCCGGCGCGCGCGGGCCCGCTCGTCCGTGGCCAGTCTGCGGGCCCGGCCGATGTGCCCCTGGGTGGCCCGGGCGACGGCCGCCGCGACCGTCGGCTCGATGCCGTCACGGCGCACGAGGATGTCGGCGACCGCGTCCACCGGCGGGGTGCGCAGGGTGAGGAGGCGGCAGCGGGAGCGGATGGTGGGCAGGACGTCCTCGATGGACGGGGCGCACAGCAGCCAGACCGTCCGGGGGGCCGGCTCCTCGACCGCCTTCAGGATGACGTTGCCCGCGCCCTCCGTGAGGCGGTCGGCGTCCTCCAGGACGATGACCTGCCAGCGGCCGGTCGCCGGCGACATCTGGGCGTGGCGGACCAGGTCCCGGGTCTCCTTCACGCCGATGGAGAGCAGGTCGGTGCGGACGATCTGCACGTCGGCGTGGGTGCCCACCAGGCTCGTATGGCAGCCGTCGCAGAACCCGCAGCCGGGGACTCCGCCCAGGGCGCGGTCGGGACTGACGCACTGGAGCGCCGCGGCGAACGCCCGAGCCGCGGTGGACCGGCCCGAGCCGGGCGGCCCCGTGAACAGCCAGGCGTGCGTCATCTTCGACGCCTCCGGCGGCGCCGTGTCCTCGGCGGTCGCCGTCACCAGGGCGTCGGCGTCCCGGGCGGCGCCGACGAGCTGCACGGTCACCTTCTCCTGGCCCACCAGGTCGTCCCACACGGGCATGGGAGCACCGCCCTTTCGTCACACGTCGCCTTGCCGCGTCCCATTGTGCGGGAGCGGACTGACATTCCCGCCGGGCGCAGGTGCGCGACGGCCGCCCCGACGCCGCCCGGCCCCAGAACGACCTCGCCCGGCCTCGCCCGGCGACACCCCCGGCCCCCACCCGTCCCCCGCCCGGAGACGACGAAGGCGGGGAGCCCACCGGACTCCCCGCCTCACACACCGCTCGGGACTCGCCCGCGTCGGCGCCGAGCAGTACGGCGCCCCGCGTCCGGCGTCGGAACCACCCGACGCCGGACGCGGGGCGCGTCACGCCGGGTCAGCGCCCCCGTCGTCCCCGGCGCCCGCCGCGGCCCTCGTCCCGGTCCTCGTCGTCGCGCGGGCCCAGCAGTTCGTCCGCGAGGGTCGGGAGGTCGTCCAGCGGAGTCTCCTCGGCCCAGTCGGAGCGCGGGCGGCGCGGGGTGCCCGTCTCGTCGATCTGCGGCAGCTCACGCGTGCGTTCGTTGCCGTTCTCGCCCGCGTCCCCGCCCGCGTTCCGCCGGCGTCCGTCGCCCGCGGAAGGCTCGTCGCGGAAGAAGCCCGGCGGCACACGGTCCGAGGGGTCGGCCGCGGTGCCGCGCGCGGGAGGCCCGCCGGCGTCACGTACGGGCGGCAGCACCTCGGTCTCGTCGGCCGGGCGGTCCGCGCGTACCGGAGGCAGCACGGCCGTCTCGTCCGCGGCGCCCGGCGCCACCGGGGGCAGTACGGCGGTCTCCTCCGCCGCGGAGGGCGGCGCGGGCGGCTTCGGCAGCCTGGCCGTCTCCTCGACGTCCGGACGCGATCCGCCACCGGAGCGGGACCCGCCGTCCCGGCGCGCACCGGCGTCCCGCTCACCGGGCTCACCGGGCCGCACGGGCGGCAGCACCGCGGTCTCGTCCGCCGGGCCTCCCGTGGCGTTCGACGGGGTCACGACCGGCGTCGGCACGGTCAGGTCGTCGTCCGACGCCGACCGCGCGGGGGTCGCGGGAGCCGAGCCGAGCGACGCGGCGGCGCTCACCGCGGCCGCCGACGCCGCCGCGGCCTCCGCCGCCGCCCGGCGGGCCTGCTCCGCCCGCATCAAAGCCTCCTCGGCCTTGCGCTGCTTCTCCAGGCGCCGCTCCTCGGCCTCGGCCCGCAGTCGGGCCTCCTCCTCGGCCTGCCTGCGCCTGCGCTCCTCCTCGGCGGCTCGCGCCTGCTCCTCGGCGAGCTTGCGGACGCGCTCCTCCTCGGCGCGGCGGCGGGCCTCCTCGGCACGCTGCCGGGCCTCCTCGGCCTGACGCTCGGCCTCGCGGCGCTGCGCCTCCTCCAGCTCGCGCTGCTTGCGCTCCTCCTCCTCGGCGCGCAGCCTGGCGAGCTGCTCCTGGCGCTCCCGCTCCAGGCGCTCCTCCTCCGCCTTGCGCGCGGCCTCCTCCTCGGCCCTGCGCCGGGCCTCCTCCTCGGCCTTGCGCCGCGCCTCCTCCTGGGCCTTCACCTCGGCCTCGGAGAGGGGCAGCATCATGTCGAGCCGGTGCCGGACGACCGTGGTGACCGCCTCGGGCTCCTGGCCCGCGTCGACGATCAGGTAGCGCCCGGGGTCGGCGGCGGCCAGGGTCAGGAAACCGGACCGCACGCGCGCGTGGAACTCGGCCGGCTCGGACTCCAGGCGGTCGGGCGCCTCGGTGAACCGCTCGCGGGCGGTCTCCGGGGAGACGTCGAGCAGCACCGTGAGATGCGGCACGAGCCCGTCCGTCGCCCACCGCGAGATCCGGGCGATCTCGGTCGGCGACAGGTCGCGGCCGGCTCCCTGGTAGGCGACCGAGGAGTCGATGTAGCGGTCGGAGATGACGACGGCACCGCGTTCGAGCGCCGGGCGCACCACGGTGTCCACGTGCTCGGCGCGGTCGGCGGCGTAGAGGAGGGCCTCCGCGCGGTGCGAGAGGCCGGCGGAGGACACGTCCAGCAGGATCGAGCGCAGCCGCTTGCCGACGGGCGTGGCCCCCGGCTCGCGGGTGACCACGACCTCGTGGCCCTTGGCGCGGATCCACTCCGCGAGCGCCTCGGCCTGCGTGGACTTTCCGGCGCCGTCGCCGCCCTCCAGCGCGATGAAGAAGCCGGCGGCGGCGGGCGCCTGGGCGGGGTCGTCCCCGCCGCGCAGCGCGTCCCGCAGGTCGTGCCGCAGCGGGACGCCGGAGCGGTCGTCGACCTTGGCGAGCACCAGCGCGGCCACCGGCAGCAGCAGGGCGCCGACCAGCATCAGGGTGAAGGCGGCACCGCCGTGCGCGAAGACGAACTTGCCGTTCTCCAGGCGGTGCGGCCCGATGGCGGCGGCCACGAGCGGGGCGATCAGCACACCGAGCGCCACGAACACCCGTACGACGGCGTGCAGGTGCTCGGTCGTCCGGGGCCGGCGGTACTCCTCGGTCTCCTGGTCGAGCAGCGTGTGCCCGGTGTTGGCGGCGACGCCCGCGCCGACTCCCGCGAGGCCCACTATCAGCAGCACCGAGGTGACGTCCGGCACGAGTCCGGCGGCGAGCAGCGCGACGCCGGTGAAGGCGATGGCCAGGGCGAGCAGGCGGCGCCGCGACAGGGCGGGCAGCAGGGACGGGGCCGTACGGATGCCGAGCACGACGCCGCCGGTCAGCGCGAGCACCAGCAGCCCGTAGGTGACCGGCCCGCCGCCGAGGTCCTTGGCGTGCAGCACGAAGACGGCGACGGCCGCCGCGACGGCTCCGGCGACCGCGGCGCAGGCCGGCACCAGCAGCGGTACGGCTCCGGTGCGGCCCTTGTCGACGCCGGTGCCCGTCTTGGGCCGGCGCAGCCCCTCCAGCGGGGAGCGCGCACGGGGCGTCCGCGTGTCGGGCAGCTCCAGGAAGACGAGCACCGACAGCGAGGCGGCGAACAGTCCGGCGGCCACGTACGAGGCGAGGGCCGCCTGGTGCTGCTCGAACCAGTCGATCCCCGCGCCCAGCAGGTTGTTGAACAGGGAGACCACGACGAGCGCGGCAGCCGCGAGCGGCACCGTCACGAAGGCCGTACGCAGCGACAGGCGCCGCAGGGCGTCCATGTGGTCCGGCAGCGGGCGCACCGTGGCACCCTCCAGGGGCGGCGCGGGCAGCAGTGCGGGCGCCGCGCTCTCGCGGCACACGGTCCAGAAGCGCTCGGCGACCCCGGTCACGAAGGCGGTCACCAGGAGGGCGGCAAGCGCGTCGTCCGGGGTCCAGTCGATCCACAGCGGCGCGACGATCAGCAGCGCGGCGCGCACGCCGTCCGCGCCGACCATCGTCCAGCGGCGGTCGAGCGGCCCCTCCTGGGAGGTGAGGGAGCCCAGCGGCCCGAGGAGTACGGCCCCGAAGAGGAGCGTCGCGAGGATGCGCGTGCCGAAGACGGCCGCGACGGCGATGCTCACCCCGCGGTAGCCGCCGCCGAAGGAGCCCTCGGCTATGGCGGCCTGGAGGGCCAGCACGACCAGGACCAGCAGGGCCAGGGCATCGCCCACACCGCTGACGAGCTGTGCGCTCCACAGCCGTTTCAACTGGGGTCGCCGCAGGAGTGCGCGCACGGCGCGCTCCCGGGAATCTGCGACCAGGGCGTCGTCGGGGGCCCGGTGGTGGGCCGTTGGCTGCTCGGCTCGCGTCATCCTGACAGCCTATCCGGAGGGGCCAGCTCCCCGAAGGGGCGGCCGAACATACAAACGCCCCCACACCGGAAGGTGTAGGGGCGCTCGCCGGCGGGTAGCCGAAGTCGGTTCCAGCCGGGTGCCGGTGGGGTCCGGCGGGCGGTCTCAGCCCTCCGAGGCGGCCGTCTTCTTGGCGGTGGCCTTCTTGGCCGGAGCCTTCTTGGCGGTCGTCTTCGAAGCCGTCGTCTTCTTCGCGGCGGTCTTCTTGGCCGGGGCCTTCTTGGTGGCGGCCTTCTTGGCCGGCGCCTTCTTCGCGGTCTTCTTGGCCGGCCCCTTGGCGCGCTTCTCGGCGAGCAGCTCGTAGCCGCGCTCCGGGGTGATCTCCTCGACGCTGTCGCCGGACCGCAGGGTCGCGTTGGTCTCGCCGTCGGTGACGTACGGGCCGAAGCGGCCGTCCTTCACCACGACCGGCTTCTGGCTGACCGGGTCCTCGCCGAGCTCCTTGAGCGGCGGCTTGGCGGCCGCGCGTCCACGCTGCTTGGGCTGCGCGTAGATCGCGAGCGCCTCGTCGAGCGTGATGGTGAAGAGCTGGTCCTCGGAGGTCAGCGACCGCGAGTCCGTGCCCTTCTTCAGGTACGGGCCGTAGCGGCCGTTCTGCGCGGTGATCTCCACGCCCTCGGCGTCCTTGCCGACGATCCGCGGCAGCGACATCAGCTTGAGGGCGTCGTCGAGCGTCACCGTGTCCAGCGACATCGTCTTGAACAGCGAGGCCGTACGCGGCTTCACGGCGTTCTTGCCCGTCTTCGGGGTGCCCTCGGGGAGCACCTCGGTGACGTACGGGCCGTAGCGGCCGTCCCTGGCGATGATCTGGTGGCCGGTCGCCGGGTCGGCGCCGAGCTCGAAGTCGCCGCTCGGCTTGGCGAGCAGCTCCTCCGCGTACTCGACGTCCAGCTCGTCGGGGGCCAGGTCCTCGGGGACGTCGGCGCGCTGGTGGTTCTCGGCGTCCTTCTCCCCGCGCTCGACGTAGGGCCCGTAGCGGCCGACGCGCAGCACGATGTCGTTGCCGACCGGGAAGGAGGACACCTCGCGGGCGTCGATGGCGCCCAGGTCGGTGACGAGTTCCTTGAGGCCGCCGAGGTGGTCGCCGTCTCCGTTGCCCGCCTCCGCGGCGCCGGTGGCCTCGCCCTCGCCGAAGTAGAACCGCTTCAGCCACGGCACGGACTGCGCCTCGCCCCGCGCGATGCGGTCGAGGTCGTCCTCCATCTTGGCGGTGAAGTCGTAGTCGACGAGCCGCCCGAAGTGCTTCTCCAGGAGGTTGACCACGGCGAAGGAGAGGAACGACGGGACGAGCGCCGTGCCCTTCTTGAAGACGTATCCGCGGTCGAGGATCGTGCCGATGATCGACGCGTACGTCGACGGGCGGCCGATCTCGCGCTCTTCCAGCTCCTTGACGAGGCTGGCCTCGGTGTAGCGGGCCGGGGGCTTGGTGGCGTGGCCGTCGACGGTGATCTCCTCGACGGAGAGCGCGTCGCCCTCGCCGACCTGCGGCAGCCGGCGCTCGCGGTCGTCCAGCTCCGCGTTCGGGTCGTCCGCGCCCTCGACGTACGCCTTGAGGAAGCCGTGGAAGGTGATGGTCTTGCCGGACGCGCTGAACTCGGCGTCGCGGCCGTCGGAGGCCCGGCCGGCGATCTTGACGGTGACGGAGTTGCCGACCGCGTCCTTCATCTGGGAGGCGACGGTCCGCTTCCAGATCAGCTCGTACAGGCGGAACTGGTCGCCGGTCAGACCCGTCTCGGCCGGGGTGCGGAAACGATCACCCGAGGGACGGATCGCCTCGTGCGCCTCCTGTGCGTTCTTGACCTTCCCGGCGTACGTGCGCGGCTGGGCCGGCAGGTAGTCGGCCCCGTACAGCTGCGTGACCTGGGCACGGGCGGCACCGACCGCCGTGTCCGACAGCGTGGTGGAGTCCGTACGCATGTAGGTGATGAAGCCGTTCTCGTACAGCTTCTGGGCCACCTGCATGGTCGCCTTCGCGCCGAAGCCGAGCTTGCGCGAGGCCTCCTGCTGGAGCGTCGTCGTACGGAAGGGGGCGTACGGCGAGCGGCGGTACGGCTTGGACTCGACCGAGCGGACCGCGAAGGCGGTGTCCTGGAGGGCGGCGGCGAGGGCGCGGGCGTTCGTCTCGTCCAGGTGGAGCGTGTTCGGGCTCTTGATCTGCCCGAGGGAGTCGAAGTCGCGGCCCTGGGCGACGCGCTTGCCGTCGACCGCCGTCAGGCGGGCGATCAGCGTCGACGGGTCGGAGGCGTCACCGGCGCGGCCGGTGCCGAAGGTGCCGGTCAGGTCCCAGTACTCGGCGGAACGGAAGGCGATGCGCTCGCGCTCCCGCTCGACGACGAGACGGGTGGCCACGGACTGCACACGGCCGGCCGACAGCCGCGGCATGACCTTCTTCCACAGGACCGGCGAGACCTCGTAGCCGTAGAGGCGGTCGAGGATGCGGCGGGTCTCCTGGGCGTCGACCATGCGCTTGTTGAGCTCGCGCGGGTTGGCGACGGCGCTGCGGATCGCGTCCTTGGTGATCTCGTGGAAGACCATCCGGTGGACCGGGACCTTGGGCTTCAGGACTTCGAGCAGGTGCCACGCGATGGCTTCGCCCTCGCGGTCCTCATCGGTGGCGAGGAAGAGTTCGTCGGAGTCCTTCAGCAGGTCCTTGAGCTTCTTGACCTGCGCCTTCTTGTCCGCGTTGACGACATAGATGGGCTGGAAGTCGTGCTCGACGTCGACGCCGAGGCGGCGCACCTCACCGGTGTACTTCTCGGGCACCTCCGCGGCGCCGTTCGGGAGGTCGCGGATGTGCCCGACGCTCGCTTCGACGACGTAGCCGGGGCCGAGGTAGCCCTTGATCGTCTTCGCCTTGGCAGGCGACTCGACGATGACGAGTCGGCGGCCGCCGTGTGCGGTGTCGCTGGTCGGGGACAACTTCGCTCTTCTCTCCGGATCGACGCGGGGGGTCTCCCCAGGCCTTGCTCCCGGGGGTCGTGTCGTGCTGACGCTGCGGAGTGTGACGGTACATCCCGCCCCCGTGTCAAACGGGAAAAGCCCGCAACGGCCACTCGAACGGTAACCCGACTACCGCCATTCCTGCCGCCCGGAGTGGACACCGGCTGTTTCGGCCCCATCCGGAGCGTGACCTCTCAATTACTGGCGGACGTCCGCGCGGAGGCCGGAGAGCCCCTCCCTACGCGCGCGTGAAGCACCACACGCCGAGCACCAGCGCGCCGACCGCGGCGAGGCTCGCGAGCGTCGCCGATGCGACGGGGTTCACACCGAGGGCGACGGGCTCGCGGTGCCGCAGCCGTACCGCGGTCCAGGCCAGCAGTCCCCCTCCGAACAGGGCGAACGCCGTCCCCGCGAAGATCGCCGGTCCGCTCTCCATCGCTGTGTCCTTCCCGCCCCGGTGGTCCAGGCTCGGGAGGCTGGCACGCCCGGACGGCGAGCGGGGAAACCCACGGTGAACGGGGAGCGGAGGGCGGGTCCGGCCGGCCCCGCGGGGACCGGCGGCGGTGGGTCGCCACCGGGGAGCGGGAGCCGCCGCCCGCACGCCGGTGTGTCGAATCCGTCTTCACCGGAAGCTCGCGGGACTCCCGAGTCCGCACACCTGGCAAGGTCCCGCCCCGACGCGGGGCCCGCTTCCATCGCGGCACGCTTTCATCCCGTCGGCCGGGCCACGCTTCCATCGCGGCGCGCGGCGTCGCTTGCACCCGGCCGGGGCGGACCGACTTCCAACCCGGTGCGAGGCGCCGCCTCCGCCCGGCCGGGGGGGGCCGAGCATCCATCCCGGAGCTTGGCCACGCTTCCACTCGGACGGGGCGGCCAGACTTCCATCCCGACACCCGGCACGCTTCCATCCCGCCTGGGCGGGCCAGGCTCCCGGCCGCGCTTGCACCCGGCCGGGGCGGCCCCGTCACTGTGCCGGTTCGAGGAATCCCTGTTCCACCAGCAGCCGGATCTGCTCGGGAGTGCGGTCCCGCAGCAGGACCGGGTCCTCGCCGACCAACTGCGCGATGGCGTCCAGAATGCGGCCCGCGCTCAGCGTGCCGTCGCACACGCCCGCGAAACCCGCGCCGACCGTGTCCACCTTGGTGGCCCGGCGCATCCCCCGGTGCTGACGGAGCACCACGTGCTCGGGGTCTTCGGCGCCGGGCAGTCCGACCTGCTCCTGGACGACCTCGGCCACGAGCCGGAAGTGGCCGGCGAGCAGGGCCGCGTCGTCGTGCTCACGCAGGAAGTCGACGCGCTCGAAGTGCGCCCGCACCGCGTCCCCGAGCGGTTGTTCGACCGGATGCGGCCATTCCTCGACCGTGATCGAGGGCTCGGCGGCGCCGGTCTTGCGGAGCGTGATCCACCCGAAGCCGACGGCCCTCACCTTGCGCGCCTCGAACTCGTCGAGCCAGGCGTCGTACCGCGCCTGGTACTCGGCGGGATCGCTGCGGTGGTCGCCCGCGTCGCGCAGCCACAACTCGGCGTACTGCATGACGTCCTGCACCTCGCGCTGCACGATCCACGCGTCGCAACCGCGCGGCACCCACGAGCGGAGCCGGTCCTGCCAGTCCTCCCCCTCCACGTGCTGCCAGTTGGCGAGGAACTGCGCGTACCCGCCGTCGTTCAGCCGCTCCCCCGCCTCCTGAACGAGCGTGCGGCACAGATCGTCCCCGCCCATCCCGCCGTCCCGGTAGGTCAGCCGGGCGCCGGGCGAGATCACGAAGGGAGGGTTCGACACGATCAGGTCGTACGTCCGGTCGCCGACCGGCTCGAACAGGGAGCCCTCGCGCAGCTCGGCCGCCGGGGCGCCGGACAGCGCCAGGGTGAGCGCGGTGATGTGCAGGGCGCGGGGGTTGAGGTCGGTCGCCGTCACGTGCGTGGCGTGCTGGGCGGTGTGCAGCGCCTGGATCCCGGAGCCGGTGCCGAGGTCGAGCGCGGAGGCGACGGGCGTGCGCACGGTGATGCCGGCGAGCGTGGTGGACGCCCCGCCGACGCCGAGCACGACGCCTTCCTCGCGGCTGCCGATGCCGCCGGCTCCGCCGACCGCGCACCCGAGGTCGGACACGATGAACCAGTCCTCGCCGTCGGTCCCGCCGTACGGCCGGATGTCGACGGTCGCGGCCACCTCGTCGCCGCCGACCGGGGTCAGCCAGCCGCTGTCGAGGCACTCGGCGACCGGCAGCACGTCCGCCACGCGCGCGTGCGGCACGGGCTGCTGCAACAGGAACAGCCGTACGAGCGCCTCCAGCGGCGTGTCCCCACGGGTCGCCCGGAGCGCGGGCACGGTCTCGCTGCGCGCCAGCGCCGCGTACGCGGGAGCTCCGAGCAGGTCGAGCATCCCGTCGGCGGTGTAGGACGCCCGCAGCAGGGCGTCCCGCAGCCGGGCGGCGACATCGGGACGGTCGGACGAGGGCAGCGGTGACAGGGTGGTGTGGCTCACCACCCCATTGTGACCCGCGAGCCCCGGAAGGCGCTGTGCCGGGCACGCTCACCAGCGCCGGCGACCGGCCCGGGGCCGCGGTGAGCGCCGGCACACGCGCCGGTACGGGGCGACGGCGCCGCGGGCGGCCCTGGCACGCGCGTCCCTACGAGGCGACGGTGCGGTGGGCGGCAGCCCGCACCCCCAAAGGGCGACGACACAGCGGGCGCACGCCGGACACCCGGCCCCCTGTCAGGCGAGGGCGCCGTGGGTGGGCAGGCGCCGCACCCCGGCCCGGTCGATGTCAGGCGGGCCGGGGTCAGGCGGGCCGGGATCAGGCGTGTCAGGGTCAGGCGGGCCGGGAGGCTCAGCCCTTGGTGACCTCGGGCGAGCCGGAGGCGCTCTTGCAGCTCTCCTGCTGGGCCATGGCCTTGCCCACGTCACCCTCCTCGAGCTTCTTCAGAGCGTCGTTCCCGCTCTTGCTCAGCTTGTCGAGTTCGGTGGCGATGTCCTTGAGACCGTCGGCGAACTTCGCCTGGTCCTTGGTGTTCAGCCCGTCGACCTGCTTCTTGAGGTCGGCGTACGAAGCGGAGATCCCGTTGAGTTCCTTGACCGCGTCGGTCTGCTTCTTCTCGCCGTCGTCGACGTTCGGCGGACCGGCCTTGTCCACGGCGGTGCCGATCGCCTTGTAGGCGTCGGACATGTCCTGGAACGCCTTGGAGTCGGTCGACTGCACCGCCTTCGGCGTGCTGTTGTCCGAGGTCTCCTTCTGGATCGCGGCGTTGGCGGCCTCGATCTTCTGCGCCTGCGGTTTCACCGCGTCACAGACCTTCTTGGCCCAGGAGTCCAGCTCCTTGTTGCCGTCGTCGCTGCTGCATCCCGACAGCGCCATCACCAGTACCGCACCGCCGGACACCGCGGCCGCGAGCTTCTTGTTCACCGGATTGGTCCCTTCCATGGCTCTCGGCCCCGGAACATACACGCCAAGTGGGGGACAACCGCGTGACGAACGTCCGCTTGATCCGTTATTGCAGCCATTTGCACCAAGCGAGATAAGGCTCACGACGACAGCGTGAACGGACACGGGCGGGCGGACGGCACGTCAATGCGCGCCACCCGCCCGCCCGTTGACCGACACCCGGTCCGGCGTGGGATTCCCGGAGCTACGAAACCACCGCCGGATCAGGCGACTTGGCGGACCGCTCCGCCTGGTCGTCCTCGTCGCCCATGGCGATCCCGCGCCGCTTCGAGATGTAGACCGCGCCCACGATCACGAGGAACGACAACACCGCGATCAGTACCCGCATGCCGACGCTCTTGTCGTCGCCGTACGAGAACTTGACGACCGCGGGCGCGATCAGCAGCGCCACCAGGTTCATCACCTTCAGCAGCGGGTTGATCGCGGGTCCCGCGGTGTCCTTGAAGGGGTCGCCGACCGTGTCGCCGATCACGGTCGCGGCATGGGCCTCGCTGCCCTTGCCGCCGTGGTGACCGTCCTCGACGAGTTTCTTCGCGTTGTCCCAGGCGCCGCCCGAGTTGGCGAGGAAGACCGCCATCAGCGTGCCGGTACCGATCGCGCCCGCGAGGAACGAGCCGAGCGCCCCGACCCCGAGCGTGAACCCGATCGCGATCGGCGTCAGCACGGCGAGCAGCCCGGGCGTGGCGAGTTCGCGCAACGCGTCCTTGGTGCAGATGTCGACGACGCGCCCGTACTCGGGTTTCTGGCTGTAGTCCATGATCCCGGGGTGCTCGCGGAACTGCCGCCGCACCTCGTAGACCACGGCCCCCGCCGACCGGGACACCGCGTTGATCGCCAGCCCCGAGAAGAGGAAGACGACCGCGGCGCCGGCGATGAGCCCGACCAGGTTGTTGGGCTGCGAGATGTCCATCATCAGGTTGAGCGGCGCCCCGCTGCCGGAGACCTTCTCGCCCACCTCGTCCGCGGCCGTGGTGATCGCGTCCCGGTACGAGCCGAAGAGCGCCGAGGCCGCGAGGACGGCGGTGGCGATGGCGATGCCCTTGGTGATGGCCTTGGTGGTGTTGCCCACCGCGTCCAGGTCGGTGAGCACCTGGGCGCCGGCGCCCTCGACGTCGCCGGACATCTCGGCGATGCCCTGCGCGTTGTCGGAGACCGGGCCGAAGGTGTCCATCGCCACGATCACACCGACCGTGGTCAGCAGCCCCGTACCGGCGAGCGCCACCGCGAACAGCGCCAGCATGATCGACGTACCGCCGAGCAGGAACGCCCCGTACACGCCGAGGCCGATCAACAGGGCGGTGTAGACGGCCGATTCGAGACCGATGGAGATGCCGGCGAGGACGACGGTGGCCGCGCCGGTGAGTGAGCTCTTGCCGATGTCCCGCACGGGCCGGCGGGTCGTCTCCGTGAAGTAGCCGGTCAGTTGCTGGATCAGCGCGGCCAGCACGATGCCGATCGCGACGGCGATGAGCGCGAGGATCCGCGGATCGCCGCCCTTGCCCTGGATGGCCGAGTCGGTGACCCCGTCCAGATCGGCGTACGACGACGGGAGATAGGTGAAGACGGCCAGCGCCACCAGGGCCAGCGAGATCACCGCGGAGATGAAGAAGCCGCGGTTGATGGCGCTCATCCCGCTGCGGTCCGCCCGGCGCGGCGCCACCGCGAAGATGCCGATCATCGCCGTGACGACGCCGATCGCCGGGACGATCAGCGGGAACGCCAGCCCGGAGTCGCCGAACGCGGCCTTGCCGAGGATCAGCGCGGCGACGAGCGTCACCGCGTACGACTCGAACAGGTCCGCGGCCATACCGGCACAGTCGCCGACGTTGTCGCCCACGTTGTCGGCGATGGTCGCGGCATTGCGCGGATCGTCCTCCGGAATGCCCTGCTCGACCTTGCCGACCAGGTCGGCGCCGACGTCGGCGGCCTTGGTGAAGATGCCGCCGCCGACACGCATGAACATCGCGATCAGCGCGGCACCGAGGCCGAAGCCCTCCAGGACCTTCGGCGCGTCGGCCGCGTACACCAGCACCACGCAGGAGGCGCCCAGCAGACCGAGCCCCACCGTGAACATGCCGACGACGCCGCCCGTGCGGAAAGCGATCTTCATGGCTTTGTGCGAGACGGCGGTGAGATCCTTTTCGGGCTCACCCTCCGCCGGAGTCGCTTCCCGTGCGGCGGCGGCCACACGGACATTGCTGCGTACAGCGAGCCACATGCCGATATAACCGGTGGCCGCCGAGAACGCCGCGCCGATCAGGAAGAAGATCGATCGGCCCGCCCGCTGATTCCAGTCGTCCGCGGGCAGCAGCATGAGCAGGAAGAACACCACGGCGGCGAATACGCCGAGTGTCTTCATCTGCCGCCCCAGGTAGGCATTGGCGCCCTCCTGGATCGCCTTCGCGATCTCCTTCATGCTGTCGGTGCCCTCGCCCGCGGCGAGGACCTGGCGCACCAGGATTCCGGCGACCACGAGTGCCGCGAGCGCGACGACCCCGATCACCATCACGATGATGCGGTTGTCGTCCGTCAGTACCGCGGCTGCGAGGGTTGTGGGGTGGTCAAACTCATGAGGGGTAGAAAGCCCCGCCATTCGTCCTCCTTGACGCTTGGGCTGAGCTCAAGATGTGGACGGATTGTAGGTACCGGAACCTGATCAAAACAGTGTGCGGCAAACAGAATTGGCCTTCACAGGCCCTTCGGTAAATGATCGCCTGTGAACACGGAACCCGAAAGTGGTAATGGCCCAAAAGCGTTGACGCCCGAGTTCCCCGGCCCGGAACTGATCGTGAATGCATTCACGAAAAGGCACCCCGCCGCACGGCGCACCAAAAAGGGCCCCGCTGAGCAGGGCCCTTGAGGTACTACGGATGGAACGTCTGTGTCCTACGGGGTTACGCCGAAGGCGTTACGGGATGAGCGCGGCGGGCGGCGTGGTCGGCCAGCTCATCCTGATCAGTCCGCCGTTCTCACCGGCGGTCACCTCGACGTCGTCGACCAGACCGCTGATGACCGCGAGGCCCATCTCGTCCTCCTCGGTCTCCACGTCCGGCTCGTCGGACGCGCCACGAGCGCCGGGCACCCGGTCGCCCGGAGCCGCACGTGGCGCCTCGTCACCGACCTCGATGGAGAACTGCTTCTCGTCCTCGATCAGTGACACCCGGACCGGCGCCGACGTACCGCTGCTCTGATGCAGTCCGACGGCACGGGTGCAGGCCTCGCCCACGGCGAGTCGGACCTCGTCGAGTACGGCCTCGTCCACTCCGGCCCTGCGCGCCACCGCTGCCGCCACCAGTCGGGCGGTCCTGACGTGCTCGGGCAGCGCGCTGAAGCGGAGTTCAACGGTGGCCATGCATCCCCCTAAGAACTACGGGCGTGCTGTCAGGGGGCCGGGCCGCCGAGACCCGTCCCCCCGCGTTGCTTCTGCCGTCCTGGGCGCGCGACTGCTGCCGTCCTGTGGCACGCGGGCCCCGGGACGGGGTCAGTCGGTGGCCGCCACCGCTTCCTCGACGGAGGTGTGGATGGGGAACACCTTGGTGAGGCCGGTGATACGGAAGATCTTCAGAATGCGCTCCTGGTTGCAGACCAGCCGCAGCGAGCCCTCATGGGCACGCACACGCTTCAGGCCGCCGACCAGCACGCCGAGCCCGGTGGAGTCGAGGAAGTCCACGCCCTCCATGTCGACGACAAGATGAAAATTGCCGTCGTTCACCAGCTCGACCAGCTGTTCGCGCAGCTTGGGCGCGGTATATACATCGATTTCGCCACCGACCTCGACGACCGTACGATCGCCGACGGTACGGGTCGACAGGGACAGGTCCACGGATCCTCCAGCACCTTGCTAATCGAGCGGTCATCCCAAGGGACACCTCGGCAGAGCCCCCGGGACGGTTCGCCAGCCGCGATGGCATTCAATCACTTACCGGCAGGCGTGCACGACGCCTTGGCTCCATTGTCCGTCACGCCAGTGACACACTCGGTCCCGATGGCCAAGAATCACCGATCCGATCACACCCGGACGGACACCGCTTCCAGCCCCTCGCCGGGCACGGTCCTGGACCGGCTCGCCTCGGGGCCGAGCCGGGCTTCGCGCATCACTCATACGGAGCACTTGCCCCCGCGTGCGGGTCGCCATGCCGTCTGGCCCGACCGGATCCGATCCGAGGTCATCGCAGCCGTGCAGGCCGCCGGCATCGAACACCCGTGGGCCCACCAGGCACGCGCCGCCGAGCACGCCCTGGACGGCGAGTCGGTGATCGTCGCCACAGGCACCGCCTCCGGCAAGTCCCTGGCGTACCTCGCGCCCGTCCTCACGGCCCTCCTGGACGGCGCCGAGGCCCCGAACGGCCGCGGTGCCACCGCCCTGTACCTGGCCCCCACCAAGGCCCTGGCGGCGGACCAGTGCCGATCCGTGAAGGAACTTTCACAACCGCTGGGAAACGCCGTGCGCGCCGCGGTCTACGACGGCGACACGCCGGTCGAGGAACGCGAATGGGTACGTCAGTACGCCAACTACGTCCTGACCAACCCCGACATGCTGCACCGCGGGATACTGCCCTCCCACCCCCGCTGGTCCTCCTTCCTGCGCTCCCTGCGCTACGTCGTCATCGACGAGTGCCACACCTACCGCGGCGTCTTCGGCTCGCACGTCGCCCAGGTGCTGCGCCGCCTGCGCCGCCTCTGCGCCCGCTACGGCTCCTCCCCGGTCTTCCTGCTGGCCTCCGCCACCGCCGCCGAACCCTCCGTCGCCGCGGGCCGCCTCACCGGCCTCCCCGTGGTCGAGGTCGCCGACGACGCCTCCCCCCGCGGCGAGCTGGTGTTCGCGCTGTGGGAGCCCCCGCTGACCGAGCTGCACGGCGAGAAGGGCGCACCCGTACGGCGTACCGCCACCGCCGAGACCGCGGACCTCCTCACCGACCTGACCCTCCAGGGCGTGCGCTCCGTCGCCTTCGTGCGCTCCCGCCGCGGCGCCGAGCTCATCGCGGTCATCACCCAGGAGCGGCTCGCCGAGACAGACCGTTCCCTGGTCCGGCGTGTCGCGGCGTACCGGGGCGGCTACCTCCCCGAGGAACGCCGCGCCCTCGAACGCGCCCTCCACTCCGGCGAGCTCCTCGGCCTCGCCGCCACCACCGCCCTCGAACTCGGCGTCGACATCTCCGGCCTCGACGCCGTCGTCATCGCCGGCTACCCCGGCACCCGTGCCTCCCTGTGGCAGCAGGCGGGCCGCGCCGGACGCTCCGGGCAGGGCGCGCTGGCCATCCTGGTCGCCCGCGACGACCCGCTGGACACCTTCCTCGTCCACCACCCCGAGGCGCTCTTCGACCAGCCCGTCGAGTCCACGGTCCTCGACCCCGACAACCCCTACGTCCTCGCCCCCCACCTGTGCGCCGCCGCCGCCGAGATACCCCTCACCGACGAGGACCTGGCACTCTTCGGACCCGCGGCGACGGATCTGCTGCCGCAGCTGGAGGCCGCGAAGCTGTTGCGCCGCCGCACGAAGGCCTGGCACTGGACCCGCCGGGAACGCGCCGCGGACCTCACCGACATCCGCGGCGGCGGGGGCAGCCCCGTCCAGGTCGTCGAGTCCGGGACCGGCCGGCTCCTCGGCACCGTCGACGAGGGCGCCGCGCACATGGCCGTGCACGAGGGCGCCGTCCACCTCCACCAGGGCCGCACCTACCTCGTCCGGAAACTGGACCTCGAGGACTCCGTCGCCCTGGTCGAGGAAGCCGCTCCGCCGTACTCGACGGTCGCCCGCGACACGACCTCCATCTCCGTCCTGGAGACGGACGTCGAAGTCCCCTGGGGCGACGGCCGGCTCTGCTACGGCTCCGTCGAGGTCACCAACCAGGTCGTCTCCTTCCTGCGCCGCCGGCTCATCACCGGCGAAGTGCTCGGCGAGACCAAACTCGACCTCCCTCCCCGTACGCTGCGCACCCGCGCCGTCTGGTGGACGGTCACCGAGGACCAGCTGGATGCCGCCCGGGTGAACCCGGAGATCCTCGGTGGCGCCCTGCACGCCGCCGAGCACGCCTCGATCGGCATGCTGCCGCTGTTCGCCACCTGCGACCGCTGGGACATCGGCGGCGTCTCCGTGCCGCTGCACCCCGACACCCTCCTGCCCACGGTCTTCGTCTACGACGGCCACCCGGGCGGTGCGGGCTTCGCGGAGCGCGCCTTCCACACCGCCCGCGCCTGGCTGACCGCCACCCGCCAGGCCATCGCCTCCTGTGAGTGCGACGCCGGCTGCCCGTCCTGCATCCAGTCCCCCAAGTGCGGCAACGGCAACGATCCGCTGCACAAGCGGGGTGCCGTGCGGCTGCTCACGGTGCTGCTCCAGGGCGCCCCCGAGCCGGAGGCGTCCGACCGCCCGGCGCAGGGTCCGCCGGAACAGGCCCCGTCCGACCCGAGGGACCCGCAGGACCGGCCGGATCCCCTGGGTCCGCCTGCACCGGTGGGCCTGGGCGACCCCGAGGAACGGGGAGACCCGCAGGCCCCGCTCTAGACCGCACCTCGGTGGCGAACAGCCCCCGGCCGGTCGCCGCCGTGACGTCCGAGACCTCGCCCACGAGGTCGCACCGCACGAGGCGGGCGCCCTGCACCCGTGCCACCCGCTCCGCGCCGGCACAGGCCGACGTGCCGCCCTTCGCCCAGTGGTCCGCCGCCGCGAGCGCCGCGAGGTCGGCCGCGGCGGCCGCCCGATGCCGGGTCACCGCGGCCTGCCCCACGCCCAGCACGACCCCGAACACAGCACAGAGCACGGCGACGGCCCCGACCACCCAGACGGACGCGGATCCCTGGTCGGACGCTCCGGCCGTCCGAACAGATGCCGCCTGATTGCGCCGAACGGGTGCCCTGCGGATGTCCGACGGCTCGCAGACCCGGGGGAGCTGGACGGGCGCCGGGCCACTGCGCGACGACATGAACGGGGAAGCCGTACTCGGCCGAACGGGTGGTCGGCGCCTGTCCAAGGGCACGGACCGCCCACGGAGCTGGACAGGCGCCGGCGCTCTGCCAGACGACAAGGGCAGGTAGGCCCGGCTAGGCCGAGTGGGTGACGTGACCGTACCGGGCCGGGTTCGCGCCAGGAATACGCCGGACAGGGCAGCGGGCGGACGGTCCAGGCCGCCGCCACTTTCGCGGTCACTTCCGGTGCAGGTGCCAGTGCTGGTGCCGATGCTGGGGCTGGGGCTGGGGCTGGTGGCGGGGCTGGCGCTGGTGCCGGGGCTGGGGCCGGTGCCCGTGCCGGGGCCGGTGCTCGTGCCGGGGCTGGGGCTGGGGCTGGGGCCCGTGCCGGGGCTGGGGCCCGTGCCCGTGGTGGGGCCGGCGCCCGTGCCGGTGCCGGTGCTGCCGCCACTTCCAGGACCGCGGCCGCGGCCTCCGCCAGAGCCACTGCCGCTGCCGCTGCCGCTGCCGCTGCCGGACCGAACCATCGCGAGCGACCCGCCGTTCCGCTCCCGATGCCGGCGGCCGCCTGTCAGAACCGCCGACTGCCCCCTCTCAGCCCCCGTCTCCGCCCCGCCGCTCCTCGTACTCCTCACCTCGTCACCCCCGTCACGTCTGACTCCCCTGTCATCCCCGTCACTCCGGACGCTCCCGTCATCCCAGGCGCCCCATCGCTCCCAGCCACCCCACCCGTTTCGGTCACCCAGCCGTCCGGGTCACCCCAGTCGCCGCAACCACCCCACTCGACCCGAACGCGCCCACCGTCTCCTCCGCCAACGCCACTGCCTCGTGGCGCAGTTCGAGGGTCAGGCCGTCCGGGCCCGGCGGGTGGGCCGCGACCGTCACGCGGACCAGGTCGCCCTCACGGCGCACCGTCACCCGCGCTCCCCCGGGTGCCGCCCGGCGTGCCACCGCCGCCACCGCTTCGGGCGGGTCCTGGCGAGCCGCTGCCCGGGCTCCCGCCCTCGCCGCGTCCACGCACTGGATCTGCGCGGACGCGGCCAGCAGCGCCCAGACGAGGGCCATCGCGAACAGCACCAGAGCGGGCAGCACCACCGCGGTCTCCGCCGTCACGAATCCCCGGTCCCGCGTCATTCGCGGGGCATGATCCGAGCCGTCCCGGAACTCCAGCCGCCCCCGCCCGGCCGAACCCCGGCCCCACGCCCGCCGCGCCCCCGTTTGCCGGCGAACTCCCGATGGACGGCCCGCCCCGCCCGCCTCACATCCGGACATCGAGCGCTCGCCCCACGATTTCCTGCAACTCCCCGCTGACCTGCCCGCTGGTCAGCACCTTGTAGAGCACGGCGGCGAATCCCACCGCCGCGATGATGCCCATCGCGTACTCGGACGTGACCATCCCCGTGTCCCTCCGCGCCGCCCGCACCAGGTCCCCGTGCTTGGCACGCAGCCCGTCCACCAGGGCCGTCAGCCCCGCCCGTACCACCCGTACCGCCTTGTTCATCTCAACCCCCGTGAGGTCCGCACTCGTTGCCATTCGTCTTCGTCACCGTCGACGCCACCGCCGTCACGCCGTCCGCGCTCCTGTCATCCGCCCGCACCTCCCAACGCGCCTTCCGCCAGGCCGATCACCACCGGGAGCACTCCGACCGCGATGAACGCGGGCAGAAAACACAGCCCGACCGGGGCGGTCACCATGACCCCGGCCCGGCGCGCGCCGGCCTCGGCGGCGCGGCCCCACTCGGCGCGGGCCTCCGCGGCGATGCGGGCGACGGGCGTCGCCGCCGGTACCCCGGATTCGCCCGCGCGTTCCAGCAGCCGGGCCAGCCCGGCGGCTCCGGGCATCGACGCGAGCGCCCGCCAGGAGTCGGCCGGTTCACCGCCCAGGCGGACCTCGGCAGCGCCTCTCGCCAACCGCTCCCCCACCGGTCCGCGCAGGGCCTCTCCCACCGCACGAGCGGCCGCGACGGGGCTCGCGCCGGCCGCGATGCACGCCGCCAGCAGGTCGGCTGCGAGCGGGAGTTGCCGGGCGGCGAGAGCCGCGTCGTACTCGGGTGGCGAACCCGCCCCCTTTCTGAGCCACCGGCGCCACACCCCCAACCCGGCGGCGAGTCCGACCAGAAGGCCCGCGACACCCCCGATCAGCACCCAGCCGGCACCGACCGCTCCCGCCACCGGCAGCCACCGCCGCACCGCATGGCGCACGCGCACGTCCAGGTCGCGCCTCTGGGCCGCCACCCTCTCCAAGCACAGCACTGCTGCGAGTCTCCGTCGTGCCCTTCGTTTCCGTCCCGCCGCGCCGACCAGCCATCCGAGGACGGACACCACGCACAGGACAACCCCCAGCCTGTGGACAACCTCCGCGCTCATACCGCCTCAGCTCCCCGCACGATCCGCAGCGCCCACCACAGCCCCACGGCCTCCAGCACCGCACCGACGAGCAGGCAGCCGAGGCCCGGCCCTGTGTGCAGGATCACGTGCAGCGGGTCGGCGCCGAGAGCCGTGCCCAGGAGCAGCCCGAGCACGGGCAGCCCGGCGAGCATCACCGCCGTGGAACGGGCCCCGGCCAACTGGGATCTCAGGTCGGCGCGTTGGTCCCGCTCAGCTCGCAGGGCTCCTTCGAGGCGGTCGAGGCCCGTCGCGAGCCCTGCGCCCCGGTCCACGGCCACCCGCCAGCACGCCGCCAGCCCCGACAGTCCTTCGGCCCCTGGTTCCCCGGCCGCGACGACGAGGGCGCCCGGCACATCCCCGCCGAACCGCGCCGCAGACAGCACCAGCCCCTGCGCCTCGCCGAGCCCGTCCGAGTCGGCCGCGGCACGCAGCAGCGCCTCCCCCGGCTGCCGTCCGGCCCGCACCTCTCCGGCGAGCGCCCCGCACAGGGCGATGACCGCGTCGCCCCGCCGCTCGCCCTCCCGACGTCTCTCCCGAGCCCGCCGCGCACGCCGCAACAGCGGCACACCGGCGGCACCGGCCAGCAAGGGCAGTACCGACGCTCCCAACACCGCGACCAGCAACCCGGCGGCCAATGACCACCATTCCGGCGTCAGCCGTCCCCACAGCCGCCGCGCTTCGACGAACGCCCGCTCCCACGCCGGCGGCCCGACCTCCAAGGCCCCGTCCTCCGCGCACAGCACCCGGGCCCGCTTCACCTCCGCATTCCGCTCGGCCAGCAGCCAGGCCGCCAGTCCCGCACAGGCCATGGCCCCACTCATCGCCACCTCGCCCGAACCGACGGTCGCCGTCATCCCGTGCCTCCGCCCACGTCCCGCCGCTCCCCCGTCACCACGCCTGACTCCCCTCGGTCCCGGACCGGAGCAGCCCCCGCAGCCGCTCCCATCCCCGCTCGTACGCGAACGCCTCCGCGCTCCACCGCAGCGCGGGCACCGTCACCACCCAGCCCGCCGAATCCCGCTCCAGGACGTGCACCTCGGCGATCCGGCGTCTTCCGGCCCGGTCGCGCACGAGATGCAGCACCACCGCGAGAGCAGCCGCCAACTGGCTGTGCAGCGCCGCCCGGTCGAGTCCGGCAGCCGTGCCCAACGCCTCCAGCCGGGCCGGCACCTGGGCCGCGGCGTTCGCGTGCACCGTGCCGCACCCGCTGTCGGATGGCAGGAAAGATTTCAGTTGGCACATCGCTGACCAGGGAACTGAAATCTTTTGTGCGGTGACCTACATCACACTTGCCGCACGAAAGATTTCAGTGTCCGATCTACGCGCAGGTCACGCCCGGGAGGATCGTCACTCACCGTGAAAGCAGCAGGTCACCGGAGGGTCGCGGGCCTGAAGCGTCAACGTCGCATGGCGCGTTCGATGGGGTGGGACATCAGCCTGATCGTCAGCGCAACAAGTCGGCGCCTACCGTCGAACCCGGCCGTCGTGCCCCTTCACGGAGGGGGCAGCGACCCGGACCGACTCGACGATTCGAGCGAGGAGTCGCGTCGTGTCCCGTGGCGGCCTTTTACGCCATGCCACATTCAGTGACCGCGCTCGAACCGGGAGCGGGCGCGCTGCAAAGTCGACGATCTCCCGGGCGGCCGACCACGGGTCGCCGCTGAACAGAATCTGGGCCGCAATTCGCAGTGCCGCTGTTTGAGCCATCGGTTTTGGCCCTGCAATCCTGGTCGGGTTGACTCCCGGGTTGGACGGCGTACAGAAATCGGTGAAACCGTCGGCGACAACCGGGTCGGCACCTTCCATATTTTCCGGTCTGGCTACATGAAAGGCAAAGTCTGCCATTGCCGCCAGATCTGCAAAGACACCGCGCAGATGAACGGCCTCCGGTCGTGCCCACGCAAGGCGTTCTTCGATGAATTTTTGCAGGTCAGCGAGGACTTCGTCGTGCAGTTCAGGAGCTTTCCACTTTTTGTATTCGGTGTCGCATTGCCAGAGCAGGACATCCGTCAGCCGGTGCTTTTCGGAGCCTTGGCAGCTTCCTTGGCCGAGGTTGACGTGGGCCCCGGGCAGCGGGGTGTGGCATTCGGGGCATGCGGCCAGCAAGTAGCACCGATGCCGCAGGCATGCGAACATCCATGGCGTGCACCATTCCAAGGGCCAGCGCCCATCGTTTTCTTCGATGCAAGAAGGGCAGAATTTTAATTCGCGCGGGTCGATCCAGCTCGCTTTCATGATCCGGAACAGGTTCCGCGGGGTGGATTTGACCAGATCGAATTTCACGGCGGTCCCCAGGAAGCGCATCCAGGTCATCGCCTGCAGTTCGTCGCCTGACAGTCCGGTTGCCTGTTCGACGCGAAGAACGTCCTCGTCACCCAGGCCGTACACGAGCGACGTCGGCCCCGAGTCGGCGATGCGTGCCACGTTGTCGCCCGGCCGCAGGAGCCCGCACGCCGTGGCCATCGATGTGCGGGAGACCTCGCAGACCGCGCTCATGTGTCCCAGCCAGCTGAGGAGCGACTCCCTCGGAAGCGGCACAGGCACAACCGGCAGACGTCGGATGCAGCGGGCAGCGGAAGGGTCGGGCACACGTCACGATACGACGGCACGCCTCTGCCCATCGGCGGGAACCGCCACCGCCCATGGGGAAGGAGGCCGTTGCGCGGTGCTCTCCTAGGCTCTCGGTGTAAGGCGGACACGATCAGAGGAGGGGGAGCGCATGGCGACGTACGGCGCTGAATACCTGAAGCGACTGCTCGCAGCGGTGGAGAGGTTCGAGCGGGCCTTCGAACGCTGGATGGAGACTCAGGTCGAGTCGGATCTTCGTACCTCTCGTGGCTTGTACCCGACGGTCCATGTGAAGGACGGGCAGGATCAGGGGACCGTGCGGGAGCATGAGCTCGACGTGGCGGAGACGGCAGGAGCTGCTGCGCGGGCTGTCGCCGTCACCGGGGCTCGTATCGGTGTTGCCGGACTCGGTGCGCTCGATCCGATCGCGAACTGGTCTCTCATGTCGGCTCCGAAGGCACTCTTCTCGCCGCAGGATGTCCGCAACACAGCGGCGACGGTCCGGGGCCGGCTGGGCATGATGATCGACGAGGCCGAGACGGCCACGGAGACGGCTGTGCCAGGATTCGCCCCGTCTGAGCTACATCCGGTCATCTGGACCGCGGCGGCGGCACATTGGACGACCCATCAGTACCGGGTCGCGGTGCGTGAGGCGTCGGAGGCGCTGACCGTGCATTGGAAGACGCGCCTGGGCCGCCACGACGTGGACGACACCCCGTTCTGGCAGCAGACCCTCTCGCCGGGTGAGCCTGAGACGGGCAGGCCCAAGCTCGCGTGGCCCGGTGATCCCGCGGACAAGACGACCAGGAGCATGCGTGGCGGGCTGGAGCCACTGGGCAAGGCGTTGAACAGCCTGGCGACCGGACTGAATCTCACCGTCAGGAACGTCACGACGCACACCCGTGACGAGCTGACCGAGCAGGAGGGCATGGAACGCCTCGCCGCCTACAGCTACTTCGCCCGTCTCCTCGACAAGTGCGAATTCCGCCGCGTCGACGAAGCCCCGCAAAGCACCTGAGCTGCGTCACGCCGCCGGCCAGATCCCCCGACGGATGACGCCGACTGGCGAGCGGGTCTTGGCTCGTTCGGGTCGGCTGCATCTGCCTTCTGGCCCTCGCCACGGCGTGGCGAGGGGGTGTATCTAGCCGGCGGCGGCCTCGCCGTCTTCGTCTTGGGGGTTGTGGCGCTGCTTCGGTGAGGGGGGCAGGGGCTCTTCGTGCCACATCGCGTCGTACGTGCTCTGCGCGTGCTCGTTGATCACGATGGTGTCGAGGAGGGCGCGGTCGATCCGCTCCGTGCCGGTGAGCACCGCGTCGGCGGCCGCTTCGCGGAGGAGTTCCGCCAGGGAGCTGATGTTGCCTCCGGTGCGGCGGTACAGGTACTTCCACTCGCCGACGAGGGTGCCTTGCTGGTGTCTGTACAGGACGAGGGCTTCTTCCATCGCGGTGATGACGGAGACCCAGTCCTCTTTCTCTGCCCTGGTCCGGATGCCGTAGGGGGTCATGTGGAGCAGGAGGTTGCGGCCGGCGGTCTGGGTGGCGCGGCGGCCGCCGGTGCCTTCGAGGAAGAGGCCGGAGTGCTTGAGGTCGACGCCGGTGTAGATGAAGGTCGCCGCGGTGTGGTTCGCGATGTGCTTGAGGTGGTCGTTGACGACCTTGCCCTCCTTGAGGGAGAGGTCCATGAAGTGGGCGTCGTCGATGATCACGAGTTCGACGCCGACGCGGCGCATGTTCTCCAGGACGAGGCGGGTGATGTCGCTCTTGGTGGCACCGGAGCGGTAGTGCTGGCCGAGGTACTCGGCGAGCGCGATGGACAGGTCCTTGGGCGTGGCCTGGGAGGGGATGTTGACGTAGACGACGGGCGTGTAGTCGATGATCCGCCCGTCGACGATGTACTTCTTGTCGTAGCGGTCGGGATGGTTCAGCCGCAGTTCGTGCTCAAAGTCGTAGGCGAACGTCTTGACCAGGGTGGATTTGCCGAGGGTGGCGGGGCCGTCGAGGACGATGCCGCGTCGGGCGCCGGCCGGCTGGAAGCTGTTGGTCATCATCCGGCGGCGGATCTGGTGGTGGATGGACTTCATCTGGCTCGTGCGGACGATGACCAGGGCGCTGTGGTGGGCCACCCGGGCCGCGTTGTGGCGGCGTTGTTCCTCGGTGCTGAGCTGTTCGTAGACCTCCAGCGGCAGCAGAAGCGGCTTCGGCGGGAGAACGTAGTCGAGGTATTCGCGCCATTCCTCCTTGGTCCGGGGCTCGGACAGGCCGGGGTGCTTGAAGTCGCCTGGTCCGTAGGCTTCTTCGGGCTGCTCGTCGGACGGGTCGGGGGAGGTCACGGGGGTCAGCCCTCCTGGCTGGTGCGGGGAGTCCAGACCTCGGCGGGCTGGACGGCGTGCGGGTTGAAGTCGTCGTCCTCGCCGGACAGGTCGGGAACGGCGTGCAGGGCGGGAACGGTCGGCTTCGCGGCCGGCGTGACGGGACGCGGTGGTGGCGCGGGGGCGGCCGGGGCGGAGCGTGCTTCGTCCTGGGCCTGGGCGTCGGCGCGGTGCCGGTCACGTGTGTGGCGCTTGCGGTCGGTCTTGGTCCACGTCTCGGGAGCGTCAATACGGTTTTGCAGGTCCCGCAGGGCTTCGGCGATCTGCTGCTGGTACTCCTTGTCCTTCGGGTCGCCGCCGCGCAGTTCGACCAGGCGTTTGGCCTCCCGCAGGGTGATGTCGGTGAAGGGCTGCAGGTCGCTGAGGGCCTTGGTCCATCCCAGCGTGTGCCAGGTGTTGTCGCGGGGGTTGTGGAAGTAGGCGTGCAGCAGGTTGCGCGGGTCGTAGCGGATGGGCCAGAGCCCGTTGTCGTAGGGCGACTTGGCCCGGCGGAACTGATACAGCACCGGAGCGTCGTAGACCAGATAGTTGAGCTCGACGCCGTAGGGGTTGATGACGCGGCCGTTGTCGGCGATGGGCAGCAACTCGTAGTAGAGATTGGGATCTCGGGGGCAGTCGACGAAGCCGGCCGAGCCGAGCGCCATGGCGTACGCCTCGTTGGGTGAGACGTGCAGGTCGGGGAAACCGTGCAGGTGCAGCCCTCGGTGGTGCTGGTTCTGGTAGACCGCGATGACGTATTCGGCGAAGAACTCGGCGATCTCGTCCAGAGTCCAGCGGGCCTGCTCCTCGACGTTCTTGCCGCGGTGGGCGACGTTGAAGCCCTTGTACCCGGCGACGTGCATGGAGAACTTTTCCCGGATCGTCAGGAACAGGCGTTCCACCTGGGGTTTGTCGTTGGCTTTGAGTTTGCGGGCGTCCTGCGGGTCGATCTTCCATGTGCGGCACGCGCGCTTGACGACATCGGACTTGTACGGCTTGCCGTGGTCGAAGAGGAGGGTCTCGGGGTAGACGACCGGCCGGGCTGCGGCCTCGGCGAGGCGTTCGTCGACGCTGAGGTGGCGCTCGTAGGGGATGCGCAGCATCTGGTAGCGCAGGGCGTCGGCCCACTTCGGGCGCATGGGCTCGGGCGTCATGACGTCGGCGAGCAGCAGGCCGATGTCGATGGCCTTGGTGCCCAGCGGGGTGAGCCGCCAGGCGAGGATGGAGCGGGTGGCGACGTCGATGGCGACGGTGAGTTCGATGCTGTAGGTGTCGTTCGTCGCCGGGTCGTAGGCCAGGACGTCGAGCGGGGTGGTGTCGAGCATGACGACTTGGCCGGGCCGGTGGGCGATGACGTGGCCGAAGGTCCGGTCGGGCTGGCCTGCGTCCGAGATCCGCTGGTAGGCGGGGTCGGAGGGGCTGCGGTGCAGGAGGAGTTTGACCACGCGGCGGAACGTGTCCGGTTTGGGCAGCGGGACGGCGCCGGTGCCGTGATCTGCGTCGAGCCGGTTCTGGCAGCGGCGCTGGAAGCGGGTGGAGACGCTGGAGGAGCTGTCGAGGCGCTCGACGTTGGCCTGTTCGCGGATCGCGGTGATCACCCGTTCGTCGATGTTGCGCAGCGGGTTCTTCAGCCGGGCTTTGCGACCGTCGACCAGCCCCCACAGGCCCTTCTCCTGCCATGCCTCGATCAGCTGCCAGACGCGGCGCTCGGTCAGGCCCAGCTCGGCGGCCTTGGTTGCGACGCGCTCGCTCAGAGGAAGTCCGGGGTGGTATTGCGGGCGTGGCTCGTCGGGTGCGGCGTCGAACTCTGAGCCCGAGCGGTAGCCGGTGGTGGCCTCGTGCAGTTGGGCTTCGAGTTCCAGGGCGTCGTCGCGGGCCTTCTTGTCCTGCAGTGTCGCCAGGACACCGCCGGGGTCCAGGCCTGCGGCAGTGTTGTCGACGGTCTCGGGCGGGGCGGCCAGGGCGCGGAAGGAGGGGTCGGTCAGCAGGACGCTGAGCATGATCGTCTGATGGTGTCCGGAGATCGAGCGCAACCGCACGAGTGCACCGGTGAGACCGGTGACCTGGTGCTGTTCTTCCTCGAACTCGATCCAGTCTTCGGCTGCGATGCGGTAGCGCTGGTCCATCAGGTGTGCTCCGGTTCGGGTGCGGCCCACACGATGGTGGTCTCGCGCAGCGGGCGGGTGACGTCGAACAGCAGACGGTGGTGCCACATGAGGTGGTAGGTGACGGCCCGTTCGATGTCCGGCTCGGGCCACAGGGACAGCAGTTCGGCAATGCTGAGGGGCTGCTGGGCGCGGAAGAGCAGGACGGGAGCGACGGGGGCTGCGGCGTTCAGGGGTCTGCGGTAGCCGGCGAGCCATTCGACGGTGGCCCACAGCTGCTCATCCGGCTCGCCCACCATCTGGTAGTCCCAGCCGAGCTGCCGGCAGGCGGCCTGGGTCCGGGCGGCTTGGAGGCGCTCTCTGGGCTTGTCGATCTGTTCGGGGTTCTTGACGTCCAGGAGCAGGACGGAGTCGTCGGTGCGGCGGACGAACAGGTCGGGGTAGTGGGTCCAGGTCGTGTCGCCGTCGACGCCTTCGAAGATGAACGGCTGGGCCGAGAAGCAGGCCACCTTCGCGTCGAAGTCGAGGAGTTTCATCCAGCGGGATTCCAGGTAGCTCTCGTAGTCCAGCATGGTGTCGCTGCTGGCCGCCCAGTAGGAGCCGGGAGTGTGCTGCTGGCCTTCGTAGGTGGGGAAGTCGCGGGCGGGCAGGCAGGTCTCGAAGCGCACCTGGCGGGCCTGGTCGGCGGGCAGCAGCCGCTCAGTGCCGCCCTCGTCGTAGAAGTGCAGGTAGAGCTGACGGGAGGCATGCCGCATCGGCCGCAGGGTCTGTGGTCTTCTCGGGGTCATGGCCCTCCTGTCGCATCGGGCACGTCGTGCTGAAGGAGGCTGTGCCCGAAGGAAGCCAGGCAGGCGGTGACGGGGGCGGGCATCCTGGTGGCAAAGCGCCGCCAGCCCTCCCGCACCGACTCGGTGCTCGTCCGCGGCCACAGCTCGGCGGCGTACGCGGGTGCTTCGCGGACGTCGCCGCCGGTGAAGTGCTGCCACACCCAGGCCGCGGCGTGACGCCGCCGCTGAAGGGTGACGTCGTGCTCCAGCGGCCGGCACACCGGATACAGGACGGCGTGCGGCACCGAGGTCAGCGCAGCCAGCCTCTCCCGCCGGGCGGCGTAGTCGACCCGGCCCCGCTCCTCCAGGCGGGCGCCGAGCCGTTCGATGTCCGCCCAGAAGGCCTGCGGGTCGCTGATGCGCTGGACGAGGGTGCTGGTCACCCGGGCCGCCCGCTGAGCGCTCATATCCAAGTCGGCTCCGGCCCGCTGCCAGCTCACCGCGCCGCCGAGCCGTACCAGGGCCACAGCGGCCAGGCACCGGCCGCTGGCCGGCGCGGTGCCGGGCAGGTGAGGGGCGATCAGGTCGGTGTAGTCACCGGCGTCGACCAGATGCGGCACATGCCGGGCGGTGATCCGCACACGGGATGCGGGACGCACGGCCAGCACGCCGGCGACCCGCGAGGAGGGCGACCGGGCCGCCCGAACCAGCGCGTCCAGGCACGCCGGAGGGGACAGAGGCCGCAGCGGGTCGCTCTTGCCGGGGTCGCGGCGCTGGCTCGCCGCCCGCCGCGTCCAGTCGGCCAGCACCTCACCGGCGGCCGCGCGGTCACGGGCGAACAGCACCGTGGCGCTCAGCGCGAGCACACTCGCGGCGTGAGCCGCGCTCGCGGGACTGACTCCCAGCTGGGTCCCCGCGCCTCCCCGCCGTGCCTTCTCACGCACCCACCGGTCGGCCAGGAAGGCTTCCGCCAGCCCCCCGGCTTCGGATAAAGCAGTGCAAGAAGAGAGGTCGTCGGCGGAGGCGACCAGACGGATGACCGCCGTCGTGAACCGCAGCGCGGCGAAGAACTCGGCCGGTCCCACCGTTTCACCCGCGACCCGATCCCTGCCGCCCTCGGCGACGGCCAGCACACGCTCCTGCAGGTCCGCGAGCGCGACGGGCATCGGCGCAGCGGGCAGGAACTGGAGCCGCTCCTCGCACAGCCCGGCCTTACGCCGCCCTCCCGCCGCGCGCCGGTTGCAGCACCGCGCCGGGTCGGACACCGTCTGGCGGGTGATCAGGCCCCGGGGATGGCCGTTGTGCCCGCGGCCCGCCCGCGCCCCGCACCGGCGGCACTTGTCCACCAGCAGCACCCGGTGCACCGGGCAGACCGCGGCGATGCCCAGACGCCACCACAACGGCCACACCGGCCGCTCGGCCAGGCACTTCGGGCACACCCGGCTGGAGGAGAACAGCGCCCACTCACGGCGCACCACCGGCGCCAGCGAGGAGTCCACCGCCGGATTCCACCCGGCGAAGTCCAGCACCGTCCCGCGGTAGCGGGTCAGCTGCATCGCCTGGAGGGTGCGCGCGTCCAGCCCCGTGGCCGCCTCGGCCCCGGCAAGACTGCGGCGCGTCAGCGCAATACCGAACAACGCCGGCCATACGCCCGAGCCCGGCCGGCACTCCAGCCCGATGGCCTGCGCCGCACGCCCCGGGGAGAGTTCCCAGTCCACCGATGCTCTCGCCAGCCACGACGCGAACGACTCACCGGCCTGCGGTACCAGCACCGCGGGCAGCCGCCGCGGCCGTCCGCCCTCCCGCACGCACCCCTCCACACGCCCTTTGTAGGAGATCTCCTACAAACCTGGGACCGTACTACGGTTTCCTCTGTGGCGAACAGCGATTCCGGCCGTATCCCGGCCCAGCGGCTGGCCTTCGCGACCCGGCTGCGGGCCCTGCGCCGGCGCGCGGGGCTGACCCAGACCGCGGCGGCCCAGGCCGCGGGCATGGACCGCTCCTTCTACGCGGAGGTCGAGGCCGCCGTCCACAGCGTGTCCGTCGACCGGATCCCGGCACTCGCCCAGGCCCTGGGCGTCCAGCCGTACGAGCTGTTCCAGGACCACGACGAGGAGTAGAACTCACGTGTCCACGCAGGTCAGTTACCGAAGCATCCCCCGCGGGCTGCCCAGGCGGCTTCCGGCGGTCCCGCTGCCCTTGTCCGGGGAGTCCTTCTTCAGCTGGGTCGACCACCTCGCCAACACCTACGAGGTCCACCGCGGCCCGATGATGCACGCGCTGGGCCTGGTGCAGACCGCGCCGCAATGGGCCGCGCGGGATCTGATCCGCTACACGATGCAGCTGCCTGCGCAAGCATCCCGGGTCGTGGAAACGGCGACGGGCCTGACCTCCCGGGAACTCGCCGTGATGACACTCGAGGACATCGGGCCCCCCTACACCGGCATCTCAGCGTCCCGGATGCCGAAGGAAACCTGGGCGTTCTGCCCGAAGTGCCTGACCCCCGAGGGCCGCTGGCCGCTGTGGTGGTACGAGCCGTGGGCCGTGGCCTGCCCCGTACACCTGTGCTACCTGGTCTCCTTCTGCTCCCGCTGCGACACCCCGTTCACGCCGGAAAGGACCAGCTCACGGTGGGGCTCCGCGCCGCGGTGCAGAGGCTTTCGCGACCCCTACCCCCACCTCCTCCCGCCCGGCACGCGCCGCGAGCACTGCGGCATCACCCTGTCGGAGATCGACACCACGCCGGTCAGCGACCCCGTCGTACTCGATGCCGTGAACCACCTGCAGCACGGGCTCACCTCCCGCGCCCGGCCCCGCGCGTGGCTGCGCACCTACCACGTACTGAACGCGCTCTTCGACCGCCCCGTCTTCGACGTCCGCTCCTTCGACAGCCCCGATCCCGTCCTGCAGCGCCGCTACTCACCTCGGCGCGCCACGGCCCCGGGCTATGTGGTCGACTCCAGCGGATTCCTGGAACCCGGCCGCACCCTCTCCGACGGCACCCACCTGACCCACCGCGACCCGATCACGAGGGCCTGCAGGCTCAGCGTGCTCGGAAGGATCCTGGGCTCCCGCGACATGAGCGCCACCGCCCGAGAGCTGCTGGATATACGACGCCGCGTCAGGATGCGCCACTACCTGACGGCGTACCGGTCCCCCGATCCGAGAGCAGCCAGTGTCCGGCTGCACCGCTTCCTCGACGATGTCTTCGGCCCCGGCGAGTTCGCCACGCTCAAGCGGTCCCGACGGACACTGACACCCGAGCACCATCCCGGCCCCTCCAGCAGCAACTTCATATCGCCAAGACCCTTCCCCTACCGGCGGCAACCGCGCCTGCCGCCGTCTCGGATCGACCAGGCCGAACAGGATCCCCATGCCGCAGCCGCACCCGACCGGTGAGGACCGCCCGCAGCCGACACGCAAGATGGCCCGCAGACTGCCCGTCGTCCCGCTACCGCAGGCCGGTGAATCGCTATTCAGCTGGGTCGACCACCTGGCCACCGCATACGAGACGGACCGCACCCAGACCATGAACCGGCTCGGGCTGGAGCCCTCGACCGCGCACGCGGCCCGGCTCGCCCGCCACACGGCCGAGCTCCCCCTCGCCCTGGCCCTCCCGCTGCTCGCCGCAACCGGCCTCGACCCCCAGCAGCTGCGTGCCCTGACTCTCTTCGGCATCGTCAAACGCAGCGAGGGCAGGGTGCCTCGCCATCCCGACTTCCGCTGGGCCCCGGAAGAGACCTGGGCATTCTGCCCCCAGTGCCTGAAACCTCCCGCGCGCTGGCCCCTGTGGTGGTACCACTCCTGGGCGGTGATGTGCCCCACACACGACTGCTACACCGTGTCCTACTGCCCGGACTGCGGCTCACCGTTCTCCCCCTTGCTCCTGCGCGGTGACGCCCCGGGCACATGCCCCGGATTCCTGCGGCGCGACGACAACACTCTCGCGCCGCCTGGCCGGCGCCGCGCCAAGCGCAAACGCTGTGGCCGGCCCCTGTGGGAGATCGAAACGCCGCCCGTCACCGACCCCGCCGTGCGCTCCATCCATCAACGCCTGGTCCGGCTCGACGCCGAGGACACGGCCGCTCACCCCGACCTTGAACAGTGGTACGACGACCTGCGGACCTTGAGGATTCTCCTCGAAGAACCTCACGCGCTGCGTGTCCAGGTCTTCACCAGCACCGACCCTGCCCTCCGGCAGCGCTTCGACGGCGGCGAAGCCTCCATGCGCTGGGACCACTTGGACGACAGCGACCGCATCGTCAGCTGGCAGCGCTCCGGCTCCGGCTTCCTCTACCCCTGGCGCCGCACCTCACCGAGCAGCTCCAGGCGGCAACGCGACCCGGTCACCTCGGCCGCCAAGCTCACCGTCATCGGCGAGGTCCTCGACAGCCCGGACCCCGCCGATGCCGCCCGCCGCGTCTTCCGCGCCCCTCACCCAGCAGCACTCCGCGATTTCGACCCCGGCCTGCCCCCGTACATGCACCGGGCTAGCCCCCACCTGCACGAACTCCTTAGCCAGGCCCTCGACGAGCATGCCTTCGCCGAACTCTCTGCGACCTGACCACTCCCGCAGGCGGACCAGCGATCAGGGACGATCAGGCACGCCCTCTTGGGGCGGCGGAAGCCGCCTGCCCCGGGCGGAGGAGACCCGAGAAGTCCGTCGAGACAAGATGATCACGAGTGCCCTGTCACACATCCCCCGTTGACACCCGGTCCCAGGCGGACGTCCGCAGCGGGACCCGACGAGATGACATATTCGAACTGACATGCGATGATGATCGCGGTTTCAAAAACACCACCTCGAATGAGGTATGGTTTTTGAAACCCACGGTTGTCTGGAGGGGCTGTGCAGAACCTGGATCCCGAGTGGTGCGTGCAGCGGCTCGCGCAGCTCGACTTCTCGAATGACCTCTTCCACGGGGCGCTCGACCTGGCGGCGGCCGATGTCCGCAATTGCACCGACTTCGATGCGCCGGCCATGGCCGGGTTCACGTTCTGGAGCCGCACCAACCGGTACCTCGCCGAGACGCTCGACCCGGACGGGTGGGGCCACACCTCGCGGGACAGCATCCTCCGGATGATCCACCCCAGCATGAGTCACGCGGTCACGGCGATCAGCGCCCAGGGAGGCGTCGGCGATCTGAATGCCCGGGTGAAGTCGAAGAACCCGAAGGGTCCTGCCATGGCCCGCCTGGTGGAGAGGAACGGCCAGTTCGCGTTCCTCAGCCACGACGAGGTGCTGTACGGCCGTGAGCTCGACCAGATCCCGACGTGGTGCCTGCTCTACAAGTGGGACAAGGGAGTGATCTCCGCCGAGCTGTCCCTGCCGATCAAGATGAACGGGAAGTTCGTCGATGAGTGGCAGGAGCGCATCCCTCTGGTGCTGCCCGACCTGGGCGACCCCGGTGCGGACATCGCGCTGCTGGACGATCCGGGCGACGACAGCGGCCCGGACGTCGTCGTGGAGCTGCTGGGGGGCTAACCGGAATGTAGGAGTGCGGACGTGGGAGCTGAGGAAAGTGTTCACCCCTGAACGGCTGGTCCTTGCCCGTAAGAGGCGACGGATGACGTTGGCCGAGCTGGCCCGTCGGTCGGGGTTCTCGGCGCAGAGCATCACTGCGTTCGAGAACCACCGCAGACCGCCGTCGCCGGAGACGCTTTCCTCCCTCGCGGCCGCGCTTCAGTACCCGGTCGCGTTCTTCGAGGCTCCTCCGCCGGCCCAACTGCAGCTGGACGCGGTCAGTTTCAGGGCGCCGTCCAAAATGACAGCCTCGGAGCGTGACAGCGCGCTGAGCTCAGGGGCCGTGGCCGTGGCGCTCAACACCTGGCTGGCAGGGTTGTTCAAACTGCCAAGGCCGAACGTGCCGACCTATCCCCATCTCAAGCCGGAGGCAGCGGCCGAGCAGGTGCGCGCCGCATGGGGGCTCGGGGAGGCGCCCGTCCCCAACACGGTGCACCTGCTGGAGGCCAACGGTGTGCGTGTGTTCTCCCTGCCGTCGGACTGCCTGGACATCGACGCCTTCTCGACCATCAACGCGGGCACCCCTTACGTCTTCCTGAACACCCGCAAGACCGGGGAACGGGGCCGCTTCGACGCCGCTCACGAACTCGGTCATCTCGTACTGCACTGCGAGCACCGCATCCCCCACGGGCGAGACTCCGAGGGCGAGGCCAACGACTTCGCCTCCGCCTTCCTCATGCCGCGGGCCGGGATCCTCGCCCAGAGGCTCAACAACGCCTCCCTCGACCGGATACTGAGCGCCAAGCGCAAGTGGGGCGTGTCGGCCATGGCCCTGACCTACCGGCTGCGCAAACTCGAGCTGCTCTCCGAATGGCGCTACACCCAGACCGTCAAGGAGCTCGCGCGCAGGGGATACCGCCGAGACGAGCCGGGCTCTTCCCTCGTCCGAGAGAGCAGCCAGTTGCTCGCAAAGGTGTTCGAGGCGCTGCGTCAGCCCTTGAGCATGTCGCCGGCAGATGTCGCGGCCGAGTTGAACATCTATCCTGAGGAACTCAATGAGTACGTCTTCGGCCTGGTCCCCATCGGCGTCGACGGAGGCGGCAGGCAGTCGGCGCCCGTGCGGCCCGACCTGCGGTTGATCAAGGGGTAGCTGGCGCGGCTGACCGCCGCAGGCATGACAACGATCCGCTCTCAACCGGCCTGCCCCTCAAGGGCCGCAGGCCGGGACCTCCCGGAAAGATGTGACGCATGAAGGTCCTGGGTGTGGCTGTCTCAGCAGGCGCGATCCACTACGGAGCACTCACTGCCGACCAGGGCACGCAGGACATCTCTCACCCGCCAGGGGCCCCGGAACGCCTGGTGCCCGCACTCGGCCTGACGGGAGCTCAGCGACTGGGGGACACCCACCAGAGGATCGCCCAGGAGATCCGTGTGCTGCAGCCCGACGCCGTGATCATCGTGGCGACCCGCAGGAAAAACCAGTGGGTGTACCGCGAAGCATTCGACCGCATCTCGCTGATCTCAGCACTCATGCTGTCCTGCGTGGAGCAGGGGGTCACATGCGAAGAGTGGAGCACGGAGCGGATCGGTAAGCTCGTCGGCGTCCCCGCGCCCAAGCTGGCCTCGTTCGACTGCAAAGAGGCCGGGTTCGCTCAGCTCCCCCTGTACTGGGCGGCCGGGCGCGTGCAGGCGTTCGCCGCGGCCAAGGCCTACGTCGTCGAGATGTCCAGCGAGAGCAGCGAAGGATAAGGGCAGTGAACGAGCGCGAGAGACCGCTCATCCTGGACTACGAGTGCCTCCACAGCATGCCGGGCGGCCTGCGTGAGGTGCGCGTGTGGCTGGATCCGGTCCTGGAGACGTGGCTGGTCGGCAAACGCATTGACCTGTCCGAAGTCCAGGGCGCGGACCTGGTGGAGCCCCGGGTCATGGAGATGATCAACCACCCGAACGTGGTGAAGGTGCGTTCGGTCGCGAGCATCCCCAGTTACAAAGCGCCCATGCAGGTAGTCGAAGTGTTCATGCCCTACTACGAGAAAGGCAGCATCACCGACGCGATGCTCGAGGGCGAGCACTTCACACCAGCCCAGTCGCTGCGCATCATCCGCGCGGCCCTGCAGGGCCTGGCCGAGATGCACGAGCGGTACAAGATCCTTCACCGCGACGTGAAGAGCCCGAACCTGTTCCTCACCGGCGACGCCGACACGGTGAAGATCGGCGACCTGGGCCTGGCCGGCGCCATGGACGACACAGGCAGAGCCCCCTGTGTGAACGCGCCTCACCTGTACGCTCCGCCTGAGCTGTTGACCGGGGAGGCACTGACCCGCTCCTCCGACCTGTACTCCCTGGGCGTGGTCCTTCTCGAACTGCTCCGGGGAAGATTCGACTATGCCTCGTACACGACCACCGACGTGGTCGACGCGCTCCTGGCCGGCCAGCCACCTTTGCGCAAGGAGGACGCGGTCCTGCCCGCATGGGTGTGCAAGTCGCTGCGGAAGCTGGTTCAGAAAGCCACCGACCCCGACCCGGCCCGCCGCTTCCAGACGGCCCGGGAGATGAGCGACCAGATCGCCAAGATCCGCATCGCGGACTGGCAGGAGACGGAGGAACAGACCTGGGAAGCACCATTCCTCCTCAGCCCGAAGACCCGCGTGCGCATCACCGCGAAACCCTCTCAAGAGGGAGGGATCATCCTGGCCACACACCGCAAGAAGACGCTCTCATGGCGCCGGGTGGGAAAGGACGCAACGGTCCCCAGCCTGGATCACAGCGCCGCGCGGGCCGTCTTCGAGAGTGCCAACAGTCTGGCCGTCAGCTGACGCACAGCGAACTCCACGACCTGCTCCTCCTGCGGTGACAGGTCCCTGTCGGCCATAGCCTCGGCGAAGTCGGCCGCCTCGTACCTCGCCGCGTTTCCCGCGCCGACAGGCACCAGCGCGCCCGAGCGCGCGAGTTCCCAGATCTCGGCCCGCACGCGCCGCGCATCAACGCCGCCTCGCCCGATCATCGGAGCAAGTACCTCGCACAACGCTTCGGCATGCTCGCCAGGCGATGCTGCCCAGAGCTGCTCCACAAGGACTTCGGCCGCCCACGCATGCCGCGGCAGGGAACGCTCCGGCAGTCGGGCAATGCACGACACGAGCAGAGCGCCTTGAGGCGAGAGCGCTTCCACAGCTGGCTCCTCCTCAATAGCAGCGGCGTTACTCAGTCAACAGTCTGCAGAGGACTTGTCCTTTCAGCGTGCCGGACAGGCTACAGACGCGCAAGACTCACCGTCATGACTTATTGCACACTTGTTCGATTTTGATCGCGTTGAGTCCGTCTCGGCAAGGCGGGACGCACTAGCCCTTGACTGCTCCGGCGAGCACAGTCGCCACAGCTGACGCCAACAGCACAGGCTCTGTCCGTCTGCCCCGCCCGTTGCTGCCGCCGGTCACCGGACACGGCGCTTCGACGGCAGGAGGCTGAAGCGCGGCACCCCGGGGGGGCGGAGCGCGTCGTGGTGCTGCAGCGGCGCTGGGTATCAGCGCAGGTTGGTGAGCCAGGTGACCTTGGCCGCCGGCGCGATCTTCTCGTTCACCAGGGTCTCGGTCCGCCGGTCCCACGCGGAGCCGCTGGTGGCCATGACGAACTCGTCCGCGCTGAGCTCGTCGATCAGGCCCTTGAGAGCGGCGCAGCGCCGCGCTTCGGCGTGTTTCGTCTGCTCGAGACGATCACTGATCTTGGCTTCGCCGATGACGATCCGGCCGTCGACGATGGCCCAGAGGTCGACCTCGAGGTCCGGGTAGCCGTCCCGGCGGACGACCGCTTCGGGCATGTGCTGGAAGGAGTGCGCCGGCTCCGCGAGCGCCGCGAGCGCGAGGATCGGCACCTGGACGTTCGAGCGCAGGCCCTGGTAGGCCACCTCGTCGAGGCCGTAGTACCACTGCGGCTCCAGCTCCTGTCCCTTCCAGGCCGACCGAACGATGGGGTTGTGCTGCCGGCAGCGCTGGCAGCGGAAATGCGCTCCGATGTCCTCCAGCCGGTAGAAGGCCGTGCCGACACACTGCCCGCAGGTCAACAGCAGGCCCCGCGTCGCGATGGACCGCTGCAGGTAGCCGTCCAGCAGCTGCCGGGCACTTTCCTCACTCCCGCCGGTGATCGTGCGGACGTCGGCGAGCGTGAGGTACTTGCGGTCCTGGTAGACGCGCCCGGGCTCTTTCCCGGCGGAGATCCACCCGGACAGGAGGTTCGCGGCGGGACCCTCCTTGAGGTCGGCGGCCAGGGCCGCGAAGTCTCCCCACAGTTCGATCATGCGCCGGGTGTAGCGGCCCTTGTCGGATTCCTCCAGGTTGATGCCCGCCCCGGCCAGGAGGGTGCTGAACACCTGGCGGGCTGTGGGAAGCCGCAGCCTTACCTGGACCAGAAGTTAAGCCAGGGAGGTCCCGGTGACGGTGAAAATCCGGCCGTGGGAGTCGATGCTGATCCCGGATGTGCTGGAGCGGACTCCCCAGGAGGTGCCGTCGGCGGTGATCACGTCGTTCAGGGCCCACCGGGCGGGAAGGACGGCTTTGGGGTCCAGGATGTCCACCTGCCACCGGCAGGAGTCCGGCTGGACTCCTGCGGCCTCGCCGGGCAGCGGGATCTCGACGTTCCGTGCCTGGTCGGTCCCGAGGAACGGCTCGTGCAGGGTGTGGCCGACGTGGGCCTTGTCGAGAAGGTGGAGGCGGCGGCGCAGCGGGAGATCCGCCGGGGCGCAGACCTGTACGTCCAGACGGCCCGGGGAGCCGGAGGCGGCCATCCGCCCCCACGGCGTGGCCACCATCTGGTCACGGACTGCGTGCAGCTGGTCCTCATCGAGGGTGAGTGAGGACAGCAGGAGGGTACGGGCGGAGACCGGCGGTACCGCAAGGTCGTACAAGAGCTGCATCAACGCGGTGTGCAGCTGCGGGCTGAAGTCTTCGGTGTCCGGACCGCTCAACACGCCTTCCCCCGATCACGCGGCAGGGTGACGCGGTGCAAGAGCGGGGAGATCCTCCATGTCGGCGTCAGGGGCGGCCCAGTCAAGTCCTATGAGCCACCGTCAGCGGGGTGTATCCGGGCCTGGAGGTCGGCCAGCTCGCCGGGCAGGTCTCGCAGTCGCGTGACGATGCGGGTGCCGGTGGGCGGACCGGCCTTGGACCGCGACAGCAGATTACCGAGGCCCCCACCCCACGAATACGTAGCCGGTTACGCAACAGCACTTACCGCCCCGGCTCCCTCAGGAAATGGTGAGCGCTTCCGTCCGACTGCCGAGAGATCTCGCACAGGTAGAGGCCGGCCGAGCCACCGAGGACGACACGGTCGTCGTGCGGGTGGAACGCGCAGGAGGACAGGTGGTTGTCCACGCGCAGCCGGCAGGGCTCGGCCTCCGACGCGGTGTTCCACAGAAGGGCCGAGCCCCCCATCGTGACCGCTACCAGATGGCTCCCGTCGCGCGACAGGGCGACGGACCACACCGCCGTGCCGTCGCCCTCTAGCACTCGGCGGGGCTCTCCCGTCGCCGGATCCCACAGCACCGCGTGGCCGTCGTACCCGGCGGTGGCCAGGTGCCGGCCGTCGGGCGACCAGGCCACGCCACCGATCGAACCGACATGACCCTCCCACTCGTCGACCGTCCCGGTGGGTCGGCCGGCCGGGTCGAGACGGGCGACGCGCAGTTCCCGGGAGGTGGTGGCCGCGATCAGCCGTGACCCGTCGGGTGCGAACGCCAAGGCGTTGACACCGGCGCCCCCCGACACCGTACCGGCCCGCTGCCACTGATCCGTCCGCCAGAGCAGCACATCACCGCCGTCCCCAGCGGCCACCCAGTGACCGTCGGCGCTCCAGGCGACCGCGCCCGAGTAGGTCAGCTTCCGGGCCAAGACGCGGATCACCTCATGCCGTTCGGTGTCCCACAGCAGCAACTGGCCGTCGTCGCCAGCGCTGAGCAGGCGCCGCCCGTCCGGCGACCAAGCGACGGCCCGCAGGTCGCTGTCGTGGGCGGACACCGCGTACTGCGACCAGACCGGCATATCCGTGACGCCCGCCGGAGTGGACATCAGCTGTCCTCCCGTGTTTCCTGCGGCCAGGGCACCCCGGGACGACCAGGCCACGGTGTTCACCCGGTCAGCGAGTCCGGCGTCGGGGGAGTCCTGGCGTTCAGGGGTCCACAGACGCACCACGGGCTGACGGGTGGCGACGGCGACGCGGTCCTCCCGGGGATGCGGAGCGATCGCCTTCGCCTGGACACCACGGGCGGAGAAGCTGTCGGTGAGTTCCAGGCGCGGTGTGTTCGCCCACCAGGAGATCTTTTGGACGAAGACGGTCCCGTCGTTGTCGCCCGTGAGTAGGGTGTCGCCCGACCCCGTCCACGCCAGCGACCGGAGCCAGGTCGTCCGGGTGGGATCCTCCCCAAAGACCCGGGCCACGGCGTCGGCCCCGTCGCAGTCGATGAGGGTCACCTTCGCCGAGTGCCCGGCGACGGCCAGCAGATTCCCGTCCGGGTGCCAGTCCAGCGCCTGGACCACGGACTGCCCGGTGTCGAGCACCACCGGTTCGGCCTCCGCAGCGCCCCGCCACAGCTGGACCCGGCCGTCGCCAAGGCCGACGGCCAACCCGCCGCGCGCATGCCAGCCGAGCACCGTGCAGGTGGTGTCGCGACGGCCGGGCAGGGGCGGCCCGAGACTCTCCTCGGTGAACGGCGCGTGCCAGAGCCGTACGTCCTTGCCGCAGGCCACGGCGACGGTCTGGGAGTCGGGGGCGAAGGCCACCTGGACCCGGGGACGGTCGTCGTCGCCGACGGTCAGCCTGCGTGCGATCCGCCCTTCCGACGGGTCCACCAGCAGGACGTCACCCCGGTCGGTGCCCACGGCCAGGAACACCACGTCCGGGCTCCACGACAGCCCGAGGACCGCATGGGGGCCGGCCGCCGCATCCCCGCCGGGGCCCTGTCCGTCGCCCGCCACGTCCACCACGAGGTCCGCTCTGCCGTCCTCGTCGATCCACCGGACGCGTACGGTGCCGTCGTCGCCGCCCGTGGCCAGCAGCTGGCCGTCCGGCCTCCAGCACAGGGCGTGCACGGCGCCCGTATGACCGGTCAGCACCCGCCACAACCGGCCGTCGGGGCCGTCGGGAAAGGGCGCCCTCGCGATCAGTCCGCCGACCAGCAGGTCGTCCGTGTGGTGCAGCCGCCGCAGCAGCTCCTTCGAAGCCACGCAGCGGCTGTACAGGGTGACGGCGAGATCGACGCGCCGCGCGTGCCCGGTCAGCAGATGGGCCTCCCCGTAGACCAACTGACCGAGTTCTGTCGCGTAGCCGTCCATGCCCAGCGGCAGGAGGGCCCGCCGGCGGCGGACTGCTTCCGCCTCCAGGGCCGTGGGGCCGCTGCGCCAGATCCGTTCCACCAGGAAGCGGAGATCGGTGGTGGTGCGGTCGAGACCGACACCGTCGTCGGCTTCCGCGAGGTGGTAGGTAACCTGGTCCAGGAACTCGGGGTCCGCGTCGGGCTCGGCCAGGGCGTGCCAGCCGGCATCGCCGCACAGCGGGGCGTGCGCGTCCAGCAGGGTGCGATGGGCCTGCCGTACCGTGTGCGGCTCGCGGCGCCGGAGGGCCTCACGGATGACGTCGTGGAGCCGTACGCCCTCGGCGTCGAGCTGGGCCAGCAGGGAGTGGTCATCCAGGCGCAGGCACTCCTGTCGCGCCGTCAGCTCGGACACTCCCCAGAGCCGGGCGAGCCAGCGGTAGGGGATGTGCTGGTCCTCGGGGAAACAGGCCGTGGCCAGCAGCCGGGCCAGGGAGTCCCGGCCGGTGAACGGGATGTTGGCGAGCTCGACGAGGCTAAGGTCGATGGTGGCCTCAACCGTGCGAGTGTGGGGGTCGGGGTCGGGGTGGATCGGGTCCAGCAGCCCTCGGCGGTCCCATTCCTCGGCCATGGCGGACACGACGTCCGCGAGGCCCATCCCGCTGCGCTGCACCATGCTGCGCAGGACGCCGTTGAACAGGCGCAGGGCCAGCGGCCAGCTGCCGGAGCGCTCGGCCAGCGGCAGCACGGTGGTGTTTTCGGCCTCGTCGATCCCTGCTGTCAGCAGGCTCAGCGACTGGGCGAAGGACATCCGGTCGACGTGGACCAGCGGCGCGGACCGGTCGAGGATCCCCTGTCTGCGGGTGGTGACCAGCCGGACGCAGCCGCTGCCGCCCCGCAGGAACGGCTCTAGATCCTCCCGCCGCCACACGTCGTCTACGACCAGCAGGACACGCCGTCCGTCGAGCGCCGCCCCCAGGGCCACACCCGCCGCCTCCACGGTCGCGTAGCCGGGGGGTTCGGCGCCGGTGAGCAGTCTGACCAGGTCGCGTGCCATGGTGCTGATCCCCTGCTGCGACGCGTCCTGGCCGAGCTGTGCCCACAGCACGCCGTCGGGGAAGGCCGCCAGTACGTCCGGGTGATGGCAGGCCCAGGCTGCCAGCGTGGTCTTGCCGAACCCACCGGTGCCGTGGACACCGGTCACGGTGGAGGTCAGCCCCACGGGGGCGGGAGCGTCGGCGGACCCGGCCGCCGCCTCCGCGGCCGCCAGTAGCGACCTGACCACGCGGTCGCCCTGCTCGGGCCGTTCGACGAAGTCTGAGGGGACGGGGGGTGCCATGTGCGGTGTGCCCGTCGGCCACGGTGAGCCGGACGACGGGCCGGTCTCCGCGACGGGTGCACGCGGATCCCGTCCGGCCACGGTGACGGCCTCCGTGGACGCCGGTCGTACGATCCTCGGTGCGGACGGCGGTGGTGCCACCTCGTGCCGCGCCAGCAATTCGCCGCCCGCGTGGGCCGCGAGGCGGAAGTACCGCCATCTGCGGGCGTCGCCCAGGTTCGTGTACGTGGTGAAGCGCAGCGCCGTCGCCTGGACGGACAGGAGCAGCTGATCCGACCACAGGTCCGCCCAGCCGTCCGGGACGACGTCGGCGCAGGCGGCGTGCAGACCGTCCACGAGCTCCCGCATCCAGGGGACGAGCTGGCGGGCGTGGACGTCCCGCGGGTTCACCACATGGGAGAGCAGCGCGTGTTCCTGCCGCACGTGGAGGTCCACGGGCACGTCGGCCAGCACCGACAGCATCAGCGTCGCGACGTCCCGCGTCAGCGGGGCCGTCTCGGCGAAGTCGGCCAGGTCGATGAACCGGTAGGCGTCAGGGCGGAGGGTTCCCCGAGGGGACGGCACCATGACGTTCTGCCGATGCAGGTCGGAATGGGCCAGACCGTGCACGACCTGGAACGGCGGGTCGGGCAGCCTGTGGTCGCCCAGGGCCATGAGCAGCGGGTTCGGGAGGACGACGCCCTCGCTCTCGATCCACCCCGACCGCGCCGCGTCCGGCGGGAGCGCGCCGGCCCGGGCGGCGTACGCCCGTACCTCACCGTTCTCCTCAACCGACGCACCGAGTTCACCGCGCAGGAACCGGGACACGGGGACCTCCTGGGCCTCCTGGTTCTCGACTCCCGCGTTCCAGTCCGTCACCAGCCCCGTGACCACGGCGCGGAAGACGGCCAGCAGGTCCTCCCCTTCGAGCCGGGCCATCGTCACCACATCGCGCAGGCTGCCCCCGGCCGGGCGCTGGAACGTGAGCAGCCTGCCGTCGCCGACGGGGTACGGAGGGAAGACCCGTTCGGTCAGATGCCGTTCGGCGAAGTCCCCCCGGAGCCGGGAGACGCGCAACGCCCGCTCGTGGGTGGCGGGTTCCGCGCGCTGGTCGACAGGACACAGCTTGACCACGACCACGCCTTCCCCCATGACCGACACGGCCGTGAGCGCCGCGCCCGTGTAGCCCTCCCCCGACGGCTTCCAACGGGGCCTGACCGGCGCGATCGTCGTCCCCGTGTCCTCGGCCCAGCGCAGCAGAGCCCGTGCCGCGGCCTCGTCCCCCAGGCACACGGTCAGCTCGGCAAGTCCGGTCATCGTCCCCCAGCCCGAAGAGTCGGCACACCGTTGACGGCTCGCCGCACGACGATCGGAGCCATTGTGGCACCGCCGAGGGCGGAGTCCGGCCCGATGCAGTGTGTACACCGGGAGGCCCCGCGGGCAGAGTTGGGGGAGTGTGCCGAGGGCGAGGGGGACGTCATGGGCGGCGGGGCGGGCGGGGGCTCTCGCATTCTGGCGGAACAGAACGAGGAGGCGGCCCGGCAGCGGTTGCGGGCGATGACGGTGTCCCATCGGCGGGCCCAGCGGCTGGCCAACGCCCGTATAGGAGTGTCGGTGCTGCTGGCGGCGGCCGGGCTGGTCACCGTCTTCCTTCCCGAACTCACCGTGACGGTCACCGTGCTGGGTGGGGTCTGGGCCGTGGCGCACTCCGTGGGCCTCACCTCGTGGGAGAGCAACGAGTCACGCCGCGCGGCGCTGCTCCAGGAGTCGTTCGACGTACGGCTGTTCCATCTGGAGTGGAACGGCGCGACGGCGGGATCCCCGCCCTCCCCGCAGCTGATCAGCAGCCTCAGCAGGCGTTTCACGGGCGACGAGGCCGAACTGCGGGACTACTACGAGATTCCCGAACTGCCGCACCCGTACGACGTGCTGGCCTGCCAGCAGCAGAACCTCGGGTGGGGCGCCCGGGTCCGCCGCCGCTACGCCCGGACCGTGCTTACGTCCCTGCTGGTGTGGCTGGGGCTGGGGCTCGCGATCGGTCTCTCGGCACGTATGAGCGTGCTCGACCTGCTGCTGCTCTGGTACGTGCCCTCGCTCGGCGCGGTGATGATGGGTGTGGAGGTGTGCCGCACGCAGTGGCAGGTGATCATGGACCGGGAGCGGGTGATGGAGCTGTTGGAGGCCCGGGTCGCCGTCGGCGGAGACCCGGCCGCCCTGCTGGTCTTCGCCCGGCAGATCCAGGACGTGATCTTCCAGTCCCGGCAGCGGCACACCCGGGTGCCCGGCTGGTTCTTCCGCCGCTTCAAGAGCGCGGACCGGGCCGACTTCCAGGCCGCGATGCACGACTTGCAGAACGTCGTCGCCCGCACCACACCCCAACCCGGCTGACAGTGGGCCGGCTTGAGCCCGCGGCAGGACCGGGGAGACCTCGTGATTCCCGGGACGGCGGTCCCGCCGGGTGAGGTACCGTCGGCGTCTGCTCACGTGGACGCGACGTCCGGACACCCGCGAAGCCGATGCCGAGCGCGGCGTCGGGCCAGGACAGGGCCCAGGGCGGTCCCTGGACGGGGGAAGGCGCGGTGGAGTACGAGGACGACCTCGGGGATCCGAGGAATCTCAATGGTCTCAGGGATCTGTTCCACGACGAACCGGTCTCCGACGCCCTGATCCAGTGGGCCCGCGACGGAGGGCACGGCTGTACCGTCCGGCCGCTCGAACCGCGTTGGCGGCCCTCCGGGGTGAGCGCCAGCGGGGCCCTGCTGTCGGCGGTGCTTGTCACTCCGCGCCCCGGTGCCGTGGTGGTCAAGGTGTCCGCCCCCGACCAGGCCGGCGAGGGCCACAACCATGCCCGCGCCCGGCTGACGGCACCGGAGCGCGTGGCCCGGCTGCGGTGGACGTGGCCGGTGGGTGACGGGCGCATGCTGACGTTCCAGTCACCGGCCTGCGAGAGCCTGTACGACGTGGACACGATGGCGTATCTGAGCGGCCGTGAACTGCCGGAGGCCTGCGCCTTCGTGACCCGGTGGCTGCTGACCGGGTGGAACGACGGGCTCCAGATCGACGGGACCGCTCCGGCGAACCTCTCGACACTGCTGCGCGGCGAACTCGGCGCGCTCGTCTCGCACGGCGGTTCGGCGCTCGCGTACGCCTCACGGATCGAGGACCTGGATCCGGACACGTCCCGCGTCCGGATCGACGGCCGGGACCTGCCGAACCCCCTCGCCCTGGCCACCGGCCACCCCCGGCTGCCCGACCCCACCCTCTACCTCGCGCGCGGACGGGCCCACGGCGACCTCCACCTGCACAACATCATGGTGCCGCACCGGGAAGGCCGCCCCCGGTACGAGGACTTCCAGCTCATCGACCTGGCGACCTTTACGGAGGACGCCCCGCTCTCCCGTGACATCGCGACGCTGCTCCTGTCCGCCCTGGCCCCGGAGGTCCCGGCGGAGGCGGCCAGGGGCGACGACACCCTGCTCCGGTATCTCGTCCGCCCGCACGAGGACCTCTCCGACCGGATCCCGCCCGCGACGAGTCGTCTCGTGCGTGCGGTGCGCGAAGTTTGTGCGCAGGCCGCCGAGGGGGGCCTGTACGACGTGTGGAACGCCCAGTTCATGCTCTCCCTCGTCGCCACGGGACTGCGCTTCAGCACATACGCGAACATGGGGGACGCCGGACGCTGGTGGTACTTCCGGCTCGCCGCCCACGCCAGCGGGGAACTGCTGAGGCCGTACGAGGAAGGCCCAAGCCCCGCCGGACTCCCGGTCGAGACCCCGCCACCGGCTGACGCGCCACCGACCGACCCCACCTCCCGCGAACCGCAAGGCGAACAGCCCCCACAGCCCACCCCGCTCCCCGCCGCCACAACCCCGCCCAGCGCTCTCCCCACTGCCCCTACCGCCTCCACGGCCCCGTCCGCCGCACTCCTCCGTCTGAAGACCTACAGCCGTACCGCCGTCGTCGCCGCCGGACATCAGGGCGCTTCCGGTGCCGGGGCGCAGCCCTTGGATCTGGCCGCGCTGGCCGTTCCCAGGGATCTGGAACGGTCGTTGCTGGAGCTGCTGGGCGAGGGCCGTTCGGTGTGTGTGACCGGTGACCCCGGCACCGGCAAGACCACCCTGTTGTGGAGGCTCCACGGCGAGCTGTCCAGGGATCCCAGCGGACCGAGGCCGTACTTCCTGCGCTCCGGCGACCTCTGGAACCCCTCGCCCGGCACCGGACTCACCCTGGAGACCGTACGCGCGGCGTGCGGTGGTCTGCCGGGCCCGACGGTTTTCCTGCTCGACACCGCCGACCTGCTGGTCTCCGACACCTCGGGCCTCGTCCTGCTGCATGAACTGCTCACCGTCCTCGCCGAGCACTCCGTACCCGTCCTGATGACGTGCCGCAGGGAGGAGGCCCGCGCCCTGCGGCCGTACCTCAGCGACTTCGCCCTAGAAGGGAAGGTGCTCGGCCCGTACAGCGCACGCGAGCAGGAGGCGGCCATCCGCTCCCACGCCCGGTACTTCTACGAGGGCCTGGCCGAGGTCTCCGTGGACGAGGTCTGCCGTACGGTCTCCCACGCGGCGGTGCGGGGCCTGCCGATGCGGGAGGTGTGCCGGGCCCCGCTCACCCTGCGCATGCTCTTCGAGACGTTCGCGCCCAAGGTGCCGCTGGTGGAGGAGATCGACGCCACCACGCTCTACGACCTCTACTGGGAGCACCGCGTCGGCCGGGACCAGCGGGCCGGGGACGCCCCCGCGCCCGACACGGCGCCACCGCCCGACCTCTCCGACGCCGGTGAGGAGGTGGCCCGGCTGATGCTGGAGGAAGGCCGACTGGACCTGACGGCCGCAGAGGTGGGAGCGGACCGCCGGGGCGGCTCCCGGGGCATCGGCCTCCTGGACGACCTCCAGCGGCTCGTGGCGCGCGGGGTGGTCGAACGCCAGGGCGTGAACGCCACCGAGCGGTACTCCTACTTCCACCAGACCCTGTTCGAATACGCCGCCGGCCGTCGGCTCGCCCGGACGGCCTCGCCCGGGAGACCGTCCCATCTGGGGCTGCTGCTCGACTGGCTGAAGGAGCACCCCGACGATCAGTTCCGACTGGCCGTCGCCGAGCAGGCACTCGTCCAGGCCGGCCGGGTCGGCGGCCGGGCGGCCGAGGCGGGCACCGCGCTGCTGACCGGTCTCCTCGCCGAGACCCGGGACGGGCCGCCCGAACTGCACGGCCTGCGGGCCATGCAGATGCGCGTCTACGCACGACTGCCCGCCCCCGACCCCGAACTGCGCCGACACTTCGGTCCCGCCGTGGCCGCGCTGCCGCCGGTCCTGGGCCGAATCTATCTGGAGGCACTGCCGACGACCTGCCATCAGGACCGGGACCGGATCGTCGAGGAACTGCTCGGCATCTGGCGGGGCGGACACGAGGAACTGAGACAACCTCTGATCGTCGCCCTGAGCTGGCTGGCGGAGACCCTGCCCGAAAGCGTGATCGCGGTCATCGACGAGGCATGCCCATCCCTGGGGCGCAGCGACGGCGGTTGCCGCGGCACCGAGTGTGTGCCCCAGGAGTGCCTGTGGGCCTGGTTGCTGACCCGGGAGAAGTCCGAGGTCTTCAAGTTCCTGGCCGTACTGGAGGCGTTGGCGCCCAAGCGGCCCGACTGGGTGTGGCCCCGGCTGCGCACGCTGATGACGGATCCGCACAGCGACCTCGTCCCGATGGCCCGCTGTCTGCGGCTCGCGGCACGGCGGCAGGACTGGCCGGAGCGCCCCTACCCGACGGTCCGGCCCGTCGTCCGGCACCGCTGGGGCCGGGAACGCCCCCGCAACAAGGAGGGCTTCGAACTCCAGGTCGCGCTCGGCCGTTTGACGGCCGCCGCCTGGGCGACCCGCGAGGAACAGCCCTCGTTGGAGGCCGTCCTGACGGCGGCGGTCCAGCGTCCGGAGGAGCCGATGTCGTACCCGCAGGTGCGGGCCGTCAGCGAGGTCGCGGTCCGGGCGTCGTCTGACGAGGTACGCCACTTGCTCGACACCGTGGCGCGCACCGCGGGCCCCGCAGCGATGACCCTGCTCACCGACCACCTGCTGCTGCCCCTCCTCACCGCCACGTCGGGCACCGTCGACACGATCGGCGGCGACACACCGTCGAGCCGGACCCCCGACGCCGAACCCATGGCCACCGGCACGGTCCGCACCTGGCTGGCCCGCAGCCTGCGCGCAATGGACCGTCCGGCCCCCGCCGACTTCGCCCACGTCCTGGCGGAGCACACCTGGAGCCGTGGCCTCGACGTGGCCACCACGGCCCGGCTGGTCGACGAGGCGTGGCCACGCGACGACCACGGACCGGACCACGGACGCGCCGAGCCACAGGGCGAGGCTCAGGACGATGGGCGGCTACGCCGGATCTGGCTCTCCGAACAGAGCGCCGTCCACCTGCTGGTGGCCGCCGCGGCGGGCGGACACCCGCACGCCCGACAGGCTCTGCGGCTGTGGCGTGCCGACCGGGCGGCAAAGGGGCACGCCACGGGCCACACCCGGAATCAGGGGGTGACACAGGAGGACCAGAAGATCGGGATCAATCTGCAGCGGCTGGTGCCCGAACATCCCGAGTTGCTCGACGAGTTGCTCGCGGGAGGCACTCTCGACCCGCGGCTGGACCCCGGCTGGCTAAACGAGGCCCTGCGGCGCCCCGGAGCGGACGTGGACCGGCAGCTGACCGCCGCGCTGCTCCGGCACGCTGGCACGCTGGAGCGGCTGTGCGATCTCACCTGGACCGGCGACTACGGCTCGGCGAACGCCAAGAGCTCCCTCCATCTGCGGGCCAAACTCGTCGTCCGGGGTGTCCTGCGTCCCCCAGCCGCGGTGCGTCTCGGTGAGATCCTCGCCCGGGGTGGCCATCCGCACCACGTCAGGGCGGCGCTGTTCCTTGTCGCGACCGTCATCGACCACAGCCCGAGCGGCTCGCTCGACACGGAGGACTGGCGGCGACTGGAAGACACCCTGCGCGACTTCGCCCGCCCCACCGCCACGGACGGGCGGGGCGGGACGGGCCAGCACGAGGGCACACGGTCGGTGGCCCGCCGATGTCTCACGGGCCTGGTGTGCCGTCACCACCCCCTGGACACGCCCTGGCGTGTTGCCACGGCGTGTGCGAGCGCGCGGGCGCATCTGGCGAGGGCCACCGAGGTGGACGAGGTGACGGTACTCGGGTGGTTCGTCGAGCGGCTCGCCGAAGTGTCGCCCCAGGATGCCGTCGACCTGGTCGGCGCGGCCTGCGGCACGCTGCGCGCCCTGCCCAGAGGAAAGCTGATGTCCCTGGCCCAGCGCTGGTACCGCCCGCTGTCCCGGCTGGCCGAACGCGCCACACCCCAACAGTGGGAGGAACTCCTCAAGGGCTCCTGGGAAGGCCCCAAGGAGATCCTGCGTGTGCTGATCCGGGCCGGTATCCGCAAGCGCCCCGACGACCCGGGGGCACACCTGTTGGCGATCGCCGACACCAGTCCCTGGCCCGACATGATCCGGGAGACGGTCCGCGTGGGCACCCTCCTGCGCACCGAGCGCAGTCGCCGACGCTGGCTCCCGCCCCTCGATCCCGTCGAGAACGCCCGCTGACCGGACCGTCTCACCGTGCCCCGGGCCGTCCCACCATGCCTGGGCCGTCTCACGGACACGGCCAAGCACCGGGCACAGGCCCCGTGGTACCTCACCAAGACGCACCCGGCGTTCTCCGACATAACCGCCAAGCTCCGTCGAACGATCATCGCGACCCGATTTGTGCCCATCGACGCCGGTCAGCCCACAGATACCGAAATCCGCGCCGTGCAAGAGCCATGAGCCTCAGCCAGCGCAAACCTGACATGGCGATTAGTCAGAACGGCGAAAGTCGAGCTTCACCGGACGGGCGGGAAAATACGAGGTCGTTGGCTCGATGTCATCGTTGTGCCGGTACAAGAGTCCAGTGCAGGTCGCCTGAGCTCGGGCAGATCTGCCACGCTTCCAGAACACCGCTGTCTGTCAGGCGGCTCATCGCGCCGAGGAGTTCTTGAACAGGCATACCGCAGTTACGCAGGACTTGGTCACACTCGCGTAGTCCCGCTCCTGACCACGGATCGCTGTGAGCCATGAGATAGACGCCCAGCAGCCGCTGGCGTGGCTCCGCCACACCCATCCGCACCGGGCTCCCCCTACGCAATGCCCAGTCCGCAGCCTGCCGTCGGTCGGGGCGGGCGGGCGGCTGGGCCAGCAGCGCGGCATCGCGCAGCTGCGCGGCAATCCCTCCCGTTCCGGGGCCGTCCACCCTGTTCAGCCACCGCGTCTGCCCCAGCTCGCTGCAGGCTTCCGCCGCGTCGATGCCAAGACTTCGCAGCATGCCCCTGGGGAGAACGACCCGCATCCACGTGTTCATGCGCAGCGCGCACTGAAGGGCGAGAAGCCTTGAATCGGCGGATGCGTCCGCGGGAAGGGCCGCTGCCAGGTAGCTGAGGATCTCGCCCACTCTCACGCGCTCGCCCGGCCCCCTCGCGGGCCGGGGTCGGCGCGGTCGTTCGGAGGACGGACGGAGGGAACCGGCGAGCACGGTGTCGGGAACGACGGCGGCCTGGTCTGTTGCGGCGGCGCACGCACCGCAAGCGTCGGCCAGGCGCCATACCCGGCCACCGCGTTCGCAGGCCAGGAGCAGGCGGATGGGCCCGTCGCACCCGCGGTGGCGGCGGTGCCAGCGGCAGCCGCGTTCATGGCAGTGGCACGTCCGTAGATGAGGTGCTCGCAGATCACCGCGGGCGTGCCGGGCAAGGTGAGCCAGTGCGGCCGACCGGGCGGAGGCCGCGGTGACCGGCCGACTGGCTAGGGGGCACTGCTGGCATGTCATGACCAGTCGGCCGGCCTGGGACCGCAGCTCCACCGTCCAGGCACGCGGCGCCGCAGAACACGCCGTGCGCAGTCGCATGGACAAGCGCGCCTCCTTCCCGATCCCGCACCGGACCCTCCTCACCTGTGGCGGGCGGCGGCCACCGTAGTGCAGACATCTGCACTCTCGCCGCCGAGGCCACCGGGAGAAATAGGGCAGAGGTCTGCACTGACAGGGCAGGGGTCTGCACCGTCGGATGGGCGGGTGACGATCTTGCCGCCCGATCCGGACCTCGACGCGCTACGGCTGGAGCTGGCGCGGCTGCGGGCCGCCCGCGGGTGGAGCTACGACGAGCTCGCGGCCCGCAGCGGCCTGGCCAGGCGCACTGTGATCGAGATCGAGCAGGGGCGCACCGTCGGCACGCTCAAGACGTGGCACGCCCTCGCCCATGCCTTTGACACGCCGTTCGACGAGCTCTTCGCCACCCTCTGTCGCGGACACGAGCCGCCCCGGGGCACCGACGGCTGATCGGAGGGCGGCGTGGGCTGCCGCGAATCACCCGAACCGGCAGTGGCACATCGAACGCGCGATCAGCCGTTCGCACTGTTGTCGCCCCGCTTTGGGCTGCCCGGGGGACCCGGCGGGCCGGGTGCTGTCGACGCGGCGTGTTGGCTGGCAGCTTCGCCCGCATGTGCTCTTCGCCTCATCCTTCTGCGCGGCGCTGGGACGGCAGCCGCGTGAGCGCCCTACCCCGCAGGTCCTTGCGGGTCGACCCGGAGGGCGTCAGCCGGCTGCTGCGCTGCGGCCAGACCGCGTCCTGCCGCGAGTGCGGCAATCCGGTCGAGTGGTACGTGCGCAGTAACGAGCGCCGGGTGCGGCTGCATCCGCACGAGATGCCCGCCAGCCGGGTGCCGGAGTCATGCCGCTGGCACGTCAGCTCCGGCGTCGCTCATCCCTCGGGCGACGGAAGCAGCTGGTGCCGCCTGCCGCACGCCGTGCTGTGTCCCGCGCGTCCGGCACCGCCGGAGGCACCGCAGCTGTCCGGGCTGCGGCGCTGTCTTGCGCTGCGCACGCGCAGACTGCTGGATGCCGGGGTCTTCGCCCCGTCGGCGGCACCGGCGCCGAACGGCCCGCGACCGGGTGAGGAGGTCTGCCGCCCGGCCAGGCCCGTGGTGCAACTGCTGTACCTGCGCTACCTGGCGGCCTGCCCCATCGAGGAGATCCAGTGCGTCACCCAGACCCGGCGCCGCGAGCGCTGCAGCGCCAAGGTGCTCGGTTCTGGTGCTCCGCGTGGCGTGTGGAGTCTGGTGCCCGTGAGCGTGCAGCGCGGTCAACTGGCGCTGCCGTCGGACGTCATGGCCGTCTACAGCCTGTCCGCGCTGCCGTATCAGGAGCAGTTGCGCTGGCGCAGCCAGAGGTGCCTTCAGCATGACGCCACCCCCACGGCCGGTGATCTCGCCGTAGCCGACTGGGAGCCCTTCGACCCGCTCCGCCACCACGAGCACATCCACACGCGCCTGCCCGCACACCGGCGCCGTCCCGGTCCCGGCAGTCCCGCACCGCGGCAGGCCCACTCGTGACGATGCGCCAGTACGCCGTCGAGATCTCCCTGACCAGACCCGCCACTGCCCGGGAGCTCGACCGGGCACGTCGCAGGATGTCGTTCGCGGCGAACGCCGACCGCACCCGGCTGATGACGGTGCACAGCGGCACGAGTCCGGGCCGCGCCCTGCACCGGCTGCGGCGCCGGCTGGACGATGTTCTGCCGATCGACGTGCTGACCACGCACTACCCAGATCGCGATGGCCGCGTCCTGCTCAATGTCGACCTCCCCCAGGACGTCGATGCCGCGATCCGCCGGGAGGCGGCAGCCAGCGGCCGGCGCCCTCGGGACGTCCTGAGCGAGCGGATCACGACCGGTCTCGCCCGCGAGCGACGCGAGAGGCGTCACCGTCTTGAGTCGCAGTTGCACGGTCTACTCTCCCAGCACACTCCGCAAGACGTGCTGGCTTGCGCGGCCGCGCTCCTTTCGAGGACGCCGGACTGCGTCAGCCCGCCCAGCCCACGTCGATCACCTCGATGCCGCCGAGGAACGCGGTGAACGACACCCACGAGCGGGGCCCGAACACCACCGCCGCATGCCACCCGCCGGGCTCTGGCCACGCGCGCGGCCGCACCACCGCCGCGGCAATCGTCTCCATGACCTCCTGCCGTCCCTCCGGCGGCAGTTCATCCAGCGCATCCTCCGCCTGGATGGCCAGATCAACCTCGTACGGCACAACGCACCCCCGTGCTCGTGATCAGCGAAGCCCACACCGTACGGGCCTGCGGCCGGTCACGCGCCGGCCTGTGGATAACTTGCGGCGCCCGGCTTCGGGCACCTGCCCCCCGCGCGGCGGCTTGGCCCGCGGCCACGAGCGACTGTCCGGCGACGCACCCACTGTGCCCTGACCGTGCCGGTGTGCCGGCGGTGGGGACGGGCAGCCAGCTCGGGCGCTATGGCCGTCGTCAGGCCTTCCCGGGTCGGTGCCGCCCGCGAAAACCAGTCGGTGTTGTCAGTGTGACCATCCATCCTGGAAGTTCACCTGATGACAAGGACTCTGGATCGACCGTGACGTTGAACTTCGAGGCAGATCAGCCAGTAGTAGGGCTAAAGAGACAGCAGGCGCTGATCAGAGCCGTCCTCGGCGCGAGCAGCGCAGACGAGTCGCGTTGGCTGGAGTGGAAGTCGCAGCATGACGTGTCGAAAGCCGAGGGAGCCTTCGCCGTCTCGAAGGCGGTCCTCGGGTTCGCCAACCGCTCGCCTGATGTGGCAGCTCGGTGGGCCGACGGCCATGCCTACCTCTTGGTAGGCGTTGATGAAAAGGCCCTCTACGGCGTGACGCCACACGACATCGAGAAGGTCGACTCCTGGCTGGGGCGTTATCTCGGCGACTTCGACCGCTACCAGTTCACCTACGTCCCGTTCGACAACGGTGAAGGAACGCAGCAGGTCATGCTGGTCGATGTCTTCCCACCACGTTGGGGTGACCCGATTCACACACTGCGCAAGGAGTTCCAGAATTTCTACCCGGGAACCGTCTTCCACCGGTATGCGGGCAAGACCCAGCCTGCCCGGCCACCCGAGATCGAGGCTCTCACCGACCGCGCCCGACGCGCGGCTCAGCGGATCGACGTCACCGTCGACCCCGCCAACGCGACGATCGCCGTGAACAGCGCGCTTGACGGAGTCCGCCAGGAGGCACGGAATCTGCTCCAAAAGGGCCTGCTGAGGCAGCTGGACGAGCCGCAGCCCAAACCTCCTCCCTTTGGCCCCATGAGCGGCCTGGTCGGGACTCCGGAGCGCCGATCCCGCGAAGAGTTCCGAGACGAGGTGGAGGAGTTTTTGGACGCCTTCGAGGCCACTATGGATCTGTCGCTCGCACGCGAGATCGACCGCATCGGCTCACCCTTGCGCCTGAGACTGGCCAACCCCGGGGAGACATTCATCGAGCAGGTCGAAGTCATTCTCAGGATTCCCGACACGGTGCAGGCCTGTCTCGTCGCTGAGGAGGAGGTGGACTGGCCCACCCCACCTGTGACCTTCGGATCCCGGGGCTTTCACAATCTGACCAGCACCCTGGGTCCCGTCGGGTACTTCAACTACGCCCGGACGGACTCCCAGTATCCAGAAATGGAGTACGAGGACGGCCACTTGGTCATCCGCTACCCGGCCGTAGACCTGCGGCCGCACGCCACCATGACCTTGGATCCGGTGGCTCTTCACAGCACGAGAGAGGCATCGGAGCCTGTCCAGGTCGAGTGGTGTGCCACTGCCACAAACGTGAGTGGGACTGTCCGAGGAAACCTGTCCATCCCCGTACAGCGGATGGACATCAGCTACCGCCTGCCGCACGAGATGTTCTGACCGGGCCCGACCACACGCCGAAGCCCCGCGCCAAGGCCTCATCCTCGAGGCCGGCTTCACGAGTCACCCAGTCCAAGGACCTTGCAGCTACGCGAGCCCTCTTGGGACGGGAGCGGCGGAGTTCCGGGCTGACTGCGGACTGCTCGCCTCGGGCAGCTGCACCCAGCTCAAGTACATGCGACTTTTCGTATGCAGAGAACGCCTGTACCCGCACGCCCAGTTGCGCTGTACATCCCCGGCGGCATGCGCCTGACCTGCTTGGCCACCCACAGCAGACTGCTGCGGACCTGGGGCATACGGCATTCTTCAGCGATGAAGCCCGATCCCGAGCCCTGGTACAGCACCACCCTCAACCTCTGGACTCTGGCAGGAGTGCTGGTCGCTAGCTGGACCCTTATCAAGACCCTGACTGAAGGGTGGCGCCGTACCGTCGGCCGCCGGCTCTATGCCACCATCCGCCTGCGCAAGATCGCGCCAGGCGTCAGGCACGACTATGTCGAGTCCCTTTTCGGTGAACCGACATGGCAGTCAACGATGCACTGCACGCGGATTGCCCCGGCAGAGGAGCGCGAAGGAGCCGACGCCGAGGGGCGGCAGGTAGAACTCACTGTCCGGACCTGGCTTTTGTCGAAGCTCTGCTACCTGGTCACATGGTGCGAGGACGACATCGTGGTCATGTACGGGATCACCACGGCCAGCTGGTGGTTCCGGCCCTGGGTGCGGGTCCATGAAACGCGTATCCGGCTGGGAAAGAGCACCTTCGCGGATCTCGCCGACAATGCCGTCATCCATCGAGCCTGGCTCGGCAACCGCCGCTTCGGCTACTTCGAGGAGCACTACTTCGGCAACGTCGGCGGTTACCGATCGTGGTACCTCGGAGTCAACGATTTCGGCTACAACGCCGTCCCCCTCGCTGATGACTGGTTCGATCTCTCAGACCTCTCCCACACAGTGCTCCTGCCCGATCGGCGTGAGGCATACCGGGCCAAGGCTCCGATCAACACGGTTGTCGTCAGCGGCAATGCCCTGTACGAGGAGGTCCAGGACGGCACCTTCTTCGGCATCTCCCTGGGCGTCGATCAGGACCTGGTCCGACTGGCCGATCCCGAGTACCACGTCCTCGACAGCCGGATCGGTAGCGCCCACCGGCGCATCCGGGCGTGGCGCGGGACCTGGAGCTATCACCGCTGGGAGAAGGAGCAACAGGCCCGGCAGGACCAGTGACGGTGCTGCGCGCTGGGTGCGGACAGGCCGTCGCAGCTCGAGCCGCCCGTACCCAGCCAGATCGGGGAGCATCACTCGCGGGCAGGCCCTTGAGTGCTGATCGGCGTCGCGGTGGCCCTTCCACCATCTTCTTGACAGCGCTCGACCTCGTAGACGCAGGAGGTCGGCGGTACCCGCTGCTCGGAGCTTCCTCCGTCCTGTCCCTGCAGGAGGAGCACGAGAAGCGTCACGACGACGGCCCCCACGGTGAGGGGAGTTGCCAGATCCTTCCACTTGTAGGCCGCGTAAGCGGTCAGCAGACCGACCAGGAGCAAGACAACGAGGTCTAGGTCGACGTGCCAGGTATCCATCCCTGCGCCTCTCGGCTCGGGCCTGCTCACAGCACTGTCCAGGCGGGGAGCGAGCAGGCTCTGCTCGTAACCCCTGGGCGGAAGTGCCAGGAGCCCTGCGCTAAGGCTCGCGACGATCACCGCCAGATCCTGGCCGACAAAATCGGGGGTTTTCTGCAGGGCGACGGAAAGCCATCGGACACCGGGCACTTTGCGATAGTGGACAGGTGGCGTCGGGAGCGTTGACCAACCAAGGCCTCGTCCTGCGAGACCTCTACGGGTGGCCGGGGTGGGTAATCGAGGTCGATATCAGCTGGCGGACCTGGAGCGCCGGGGAGGTTCGGGACATCCCTCCCCCGCGCACCAGGCGCAACGCCCGGCGGCCATGCGACGACCCTGAGCTGGTACAGCGGATCAAGAAGGCTGCCGAGGCGTCCTATGAGGCGCCCCGCAGCTCGATCTGGCTTGTCTCACTGGGACTTCCCTCGCCCCACGGGAAGAAGAAGAACGGGGTGCGGCTGCGCGCCGAGACCATCGCAACCCTGTACGGGTACGCGCTGCGCCTTGGGCTCTCTCCCAAGCGCGCTATCTCCGAGGTCTACGGGCTCCCAGTCACAGAAGCGCCCGGGGAACGTGCGCAGTACTCCCGCAAGTTGGAGCGGTGGATCGAACAGGCCCGCAAGACGGTCAATCCGGTCACCGGCCGGCCGTACCTGTCGGCCTACGACTCCGAACGGCACGCGCCGCGATTGTGGCCCATCGGCCGAGGGCACCCGCTCGAGCCCCGCCGCGCTCAGCCAGCGCTGCCGGAACCGGTCCGGGAGGGACCATACGTCGGGCACACACTGACCTTGCGAGTAACGCGGACGCCGCCGCCCGCGCGACAGGCCGAGGAGGCTCACGAGCAAGGGTGGCGACTGATCGGGCCGGACCTGGTCGTCGAGGGGCAATGGTCGAACGGCGAGGACCCGCCATCCCTTCCACTGCTGCGGGGAGTCAGCCCCGGTGAGACGCCGCTCCGGGTGCAGTCTCTGGTCAAGAAACTGGAAGAGCGCTACCCCGGAGCCAAGGTCCTGGCAACCGTCACCGCGCAGGCGATGGGCAACCCGGCGACGTGAACTGACCTTGGCGAGCGCCTGTCGATGACAACCTCCTAGACCCGGAGCTGGCCTGTGAGGCGGAACACAGTCATCTTCTCCGTGAACGCTGCAACCGCGCAGCTCAACCAATTCCTCACCATGATCACAGCCCCGAGCGGCATCACCTCCAGCAGTGCTCACCTCCACCCTTGGCAGAGCGGCGCACGAGGAGACGGCTCTACCCCGCTGCCCCGCTACCTGCTGGGAGCGGGTACAAGATTTCCACGCCCGCCGGACCACAATCACCCTGGGTGAGCGCACTGAAATCTTTCGTGCGCTACTGAAATCTCCACTGAAATGAATCTTGCGCTACTGAAATCTTCAGAGCCATCCGACACCCGCCTTCATGCCCCGTGTTCAACGCGGCCAGCAGGGACACCACTTCGGGGCCCCGCACTTCTCCGACGACCAGCCGGTCCGGTCGCATGCGCAGCGCCTGCCGCACCAGATCCGGCAACTCGACCTGGCCCACGCCCTCCTGGTTCGCGGGCCGCCCTTCGAGACGGACCACGTGCGGATGGTCGGGCCGCAGTTCGGCCGAGTCCTCGGCGAGCACGATCCGCTCACCGGGGCCGACCAGCCCCAGCAGGGCACTGAGCAGCGTCGTCTTGCCCGTCCCCGTCCCCCCGCTGATCAGGAACGACAACCGGGCGTCCAGCAGGGCCCGGAGCACCCGGTCGCCGCCGGGTGGGACCGTCCCCGCCGCCACCAGCTCGTCGAGCGTGAAGGCACGCGGGCGGACGACCCGCAGCGAGAGGCAGGTGGAGCCGACGGCGACCGGTGGCAGGACCGCGTGCAGCCGGGTGCCGTCGGGCAGCCGGGCGTCCACCCAGGGACGGGCGTCGTCGAGCCGTCGGCCGGCCACCGCCGCCAGTCGCTGGGCGAGGCGCCGTACCGCCGCCGCGTCCCGGAATGAGACGGTCGTCAGCTCCAGGCCCCCGCCACGATCGACCCACACCCGGTCCGGCGCCGAGACGAGGACGTCGGTCACCGACGGGTCCGCGAGCAGCGGATCCAGGGGGCCGCTGCCGACCAGTTCGGAGCGCAACTCGTGTGCGGCGCCCAGTACTTCCGTGTCTCCGAGGACCTGCCCCTGTGCGCGCAGCGCCTGGGCCACCCGCGCGGGTGTCGGCTCGCCCCCGCTCTCGGCGAGCCACTGCCGCACGCCGTCCAGCAGCCGCGCTGACCCGCCCGCGCCCGCGCCACCACCGGGACCCGCCGCCACGTACGCGCCCGCCCCACCACCGGGACCGGTATCGACTCCCGTGCCCCTCCCCCGGCCGATGGTCGGGCCCGCGCTCATGCCCGGCATCCCTCCGGAACCGGCACTCGCCGCCCCTCCGACTCCCGGTCCCACGCCCGAGCCGTCCGCGACCCCGCGCACCCGGTGCCCCGTACCGGAGACCCCGTACGCCCCGAGCCGCTTACGCTCGCCGATCCTCTGAGGCCGGCTCATACGGCACCCCTTTCGGCCGGCACGCGCTCCCAGAAGGCCGTGCAGAAGCGGGCGAGCGGGCCTCGTGCGGCGCCACCCGGCGGTACGCCGCCGTCCGGACGGGGGTGCTCGGCGGGGACCTCGCCGACCAGGGGAAGTCCCAGCAGGCGGGCCACCTCGCGGTCGTCCAGTCCGGGTGCGTACGGCCCGCGCACCGCGACGCGCAGGTCGCGCAGCACCATGCCGACCGCCGACGCCACCCGTCCGGCCGACGCGATCGCGCGCAGCTCGGCGGGGACGACCAGTACTCCCAGGTCCAGTTGGGCGAGTGCCTCCGCGGCGCCCTCGTCGATCCTTCGCGGCAGGTCGACGACGACCGCGCCGCCGCGCCGCCTGGCCGCGGCGAGGACGGCCCGGACCGCCGGGGGCGGGACGGTCACCGCGTCGCCGCGGTCCCAGCTGAGGACCCGCAGGGCGTGCAGCTCGGGCAGCGACTCCTCCAGGGCTCCGCCGCCGACCCGGCCGCGGGAGGCGGCGAAGGCCGGCCAGCGCAGGCCCTCGGCCGTCTCTCCGCCGAGGAGCACGTCCAGTCCGCCGCCCAGCGGGTCGGCGTCGACCAGCAGCGTGCGCCGTCCTTGCCGCGCGGAGGTGACCGCGAGGGCGCAGGCCAGTGTGGAAGCCCCGGCACCGCCCCGGCCGCCGATCACGCCGACGGTGAGCGCGGGCCTGCCGACGCCCTCGGCCACGTCGGCGATGCGGTCGACCAGCCACCGCTCCCCGTCCGGAAGCATCAGGACGTGGTCGGCGCCGATCTCCACGGCCCGCTGCCAGACCCCGGAATCGTCCTGATCCCGCCCGACCAGCACCACGCCCCTTCTGCGGGCGGCTCCGCGCACCCGGGCCGCCGCGTCGTCCCCGACGAGGACAAGCGGAGCCGCTTCCCATCCGCCGCCGCGCTCCGGTACCCCCGGGTGGACTTCGGGCCGGGCGCCCGCCGCCGCGCACAGGCGCAGCAGGTCGTCCAGCAGTTCGACGTCCTCCGTGACGATCAACGGTCCGCCCTGCCGCCCCTCGGCGGTGGGCGGCCGGCCGTGGGTGATGGCTCCGGCCACGATCTCCAGCCCCCTTCGATGCTGCCTCGGCGGGGCGTGGAACGGCCCCGCGATTCCTTCATGTGTGAAGAGCCGGCAACCGGCCCCCATATGAACGGCCGATACGAACCGGCCAAAACGCGTCCGACAAACGGAACCGGCCATGAACTCGCCGCGAGTGGTCGCGCTGGAATCACGGTGCAACGAACACGGAAATCTTGTGGATCTTGGTGGATAACTGTGGACAACTCAGAGGCTGTGAATATCGCCGTCACTCTCATAGGTGACCTCTGTACAACTTCCGCAGAGCAGTGGTACGACTACGCGCAGTAACGGATCATGGGCACGCGTCGACAGGCCCGAGAAGTGGGCCCGGATGCGGACAGACTGCGAACGTAAAGGGAGAAACCCACCCGGACATGCGACGACCCCCGCCGGGGGGGAGAGCGGGGGTCGTCCCCACGGCCGACTCGGGGGGGGGAGGAGTCGGGCCGGGTTAGCACGGTCGCGAACGATCCGTGACTTCCATGGTGTACCCGAGAGCCCTCTCAGGCAAACCCACGCGCCCCACACTACGCCGAATGGTGGGCGCCTATGCTCTGCCTCGTGGAAAACCACTCCTTGCCCCGTACAGCTGCCTTCTTTGACCTGGACAAGACGGTCATTGCGAAGTCGAGCACCCTCACGTTCAGCAAGTCGTTCTACCAAGGCGGGCTGATCAACCGAAGGGCCGCCCTGCGCACCGCCTATGCCCAGTTCGTGTTCCTGGCGGGCGGCGCCGACCACGACCAGATGGAGCGTATGCGGAAGTACCTGTCCGCCATGTGCCGCGGCTGGAACGTCCAGCAGGTCAAGGAGATCGTCGCCGAGACACTGCACGGGCTGATCGACCCGATCATCTACGACGAGGCCGCGTCCCTCATCGAGGAGCACCACACGGCGGGGCGCGACGTCGTCATCGTGTCCACGTCGGGCGCGGAGGTGGTCGAGCCGATCGGCGAACTGCTCGGTGCCGACCGCGTGGTGGCGACCCGCATGGTCGTGGGCGACGACGGCTGCTTCACCGGCGAGGTGGAGTACTACGCGTACGGCCCCACCAAGGCGGAGGCGATCAAGGAGCTGGCCGCGTCCGAGGGGTACGACCTGTCCCGCTGCTACGCCTACAGCGACTCGGCGACCGACCTGCCGATGCTCGGCTCCGTCGGCCACCCCCACGCGGTGAACCCGGACCGCACGCTGCGGCGCGAGGCGGTCGCCCGGGGCTGGCCGATCCTGGACTTCCACCGTCCGGTCCGGCTGAAGAAGCGCCTGCCGGCCCTGTCGGTGCCGCCGCGCCCGGCGCTCGTCGCCATGGCCGCGATCGGCGGCGCCGCGGCCACGGCGGGGCTGGTCTGGTACGCGAGCCGGCGCCGGACGCCCGCCGTGTGACGGCGGCGACCAGCAGGCGACGAGGTACGGGAGTTGCGGCGCGCGAAACGCCGCCCCATTCACACCGCTTTAGGGCTAAAAGTAAAGAAGTACGGCCAGGGGTTCCGCTTCCTCCGAACCTGGAGTACAAAGAAGTTAACGGCCCGCGAGACCAAGGACATCCGAGAGGATCACCTTAGAACGCACCAAGGCCCCACGGACCGAGCATGGACACCAGGCACCCACGCGACGTCGACCCGTCGATTACGGGCCAGCCGCACCAGGTGACGGGCAAGAGTTCCCGACCTGATGGGCAACACTCGAGGACGCTTGGTAACCCGGTGAACATGCCAGCGGCGGTACGAGAACTCGTACCGCCGCAACCCTGTCCGGGTAGTTTTCCGCCCTCCCAGGGAGGGCGTTTTTCATGTGCCGCGACTCCTAGGCCGCGCCGCGCTGCAGCGCCTCGCACACCGCGGTGGACTCGCGGGCGCCGAGTTCGACCGCCTTGCCGCAGTGCGCGATCCAGGCCGCCATGCCCTCCGGGGTGCCGGATGCGTAGCCGTCGAGGGCCGCCACATAGGCGGCCCGGCCCAGTTCGCCGTGGCCGACCTCGGCCGGGCACACGGATTTCGGGTCCAGGCCGCTGTTGATCAGGACGATGCGTTCCGCTGCCCGCGCCACCAGGCCGTTGTGCGAGCCGAACGGCCGCAGGGCCAGCAGCTCGCCGTGGACGACGGCCGCCGTCACCAGGGCGGGCGCCGAGCCTCCGGCGATGACCAGCCGGGAGAGTCCTTCGAGGCGGCCCGCGACCTCGTTCGCGTCCGGCAGCGGCAGCTCGACCAGCGGCTCGTCGACCGGCTCGCCGTCCTTGCGGGGCCGCCCCACCTCGTCGGCGTTGTCGGCGGCGGCCACCAGGTGCAGCCGGGCCAGCACCCGCAGGGGCGACTGGCGCCAGATGGAGAGGAGCTGGCCCGCCTCGGCCGTCAGCCGCAGGGCCGAGCCGACGGTGCGGGCCTCGCCGTCCCCGCTGAAGTCGGTACGCCGCCGCACCTCCTCGAGGGCCCAGTCGGCTCCGGAGAGCGCCGCGGAACCGCGCGCGGCGCGCAGTGCCGCCTCGGACGTGATCTCGTTGCTGCGGCGTCGCATGATCCGGTGTCCGTAGACCCGGTCCACGGCCTTGCGCACGGACTCCACGGACTCGGCCACTCCGGGCAGCGAGCCAAGGGCCGCGAGCGGATCTGCGGTCGCGCCTGTCGTACTCATGAGTACGACCCTACGCACCCCGGCCGCCCTCCCCACGAAGGAGTGGTCTTCTTCACGTCCACGCGCGCGTGAGACCCCTCTCCGCACTATCTTCCTGAACATGAAAATTGCTTTCGTTGGGAAGGGTGGCAGCGGCAAGACCACGTTGTCCTCCCTCTTCGTCCGCCACCTGGCGGCCGCCGGCGCCCCCGTCGTCGCCGTGGACGCCGACATCAACCAGCACCTCGGGGCCGCGCTCGGGCTCGACGAGGACGTGGCGGCGGGCCTGCCCGCGCTGGGCGCGCACCTGCCGCTGATCAAGGACTGGCTGCGCGGATCCAACCCTCGGATCGGCTCCTCCGAGGTGATGATCAAGACGACGCCGCCCGGGGAGGGCTCCCGGCTGCTGCGGGTGCGCGAGGACAACCCGGTGTACGACGCCTGCGCGCGGCCGGTGGAACTCGACGGCGGCACGGTCCGTTTGATGGTCACCGGCCCCTTCACCGAAGCCGACCTCGGGGTCGCGTGCTACCACTCCAAGACGGGCGCGGTCGAGCTGTGCCTGAACCACCTGGTCGACGGCCGCGACGAGTACGTGGTGGTCGACATGACGGCGGGCTCGGACTCCTTCGCCTCCGGCATGTTCACCCGCTTCGACATGACGTTCCTCGTCGCCGAGCCGACCCGTAAGGGGGTCTCCGTCTACCGCCAGTACAAGGAGTACGCCCGCGACTACGGCGTCACCCTGAAGGTCGTCGGCAACAAGGTGCAGGGCCCGGACGACGTCGACTTCCTCCGCGCCGAGGTCGGCGACGACCTCCTGGTCACCGTCGGGCACTCCGACTGGGTGCGAGCCATGGAGAAGGGCCGGCCGCCCCGGTTCGAGCTCCTGGAGGACGTCAACCAGCGCGCGCTGCGCACCCTGCGGACCGCCGCGGACGCCACGTACGAGCTCCGTGACCCGGAGCGCTACACGCGCCAGATGGTGCACTTCCATCTGAAGAACGCCGGCTCCTGGGGCAACGCGAAGACCGGGACGGACCTGGCGGCGCAGGTCGATCCCGGCTTCGTCCTGAGTGAGGACGCGGTGGCGGCCGTTCCGGCCCTCGACGCGACCGTGTAGCCGTTACGGCTGGAAGGCGGGGGCCCCGGGGACTCCCTTGGGAGCCGGGGCCGGGCTGCCCGAGAGGTACGAGGCCCAGCTCTCCTTAGGGGCCTCGCCGACCTTGAGGCCGCGCAGCTTCTCCAGCGTCGCCGGGTCCTGCGCGTCGAGCCAGTCGGCCAGCTGCCGGAAGGACACGCACCGCACCTCGGACCTGGTGCACACGCCCTCGATGACCTGGTCCAGGGCGCGCATGTACGTGCCGCCGTTCCAGGACTCGAAGTGGTTGCCGATGACCAGGGGGGCGCGGTTGCCGTTGTAGGCGCGCTCGAAGCCCTGGAGCAGTCCGTCACGCATCTGGTCGCCCCAGTACTCCTGCTTGGCGGGGTCGCCCTGGGTCGTGGTGCCCGACTGGTTCACCATGAAGTTGTAGTCCATGGTGAGCGTCTCGAAGCCACGGCCCGGGACCGGGACGAGCTGCATCGACAGGTCCCACAGCCCCTCCTTCTTCTTCGGCCAGACCTGGTCGTTGACGCCGCTGGTGTCGTAGCGGAAGCCCAGCTGGCGGGCGGCGCGCATGAAGTTCTTCTGCCCCTCCAGGCAGGGGGTGCGGGCGCCGATGAGCTCCTTGTCGTAGTCGAAGGGCAGCGGGGCGGCCTTCATCAGACCGGTGTTGGTCTTCCACGACTTCACGAACGACTTCGCCTGGGCGATCTCGCTCTTCCACTCCTTGACCGACCACTCGCCGACCCCGCCTCCGCTGCCGCAGAAGTGGCCGTTGAAGTGGGTCCCGATCTCGTTGCCCTCCAGCCACGCCTGGCGCAGCTGCTTCACGGTCTCCTTGATGCCCCGCTCGTCGTTGAACCCGATGTCGGAGCGGCCCGGCGAGTGCTGCGGGGGCCTGTAGAGGTCGGCCTTGTCCTCCGGCAGCATGTACACGCCGCTCAGGAAGTACGTCATCGTCGCGTTGTTGTCCTTGGCGACCTCGCGGAAGTGCGAGAACAGCTTCTGGCTGTCCTCCCCGGCGCCGTCCCAGGAGAAGACCACGAACTGCGGAGGCTTCTGGCCGGGCTTCAGCCGCTCGGGTCTGGGCAGGTGCGGCTGCGCTCCGGTGTACGCGGTCGAGCCGTCGCCGATCAGGCGGAACGCCTTCTTGGGCGCCGGGGCCGCGGCGGGCTTCCTGGCACCGTGCGCGCCTTCCTCGGAACCGGTGGTGCCGGTGGCGCAGCCGGCGAGTGCCGTGGCGCAGGCCGCGGCGAGCGCGACACCCGCGGCGATCCTCTGGGTGGTGGCCATCTTCCGCCCACCTTCTTCCTTCAGTCAGGGCAACGCTGCTCAGGGCGTTCTCGGGGTGACGTGCAGGGGCGTGCCGTCAGCGCCGTCAAGGTCGCACGGACTTCCGGGGAGATTTGTATGACAAGCCGATGAAAATCAGCATTCACTCGCGTGAGTGATTTACTGCCCCATTTGCCGGTATCGCCCACACGTGCCCTTTACTTAGCATTACGATCCATTTACCGAGCGTTGAATCATCCCGCCGCTGCACGCCGTGACCCACGGCCGCGACCCGCCCCCCGCCACCGAGCGGGGGACCACCTGTTCCGCGACCGCGCTGCCCCGGAGGAGACGGGAAACATGTCTGCCTGCGTCCCCACCCGCGCCGCCGACCCGACTCGGCCCGCGCACCCCCACCAGTCCCACAGCCCCCCGCCGACCCCGCCCCGCCGGTTCCGTATCGCCGGCGCCGACGTGTCGGCCTCCATCGCGGTCTTCCTGATCGCCCTCCCCCTGTCCCTGGGCATCGCCCTCGCCACCGACGCGCCGCTCCAGGCGGGACTCGTCGCCGCGGCAGTCGGCGGGCTCGTCGCCGGACGGTTCGGCGGCTCCCCGCTCCAGGTGAGCGGCCCGGCCGCCGGCCTCACGGTGGTCACCGCCGAGCTCATCCACCGCTACGGATGGCGTACGACCTGCGCCATCACCGTCCTCGCGGGCGTGGCCCAACTGGCCCTCGGCTGCCTGCGCGTGGCACGCACCGCGCTCGCCGTCAGCCCCGCCGTCGTCCACGGCATGCTCGCCGGCATCGGCCTGACCATCGCCGTCGCGCAGCTGCACATCGTGCTCGGCGGCACCCCGCAGAGCTCGGTCCCGGCCAACCTGATCGCGCTGCCCGCGCAGTTGGCTCAGCTGCAGCCCGCGGCCGTGTCGGTGAGTGCCCTGACGCTGGTTCTGCTGCTGGCCTGGCCCCGGCTGCCCGGGCGGGTCGGGAGCGCCCTGCGCAAAGTCCCCGCCGCGCTCGTCGCCGTCGCCGGGGCCACCGTCACCGCCTCACTCGCCGGGCTGCGCCTGCCCATGGTCGACCTGCCGTCCTGGAGCAGCCACGCGCTGGCCGGGATGCCCGAGGGTCCGGTCCTCGGTCTCGCCGCCGCCGTCCTCACCGTGACCCTGGTGTGCAGCGTGCAGTCGCTGCTGGGCGCCGTCGCCGTGGACAAGCTGGTGGCCGGGCGAGGGGACGGGCACGCCCACGTCGGCCGGTCGGACCTCGACCGTGAACTGCTCGGACAAGGCGCCGCCAACGTGGTGTCCGGAGCACTCGGCGGACTGCCGGTCGCCGGAGTCGCCGTACGCAGTTCGGCCAATGTCAACGCCGGTGCCGTCAGCCGGAACTCCACGATGCTGCACGGCGTTCTCGTAGTGATCGCCGCGTTGCTGCTCGTCCCGTTCCTGGAGCTGATCCCGCTCGCCTCGCTCGCCGCCCTGGTGATGGCCGTCGGCGTCCAGATGGTGTCCCTGCACCACATCCGCACGGTCACGCGCCACCGCGAAGTGCTGGTGTACGTCTTCACCACGCTCGGCGTCGTGGGCTTCGGCGTCCTGGAAGGCGTGGCGATCGGAGTCGCCGCGGCCGTCGGTGTCGCCCTGCACCGCCTCGCCCGCACCCGGATCACGCACGAGGAGAGGGAGGGCGTCCATCACGTCGGTGTGCGCGGGCAGTTGACGTTCCTCGCCGTGCCGCGGCTCAGCCGAACCCTGCATCTGGTGCCCCGCGGCTCCTCGGTCGTCGTGGAGCTGGACGGCTCCTTCATGGACCACGCGGCCTACGAGTCGCTCCACGACTGGCAGAACACGCATCTCGCCCAGGGCGGCAAGGTCGAGATCGCCGGGCGGCGGCCCGGGACCCGGATCGCCGAGCCCACGGACGGCTCCCACTGCCGGTGCCGTCCCTGGACCCCTTGGCGCAACCACCACTGCGAGCCCGGCACGAGCCCGCAGGCCATGGCGGCCGACGGGCACCCGGACAGCCCGGGAGACACGGGCGCGGCGGCCGGCTCCCCTCGTCGCAGCCAGCACCAACTGGCCCGTGGCATCAGCGCGTTCCAGCGCAACACCGCGCCCCTGATGCGCAGTGAGCTGGCCCGCCTCGCGCGGGAGGGACAGCGGCCGTCGCAGCTCTTCCTGACCTGCGCCGACTCACGGCTCGTCACGTCGATGATCACGTCCAGCGGCCCCGGCGACCTCTTCGTCGTGCGCAACGTGGGCAACCTCGTGCCCCCGCCCGGCGAGGAGAGCGGGGACGATTCGGTGGCGGCCGCCATCGAGTACGCGGTGGACGTGCTGAAGGTGCGGTCCATCACGGTGTGCGGGCACTCCGGGTGCGGCGCCATGCAGGCCCTGTTGAACTCCGAACCGGGCGGGGCGCAGACGCCCCTGAAGCGCTGGCTGCGGCACGGAACGCCCAGCCTGGAGCGGATGGCCACCGCCGAGCGGGCCTGGCCCCGGCTCGCCGGCCGGGCCCCGGCGGACGCGGTGGAGCAGCTCTGCCTGACCAACGTGGTGCAGCAGTTGGAGCATCTGCGGGCGCACGAGTCCGTGCGCCGCGCCCTGGAGGCGGGAGCGCTGGAGCTGCACGGGATGTACTTCCACGTGGGCGAGGCGCAGTCGTACCTGCTGACCGGTGCGGACGCCGGTTCGGGCTCCGACGGGACCGAACTGTTCGACCACGTCGACGCCCCGGAGGACCTGCGCAGTCCCGCGTGACCCCGGCGCGGGGTGCAGCCGCCTGGACCGACCCGGCCGCACCCCGCTCGCCACAGCCTCGCCTCGACGCTCGTACGGGCGTGACCTCGACCCCGTACGGACCCGACCCCGTAGGGGCCCAATCCCCGTACGGCCAAAGCGTCCGCGCCCCGGCCTCCCCTTCGCCCTCTCCGCGACGACACCCCTTCCCTGAGCACCGCCCGGTCGGCGCCGTCGCGTCGGTGCGACCGGGCGAGATCGAGCGGGGTTCTCCGCGGCGCCGTCGGCCCCTTGCGGCCGGCGCGGCGCAGACTGAACCCGGCCGCCCGTCCGTCCGTGCCCCTGAGTGACCCCACAGCACCTGAATAGGTCTAAACCAATTTGGGATCGGCCCTTGTCATCGGGCCCCCCGGTCTGATGAGCTGTGGCCTGGGACACAACGGACACCCTGGGAAAGGGAGATGTCGTGAGCAACGAAAGCCTGGCCAACCTGCTGAAGGAAGAGCGCAGGTTCGCGCCGCCCGCCGACCTGGCCGCGAACGCCAATGTCACCGCGGAGGCGTATGAGCAGGCCAAGGCTGACAGGCTCGGCTTCTGGGCCGAGCAGGCCCGTCGGCTGACCTGGGCCACCGAGCCCACCGAGACCCTCGACTGGTCGAACCCGCCGTTCGCCAAGTGGTTCAAGGACGGCAAGCTCAACGTCGCGTACAACTGCGTGGACCGCCACGTGGAGGCAGGTCACGGCGACCGGGTCGCCATCCACTTCGAGGGCGAGCCGGGTGACAGCCGCGCGATCACCTACGCCGAGCTCAAGGACGAGGTGTCCAAGGCGGCCAACGCGCTGACCGAACTGGGCGTCCGAAAGGGCGACCGGGTCGCCGTCTACCTGCCGATGATCCCCGAGGCGGTCGTCGCGATGCTCGCGTGCGCCCGTATCGGCGCCGCGCACTCGGTCGTCTTCGGCGGGTTCTCCGCGGACGCGATCGCGGCCCGGATCGCGGACGCCGACGCCAAACTCGTCATCACCGCGGACGGCGGCTACCGGCGCGGCAAGCCCTCCGCCCTGAAGCCGGCCGTGGACGACGCCGTCGGCCGCACCGACGCCGTCGAGAAGGTCCTGGTCGTGCGCCGCACCGGCCAGGACGTCGCCTGGACCGAGGGCCGGGACGTCTGGTGGCACGAGATCACCGCCGAGCAGTCCACCGAGCACACCCCCGAGGCCTTCGACGCCGAGCACCCGCTGTTCATCCTGTACACGTCGGGGACGACGGGTAAGCCCAAGGGCATCCTGCACACGTCCGGCGGCTACCTCACCCAGGCGTCGTACACCCACCACGCCGTCTTCGACCTCAAGCCGGAGACCGACGTCTACTGGTGCACGGCCGACATCGGCTGGGTCACCGGGCACTCCTACATCACCTACGGGCCGCTCTCCAACGGCGCGACGCAGGTCATGTACGAGGGCACTCCGGACACCCCGCACCAGGGCCGCTTCTGGGAGATCGTCCAGAAGTACGGGGTGACGATCCTCTACACGGCGCCGACCGCGATCCGCACGTTCATGAAGTGGGGCGACGACATCCCCGCGAAGTTCGACCTGTCCTCGCTGCGTGTCCTCGGTTCCGTCGGCGAGCCGATCAACCCCGAGGCGTGGATCTGGTACCGCAAGCACATCGGCGGCGACCGCACCCCGATCGTGGACACCTGGTGGCAGACCGAGACCGGCGCGATGATGATCGCGCCGCTGCCCGGGGTCACCGAGACCAAGCCGGGCTCCGCCCAGCGCGCCCTGCCGGGCATCTCCGCGACCGTCGTCGACGACGAGGCCAACGAGGTCCCGAACGGCGGCGGCGGTTATCTGGTCCTCACCGAGCCGTGGCCGTCGATGCTGCGCACCATCTGGGGCGACGACCAGCGCTTCCTCGACACGTACTGGTCGCGCTTCGAGGGCAGGTACTTCGCCGGGGACGGCGCGAAGAAGGACGACGACGGCGACATCTGGCTGCTCGGCCGGGTCGACGACGTGATGCTGGTGTCCGGGCACAACATCTCGACCACCGAGGTCGAGTCGGCGCTCGTCTCGCACCCCTCGGTCGCCGAGGCCGCCGTCGTCGGCGCCGCGGACGAGACCACCGGCCAGGCCATCGTCGCGTTCGTCATCCTGCGCGGGACGGCGTCCGCCGAGGACGAGGGACTCGTCGCCGGCCTGCGCAACCACGTGGGCACCGCGCTCGGCCCGATCGCCAAGCCGAAGCGGATCCTGCCGGTCGCGGAGCTGCCCAAGACCCGCTCCGGCAAGATCATGCGCCGGCTCCTGCGCGACGTCGCCGAGAACCGCGAGCTCGGTGACGTCACCACGCTCACCGACTCGACGGTGATGGACCTCATCCAGCAGAAGCTCCCTGCGGCGCCGAGCGAGGACTGAGTCCGGGCCCGAGGGCCGCGGGACACGGGAAGGGCAACCGGCAGCGCGCGCCGGTTGCCCTTTTTGTCATTATTGTGACGATCACCGGATCCGTCCCGCGGCACCTTAGGTAAGCTAAAGAACACGTCAACATCGTGATACGTGGACCTAGGTGCGCCGGGAAGTCTGGTCGGCATGTGCTCTGCCCTGCCTACCGACCGGAGGTCTCCCCCGTGACCGCGCCCAGCACCGCCACCCGCAAGTTCCTCGGCCGCCTCTCCCTGCCCGAGCGGAACTTCGTCGCGAACGCGCTGCGCGCCGAGACCGTCGGCGGCGTCCTGTTGCTCGTCGCCGCGATCGCCGCGCTGGTCTGGGCGAACGTACCCGCGCTCCAGGACAGCTACGAGAGCGTCCGCGACTTCCACCTCGGGCCCTCCGCCCTGGGGCTCGACCTGTCCGTCGAACACTGGGCGGCCGACGGCCTGCTCGCCGTCTTCTTCTTCGTCGCCGGCATCGAACTCAAGCGCGAGCTCGTCGCGGGCGACCTGCGGGACCCGAAAGCCGCGCTGCTGCCCGTCGTCGCCGCGATCTGCGGCATGGCCGTACCGGCGCTCGTCTACACCCTGGTCAACGTCACCGGCGGCGGCTCCCTCCAGGGCTGGGCGGTGCCGACCGCGACCGACATCGCCTTCGCGCTGGCCGTCCTCGCCGTCATCGGCACGTCCCTGCCGTCCGCCCTGCGGGCCTTCCTGCTGACGCTCGCCGTCGTCGACGACCTGTTCGCCATCCTGATCATCGCGGTCTTCTTCACCGACCGGCTGAACTTCGCGGCGCTCGGCGGCGCCGTCGCCGCCCTCGCCGTCTTCTGGCTGCTGCTGCGCAAGGGCGTACGCGGCTGGTACGTGTACGTCCCGCTGGCCCTCGTCGTGTGGGGCCTGATGTACAACAGCGGCATCCACGCCACCATCGCCGGTGTCGCCATGGGCCTGATGCTGCGCTGCCACCGGCGCGAGGACGGACCGGGCGGAAAGCCCGAGGAGCAGTCCCCCGGCGAGCGTGTCGAACACCTGGTGCGCCCGCTGTCGGCAGGGCTCGCCGTCCCGCTGTTCGCCCTGTTCAGCGCCGGTGTCGCGATCTCCGGGGGCGCGCTGGGCGACGTCTTCACCCGGCCCGAGACGCTCGGCGTGATCCTCGGCCTCGTCGTCGGCAAGGCGGTCGGCATCTTCGGCGGGACCTGGCTGACGGCCCGCTTCACCCGGGCCTCCCTGAGCGAGGACCTGGCCTGGCCGGACGTCTTCGCGGTCTCCTCCCTCGCCGGCATTGGCTTCACCGTCTCGCTGCTCATCGACGAACTCGCCTTCAAGGGCCACCCGGTGCTGGCCGACGAGGTCAAGGCGGCCGTCCTCTTCGGCTCGCTCATCGCGGCCGTACTCGCCTCCGTCCTGCTGAAGCTGCGGAACGCCAAGTACCGCGGGCTGTGCGAGGAGGAGGACCGCGACGAGGACCAGGACGGCATCCCCGACATCTACGAACTGGACAACCCGGAGTACCACTTGCGCATGGCCGCCATCCACGAGGGGAAGGCAGCCGAGCACCGCAGGCTGGCCGCGGAGATGGAGGCCGAGCGACGCGCGCTTGCCGAAGTGACGGGCGGGGCAGGCGAGGAGAACGCCGGTCCGGCATGATCTGACAGGACCGCACGATCACACGCAGAAGAGGGAGATCGCGATGAGCGCACCCGACGGCAGCCCGGTCGGCGCCGAACGCAGCATCGGCCAGCTGTTCGCCTCGGCGACGACCGAGATGTCCGCACTGGTGCACGACGAGATCGCACTGGCGAAGGCGCAGCTCAAGCATGACGTCAAGCGCGGGGCGGCCAGCGGCGGGGCGTTCTCCGCGGCAGGCGCGGTGCTGATCTTCTCCCTGCCGATGCTGAGCTTCGCCCTGGCGTACGGCATCCGGACCTGGAGCGACTGGAACCTCGCGGTCTGCTTCCTGCTCTCCTTCGCCGCGAACGTGCTGGTCGCCGGGGTGCTCGCGCTGATCGGCACGGTCTTCGCGAAGAAGGCCAAGAAGGGCAAGGGCCCGCAGAAGGTCGCCGCCTCGATGAAGGAGTCGGCGGGCGTCCTGCAGAACGCCAAGCCCCACCCCCGTGAGGTGGCGGCGCAGCAGCGTGTCCCGGAGGCCATCGAGGCTGTGGCACGCTCATCCTCATGACGGACCCCGCCACACCTTCGGCTCAACCCGCCTCGGCCGTACGACTCGACGTGCCCGGCGGGAAAGAGGTCGTCCACCGGGACGTCGCGGCCAACGGCGCGCGCTTCCACATCGCGGAGCTCGGTGACGGGCCGCTGGTCCTGCTGCTGCACGGCTTCCCGCAGTTCTGGTGGGCCTGGCGCCACCAGATGGTCGCCCTCGCCGACGCGGGCTTCCGCGCCGTCGCCATGGACCTGCGGGGAGTCGGCGGCAGCGACCGCACCCCGCGCGGTTACGACCCGGCGAACCTGGCGCTCGACATCACCGGCGTCGTCCGTTCCCTGGGCGAGCCCGACGCCGCGCTGGTCGGCCACGACCTCGGCGGCTACCTGGCGTGGACGGCGGCCGTGATGCGGCCCAAGCTCGTCCGCCGGCTCGCGGTGTCCTCGATGCCGCACCCCCGGCGCTGGCGGTCGGCGATGCTCTCGGACGTCAGGCAGACGGCCGCGGGTTCCTACATCTGGGGGTTCCAGCGGCCCTGGGTCCCCGAGCGCCAACTCGTGGCCGACGACGCCGCTCTGGTGGGCCGTCTGATGCGCGAATGGTCGGGGCCGCGCCCGCCGGAGGACGAGGCCGTGGACGCGTACCGGCGTGCCATGTGCATCCCCTCGACGGCGCACTGCGCGATCGAACCGTACCGCTGGATGGTGCGCTCGATGGCCCGTCCGGACGGTATCCAGTTCAACCGGCGGATGAAGCGGCCGCTGCGGGTGCCGACGCTGCATCTGCACGGTTCGCTGGACCCCGTGATGCGCACGCGCAGCGCGGCCGGTTCCGGGCAGTACGTCGAAGCCCCGTACCGCTGGCGGCTGTTCGACGGGCTCGGGCACTTCCCGCACGAGGAGGACCCGACGGCGTTCTCCACCGAGCTCATCAACTGGCTGCAGGACCCCGAACCCGACCGGTGAACTCCCCGCGCGCGTCCGGTCGGTGACCGTTTGGACACGTTCGGCACCCGTCGGCGAACGCCTGTCCTTCGAACAGCCAAATGCCCCGCGCATAGGCCAATTGGGGGCCCGGGAGGCGGTTACCGACCATGAGGCCCGGGCAGACGTCGGGGTATGGGCTGGACGCACGACTACAGTGACGCAGCACGCACCCGTCGCTCGGCCACGGGCCTGAGCTCCCACCAGAGGGGTGCCCCGCAGCTGCCGGGCACGGACCTCAGGTTGGGGATCCCGCACATTCTGCGCCGCCGGGCCCGCTGGGTCTCGGCGCGGCTCCGTCACACCCGCGGCTGACCCGCCGCCGGGGCGTCAGGGCACTTCCGGCCGGGCGGCTCGCCGTACCCCGCGGACCGCTCCTCCTCGGACAGACTCCGCGTCAGAGCGCGCAGCTGTCGCTGTCGACCTGCTGGTTGGCCCTGCGTCCCTTGGTGACATCCTCACGGACCTCGTCCGCGGTGAGCGCGTAGCCGGTCTCGTCGTTGTCGAGCGACTTCGCGAAGACCACGCCGTACACCTTGCCGTCCGGGGTGAGCAGCGGGCCGCCGGAGTTGCCCTGGCGGACGATCGCGTACAGCGAGTAGACGTCGCGCCGGACCGTGCCGCGGTGGTAGATGTCCGGGCCGTTGGCGGTGAGCCGGCCGCGCACGCGCGCGGGCTGCACGTTGTACGAGCCGTTCTGCGGGAAGCCGGCGACGATCGCGCCGTCGTCCCTGGTCGCGTCGTCGGACGTGAACCGCAGGGCCGGCGCGCGCAGGTTCGGCACGTCCAGTACGGCGATGTCGCGCTCCCAGTCGTAGAGCACGACCGTCGCGTCGTAGCGCCGGCCCTCGCCGCCTATCTGGACGGTGGGCTCGTCGACTCCGCCGACCACGTGCGCGTTGGTCATCACGCGGCGCTCGCCGAAGACGAAGCCGGTGCCTTCGAGGACCTTCCCGCAACTCTGCGCGGTGCCCATGACCTTGACGATGGACTTCTTCGCGCGGGTGGCCACCGCGCTCTTGGCGAGGGCCGGGTCCGGGGGCTGGACCTCGGTGATCGGCTCGTTCGCGAACGGGCTGAAGACCTGCGGGAAGCCGTTCTGCGCGAGGACCGAGGAGAAGTCGGCGAACCAGGTGTCCGCCTGGGCGGGCAGCGCCCGCGAGACGCCCAGCAGCACCTTGGAGTTGCGGACCTCCTTGCCGAGCGTCGGCAGCGTCGTGCCCGCGAGGGCCGAGCCGATGAGCCAGGCCACGAGCAGCATCGCCACCACGTTGACCAGGGCGCCGCCCGTCGCGTCCAGGGCGCGGGCGGGCGACCAGGTGATGTACCGGCGCAGCTTGTTGCCGAGGTGGGTGGTGAGGGCCTGGCCGACGGAGGCGCAGACGATCACGACGATCACCGCCACGACGGCCGCCGACGTACTGACTTCGGAGTCGTCGGTCATGGCGCCCCAGACCACCGGGAGCAGATAGACCGCGACGAGCCCGCCGCCCAGGAAGCCGATCACCGACAGGATGCCGACGACGAAGCCCTGGCGATAGCCCACGATCGCGAACCACACGGCGGCGACCAGCAACAGGATGTCCAGCACATTCACGGAGGCCACCCTGTCATGCGCGCCAGTCGAGCGGGACCTGCTTCTCCCGGTCCCAGGGCAGCTCCCAGCCCGCGTAGTGCAGGATCCTGTCGATGATGCCGGCCGTGAAGCCCCACACGAGGGCCGATTCGACCAGGAATGCCGGGCCGCGGTGGCCGCTCGGATGAACCGTCGTCGCCCGGTTGGCGGGGTCCGTGAGATCCGCCACGGGGACCGTGAAGACGCGGGCGGTCTCGGCGGGATCGACCGCGTCGACCGGGGTGGGGCGGCGCCACCAGCCGAGCACCGGTGTCACCACGAAGTGGCTCACCGGGATGTAGAGGCGGGGCAGCACGCCGAAGAGCTGCACGCCGCTCGGGTCGAGGCCGGTCTCCTCCTCGGCCTCGCGCAGCGCGGCCCGCAGCGGGCCGTCGCCCTCGGGGTCGCCGTCCTCCGGGTCCAGGGCGCCGCCGGGGAACGACGGCTGGCCCGCGTGCGATCTCAGCGAGCTGGCGCGCTCCATGAGCAGCAGCTCCGGGCCGCGCTCCCCCTCGCCGAAGAGGACCAGCACGGCGGACTGGCGGCCCGCGCCGTCGGCGGGCGGCAGGAAGCGGCTCAGCTGGAGCGGCTTGACCGTCTCCGCGGCGCGCGCCACCGGCTCCAGCCAGCCGGGCAGGCCGTCCTTGCTCAGCGCGATCGGGTCGGCGGGCATGCCGTGTCCGTGCCGCGCGTTGTGGCCCTGGTGTGTGTCGTGGCCCTGGTGCGTATGACTCGCGTGCGTCATCGCCACCCCCGTTCTGCCGGTCTCAACGCGTGCGGGGCCGCGGATCGTTCCGCGCCGCAGGTCATCCGGTGCCCAGGGGCGGTGCCGCGATGCCACCCGCGTCCAGGTAGGCCTGCGGGGGCTTGAGCCGCTGGCCCGGGAAGCCGCCCTTCTCGTACTTCAGGAGCTTCCTCGCCTTCTCGGGGTCCGTCTCGCCCTCCCCGTACGCCGGGCAGAGTGGGGCGATGGGGCAGGCGCCGCAGGCGGGCTTGCGGGCGTGGCAGATGCGGCGGCCGTGGAAGATCACGTGGTGCGAGAGCATCGTCCAGTCGCTCTTCGGGAAGAGGGCGCCGACCGCCGCCTCGACCTTGTCCGGGTCGGTCTCCTCGGTCCACTGCCAGCGGCGCACGAGCCGCCCGAAGTGGGTGTCCACGGTGATCCCGGGCCGTCCGAAGGCGTTGCCCAGCACCACGAAGGCGGTCTTGCGGCCGACTCCGGGCAGCTTGACCAGGTCCTCCAGACGGCCGGGGACCTCGCCCCCGAAGTCGTCCCGAATGGCCTTGGAGAGCCCTATGACCGACTTGGTCTTGGCGCGGAAGAACCCGGTGGGCCGCAGGATCTCCTCGACCTCCTCGGGGTTGGCGGCGGCCAGGTCCTCGGGGGTGGGGTACTTCGCGAAGAGCGCCGGGGTCGTCTGGTTCACCCGCAGGTCGGTCGTCTGCGCGGACAGCACGGTGGCGATCACCAGCTGGAACGCGTTCTCGAAGTCCAGCTCCGGGTGGGCGTACGGGTACACCTCGGCGAGCTCGCGGTTGATGCGGCGGGCCCGGCGGACGAGTGCGGGGTCGGGCTTGGCCGGCGGCGGGGTCTTCTTGGCGGCGGGCGCCTTGCCGGCCGGGACCTTCTTGGCGGTCGCCTTTTTGGCCGGCGTCTTCGCGACCGGCGCCTTCGCGGCCTTCGTCGCCTTCTTGGCGGGGGCCGCCTTCTTCGCGGCGGCGGTCCGGGGCTCGGCGGCCGCCTTCTTCGCTGCGGCCCCCGTCGGGGCGGTGGTCTTCTCGGCGGGCGCCGGCTTCTTCACAGTGGCCTTCGTCTTCTTCGCGGGCTTCTCTGGCTTCTCGGTGGCAGGGCTGCCGACAGCGGCGGCGGGCGTCTCGGCGGCGGACCGCGCCGGCACCGACGCCGCCGCATTTGTCGGATTACCGGTTCCGTCCGTGGCCTGTTCGCCCACAGCGGAATCACGACGTACAACCACCCGCCCAGCCCCCTTGGCCTGTGCTCTCACCGGCGATTTGGACACCCGGCCAGCCTAAAGCCCGGCACCGACATCCGCCCCGGACCCTGAAGATCGGCCCCCAATTGGCCCCCTGCCGCACTCCCCAGGACGCCGGTGCGGCAGACTTGTGACTGATCACACTGTTTGGACCGCCCGGCAAAATGGGGAACACGGTCCCCTGGCACACGGGGGAGCAAGATCCCCTGAGCAGGTCGACAAGGAGAGAACTCGTGGACGACGTTCTGCGGCGCGCCCCGCTCTTCGCGGCGCTCGATGACGAGCAGGCCGCGGAGCTCCGCGCCTCCATGAGTGAGGTGACCCTCGCGCGCGGTGACGCTCTGTTCCACGAGGGCGACCCCGGGGACCGGCTGTACGTGGTCACCGAGGGCAAGGTGAAGCTCCACCGCACCTCCCCCGACGGCCGGGAGAACATGCTGGCCGTCCTCGGCCCCGGTGAGCTGATCGGCGAGCTGTCGCTGTTCGACCCGGGCCCGCGTACGGCCACGGCCAGCGCGCTCACCGAGGTCAAGCTGCTCGGCCTCGGCCACGGCGACCTCCAGCCCTGGCTGAACGCGCGGCCCGAGGTGGCCGCCGCCCTGCTGCGCGCCGTCGCCCGGCGCCTGCGCAAGACCAACGACCAGATGTCCGACCTGGTCTTCTCGGACGTGCCGGGCCGCGTGGCCCGCGCGCTGCTCGACCTCTCCCGCCGCTTCGGCGTGCAGTCGGAGGAGGGCATCCACGTCGTGCACGACCTGACGCAGGAGGAGCTGGCCCAGCTGGTCGGCGCCTCGCGCGAGACGGTCAACAAGGCACTCGCCGACTTCGCCGGCCGCGGCTGGCTCCGGCTGGAGGCCCGCGCCGTGATCCTCCTGGACGTGGAGCGCCTCGCGAAGCGCTCGCGCTGACGCCTTCTTCCGCCGTACGACGACGGGGTCCCGCCTCCGGGCGTGGCCCCGTCGTCGTCGTGGCCGCCCGTTCCCGCCCTCCGCCGATCGGGCGTCCGAGGGGTCGGGCAGAGTGGGGGCGTGGACGGACGTGTGCGGCGCAGGGGGCTCGACGCCCAGGGGTACATCGCCCGCGAGGGGTCGCTCGCGAAGGTCCCGCCCGCCTTCCGGCCCCTGGTCGCCGCCGCACGCACGCGCGTGGCCGACGTCTTCGGGGCTCGACTGGACAGCGCGTACCTGTACGGCTCCGTCCCGCGCGGCACCGCGCGCCCGGGCCGCAGCGACCTGGACCTGCTACTCGTGCTGCGCGACGAGCCCACCGAGGCGGACCGGGCCGACGCCCGGCTCCTCGACGCGGCCCTCGACCGGGAGTTCGACCAGATCGACGGTGCCGGGACCCTGCTGGTGAGCCGCGTGCAGGCCGTGAGCGATCTGGAGCGGCACGACCTCGGCTGGTTCCTCGCCTGCCTGTGCACGCCCCTGCTCGGCGCGGATCTCGCCGTACATCTGCCGCGCTACCGCCCCGATTCCCTGCTCGCCCGGGAGACCAACGGCGACCTCGCGCTGCTGCTGCCCGGCTGGCGTGAGCGCGTCCGGGAGGCGGGCGACCGCGAGGAGGCGCTGCGCCCGCTGGTGCGGGGGATGTCCCGCCGTCTGGTCCGCACCGGCTTCACGCTCGTCATGCCGCGCTGGAACGGCTGGACGAGCGATCTGCGGGAGATGGCCGAGGCGTTCGGCACGTACCACCCGGAGCGGGCCCCGCAGATGCGCGAGGCGGCCCTTCTCGGGTACGAGCCGCGCGGGGACCTCGCCGTCCTGCGGGCGTACACCGACGACCTGGGGCCGTGGCTGGCCGGGGAGTACGCGCGCGTGCACGGCGTCAAAGCGCCCCGGCCCTGAGCACCCCCGAGGGGACGTCAGATGAGACCGTGCTCCTGGAGGTAGTCCAGCTGGGCCCGTACCGACAGCTCCGCCGCCGGCCACAGCGAGCGGTCGACGTCTGCGTACACGTGGGCGACGACCTCTTCAGGTGCACGGAAGCCGTTCTCGACCGCCGTCTCCACCTGCGCCAGCCGGTGGGCCCGGTGGGCGAGGTAGAACTCGACCGCGCCCTGGGCGTCCTCCAGGACGGGCCCGTGGCCCGGCAGGACAGTGTGGACGCCGTCGTCGACCGTCAGGGACCTCAGCCGCCGCAGGGAGTCGAGATAGTCCCCCAGGCGGCCGTCGGGGTGGGCCACGAGGGTCGTGCCGCGACCGAGCACGGTGTCCCCGGTCAGGACGGCCCGGTCGGCCGGGAGATGGAAGCACAGCGAGTCGGAGGTGTGCCCGGGCGTCGGCACGACCCGCAGTTCGAGGCCGCCGACGGTGATGACGTCCCCATGGGCGAGCCCCTCGTCACCGAGCCGCAGCGCCGGGTCCAGCGCCCGCACCTTCGTGCCGGTCAGCCCGGCGAACCGCGCGGCGCCCTCCGCGTGGTCCGGATGGCCGTGCGTGAGCAGCGTGAGCGCGATCCGCTTGCCGGCCCGCCGGGCCGTGTCCACGACGTTCCGCAGGTGTCCTTCGTCCAGGGGGCCCGGGTCGACGACGACCGCGAAGTCGGAGTCCGGCTCGGACAGCAGCCAGGTGTTGGTGCCGTCCAGGGTCATCGCGGACGCGTTGGGGGCCAGGACGTTCACCGCGCGCTCGGTGGCGGGGCCGGACAGGACCCCGCCGCGCGGCTGTCCGGGAAGGGCTGCTGCTTCCGTCATGCGGGGGCTCCACCGGTCGGGATGTGCTTGGTGAACTCGTCGTGCCCCGGCCAGGACAGGACCACCTCGTCGCCCTCCAGGCGGGCCCGCGCCAGCACGGGGGTCAGGTCGCGGTCCGGCGCGGCGGCGAGGGCCTCGGCCGCCGTGCCGTACGGGAGCAGCTGACGCAGCGTCGCGATGGTCGGCGGCATCATGAGCAGCTCGCCCTTGTCGTACCCCGCCGCCGCGTCCGCGGGCGTGATCCACACCGTGCGGTCGGCCTCCGTGGAGGCGTTGCGGGTGCGCTGCCCCTCCGGGAGGGCGGCGACGAAGAACCAGGTGTCGTAGCGGCGCGGCTCGAACTCGGGGGTGATCCAGCGGGTCCAGGCGCCGAGCAGGTCCGACCTCAGGACGAGTCCCCTGCGGTCCAGGAACTCGGCGAAGGACAGGTCCCGGGCGACGAGGGCCGCGCGGTCCGCCTCCCAGTCCTCGCCCGTGGTGTCGCCGACCACGGTGTCCGGGGTGGGCCCGGCGAGCAGGACACCGGCCTCCTCGTACGTCTCCCGGACCGCCGCGCAGACGACGGCCTGGGCGGACGTGTCGTCCACGCCGAGCCGGTCCGCCCACCACGCGCGCGTGGGACCCGCCCAGCGGATGTGGCGCTCGTCGTCGCGGTGGTCCACGCCGCCGCCCGGATACGCGTACGCGCCCCCGGCGAAGGCCATGGAGGCGCGTCTGCGCAGCATGTGCACCACGGGGGCGCCTTCGGTGTCCTTGAGCAGCATGACGGTGGCCGCCCGTCGCGGGGCGGCCGGTGTGAGGGTGCCGTCCGCGAGCGCACGGATCCGCTCGGGCCACTCCGGTGGGTACCACTGCCCATTCGCCATGGCGGGAGGCTATCCCGTGGCGCGCTGATGTTCGAGAGCGGCCGTCGGGCCGCCCCCCGGGGGTGGCGCCCGGACCGGACGCCCGCCCCGGGGCGGCAGGTCACGCCTCGGTCAGCTCCACCTGGATCTCGACCTCGACCGGCGCGTCCAGCGGCAGGACCGCCACGCCGACCGCGCTGCGGGCGTGCACGCCCTTGTCGCCGAGGACCTCGCCCAGCAGCTCGCTCGCGCCGTTCAGGACACCCGGCTGGCCGGTGAAGTCCGAGGCGGAGGCGACGAAGCCGACGACCTTCACGACACGCGCGACGCGGTCCAGGTCGCCCGCCACGGACTTGACCGCGGCGAGGGCGTTCAGCGCGCAGATTCGCGCCAGGTTCTTGGCCTCCTCGGCCGTGACCTCGGCGCCGACCTTGCCGGTCACCGGAAGCTTGCCGTCCACCATCGGCAGCTGGCCGGCCGTGTAGACGTACACGCCGGAGCGCACGGCCGGCTGGTAGGCGGCCAGCGGCGGTACGACCGCCGGCAGCGTCAGGCCGAGCTCCCGGAGCCTGGACTCGACGGCACTCATGCCTGCCTCTCCCGCTTCAGGTAGGCCACCAGCTGCTCGGGGTTGTTCGGCCCGGGCACGACCTGGACGAGCTCCCAGCCGTCCTCGCCCCAGGTGTCCAGAATCTGCTTCGTGGCATGGACGAGCAGAGGCACGGTTGCGTATTCCCACTTGGTCATGTGGCCGACTGTATCCGCTGTTATCCACAGCCTCCCGCGTAGCCCGGGCGCGGACTGGTTAGGCTCGAAGACGTGAGCAGGCTCCAGGTCGTCAGCGGCAAGGGCGGTACCGGCAAGACCACGGTAGCCGCCGCCCTCGCGCTCGCCCTCGCGACCGAGGGCAAGCGGGCCCTCCTCGTCGAGGTCGAGGGCAGACAGGGCATCGCGCAGCTCTTCGAGACAGAAGCGCTGCCCTACGAGGAGCGGAAGATCGCCGTCGCTCCCGGCGGTGGGGAGGTGTACGCACTGGCCATCGACGCCGAGCTGGCCCTTCTGGACTACCTCCAGATGTTCTACAAACTCGGCGGCGCGGGACGCGCCCTCAAGAAACTCGGCGCCATCGACTTCGCGACCACCGTCGCGCCCGGCGTCCGGGACGTCCTCCTGACGGGCAAGGCCTGCGAGGCCGTGCGCCGCAAGGACAAGAGCGGGCGCTTCGCCTACGACTACGTGGTGATGGACGCGCCCCCGACGGGCCGCATCACCCGCTTCCTGAACGTGAACGACGAAGTGGCCGGCCTGGCGAAGATCGGCCCGATACACAATCAGGCGCAGGCCGTCATGCGCGTCCTGAAGTCCCCCGAGACGGCCGTCCACCTGGTGACCCTCCTGGAGGAGATGCCCGTCCAGGAGACCGCCGACGGCATCGCCGAACTGCGCGCGGCCGGACTGCCGGTGGGCCGGCTCATCGTGAACATGGTGCGTCCCGCCGTACTGGACGGGGCCGACCTGGAGTTCGCCGGTGCCGTCCCGCGCACCGCCCTCGCCAAGGCGCTCTCCTCGGCCGGGCTCGGCGGCGCCCGTCGCGGCGGACTCGCCGAGCGGCTCGTGGAGCCGCTGCTCCAGCAGGCCGAGGAGTACGCCGAGCGGCACGTCCTGGAGCACGAACAGCGCGCCGTGCTCCAGGAGTCCGGCCTGCCCCTGCACGAACTGCCGCTGCTCGCCGAGGGCATGGACCTCGCGGGCCTCTACGAACTGGCCAAGGAACTGCGTCAGCAAGGGATCTCATGAGTCCGGACCCGGCACGCACCCAGGGCCACGGCCCCGCACACGAAACGGCCCGCGCGATCGACTCCGCACACGTCCTGGACATCGATCCGCTGCTCGACGACCCGAAGACCCGCATCGTGGTGTGCTGCGGCTCCGGCGGCGTCGGCAAGACGACCACGGCGGCCGCCCTCGGGCTGCGGGCCGCCGAGCGGGGCCGCAAGGTGGTCGTGCTGACCATCGACCCGGCCCGCCGGCTCGCCCAGTCGATGGGCATCGACTCCCTGGACAACACCCCCCGCCGCGTGAAGGGCGTCGAGGGCGACGGCGAGCTGCACGCCATGATGCTCGACATGAAGCGCACCTTCGACGAGATCGTCGAGGCGCACGCGGACCGCGATCGGTCGGCCGCGATCCTGAACAACCCCTTCTACCAGTCGCTTTCGGCGGGCTTCGCGGGCACGCAGGAGTACATGGCGATGGAGAAGCTCGGGCAGCTCCGCTCCCGCGAGGAGTGGGACCTGATCGTCGTCGACACGCCGCCCTCGCGTTCGGCGCTGGACTTCCTGGACGCCCCGAAGCGGCTGGGCTCGTTCCTGGACGGCAAGCTGATCCGGGTCCTGATGGCGCCGGCGAAGGTCGGCGGACGCGCGGGGATGAAGTTCCTGAACGTCGGGATGTCCATGATGACGGGCACCCTCGGCAAGGTGCTGGGCGGTCAGCTGCTCAAGGACGTCCAGACGTTCGTGGCGGCCATGGACACCATGTTCGGCGGCTTCCGCACGCGCGCGGACGCCACGTTCCGGCTGCTCCAGGCGCCCGGCACGGCGTTCCTGGTGGTAGCGGCCCCAGAGCGGGACGCGCTGCGCGAGGCCGCGTACTTCGTGGAGCGCCTGGCCGCCGAGAACATGCCGCTGGCGGGCTTGGTCCTGAACCGCGTGCACGGCAGCGGCGCGGCCCAGCTGTCCGCCGAGCGGGCCCTCGCCGCCGCGGAGACCCTCGACCTCGCCGCCGCTGAGCACGCCCCCGAGGGCGCGGACGAGGACGGCTCCTTCGCCGCGGGCGACGGGGCCACGACCACGCGGGACACCGGCCCGGCGACCACGCAGGACGCGGCCCCGGCGGTCGGGGAGGGCGGCGACTCCACGGCCGTAGAAAATCTTGACGGCACCGGCATTGTGGATCAGGGGGACGGGAAAGCTGGACTTCGTAACTCTCCCGACACGTACGGCAGTTCAGAAACTCCCGCTGGCCAGAATCCCGCTCCCGCCGCAGGCTCCCCCGCCCCGGACGGAGCAGTCGAACAACTCACCGCAGGCCTGCTGAGGCTGCACGCCGAGCGCATGCGGCTGCTCTCCCGCGAGCAGCGCACGCGCGACCGCTTCACCGCACGCCACCCCGAGGTGGCGGTGGCCGAAGTGGGCGCGCTGCCCGGCGACGTACACGACCTCGCGGGGCTGCGGGACATCGGGAACCGGCTCGCGGCCCATCGGCCGGAGCTGCCCGAAGCAGACGTCTGAGACGAGGCACGGCCGGCGGCGCACGCCTCCAGGCCCCCCGGCCGACCTGCACCGCCCGGAAGGTGGCGCGTGTGGCCGAAGGCCCGGCCGAGCGGCACGGGGGCCGGCGTCTGCCCGAAGCCCTGCGCCCGCGCCTGTAAAACCCCCTGACGTGCACGACGGGCGACGCGCCCTTCGTGCCGCGGGGTGGTGGGAACGGACCCGACAGACCCGCCGCCGCTGCCCCGAGGGGGCGGCGTCCGGGTCCGAGGGACGGTCCCCTCAGCCCACCGCCGCGTAGTTCTCGTACACCTCTTCCTCGTCGAGAGGCAGCAGTCCGGCCCCGCGCTCGTACTCCGTACGCGCGGTCTCCAACAGCCGGCGCCAGGACGTCACGGTCGGCCGCCTGCGCAACAGTGCGCGGCGCTCCCGCTCCGTCATGCCACCCCACACGCCGAACTCGACGCGGTTGTCCAGCGCGTCGGCGAGGCACTCCGTGCGCACCGGACATCCGGTGCACACCGCCTTCGCCCGGTTCTGCGCTGCTCCTTGAACGAACAGTTCATCCGGATCGGTAGTGCGGCAGGCCGCCTGCGCACTCCAGTCGGTTACCCAGCCCATACCGGCGCCGTCCTCTCCCGAATCGAGGCTCCCCCACGGCGGCAGCGGCATATTCACCGCCGCCAGTTGAGGACGTTACGGAAGGTGGGCACAGCGCAACACCCCCTTCGGGCCCAATCTTGAATGGTCCGAACGGACTATGCGTAAGCGGCAGATCACCCGGGGGAGTGAGCGGAGGACATACGTGAGCTTCCCGGCCAACCGGGACAGTTCAGTTGAGTCACAACGGACGCCTGATGACACACAAGGCGGATTCGGACACGCCCCCCACAAATAATCGGGAGACTTCCGGAACGATTCGGGGTCGCCGGACGTACTTGATACGTGGCCCTGCTGCTGTGACAGTTGAGAGCAGCTTAGGCCAAGGCATATACGCGTGTCCGGCGAATGAGAACGTAGGCTGCCCTCATGCCAAAGAAGCGCTCGGGCGGTGGTCTGTCCCCATCGCAGCAGGCCGCCAAGTTCCTCGGTGTCAGTGTGCTCGCGGGAGCCGTGCTGGCCGGAATCGCGCTGCCCGCGGCCGGCGCGCTCGGTCTCGCGGCCAAGGGTTCCGTCGAAGGCTTCGACGAGATCCCGGCCAATCTCAAGCGCCCCCCGCTGAGCCAGCGCACGACCATCCTGGACAACCAGGGCGGCCAGATCGCCTCGGTCTATTCGCGCGACCGCACGGTGGTCGACCTCAAGGACATCTCGCCGTACATGCAGAAGGCGATCGTCGCCATCGAGGACTCGCGCTTCTACGAGCACGGCGCCGTGGACCTCAAGGGCATCCTGCGCGCCGTGAACCAGAACGCGCAGAGCGGCGGGGTCGCCCAGGGCGCCTCCACGCTGACGCAGCAGTACGTGAAGAACGTCTTCGTCGAGGAGGCGGGCGACGACCCGACCAAGGTCGCCGAGGCCACGCAGCAGACGCTCGGCCGCAAGATCCGCGAGCTGAAGTACGCGATCCAGATCGAGGAGAAGCTCGGCAAGAAGCGCATCCTCGAGAACTACCTGAACATCACCTTCTTCGGTGAGCAGGCCTACGGCGTCGAGGCCGCGGCCCAGCGGTACTTCTCCAAGTCCGCCAAGAAGCTGAACCTCCAGGAGTCCGCGCTGCTCGCGGGCATCGTCCAGTCGCCGAGCCGGTACGACCCGGTCAACGACGAGGCGGAGGCCACCAAGCGGCGCAACACCGTGCTCACACGCATGGCCGAGGTGCACGACATCACCCGGCAGGAGGCCGAGAAGGCCAAGAAGAAGCCGCTCGGACTGCACGTCAGCAAGCCGAAGAACGGCTGCATCACCGCGGTCAAGGGCGCCGGCTTCTTCTGTGACTACGTGCGCGAGGTCTTCCTGAACGACCCGGTCTTCGGGAAGACCAAGGAGGCCCGCGCCAAGGTCTGGAACCAGGGCGGCCTGGCGATCCGCACGACGCTCGACCCGCAGGCCCAGCAGTCGGCCCAGGCGTCGATCAAGGAGCACGTCAACAAGAGCGACGACGTGGCCACCGCCGCCACCATCGTCGAGCCCGGCACCGGCAAGATCCTCGCGATGGGCCAGTCGCGTCCGTACGGCTTCGGCAAGCACGAGACGCAGATAAACCTCTCCGTGGACAAGGAGATGGGCGGCGGCGCCGGCTACCAGCCCGGTTCGACGTTCAAGCCGATCGTGGCGGCGGCCGCGGTCGAGGGCGGCAAGTCGGCGACGCAGCAGTACTCGTCGCCGTACGAGATGGAGTACCCGAGCCCGGTCTCCGTCTGCGGCGGCAAGAACTGGACCAACCTCCAGAACGAGAAGCTCACGAACGAGAACGAGTCGGAGCGCGGCCCGTACGGCATGAAGGAAGCGACCGCGAAGTCGGTCAACACCTACTACGTGCAGCTGATCAGCGACATCGGCATCTGCCCGGTGACCGACATGGCGAAGAAGATGGGCGTGAACCGCGCCGACGGCGGCAAGATCGCCCAGGCGCCGTCCATCGCGCTCGGCACGCAGGAGATGTCCCCGCTGACGATGGCGAACGCGTACGCGACCTTCGCCTCGCGCGGCACGTACTGCACGCCGATCGCGATCGAGTCGATCAGCCAGACCGTCGGCGACGAGAAGAAGTCCCTGCGGGTGCCCAAGTCGTCCTGCTCCCGGGCCATGTCGGAGACCACCGCAGACACCATCAGCACGCTGCTGAAGGGCGTGGTCGAGGACGGTACGGGTACCGAGGCCGGGCTCTCCGGGCGCGCCAGCGCGGGCAAGACCGGTACGACGGACTTCCGCTACGCCGCCTGGTTCGTCGGCTACACGCCGAACATGGCCGGCGCGGTCTGGGTCGGCGACCCGGCCCACAAGCGCCGGATGACCAACATCACCATCGGCGGCGTCTACCGCGACAAGGTCTACGGCGGTGAGGTCCCCGGCCCCATCTGGCGGGACATGATGACGGGCGCCCTCCAGGGCAAGCCCGCGCCGAACTTCAACCTCATCGACATCCCGGACCCCGAGCCCGACCGGGGCAACGACGACGGCGGAAACGGCGACGACGGAAAGGGCCACGGCAACGGGCATGGCAACGGGGGCGGCGGTGACGGCGGGATGACCACCGACGGCGGCGTGACGACGGACGGCGGCACCGACGGCGGCACCTTCCCGACCCCGTCCTTCTCGATCCCCGAGGGCTTCATCCAGGGCCAGGGCAACGGCGGGAACGGGCCTGGGGGCCGGAAGGGTTAGCTGAGGGCGCTCGGGCGCGGGCCCGGGGTCGGACTTGGGCTTCGGCTTCGGCTTCGGCTTCGGCTTCGGCTTCGGCTTCGGCGGCTGAACGAGCGGTCGGGGGTCGTGCGCCCCTTGAGTACGGCGGTGGGGGCGCCCCTGGTGATCGGGGGCGCCCCCACCTTTTCGTGTACTGGGCTCCGTTGAAGCCGGGGCTCGTGTACCGGACTCCGTCGGTAGTCGGGGCTCGTGGGCTGGACTCCGTCGGTGGCCGAGGCTCGGGTACTGGACTCCGTCCGTGGCCGGGCCGCGCGTACTGGGCCTCTGCTGGTCCGGGAGCCGAGGCGCCGGGGTTCAGCCGGCGAGGAGCTGCTTGACGACGGCGGCGACGCGACCGCCCTCGGCCTGACCGGCCACCTTCGGGTTCACGATCTTCATGACCTGGCCCATGGCACGCGGGCCCTCGGCACCGGCCGCCTTGGCCTCCTCGACCGCCTGGGCGACGATCTGCTGGAGCTCCTCGTCCGACAGCTGCTTGGGCAGGTACGCGGCGAGGACCTCGCCCTCCGCCTTCTCCCGCTCGGCCGACTCGGGACGCCCGCCCTGAGCGAAGGCGTCCGCCGCCTCACGGCGCTTCTTCGCCTCGCGGGTGATCACCTTCTGCACCTCGTCGTCGGAGAGCTCGCGCTTCGTCTTGCCCGCGACCTCCTCCTTGGTGATCGCGGCGAGGGTCAGCCGGAGCGTCGAGGAGCGGAGCTCGTCGCGCTCCTTGATGGCGGTGTTGAGGTCTTCCTGCAGCTTCGACTTGAGCGTGGTCATGTCGTCGATTGTCGCAGGTGTGCCGACTCGAACGCCCGTTGATTTCACGGGACCCGTCCGGTCGCGGCGCGGTTGGCGGTGCGGGGAGTTGGTGGTGGGCGGTGCGGGGGTGGGCGGTGCGGGGGCCGCGGCGGGCACGGATGCGGGGGTGCCGGCGGTGCGGGCGCGGGGGCCGCGGCGGTACGGGACTGAGGGTGCCGACGGTCGGGGGGCGAGGGTCGCGGCGGTCGTCCACAGGCGTGCGTCGGTCCTCCGGAGGTCTGACACGATGGACTTATGCGCGCGCGATATGGAGTACCCCTGGGAATCACGGCGGTGGGCGCCGCCGGTCTCTTGTACGCGGCGGGCTTCGAGGCCCGCTCCTTCCGTCTCCGACGAGTGACGGTCCCGGTCCTGCCACCGGGTATGCGCCCCCTGCGTGTGCTCCAGGTCTCCGACATCCACATGGTGAGCGGGCAGCGCAAGAAGCAGCGCTGGCTTCGCTCGCTCGCGGGGCTGCGGCCCGACTTCGTCATCAACACCGGGGACAACCTCTCCGATCCGGAGGGCATCCCGGAGGTGCTGGACGCGCTGGGCCCCCTCATGGAGTTCCCCGGGGCGTACGTCTTCGGGTCGAACGACTACTACGGCCCCCGACTCCGCAACCCCGCCAAGTACTTGTTCGAGAAGGCCCAGGGACGCCACGGACTGAACGGCAACGCGCCGGTGGTCGACGCGATCCACCTCCCCTGGGAGGACCTGCGGGACGGCTTCGACTCGGCGGGCTGGCTGAACCTGACGAACACCCGCGGGACGCTGAAGATCGAGGGTGCCTCGGTCGAGCTGACCGGCCTCGACGACCCCCACATCAAGCGGGACCGCTACGCGCGGGTGGCGGGTGGCCCCTCGGAGTCGGCCGACTTCTCGATGGGCGTGGTGCACGCGCCGTACCTGCGCAGCCTCGACGCCTTCACGTCGGACGGCTATCCCCTCATCCTGGCGGGCCACACCCACGGCGGCCAGATCTGCCTCCCCTTCTACGGCGCCTTCGTCACCAACTGCGACCTGGACACGGACCGGGTCAAGGGCCTGTCGCGGCACCACGCGGAGGGCCAGACGTCATACCTGCACGTCTCGGCCGGCTGCGGAGCGAGCCGCTACACGCCGGTCCGCTTCGCGTGCCCCCCGGAGGCCTCACTGCTGACGCTGGTGCCGCGGGCGTAGGTGGATGGGGCGCCGCTTGGGGCGGCGCCGCCCGGGTCGGGGGCGGACGAGGGCTTGGGGTGCCGGCCCGGAGGGTCCGAGGGGGGGTAAGTCCCGGAGGCTCAGGGCGCGGGTCCCGGAGGCTCAGGAGGCGGGTCCCAGAGGCTCAAGAGGCAGGTCCCGGAGGCTCAAGAGGCAGGTCCCGGAGGCTCAACGAACCCGCCTCCGAGCGCGCCCCCGGACCCGCCTCCGGGACCTGGACGGAGCCGGGAAAGAGCTGGTACGGAGTCGGCAGGGGGTCGGGATCGACCTGAGTGGTTCACGCTCCCCCGGGCGGCGTAACCCGCTCAGCTTGTCCCGTATCGCCCGTTTCGTCACTCGCGCTTAGCGTGAGGCCATGACCGCCCCGATACCCAAGGACATACCGGACCTCCCCGCGATTCCCGGTATCCCTGCGCCGGCCCCCTTCATCGTCCCCGCGACCGCGGTGGTGGCGCCCGTACGCCGCCGCGCGACAGCCGTCTTCCGCCTCCTGGTGGTGCTGGCGGCGGCGGCAGGGGTGGCCCTGGAGCTGAGACTGGGCAGCAGCCCCATCCGTGTCCTCAGCTACTTCACGATCCAGAGCAACGTGCTGCTGGCCGTCGTGCTCCTCGTCTCGGCTCGGCGCGCGTGGTCGGCTCGGCGCCCCCTGCATCCGATGCTGACGGGTGGCGTCCTGCTCTACATCGTGATCACCGGGCTCGTGTACCACGTGATCCTGGCCAACGCCTCCAGCCCGTTCTCGATGACGGGCGGCCCGCCCACCGGCTGGCACGCGGTCGCGAACCATCTGCTGCACACGGTGACGCCGATCGCCGCGGTGATCGACTGGCTGCTGCTGACCAGCCCGGCGCCGGTGCGGGTGAGCCAGGCGGCCGCGTGGCTGCTGTATCCCGTGGCCTACCTGCTCTTCTCCGTCGCCCGCAGCGCGATGATCCCCTCGACGTCCTCGGGCCGGTACCTGTACCCGTTCCTGGACGTGGACCGCCACGGCCACCCGGGCGTTCTCAGCAACGCCCTGCTCCTCGGCCTGGCCTTCTACGCCCTCGCCCTCCTCCTCGTCGCCCTGGACCACCTCCGCCCGGACCCGGTCCGCCGCCGCGCGAAAACCGGATTTCGTCTCTAGCCACCGGTGGGCTAAAGTAAACGACGTCGCCGCGACAAACGGCGACGATCGGGGTGTAGCGCAGCTTGGCAGCGCGCTTCGTTCGGGACGAAGAGGTCGTGGGTTCAAATCCCGCCACCCCGACAGCCGAAACAGCAGGTAGACCACCTAGGGACGTTCCTAGGTGGTCTTCTTGTGTTTCTGCGTGATTACCCCTCTGGATCCCGCTTGAAGCTGCCGTCCATTGACCACAGCATCGGTCTGGATCACGGGCCGGATCTGCTTCCGGTAGAGCTCCTCGGTCACGGCGGTCCTGGAGTGGCCGACGAGCCGGGAGATCTCCTCCAGGCACCCGACTGTCGGAGAGCAGAGACGAGCGGTACCGGAGTTCCCGAGGCGTCCACTCGTCGGCGTTGATCCCCTCGACGCTCTTAAGAGCCACCCGGAAGGCACGTGGGTGGTCGGTCGCATCAGCGGCTCGCCAGCTACAGCCTGCGTGTGCAGCTAGCGGCCCGAGCTGCGGAGGTAGGGACTCGGCGAGTTCCGCGGCTCCCGGAGGCGTGTCCAGTGCATAAGGCATGCCCGGAGCGGTAGCCGAGTCGAGAAGTGGGCAGACAGGCCACGATCGAGCAGTTGCCGATCATGAGCGCGGTAGAACTTTCTCTCAAGGGTGTCTCTGGGAGGGGCCTCATGGTCCCGTCCGTCACGGTTTCGCCCTTCCCGTGCGCGAGCGGCTGATCAGGCGCGCCGCCTCTCCTGGATGGTCGGCGGTGGCATAGATCCGCCTGCACAGCACCGGTTCGCCTTTTCGCATGCGTATCGGCATGGGCTCTTCGAGGTCGATGACAAGGTTGCGGGCACTGCCGACGGTGCAGGCCACCGCGCCGTCCTCATCCGGGACCCTGCGCAGTCCGTACCCTCGGGTGGCACCGTGCGTGACGCGTACAGACCCGAGCGCCTCGACCGGAATCGTCAACTCACGGAACGGCCCGGTACGTAGGCGCAGGTTCCTGTCGTCCAGCAGGTGAGGTGCGCGGGCGGTCATCGCGCAGAAGCCCAGCGAGAGAACGAGCGAGAACACCATCCACAGCAGATGAATCGCTCGACCGGCCGGCGGAAGCACTGCGTCGATGACGAGGCCGGTGACCAAGTCGGTTCCGGCGAAGGCCCAGACGATCATCCGCACGTCCGAAGAATGCGGGATCGGCAGTTGGCCCTCGGGCAGCGTCATCGGTCTGCGAGCCGCCCAGTCCCTCAGATCACGCAGCATGGCGCCCGTCCAACGCCTCCAGGACGAGCGGGCCACCGATGCCGTCCCGACGGACTCGGGAGTGGTGTGGTCATGCATTTCCCAAGCCCCTTCCGAGCAGGAAACCGGACGCTATGCAGGTACCGGCCACAAAGGTGAGAGCCGCTGCTTTCGACTTGGTGCCGACCAGTCCAGCCACGCCGACCATCCCGGTCGCTCCGGCCAGTCCCGCGAGGGCAGGCAGGATCACCTTCAGTTCCGGGTTGCGTATTCCGTCTGAGGTGGCGTCAGACGCCTTCGGCGAGCCGGCGGGACGGGACATGCCGGTATGCGCGGGGACCGGCTCGGAAAGAATTGCCGAGGTGTCCAGGCCAGAGGCTTCGGACGTGCGCAAGGCGGCGTCGGTCTCCTTCCAGTACCTCCTCCAGAACACGACGTCACCCTCGCACGCCGCGACGTAAGCCAGCGTCACCTCCAGGCTGGGGAGACTGAGCCCCCGGGCTGCCTCCGACAGGGTCGTCCCCGAATAGTTGGCGCGGCTCGCCAGTTCGCGGTACGAAGGGTTGCCCGCAGACCTTCGGATCGCTCTGAGCTCGTACGCGAAGCTCTGCAGTGGCCCTTCGGAAGGATCTATGCGCGTCTCTGGGCGTCCCATTTCGGTCAATCCCCGTTTCGTTTCTGCGTTGCTATTCGAGTCCACGAGCACACGGCATTACGACCGCGCTCGTATGTGTCACAAGCCGTTCGGCAGGCACTCGCGAGAGAGACTGGTCCTTGGTCGTGAAAGCGTGATCGCTCTCAGATCCAGCCGTACTCGCGCGCCATACGTGCCGCGGCGTGACGGTTCTCCGCCCCGAGCTTGCTCAAGGCCGAGGACATGTGGTTGCGGACAGTTCCCGCCGACAGGCCGACACGCTCGGCGATCTCCGCGATCGACGCGCCGTCCGCCGCGAGGGCCAACAAGTCACCTTCGCGCGGGGTGAGCGGGCCGTTTCCCGCGCTGATGGCTTCTGCCGCCAGGTCCGATGAGATGTAGCGCTTGCCGGCGTGGACGGTCCGGATGATGTCCGCCAGATCATGGGCCGATACCGTCTTGGGCAGGAACCCACGGACCCCGATCTCCAGGGCCTGCTTCAAGTATCCCGGCCGACCATGGCTGGTGATGATCATGGTTCGGCAATGCTGCAGCTCGTCACGGATCGCCTTGGCGACGGCGAGGCCGTCGAGCCCTGGCATCTGCAGGTCCAGGACCGCGACATCGGGTTTGAGCGCTCGTGCCATGGCCAGCGCTTCTGTTCCCGTGGATGCCTGGCCCACCACGGTCAGATCCCCCGTGAGGCCGAGCAGGGCTGCCAGAGCGCCTGTGATGAGCTGCTCGTCGTCGGCGAGCAGAACCCGGATCTGCCTTTCATCGGTCACGACGGCATCGTCTCCAGTACCTGCGAGGACTCCAGAGGAAGCCGGACGCGCAAGGCGAAACGTCCATCACTGCTGGGACCGGCCTCCACCGTGCCGCCCAATGCGGCCAGTCGCTCGGTGAGGCCCACGAGTCCGCCTCCCCCCTTCGGTGTGCTTCCTCGGTCGACTCCGTCGTTCTCGATGGTCAGGACGACGGTTGTTCTGCTCTCAACGTCCAGCGTGATGGCGCACCACCTCGCCTCGCTGTGTCGCAACACGTTGGTCGTCCCCTCGCGGACCGCCCAGGCCAGCGCCGACTGTCGTTCGTCCTCGAGCTCCGCGCCGCCCTCGACGCGGCAGTCGACGCCTGCCGCTCGCAGCACCGATCGGGCGCCCTCGATCTCCGTCAACAGATCCGCCGTGCGATAACCCCGGACAACCGCTCGTACGTCGTCCTGGGACTCCCGGGCGATGAGTTGCACCTCCGCCATCTGCGCCGCTGCCTGTCCGGCTTGGCCCTGCCGGTGCAGTGCCACTGCCAGTTCACTCTTCAACGCGATGACCGTCAGATTGCGCCCCAGCACGTCGTGCAGGTCCCGTGCGAACCTCAGCCTCTCTTCGGCCACCGCCAGCCGGGCCTGAACCTCACGGGTGCGTTTCAACTCACGTACCACGCCGAGCGTCCAGCCGGAGAACCAATGAGCACAGCAGAACGCCATTCCCCCGACCAAGGCCACCACGGCTGCTTCGGCGATGACCCCACCTGGTGTGCCCAGTGCCCCTGCCGCCAGCGCACCGCACACCGCGAGCGCGGTCAGCAGCGCCAGTGCCGCACTCAGTGGCCAGGCCATGACCAACGGTCCGGCCAGGAACGTCAGGGCACCACCGGCCATCAACTCGACTGCGTCCGCGGTGAGTAGCGGGGGGCGAGGGTACAGCGCGAGCGGTGTCACCGTCGCCGCAAGACTCGATGCCGCGGCGAACGCGACCCTCAACCGATGCCGTGAACCCTGCGGCGCGTGCGGGGCCAGTCCGGCGCGCAAGAGCTCCACGCACGCCACCGTCTGCAGCAGTCCCAAAGCGGTCAACGGCAAGGCCGACGACCGGCTCATGGCCTCCGGCGGCGCGGACAGCAGCCAGATGATCAGCAGGATCGGTTCCAGCAGCACAAGCAGGTACAACGAGAGGTGTGTGTACAGGTCGATCCGTTCCGGACCCTTCTGGTGCGCCGTCCCGCGCAGAACCGGAGGCACGTGGTTTCCCTCTCCCAGCCAAGGAAGTCCCTGCCCCCCATTCAAGCATTCGTGGCACAAGTACATTGATCATTTTCTGGGGTCCCAGCGAAACAGCCGAGCCCCCGCCCAGACGGCGATGGCCGTCCAGAGCGCGGCACCTCCGCCAGACCCTCCAGCAGCTCGACAGTCGATGTCTTGCCGGCTCCATTGGTGCCCAACAGAGCGAAGAGTTCCCCCCTGCGCACCTGAAGGCTCACTCCGCGCACCGCTTCGTGCTCCGTACGTCCGCGAGTCCCGTACCTCCTGCGCAGGTCCCGGGCGTCGATCACGACCTCATCGGTTTGTCGGTCTGGAGCACGAGCTGTCATGCGGCCAGTCTTCTGTCACGAGACGGGCACCGACAGTGCCGTGTTTCACCGATCTCCACGACGGATCCACGGAGAAGCCATGACATTTGTCATGCCTGGCCTGTCCTGCGGCAGGTGCGGCGTCGCCTACCTCGCCGTCGCCGGGCCGCCTCTCCGGGTCAGGGCCGATGTCACCGCCGAGACCGCCGCCGTCGCGCCCAGGGTGCCGAGCATGACCAGGGCCACGCCGATGACGAAGAGGCCGCTGGCGTCGTCGGACCAGTCGTAGTAGGCCGCCGCGGTCAGTCCCACCGTGGTGCCCACCACCGCCTCCGTGGCGTGGCGCCGGGAGGCCGCCCAGCAGACCGGCGCCAGCAGGGTCAGGACCAGGCCGATCACCTGCCATGCCTCGTACGGGCCGGTCGTCGAGCCGTCGGGGTGGACGTCGCGGTGCTGGTCCCAGCCCAGCCAGGCCGCCCAGAGTGCCGCGCTCAGCACGGCGAGGCAGAGGCCCGGGCCCAGGCGGCGGGCGAGGTTCGGTATGCGTTGCTCCATGAGTCCCAGCCTCGCGACTCCCGGTCCCGCCGCCCAGAGCGCGCGTACTCAGTCGCTACCGAGTACCTCGTCGCATCACGCCCTCTCTCTCCGCTGAAACCGAGCCGTTGGGATGCTCCTCCGGCTCGGTTCAACTTCCTTCCAGGGCGCTCGAGTTCACGTCCGGCGGCTGTCAGTCGGGCGGGGCCCGTCCGTGGTGCGGGAGTTGAGCATGCGGGTCAGAGTGTCCGCTCGGTCCAGGAGCGTCGTGCGGACCACCGGGGGTGCGTCCTCGGCCGCCGTGCGGGCCGCCTTGAGGAAGGGCTCGTCGACGGCGTACGGCGGGAACAGGCGGTTCGTGAACACCATCGCCGGGATCATGCCGCCGCGCGCGAAGCCGGGCACCAGGTCCAGGTAGCGGCGGGCGTAGGGGGCGAGGAGGGCGTCCTGGCCTGGGCGCCAGAAGGCCGTCGCCACCGGGCCCACGGCGGCGAAGGGGACCGTGCGGTCCTTGACCAGCCGTTGCCAGACCTCCGCCTTGGCGGCCGCGTCGGGGCGGGCCGCCCGTACCGTCAGGGCGCGGATCCAGGCGTCGGGGTCGGGGTCCCGGTCCAGGAGTCCCGAGATCTCGGCGGCCCAGGCGTCGTCGAAGTCCTCGTCCGGGGCGGCGAGTTCGGCCCTTCGGGTCAGCAGGCGCCACCGCAGGTCCACGTCGTCCCCGGCCTGCGCCCGCAGCCAGGACAGGTCGTCGGGCGTCGTCGCGGTGCGGGCCAGTCCGCGCAGTGCGACCTGGCGGCGGCCGGGGTGCCCGGCGAGGCGCCGGCAGGCCGCGGCCACCAGCGCGGTGAGTTCGGGGCGCCGGTGTTCCGGGGCCCACAGGTCCGCGATGTCGGCGGCGAGGGCGAGGTAGGGCTCGATGACCGCGTCGGAGGTCTCGGCGCCCAGGACCGCCGTGACGCAGCGGCCCGCCTCGACGGCGGTGATCTCGCCGGTCACCAGCATGTCCCACACCGTGGCCGTCGCGACGCCGCGCGAGACGGCGGTCGGCAGCTCGGCGGCGGACGACAGCAGGGCGGCGCGCGTGGCGGGGTCGGGCCTCGTCGTGGCGAAGGTGAGGTCGTCGTCGTTGAGGAGGACGAGGTCCGGGTCCGAGCCCGGCGGCAGGTCGAGCGGCGTACGCGTGTCCGCGACCTCCACCTCGATCAGCGCCCGGCGTTCCAGTGCGCCGTCGTGGCGGGCGTAGACGCCCACGTTCAGGACGTGCGGGCGGGGACGGCCGGCCGGTCCGTCCGCCACGAGCACGAACGCGTCGCCGTCCCGCTCCAGCGACAGCCGGTCGGTGCCGGCCGTCTCCAGCCAGCCCGTCCGCCAGGTGTCCAGGTCGCGGCCGCTCGCCTCGGACAGCGCGGCGATCAGGTCCTGGAGCGTGGTCGTGCCCCAGGCGTGCCGGGCGAAGTAGGCGGTCATGCCGGTGACGAAGGCCGCCTCGCCCACGTACGCCATGAGCTGCCGCAGCACGGAGGCGCCCTTGGGGTAGGTGATGGCGTCGAAGATGGAGGCGGCCTGGGCGACGTCGTGGATGGGCTGGCGGATCGGGTGCGAGGTCGGTCCCTGGTCGGCGAGGTACGCCCTGAGCTTGCCGACCGCGAGGTGTCCCGCCCAGGCGTCGGTGTGCGAAGTCGCGCGCTCGGCGGCCCAGTTGCAGGCGAACTCGGCGAACGCCTCGTTCAGCCACAGGTCGTCCCACCAGCGCATCGTGACGATGTTGCCGAACCACATGTGCGCCAGTTCGTGGAGCAGGACCTTCGCGAGCAGTTCGCGTTCCGCCGGGGTGGGCGCGGCACGGCGCAGGAAGTCGTCCGACCAGGTGACGCAGCCGTAGTTCTCCATCGCCCCGCCGAACTCCGGCACGAAGACCTGGTCGTACTTCCGCTGCGGGAACGGCATCCCGAACGCCTCGGCGTAGAAGCCGAGGCCCTGCGCGGTGAGGGTGAAGATGTCGTCGGCGTCCCGGTCGAGGACCGCGGCGAGCGAACGGCGGGCGAACAGACCCAGATCGTGGCCGCCGGCCTCGCGGCGGATCTCGTGGAAGGGGCCCGCGTTGACGACCGTGTTGTACGGCGACAGTGGCGGGGTGTCCGGGAAGTGCCAGCGGCGGGTGGGGCCGAGTTCCTCGACGCGGGGGTCCCCGGAGTTGCTGGTGACCGTCCACGCGGACGGCGCGGTCACCGTGAACGCGTGCGGGGCCTTCAGGTCGGGCTGGTCGAAGCACGCCCAGACGAAGCGGGCCTCGTCCGGTTCGAAGCTCGTCCAGACGTAGACCTCGCCGTCCGCGGGGTCGACCGCGCGGTGCACGCCCTCCCCCGTGGCGGTGTCCGACTGGACGCTCTCGACCCGGAGCACGTTGCGCTCCGCTAGGCCGGGCAGGGGGATCCGGCCGTCCTCCGAGGGGGTGAGCGGGGCGCCGTTCAGGGTGGCGCCGAGCACCTGCGCGGCGCAGTCCACGAACGTCCGCGCTCCGGGTTCGCGGCATGTGAACGTCACGGTGGACACGCACCGCACCTCCGGGCCCTCGGCCAGCCCGGTGAGGTCCACCTCCACGTCGTACCGCTCGACCGCCAGCAGCGCGCCCCGCCGCTCGGCCTCGACCCGGGTCAGACTCCTGGTGCGCGTCGACGCCATGCGTGCTCCTCCGGTACGGGTGTGGATGCGGGTGCGGTTGCGGGCCCCGCTCGCAGCGTAGACGCCCGATCAAGGCCGCAGAGGGTTGCTGCCGTTGCCGCACGGGATCAGGCCACGGCAGCCGCCGGTTCAGCCAACCAGGGCATCAACGGGTGCGCCGGCGAGTGGAGTTGCCGGGGCCGGGCGTCACACCTCGGCGCCCGGTCCTGAAGTCCGTCCGGCGGCCGACGAGCCAGTCGTCAGCGCCGTTTGAACTCCACCGGGCCGCCGTTCATCTCGATGGTGCCGTCCGGGTGGAGGACCGGGCGGCGCTCGGTCATGCGGGCGCTGTACGCCTCGACGTGGTGGATGGCCGCCCCCTCGTCCGCCGTGAAGTCGACCAGCGCGAGGGCGACCCAGTAACGGGTCCTGGTGTTCTCGAAGAGGGGCACGGTGACGGTGGAACCCCGGCCGTCCGTGACGACGACCTTCGCTCCGAAGCTGCGGAAGGAGCCGAACCCGTTGCTCAGCGCGGAGTACGCGCACAGGAGGACGTAACCGTGCTCGTCGGGGCGGACGATGCGTAGGGTCTCGCGGCCGGGGACGCGCGAGTCGCCGTCCAGCCGGATGAAGGGACTCTTCTTCAGGGATCCGAGCCGCTTGTAGTAGACGACGTCGGCGTCCTTGCCCTTCTTCGCCGTACCCGCAGTCGCCGCGGACGTCCCTGGGTGCGCGCCCGGTCGCAGCGGTTCGCCCTGTGCGACATGCCCCGCCTTGACCAGCGTGCCGGGCGTCCGGTCGCCCCGAAGTGCCTGCGCGGACGGCACGAACAGGGCGTACAGGTCGAGGTCCGCGCCCCTCTTCCGGCGCTGCTCGCTGCCGCCGTCCCATTCCAGCGTCGCGGTGACGACCAGTTCGCGGTCCTGCTTGTCCAGTCCGATCGCGGCCCGGCCGCCCTTGTCGAGGCTGATGGCGCCGAGGGGCGGCTTCACCAGGTTCGCGCGCGTAGCGGTGGGCATGGCGCCGGGCCGCACGGTGGTCGCGGGGCCCGTTGGCGGCTCGCCCATCGTCCGTTCGGTGTCCGGTCCGTCGGTGCTCGATACCTCGCCGTCCGGTGCCTCGTCGTCCGGGGCCTCGGGTTCTTCCACCCGGACGCCGAAGTCGGTGGCGAGGCCCGCCAGTCCGTCCGCGTACCCCTGGCCGATCGCACGTAGCTTCCAGCCGGGACCGCGGCGGTACAACTCCATGAGCAGCACCGCGCGTTCGCCGTCCGTGAGAGCCGGCGGGCGGAAGGCGACCGGCTCGGTGCCTTCCTGCGTCGCCCGTACCGTCACCTCCTTCACCTCGCGGAAGGTGCGGGTCACGTCGTCGGGATCGCAGCTGGCGACCAGCACCACCCGGTCCACGTCGGCGGGCAGCACCGCCGGGTCCAGTTCGATGCGCTCAGGGTCTCTCGCGTCGGCTGCCATATGGCGTACGGCCCCTTCCTCGGCGGCGGGCTGGTTGTAGAAGACCATGTCGTCGTCCGACCTGACCTTGCCGTCACCACCGACCAGCAGTGCGCTGAGGTCGACCTGGTCCCCCACCGCGTCCAGTGCGACCGTGATGGTCCCCGAGCCCACCGCCGTGTTCGAGCCCTTGCCCAGTTCAGGCATGCCCGCCACCCCCGTACCCGTCCGCCCCATGGCTCGCGCCACTCTGCCACGGTGGGGGCGGGCCCGTTGGCCCGTTGGGCTTGTGGTCTCGTACGGTGGCGGTCGTGGCGTCCGTACTGGGGTTCGCGGGCCTTGTGGTCGGTGGGCCTGTTCGTCTCCGTCGGCAATACGACCGATGCGGTCGTCCGGGTTCGGGCGCCGTTCACGTTTTTTCGCGAAGGGTCTTTCACCGTGGCAGTCAACGTCCCGCGTCGCAGGGCCGGTTCGGTGCTCGTCGGGGCCGCCGGGGCTCGGCCCTGCACCCTGGTCGTCTGCCGCGGGTGCTGCTGCGGCGACCCGCGCAAGTACCCCGGCATCGACCACGAATGGCAGCTGGAGCGGCTGCGCGCCGGTGCCGAGGCGTCGGGCGGAGGGTTCGCCGTGCGGACGACGGACTGTCTCGGGCCCTGCGACCAGGCCAACGTCGTCGTCGTACAGCCCTCCACCGCCGGCCGCCGGCGGGGCGGCCGTGCCACCTGGGTCGGCTTCGCGATGGGCGACGACTGCACCGAGGAGCTGATCGACTGGGCGACCGCCGGCGGCCCCGGCATCGCCGTCCCGCCGGTCGCGCTGGAGCTGCAGTTCGTCAGCCCGCCCGGTGAGACCCGCAAGCGTGCCCGGACTCGCGCCCGCCGCTGACTCCCGGCTGTTCAGCGGTATTTGGGCCCGGCGACGGGCGGGCGGTGTGGAACCGGTGGTGCCGGTGCGGCAGTCTTCTCCTCCGTGGGGAGCCTTCCGAGTCAGAGCGAGTCGCCCGAAGCCGCCGCGCCCATGGTGGTGTGCGGCGACGACGGTCTCGCGCACCGGCTGGCCGCCGAACTGCGCGGTGTCTACGGCGAGCAGGTGACCCTCGTCGTGCCGCCCGCCGCCCATCGCGGGCAGCCTCCGGTCGTGGGCCGGACCCGGGCCACCGCCCTGTTCGACCGGGTCTCCGCCGTCGTCACACGCGCGGCGGGCAACGGCGACGCGGGCAACGGCCGTACGGCCGCCAACCGCGACCCCGGCGGCGGGACGGGACGTACGCCACCGAACCGGAACGCCGGTGCCGGGGCGGCGCGTACGCCCGCGAACCGGGACGGCGGCACGGCCCGTACGGGTGGCCATCGCGATGCCGGAGCGGTGCGTGGCGCCGAACGCGTGGGCGGTGAGCGGGTGTTGGAGGCCGCCGAGGCCACCGAGGCCGTGCTCGCCGAGGCGGGTGTGGAGCGGGCCGCCGCGCTGGCGCTGGTGTACGACGACGACGAGACGAACATCCGGGCCGCGCTCACCGCCCGCCGGCTCAACCCGCGCCTGCGGCTGGTCCTGCGCCTCTACAACCGGCGCCTGGGTCAGCACATCGAGGCGCTCCTCGACCAGGCGTCGGCCCTCGCCGCGGCCGGTGTCGAGGGCAGCCCCGAGGGGTTCTACGGCTTCGACGCCTCCACCACCGTCCTGTCCGACGCCGACACGGCCGCCCCCGCCCTCGCCGCGACGGCCGTGGCCGGCACCAGCAAGGTCGTCCAGACGGACGGGCTGCTGCTGCGCGCCGTCGAGCGCCAGCCACCGGCGCCGGGCCAGGTCGCCGATCCGGGCCTGTGCACGCTGGCGCTGCTGTCCGCCACCGCCCACGACCCGGCCGGCGCCGACGGTTCCGAGAGCAGCGGTGACCAGGGCCCCCGGCTGCTGCCCGACCAGGAGGCGGTGAACGCGGCCACCGGGCGCGGGACCGTCGTGCTGGAGACGGTGTCGTACTCCGGTCCCCCGCTGTCCGGCGGCCGCAGCGTCGTACCGTTCGCCTCGCTGCTCTCGCGCCGGCTGCGCTGGTCCTTCGTGGGCCTGGTCGCCTGCGTGGTCGCACTGGCGGTGGCGTCGATGGCCGTCACCGGCGAGGAGCCGCTGCACGCCACCTACCTGACCCTGCTCGACCTCTTCGCGATCAACGACCCCGCGCTCGGGGAGAACCTCGGCCGCCAGTTGCTCCAGCTGCTGTCCGGGCTCGTCGGCCTGCTGCTCCTGCCGGTGCTGCTCGCCGCGGTCCTGGAAGCGCTCGGCACCTTCCGCAGCGCGTCCGCCGTGCGCCGGCCCCCGCGGGGACTGTCCGGGCACGTGGTGCTGCTCGGGATCGGCAAGATCGGCACCCGCGTGCTGACCCGGCTGCGGGAGCTGCACATCCCCGTGGTGTGCGTCGAGTCCGACCCGGAGGCGCGCGGGCTCGCGACCGCGCGGCGGCTACGGGTGCCGGTGGTGCTCGGTGACGTCACCCAGGAGGGTGTCCTGGAGGCCGCCAAGATCCATCGGGCGCACGCGCTGCTCGCGTTGAGCAGCGCCGACACGACGAACCTCGAAGCGGCCCTGTACGCCCGCTCGCTCCGTCCTGACCTGCGCGTCGTGCTGCGGCTGTACGACGACGACTTCGCGACCGCCGTGTACCGCACCCTGCGTGCCGCGCACCCCCAGGCGCTCACCCGCAGCCGCAGCGTCTCCCATCTCGCGGCGCCCGCGTTCGCCGGGGCCATGATGGGGCGGCAGATCCTCGGGGCGATCCCCGTCGAGCGGCGGGTGCTGCTGTTCGCCGCCCTGAGCGTGGGCGGGCATCCGCAGCTCGCCGGGCGGACCGTCGGCGAGGCGTTCCGGGCGGGCGCCTGGCGGGTCCTCGCGCTGGACACGGCGGCGCCGGGCGGGCGCCACGCCGACCTGGCGGCGGCACCCGGCACCTCCTCCGGCGGGGAGCGCTCCTCGGGGCTGGTCTGGGACCTGCCGTCCACCTATGTGCTGCGCCCCGAGGACCGGGTGGTGCTGGCGGCGACCCGGCGTGGGCTGGCGGAACTCCTGGGCCGCCGCCCCGGGGACCGGACGGGGTCCTGACCGGAGGTGCGGAGGGAGGGGTGGTGCCGCGGCCCCAGCCCGAACGCCGGTCGGTCCAGGGCCCTACCCGCGTGGGGCAGGCTGGCCTCGCAGGACCGAGCCCTGTGGCGGGCGGAGGCCCTTCCCACGCAGACGCGGGACTCCGAGCGGTGCACGTCGCCGAGTTCGCCCTCGTCCACGAGCTCGCGCCCGGAGCCATGCCCGGAACCGGCCCGGCCCCCGGGGACCGAAACCCCCGCCGCCCCCGGGGAACGTATGTCCCCGTGGAGGTCCGCCCCGGGGAACGTACGTCCCGTCGGGGTCCGCCCCACCGGCCCCCTAACCCCCCAGATGCCGTGCCGCGAAGTCCAGTTCCAGGCGTACCTGCTTGATGCGCTCGTCCACGACCAGTGACCCGTGGCCCGCGTCGTAGCGGTAGACCTCGTGGACGGCGTCGCGGGCGGCGAGACGGGCGACGTAGTTGTCGACCTGGCGGATGGGGCAGCGCGGGTCGTTGACCCCGGCGGAGATGTAGACGGGGACCTTGACCGCGTCGACGTAGGTCAGCGGGGACGACGCCTCGAAGCGCTCGGGGACCTCCTCGGGGGTGCCGCCGAGCAGCGTGCGGTCCATGGCCTTCAGCGCCTCCATCTCGTCGTGGTACGCCGTCACGTAGTCGGCGACCGGGACGGCGGCGATGCCGAGGGCCCAGGCGTCCGGCTGCGTACCCAGGCCGAGCAGGGTCAGGTAGCCGCCCCAGGAACCGCCCGTGAGCACGAGCCGGGAGGGGTCCGCGAGGCCGGAGGTGACCGCCCATTCGCGGACGGCGGCGATGTCCTCCAGCTCGATCAGGCCGACGCGGTGCTTGAGGGCGTCCGTCCACTCGCGCCCGTAACCCGTGGAACCGCGGTAGTTGACGCGCACCACCGCGTACCCGTGGTCCACCCAGGCCGCCGGGCCCGCCGCGAAGGAGTCGCTGTCGTGCCAGGTCGGGCCACCGTGGATGTCGAAGACCGTGGGCAGCGGGCCGCTCACCCCGGCCGGCTTCTGGACCAGGGCGTGGATGCGGCCGCCGGGGCCGTCCACCCAGACGTCCTCCACCGGCACGGAGCCCGGGGACCTCATGCCCGGCGGGTCCAGGACGACGTCCCCCGTGGTCGAGCGCACCGCCGAGGGCTCGGCCGCGGACGACCACAGGTACTCCACGGTGCCGTCGGGACGGGCGGTCGCGCCGGACACCGTGCCGGGAGGCGTGGGCACCCGGGTCAGCTCGCCGGTCGCCGTCTCGTACCTCCACAGCTCGCTGCGGGCCTCGAAGCTGTGCGAGACGAGGAGCGCGGAGCCGTCCGGGTACCACTCGGCGCCCACGTCACCGGGCAGGTCCAGCGCCAGGTCCGTCTGCTCGCCGGTCGACACGTCCCACACCAGGGGCTCCCAGCGTCCGCGCCGCTGGTGCCCGATGAGCAGCCGCGTGTCCCCGTCCACCGGGGCGAAGCCGAGCACCTCCAGACCCAGCTCGACCGTGCCGCCCTCGGTGTCGTCGAGCTCGGCGACCTGCGAGCCGTCGGGACGCAGCACCCGCAGCGCCGAGTGCATCGCGTCACCGTGCTCGGTGTGCTCGACGGCGATCAGGGAGCCGTCGTGCGAGAGGTCGCCGACGCCGGCGGACTCGCGGTGCCGGTAGATCTCGACGGGGTCCTCGCCGGTCCTGGCGAGGTGGATCGTCGAGCCGTCCTCGTCCGTGGAGCGGCCCACGACCGCCGTACGCCCGTCCCTGCCGATCGCCAGACCCGAGGGGTAGGACGGCTCCAGTCCCGGCACCGCGGGCTCGTCGGGGCCGCCGCCGAAGGGCTGGCGCCGCCAGACGCCGAACTCGTCGCCGTCCTTGTCGTCGAACCACCAGATCCACTCGCCGTCCGGGGAGAGCACGCCGTCCGTCGTGCCGTTCGGCCGGTCGGTGACCTGGCGCTGCTCACCCGTGCCGCGGTCCCACGCGTACAGCTCGTACGTCCCCGTCGCGTTCGAGACGAACAGCGCGCGGTGCGGGGCGTCCTCCGCCCAGTCCGGCAGGGACACCCGCGGCGCCCGGAAACGCTTCTCCCAGTCGGGCATCGCCGCGCCGGTCTGCGCGCTCCCGTGCTCCTGCGTGGTCCCGTTGCTCTCAGTCATGGCCCCATAGTGCCTGGCCCGGCCGGCATCGCGCCGAGGAGGTCCTCAGCCTGTGGAAAACTCCGCGCCGGTCCGGCCCTGACGGGCGCCGGGAGTCCTCGGCGACCCCTCACGGCACCCGGTCGGGAGGGCCCGGCGGAGCGACCCCGCGGCCCTGCTCCGCCCGGCGGCCCCGTACCGTGGACGGCGTGTACCGGTTTCTGCTGACGCCCCGCTGGTGGGGGATCAACGTCTTCGTGCTGTTGGCCATCCCCTTCTGCGTCTTCATGGGGTCATGGCAGCTGGGCCGGTTCGAGGACCGGGTGCAGGACCACCGGACGGCGACCGAGCAGGCCGCGTCCGCCGAGAAGCAGGCCGCACGCCCGCTGGACGAGCTGCTGCCCGTGGACCGCAGCACCTCCGGCGCCACCGCCACCGCCACCGGCCGCTACGGCAGGCAGTTGCTCGTGCCGGGCCGCGAACTGGACGGCAGGCGCGGCTACTACGTGCTGACGCTGCTGCGGACCGACGGCGGCAAGGCGCTGCCCGTCGTGCGGGGCTGGCTGCCCGGCGAGGCGGACCCGGCCAAGGCGCCCGCCGCGCCCGCCGGCGAGGTCACCGTGACCGGTGCCCTCCAGGCGTCCGAGAGCCCCGGGTCGAACGGGGTGAGCGCCGCGGGCGGCCTGCCCGCCGGCCAGACCGGCGCCATCAGCACCGCGTCCCTGGTGAACCTCGTGCCGTACGACGTGTACGACGCGTGGATCACCCTCGACCGGGCGGACGGCGGGATGCGGGCGGTGCCCGCGACGGCCCCCCAGGGCACGGGCCTGGACCTGAAGGCGTTCCAGAACCTCGGCTACACCGGTGAGTGGTTCGTCTTCGCCGGCTTCGTCGTCTTCATGTGGTTCCGGCTGCTGCGCCGGGAGGCGGAGTTCGCCCGGGACGCGGAGCTGGGCCTGGTCCCGGACGAGGAGTCCGCCCCCCGGAGCGCTCAGGAACCGGCCAGCAGCCCGGTCCAGTAGACCGTTCCCGAGCAGGCGTTGGCCACCACGGTGGAGGTCGACGGGGCCCCGCCCGACGCGGTATACCCGACCGCGACGCTGCCGTCCACGGTGTCCTCCCTGACCAGCTGTGTTGAGACGCCGGAGTCGGTGGAGGTGCCGCCGCCGCTGTCGCCCGTGCCGCCCGAGGGCGTCGGGTCCGGCGAGGGGTCGCCGCCGCCGGCGGGCGGACACGTCTGCGAGGGCACCCAGGCGAACTTCACCACGTACGAGGTGCCCGGCTTGAGCAGCAGGGCGGCCTGTTCCTGGGAGGGGTCGGGCAGTCCGGAGGCCGCGTCGCCCGCGACGTGCCGCACCGCCGTGACCTTGCCCGGGTCCGCGGCGCCGAGCGCGGAGGCGCCCACGGTGCCGGGCCCGGTGACGGTGCAGGGAACACCGGAGACGTTGGAGACGGAGAACGAGCCGTAGACCACGCCGGTGGAGTCCGGGGAGCCCGCCGATCCGTTGGCGCCGAGCTGGGCGGCCGTGCAGGGCGCGTCGCCCACGACCGGGGCGCTCGGGTCGGCGCCGCTCGTGGCACCCGCGCCCGCCTTGCCCTTGTCCTGCTTGCCCTTGCCCTGCTTGTTTTTGTCCTTGGAGGTGCCCGCGGAGCCGCCCGAGCCGCCGCTGCCGCTGTCCTGTCCCTTGCTCTGGCCGACGCCCCCCTGCGTCTCCTGGGAGTTGCCCACGACGGACGGGTTGGCGTTCGAGCCGTTGGAGTTCGAGACGTGCACCAGGGCCGGGACGGCGGTGCCGATGAAGAGTGCGGCGGCCGCCATGCCCACCACGGCCTGGCGCTTGCGGGCGCGCCGGGCCGGCACCGCCCGGCGCAGGTGGTCCAGGGTGCCGTCGGTCGGTTCGATCTCCTCCACGGCGCTGTGCAGCAGCCTGCGCAGCGCCAGCTCGTCGGAGCCGAGCCCTTCGGGGCCCTGTTCTTCGGGGCCGTAGTTCACAGTTCCGTTCCCAGCGTGCGAGTGGTCGTGGTCGTGCTCGGGGCGCCGTTCGTCGTGCCTGCTCATGCCGGTGCCTCCATGGCGACGCGCAGCGCCGCGATGCCGCGGGAGCCGTACGCCTTGACGGACCCCAGCGATATCCCCAGCGTGTCGGCGACCTGGGCCTCGGTCATGTCCGCGAAGTAGCGCAGCACCAGCACCTCGCGCTGCCTCCGCTGGAGGCCCTTCATCGCCTTGATCAGGGCGTCCCGCTCCAGCTGGTCGTACGCACCCTCCTCGGCGCTCGCCATGTCCGGCATCGGCTTGGAGAGCAGCTTCAGACCGAGGATGCGCCTGCGCAGCGCGGACCGCGAGAGGTTCACGACGGTCTGGCGCAGGTAGGCGAGCGTCTTCTCGGGGTCCCGGACGCGCTTGCGCGCCGAGTGCACCCGGATGAAGGCCTCCTGAACGACGTCCTCGCAGGACGCGGTGTCGTCGAGCAGGAGCGCCGCCAGACCCAGCAGCGAGCGGTAGTGCGCGCGATAGGTCTCGGTCAGATGGTCGACGGTGGTGCCCGCCGCCGTGCTGTCCTCAGCGCCGTCGCGCTGGTTCGGTATGCGGGCCGGCCGCGCTGCGGGCATGGGGGCGATCACCGGCATGCCGCCGGGCGCGCCGGGGCTGCGGGGTCGGCGGGGTGGACGCAGGGCGGTGCCCCTCGTCTGTACCGCGGTGAAATCGAGTACCTCTGCCACGCCAGTTGGACACGTCTGCCCCCGTCAGGGTTGTACGCGTCAGGCATCGCATTTGCGTCAGGCACCCCGTTTGACGTGGAGTCAAATGCCCTCATGCGTACCAGCTCTTCCCTTGTGCCCCGTTTGCCGTGAAGTTCGGACGCCCCCGAAGTGCGTCCGCAAAGACGCTCCCCGCCCTCCGCGCGGTTGCGGAGGACGGGGAGAAGAATCTTCGGACGCCGAGGCCGTGCGATTCAAGTGGTCCGGACCATTTACCGGGACACAGTTCCGGCACAACCTCCAGAGATCCTACAAACGAATCCGCCGAGGACCCCCGGGTTTTCCGGCCGGGGGCCCTCCGGGGCGCAGAACCTACGCGCCGGAGATCTCCGCCGCCACGAGCTCGGCGATCTGCGCGGTGTTCAGCGCGGCGCCCTTGCGCAGGTTGTCGCCGCAGACGAACAGTTCGAGCGCGGTGGGATCGTCGAGCGCACGGCGCACCCGTCCGACCCAGGTCGGGTCGGTGCCCACCACGTCGGCGGGGGTGGGAAACTCCCCGGCGGCCGGGTTGTCGAAGAGGACGACCCCGGGGGCGGTGGCGAGGATCTCGCGGGCCTTGTCGACGGTGACCTCGCCCTCGAAGCGGGCGTGGACGGTCAGCGAGTGCGTGGTCACGACGGGGACGCGTACGCACGTCACGGCGACCCTCAGCGCCGGCAGGCCGAGGATCTTGCGGGACTCGTTGCGGACCTTCATCTCCTCGGAGGACCAGCCGTCGTCCGCGAGCGTCCCGGCCCACGGCACCACGTTCAGGGCCACCGGCTCGGGGAACGGCCCCGTGTTGTCCCCGACGGCCCGCCGCACGTCGCCCGGCTTGGTCCCGAGGTCCGTGCCCGCGACCAGCGCGAGCTGCTGGCGGAGCGTGTCCACCCCGGACCGCCCGGCGCCGCTCACCGCCTGGTAGCTGGAGACGACCAGCTCGCGCAGGCCGAACTCGGCGTGCAGCGCGCCCAGGGCGACGATCATGGAGAGGGTCGTGCAGTTCGGGCTGGCGATGATCCCGCGGGGCCGCATCCGCACCGTGTGCGGATTGACCTCGGGCACCACGAGGGGCACGTCGGGGTCCATCCGGAAGGCACCGGAGTTGTCGACCACGATCACGCCCTTGGCCGCGGCGAGAGGCGCCCACCGGGCCGACACCTCGTCGGGCACGTCGAACATGGCGACGTCGACGCCGTCGAAGGCGTCCTCGGTGAGCGCGACGACCTCGACCTCCTCGCCGCGCACGGCCAGCTTGCGGCCGGCCGAGCGCGGGGAGGCGATCAGGCGGATCTCGCCCCAGATGTCCGCGTGCTGGGACAGGATCTGGAGCATGACGGTTCCGACGGAGCCGGTCGCACCCACGACCGCGAGCGTCGGCCGCCCGCTCCGCGACCCTGACGGGGACATCAGCGGCCCGTGCCTCCGTAGACGACGGCCTCGTCGCTGTCGGAGTCGAGACCGAACGCGGTGTGCACGGCGCGCACGGCCTCGTTCACGTCGTCGGCGCGGGTGACCACGGAGATGCGGATCTCGGAGGTGGAGATCAGCTCGATGTTCACCCCGGCGTCGCTGAGCGCCTCGAAGAAGCCGGCCGTGACGCCCGGGTTCGTCTTCATACCGGCGCCGACCAGCGAGATCTTGCCGATCTGGTCGTCGTAGCGCAGCGAGTCGAAGCCGATCTTCTGCTTGGCCTTCTCCAGCGCGTCGATGGCCTTGCGGCCCTCGGTCTTGGGAAGGGTGAACGAGATGTCCGTCAGACCGGTGGAGGCGGCGGACACGTTCTGCACGACCATGTCGATGTTGATCTCGGCGTCGGCGATCGCGCGGAAGATCGAGGCGGCCTCGCCGGGCTTGTCCGGGACGCCGACGACCGTGACCTTGGCCTCGGAGGTGTCGTGAGCGACACCGGAGATGATGGCCTGCTCCACCTTCTGGTCCCCTTGCTTCGGCTCGTTGCTGACCCAGGTGCCCTGCAGTCCGGAGAAGGACGAGCGCACGTGGATCGGGATGTTGTAGCGGCGGGCGTACTCCACGCAGCGGTGGAGCAGCACCTTGGAGCCGGAGGCGGCGAGCTCCAGCATGTCCTCGAAGGAGATCCAGTCGATCTTCCTCGCCTTCTTCACCACCCGCGGGTCGGCGGTGAAGACGCCGTCCACGTCGGTGTAGATCTCGCAGACCTCGGCGTCCAGCGCCGCGGCGAGCGCGACGGCGGTCGTGTCCGAGCCGCCGCGGCCGAGGGTGGTGATGTCCTTCTTGTCCTGCGAGACGCCCTGGAAGCCGGCGACGATGGCGATGTTGCCCTCGTCGAGCGCCGTCCTGATGCGGCCCGGCGTGACGTCGATGATCCGCGCTTTGTTGTGGACCGAGTCGGTGATGACACCCGCCTGGCTGCCCGTGAACGACTGGGCGCTGTGGCCCAGGTTTTTGATCGCCATCGCCAGCAGGGCCATGGAGATCCGCTCTCCGGCGGTCAGCAGCATGTCGAACTCTCGTCCGCTGGGCATCGGAGATACCTGCTCGGCGAGATCGATCAGCTCGTCCGTCGTGTCGCCCATCGCGGAAACGACGACGACCACCTGGTGGCCGTTCTTCTTCGCTTCCACGATCCGCTTGGCGACGCGCTTGATGCCCTCGGCATCGGCTACGGAGGAGCCTCCGTACTTCTGCACGACAAGGCCCACGTGCGCTCCTCGCTCAATCCGTCTCTGCACCGCACAACTGCGGTCGGCTCAGTCTATCGAGCGGCCGGAATTCCCCTCCCCGGTATCGCATGGTGAGATGTCCCGCTCACCACATGATCACCGGACCGGGGTCCCGGCCGCTCCAGGACGGCACCTGCCCGAAGCCGGGCGGGTCACTCGGAAAGTGCGCCGTGTCACAGAGCGGCCGGTGCGGGCCGTGAGCGCCTGGTAGGCGCCCCGGCCCGGGACGTCACTTGACCTCGCGCAGCCCCAGCGGTCCCGCGATCTCCTCGGCCATGACCCGGCCCGCCTCCTCGGCGAGCGCGTCCTCGCTGAGGTCCTGGTCGGTGTCGAGCCCGTCCAGCTCCTGCAGGGGCTGGTTCAGCCGCACGTGGGCGACCAGCGACTGCAGCGCGCGCAGCGTCGCCGACGCGGTGGAGCCCCAGTTGGAGAAGTAGGAGAACTGCCACCACCAGAGCGCCTCGGTGGTGCGGCCGGCGCGGTAGTGGGCCATGCCGTGCCGCAGGTCGGCCATCACGTCGGCCAGGTCGTCGGAGATGCGCGCCGGGACCGGGGCCTTGCGGGGCTCGTACGGGTCGAAGACCTCGGAGTAGACGTCGACCGGGTCGAGCATGGCGGCGAGGCGCAGGCGCAGGTCGTCCACGTCCGGCTCCGGGCCCATGTCCGGCTCGTAGCGCTCGTCGGGGAGGATGTCCTCGTGGGCGCCGAGGCGGCCGCCGGCCAGCAGCAGCTGGGAGACCTCGAGCAGCAGGAAGGGCACGGCCGAGTCCGGCTCGTCGCCCTTGGCGACCTCGGTCACGGCGACGAGGAAGCTCTCGATCTGGTCCGCGATCTGGACCGCGAAGTCGCCGGGATCGGGTGTCGTCGCGTGCAGCGTGGCGTCAGACATCTAGGAGTCGTCTCCCCTCGAAGGCGCGGCCGAGCGTGACCTCGTCCGCGTATTCCAGGTCGCCACCCACCGGGAGGCCGCTGGCCAGGCGGGTGACCTTGAGGCCCATGGGCTTGATCATGCGGGCGAGATACGTGGCCGTGGCCTCGCCCTCCAGGTTCGGGTCCGTGGCCAGGATCAGCTCGGTGACCGTGCCGTCGGCCAGCCTGGCCAGCAGCTCCCTTATCCGCAGGTCGTCCGGGCCGACGCCCTCGATCGGGCTGATCGCGCCGCCGAGGACGTGGTACTTGCCCCGGAACTCACGCGTGCGCTCGATCGCGACGACGTCCTTCGGCTCCTCGACCACGCAGATGACCGTCAGGTCGCGGCGCGGGTCGCGGCAGATGTTGCACAGCTCCTCCTGCGCGACGTTGCCGCAGGTGGCGCAGAAGCGGACCTTGGCCTTGACCTCCATGAGGCACTGCGCGAGCCGGCGGACGTCCGTCGGCTCGGCCTGGAGGATGTGGAAGGCGATCCGCTGCGCGCTCTTGGGACCGACGCCGGGCAGCCGCCCGAGCTCGTCGATGAGGTCCTGGACCACGCCTTCGTACAACGGACTGCCTCTCCTGTGCTTCGTCGGTACGCATCAGTGTCCTGGTACGTACGGTAGTTGGCCGCCGCCGGTCTCCGAAAGGCGGGCCGGGCCCCGAACCGGCGGCTCCGGCCCCGCCCCGCGTCAGAAGGGCAGACCGGGGATGCCGCTGCCGCCGCCACCGAGACCCTGGGCGAGCGGGCCGAGCTTCTGCTGCTGGAGCGTCTGCGCGTTCTCGTTGGCCGCCTGGACGGCCGCGACGACCAGGTCCGCGAGGGTGTCGGTGTCCTCGGGGTCCACGGCCTTCGGGTCGATCTTCAGGGCCTTGAGCTCGCCGGAGCCCGTCACCGTCGCCTTCACCAGACCGCCGCCCGCCTGGCCTTCGACCTCGGTGCGCGCCAGTTCCTCCTGCGCGGTCGCGAGGTCCTGCTGCATCTTCTGGGCCTGCTGGAGCAGCTGCTGCATATTGGGCTGGCCACCACCGGGAATCACGATCAGCTCCTGGTTTCGTACGGCTGTATGGGCGGGGGTTTCCCGTCCAGCACGAGCCTACGTGGTCGGGGGGTCGGCCGCCCAAGCACTCTTTCGAGTGAGGCGACCCGGAAGCCTATACCTGATCAAGGCCCACTTCCGGGCGGAAAAGCGCTGAAACCCGGGCCATCGCCACCCATTGGGCGGTAGGAAAGGGGGCGGCGCTCCAGCACCAGCCGTCACAGGCGTCGAGCAGCCGTCACGCAACGTCATGAGTAGGGAGTGCCGGGTGAGCCAGCCGGAGATGCAGCCCGAGGGGCCGCCCCGGGACGACCGTGGCGAGGGCGCCGCGGGTCCCCGGCCGGGCGACTTCACCGGACGGCCGTTTCCGCTGGGCGACTGGGGAGAGCCCGCCGAGCGCCTGCACGAGCTGTACCGCTGGGTGGAGCAGGGCGCGCTGGACACGGCGTCCTGGTATCTCGCGGACCGCGTGTGGAAGCGGCGCGGGGCGCGGGCGCTGCGGTCCGGCGCGGCGGCGGGGGCCGTCACCGGTGCGGCGCTGCCGCTGCTCGACCTCACCGGGGTGGTGGCCGGGGTCGCCTCCTGGGGGTGCCTGGCGCTGCTGCTCGCGGTGGCGTGCGTGGCCGGCGACCGGTTCTTCGGGGTGACCTCGGGGTGGATAAGGGACGTGGCCACCGCGCAGGCCGTGCAGCGCAGGCTCCAGGTGCTCCAGTTCGACTGGGCGTCCGCGAGCGTGCGCGAGGTGCTGGGCCCGGCCGAGGGGACGGCCGGGGACGCCGCCGACCGGTGCCTCGGGGTGCTGCGCCGGTTCTGCGAGGACGTGACCGAGCTGGTGCGGGCGGAGACGGCGGACTGGATGGTGGAGTTCCGGACGGGTTCGGCGCCGCTGGGGATGCAGACGTCCGTGGTGGGGGCGCCCCGGGTGGACGGGACGCCGCCGAGCCGGTTCCCGCTGCCGCCGGGCGCCCGCCCGAACATGCCCCGCCAGCGCCCGCCGGAGCCGCGGTGACGCCCTGCCCGCCCGGCTCGGTGCCGCCCGGAGCCGCGGGGACGCCCTGCCCGCCCGGTTGCCGTCGGCTACGGCGCCGGGTCCGGGAAGGCCACCGGGCTCCTGAGCCCGGCCCGGTTCACCGCGCGGACGCCGAAGAAGACGTTGTCCTTGGACAGGCCGACCTCGTGCGAGGTCACGTCGCCCACCTCGATCACGTGGGTCCACTCGGGCGCCGTGGTCTCGCGCCAGACGATCTCGTAGCCCGCGAGGTCGGGCTCCGTGCCCCGGGTCCAGGACAGCGTGGTCGTGTTGGTGAGGGCGGCGGTCGCGATCCGGCCCCCGCGCGGGGTGCCCGGGGCCTGGGCGAGGGTCCACAGCGCCGCCGCGTTCACCTTCGCGACCCGGGCGACGAACCCGAAGTCGCAGAACTCCGGCAGGTCCCCGTACCGCGTGCCGTCCTCGCCGACGCGCACGTCCTGGTGCTGGTGGGCGAAGTCCTCGGCCGGCTCCGTGAAGCGGGCGGCCGGGTACGCGCGCTCCAGGAAGGGGATGTGGTCGCCGCCCCGGCGGTAGCGGTCGCGCCGGTGGACGACGCGGACGTGCATGCCGGTCGCGTCGTTGTCGGCCGTGTCCCGCACGAAGCGGGCCAGCTGCCGGGCCGGTGAGTCGTTCTCGCCGCCCACCGAGCGGCGGACCGCGGCCTGTTCCGGGGTCTCCGAGCTCGGGACGCCCTCCGCGAACAGCCGGACCGTGTACGGGTCACGGGTGCCGTCGTCCGCCGTGGAGCTGCCGACGATGTCGTCGGTGAACATGCCCTGCACGTCCGCGCCGGCCGACCTGAACCGCTCCGCCATGTGCGTGGCGCCGTACAGGCCCTGCTCCTCCCCGGCGACCGCCGCGAAGACGATCGTCGCGGCCGGCCGGCGCCGTGCCATCACCCGGGCCAGTTCGAGGACGACCGCGACCCCCGAGGCGTCGTCGTCGGCGCCGGGAGCGTCCGAGGTGGCGTCCATGACGTCGGTGACGCGGGAGTCGTAGTGCCCCGACACGACGTAGATCCGCTCCGGCGTGACCGAGCCGCGCAGCGTCGCCACCACGTTCGTGATGCGGGTGGCCGTCGGGATGCGGCTCGCCGGCTCCTGGACGTACGACTGGAGTTCCACGGTCATCCGGCCGCCCGACACGGCCGCGTACGACCGCAGTTCGGCCAGCAGCCAGTCGCGGGCGGCGCCGATGCCGCGCACCGGGTCGTCCTGCACGGAGAGGGTGTGCCGGGTGCCGAAGGAGACCAGGGTGCGGACCGTCGCCTCGACGCGGTCGCGGTCGATCTCCCGCAGCAGCGCGCGCAGTTCGCGGGAGGGCGGCTGGGCGGTCGCGGGCGGGCGGGCGCCGTACCCGGTGCCGGCCGCGGTCTCCGGCGCCCCCAGCGCCGTCGCCCCCGCGCCGGCCGCCGTCGCGGTCAGGACCGATCTCCTGCTGGGCCGCATGGTGCCTCCCGGTACTGGCGCGCGGCGAGTGGAACGGGACCCTGCCAGAGTCGTGTACGCGACAAGCGGCGGGCAAGGGCGCGGACCGGCCGGGTCAGTCCTGGCCGCAGATCCGCAGCCCCACCGGCGTCCCGCACGGCAGATGACCGTGCGTGCGGATGACGTCCTGGCCGCCGCCGCGGCTGATGTAGTCCAGGAAACTGGAGGTCAGGGAGTCGGCGGGCGGACGGCCGTAGATGTAGGCGTACTCGATCTCGCGGTACGGGTAGTCGCCGATCCCGTGCTCCAGTTCCTCCACGGACGGGTCGTGGCCGTCGAGGGCGAGCCGGTGCAGTCCGTCGAAGCCGGTGGCGAGGTTCAGCTCGCTGTAGCCGATCGCGCCGGGCTGCCGGGCTGCCGGGCGACCGTACTCAACACCTGCTCGGTGGAGTCCAGTTCGCAGCGCACCACCGGGGCCGAGGCGTCGTCCTTGTGGACGCAGTCGAGCGAGGAGTTGGCGATCTCGCCGCGCCCCAGCACCCGCCGCTGGAACACCTGCCGGGTACCGGAGTTGGCGTCGCGGCTGACCAGGACGACCGGCCGGTCCGGGCCGCCGAGCTGCTTCCAGTTCCTGATGTCCCCGCGGTAGACCCGGCGCACGTTGGCGCGGGACAGGCTCTTGATGGGGATGTCCTCGTGGACGACGAGCGTGAACACGGACACCGCGACGCGGCTCTCCCGCAGTTGGGGAAGTCCGCCCGGCTTGCGCCCGTCGGAGAGGGCGACCACGGCCGGGGAGCCGCCCTCGGACGCGGCACCCGCGGCCTCCAGCTCCCGCACCCCGGCCGTACTGCCGTGCGCGTCCACCGTGATCTGCGAACCCGCGCAGTCCTTCTCGTACTTGCCGGCCAGCTCACGCATCACCGGCGCGAACGCGGTCGAACCGGTCACCGTCAGGGTGCCCCGCGCGCAGCCGATCGGGGGCGGGGTGTCGTCCCGGACGACGACGATCGCCGCGAGCGTCACCACGCACACCGTGAGCAGGACGGTGATCAGCCGGGCGGGACGGCTGAACAGCGGCGGCTTGTCGTCCGGCGTCGTACTGCGGTTGGGGCTCACCACGCCGTCCCGGATGCCGCCGATGAGCCGTATCGGGCATCCGACGTCGCCGCCCGACAGCAGCACCAGCAGCTTGAAGTGCTCGCCCCGGTTGAGCGGGACGCGCGGGATGCGCAGGGTGCCGTCCTCGTAGCTCAGGCCGGCGGCCGGGCTGAAGTGGCCCATCAGGTGCTCGGTGCCCGGCGGCTGGGTCACCGAGACGCCCCGGATGGTGCGGCCGGTGAACACCGCGGTGAGCCCGTGCCTTTCACGGCCGGTGTAGTCGTCGTCGGCGATGCTCCGGGAGCCGTCGTTCTCGATCCGCAGCAGCACGAGCGTCGCGTCTGCCATCCCCGGCGTCTCGTCGAACAGCCCGAGCCGTACGTTCGCGATCCCCGAACGCACGTCGTCGCCGATCGGGTTGTCCATCTGGACGCGGTAGCCGATCCGTTTGCGCCGCGGCACCCGGCGCTCGTACCAGACCATCCCGGCCGACGCGGCGATGCCCACCACGGCGGTCGCCACCGCCACCACGTTCTCCGCGCTCAGCCACTCCACCTGGCCACTCCCCCGGGCCGCGCGGACCCCGAGCCGCGCGGTGCGGACACGGTACGGCCCAAACGGGGAACGGCCGGGGTACGGCAGATGAAGTTCGCCGCCGGTTCGCCCCGCCGGACAGGTGACCGCCCGAGGGGTGTGCCGGCCGGGGTCAGCCGCCCTTCGTGTACGTCAGTTCCTGGCCCGAGTCGGTGATCACCCGGCGCAGCCGCCCGTCCGGCAGGAGGGTGACCTCGGAGCTGCCGCCGGGCGAGCACGAGGACGCCGGTTCGCCGACGACGACCTCGGACGGGCCGATCTTCAGGGGACCGCCGTCGGTCGGGGTCTCGGCCAGGTCGGCCCGGAACACGCAGTGGTAGGTGCCGCTGCCGGCCGGGCCGTCCGCGGTGAGCGACAGGACGGTGTCGCCCGCCTTGCCCTGCTGGATCACCAGCCGCCGGGTGTTGTGGCCCGTGGCGTTGTCGATGCTGCCGTTCCAGGTGCCGAGGTACTTCTCCGGGATCCCGCCGTCCTTCGGCGCCTTGGTGGTCGGCGACTCCGACACGGGGTCCGGCGACCGCGTGGGGTCCGGGCCGGGAGTCGTCGGGGCGCCGGTCGTCGGCGTCGGCGCCTTGCCGTCGTCGTCGGTGCCGCCCTTCATCAGCGCGTACACGGAACCCCCCGCGCCGAGCGCCACCACCAGGGCGACCGCGACGAGCGCCGCCGTGGAACGCCCGCTGCGGCGCTCGGGCTCCGGCGCCCGCGGCGCGGCTCCGGGACCGTACGGCGGGGTCGCGCCGGGCCCGTACGCGGGGGCCGCGCCCGGACCGTACGGCGGGGTGGAGCCCTGGGCGTACCCGGCGGGCGGTCCGGCGCCCCAGCCGTTCTGCGGATACCCGTACGCGGAGGGCTGCGGGTGCTGCTGGGGATAGCCGTACCCGGGCGGGGCGGACGGCGGGGGCGCGATGCCGGGCCCGGAGACCATCGTCGGCAGGTGGTCCAGCGGGGCCGGACCGCCCGGCGGGGGCGGGGTGGGACCGCCCGGCGCCTCGGGGACGGCGGCGTGCTCGGGGGGCACCTCGGGCGCGGGGCGCTGGACGGGGTCGGCGGAGCCGGGGGCCGGGGTGGCGCGGGGGTCCCGCGCGCCGGAGCCGTCCGGCGCCCCCGCGGTGCCCGCGGGCAGGGCGGGCAGGGCGGCCGGGGGCTGACCCGCCGCGCCGCCGGGCTCGTCCGGGTTCTCCGTGTCGAGCAACTGCACGGCGTGACGGCCGAGTTGGGCCACCAACGCACCCGGCAGCCACGGGTCGCGGGCCCGTCCGTCGGAGACGGTGTCCTCCGCCCCCGTCCGCTCCAGGATCCGGTCGAGGGTCGGCCGGGCCGCGGGGTCCTTGCGCAGGCAGTCCCGTACGAGCTCCGACAGGGCCTCCGGCACACCGGAGAGGTCGGGCTCCTCCTGCGCGATGCGGAACATCAGCGCGTGCACCCCGCTGTCGGTGCTGCCGAAGGGCTGGGCTCCCGTCGCGGCGTACGCGAGGACGGACCCGAGGCAGAAGACGTCGCACGCCGGGGTGATCCGGTCGCCGCGGACCTGCTCCGGCGCCATGAACCCGGGGGACCCGACGAGCGCGCCGGTCCTGGTGAGGCCGCCGTCGGTGACGGTCTCCAGGGCCCGGGCGATCCCGAAGTCGATGACCCGCGGCCCGTCGATCGTGACCAGCACGTTCGACGGCTTGAGGTCCCGGTGGATCAGCCCGGCGGCATGGATGTCCTGGAGGGCGTGTGCGAGTCCGGCGGCGAGGATGCGCACGGACCGCTCGGGGAGCGGGCCGTGGTCCTGCCCCACGACGGTCTGCAGCGTGGGCCCCGCGACATAGCCGGTGGCCACCCACGGGATGGCCGCCTCGGTGTCCGCGTCCAGCACCGGCGCCGTCCAGTACCCGCCGACGCGTCCGGCCGCCTGCACCTCCTGCCGGAAGCGGGCCCGGAACTCCTCCTGCTCCGCGAGCTCCTGGCGTACGAGCTTCACGGCGACCGTGCGGCCCCGGCCCGACCGGGCGAGATACACCTGGCCCATCCCGCCTGCCCCGAGCCGCGCGAGCAGCCGGTAGCCCCCGATCCGCTGCGGCTCCCCAGCCCCCAGCTTCTCCATCGCCGCGCCGCCTTCCCCCGTACGTGAGCAACAGCCCGAGGATAATGCGCGGGTACGGGGTCAGGGGCGAGGCGGCGTCTACGGTTCCGTAACAGCGGAGGGCGGCGGACCAGGGCCGGGCGGCGCCCCTCCGCCGGGCGAGGGGGCGCGGCGGGGGCCGACAACCTGTCGCGGAAAGCCCCCGTCCGCAGACAGGACGCCGATGTCGCGTCCGTGTCCGGGACATCTACCCTCGCGGCATGACCCCTCAGCCCAACCCCCAGGCCGGCGCCGCCGTGAAGGCCGCGGACCGTGCGCACGTCTTCCACTCCTGGTCCGCGCAGGAGCTCATCGACCCGCTCGCCGTCGCCGGCGCGGAGGGGTCGTACTTCTGGGACTACGACGGCAAGCGGTATCTGGACTTCACCAGCGGGCTCGTCTTCACCAACATCGGCTACCAGCACCCCAAGGTCGTCGCCGCGATCCAGGAACAGGCCGCGACCCTGTCCACCTTCGCGCCCGCCTTCGCCGTCGAGGCCCGCTCGGAGGCGGCGCGGCTCATAGCCGAGCGGACCCCCGGCGACCTGGACAAGATCTTCTTCACCAACGGCGGGGCCGAGGCCGTCGAGAACGCCACGCGCATGGCCCGGCTGCACACCGGCCGCCCCAAGGTGCTGTCGGCCTACCGCTCGTACCACGGCGCCACCTCCACCGCGATCAACCTCACCGGCGACCCGCGCCGCTGGCCGAACGACATCGGCGCCGCGGGCGTCGTCCACTTCTGGGCGCCGTTCCTCTACCGCTCCCCCTTCCACTCCGACAGCGAGCGGCAGGAGTGCGAGCGCGCGCTCCAGCACCTGGAGGACACGATCGCCTTCGAGGGCCCGGCGACCGTCGCGGCCGTCGTCCTGGAGACCGTCCCGGGCACCGCGGGCATCATGACCCCGCCGCCCGGCTACCTCGCCGGCGTCCGCGAGATCTGCGACCGGTACGGCATCGTCTTCGTCCTGGACGAGGTCATGGCCGGGTTCGGGCGCACCGGCAGGTGGTTCGCCGCCGACCACTACGACGTGACGCCGGACCTGCTGACCTTCGCCAAGGGCGTGAACTCCGGATACGTGCCGCTGGGCGGCGTCGCCATCTCGGGGGCCATCGCGGAGACCTTCGCCCGGCGGCCCTACCCCGGCGGCCTCACCTACTCCGGACACCCGCTGGCCTGCGCCGCCGCCGTCGCCACCATCAACGTGATGGAGGAGGAGGACGTCGTCGGACAGGCGGCCCGGACCGGCGAGAGCGTCATCGGGCCCGCGCTGCGCGAGCTGGCCGAGCGCCACCCGAGCATCGGCGAGGTGCGCGGCACCGGCATGTTCTGGGCCCTGGAACTCGTGCGGAACCGGGAGACCCGGGAGCCGCTGGTCCCCTACAACGCGAGCGGCGAGGCCAACGCGCCGATGGCGGCGTTCGCGGCGGCGGCCAAGGCCCACGGCCTGTGGCCCTTCGTCAACATGAACCGCACGCACGTCGTGCCGCCGTGCAACATCAGCGAGGCGGAGGCCAAGGAGGGCCTCGCCGCGCTGGACGAGGCACTGTCCGTGGCGGACGAACACACCGTGTGACGACCGGCGGACGCCGCCCCGGACGCCGGGACGCGGACGTCCGCACGGACTCTCCTGGCTCAGCGACCCCACCGCGTAAGGTGACGTGCTCGTAGACACACATGAGCGACGACCACGTACCCGTACGCGATGGGGGAGCCAGACACCATGCCCGGCACCGGCGGCGGCGCCGTAACCCGTAGCACCCTGCGGCAGCAGATCGCGGACGCCCTCCGTGACGAGGTGCTGGCCGGCCGGCTCCAGGCGGGGCAGGAGTTCACGGTGAAGGAGATCGCCGAGCAGTACGGCGTCTCCGCGACCCCGGTCCGCGAGGCCCTAGTCGACCTGTCGGCACAGGGCCTCCTGGACTCCGTCCAGCACCGCGGCTTCCGGGTCCACGAGTACTCCCTGGACGACTACCGGGGCATGATCGAGGCCCGGAGCATGATCACGGACGGCATCTTCCGCAGCCTGGCCGGCGGCTCCATGAAGGACGCCGACAAGCCGCGCGCCCTCGCCGCGCTCGCCGGGGTGCGCCGCCGGGGCGAGGAGGCCGCCCGCGCCGCCGTCGCCGGCGACCTGAACGTCCTCATCGGCTACGACCTGCGCTTCTGGCGCGAGCTGAGCGGACTGTTCGGCAACCCCTACCTCGCCGACTTCCTGCACCGCATGCGCGTCCAGTCCTGGGTGTGCACGGTGCAGCATCTGCGGCGGTTGACCGACCTCAAGGGGCACCTGTGGTCGGGGCACACCGATCTCGTGGACGCGCTGGCGCGGCGCGAGCCCGGGGAGGCGCACGCGATCGTCGCCGCGTACAACGCGCACTCCCTCGCCCTCGTCGAACGGCTGGCCGCCGGATGAGCGCGCCGCAGTACACGGACGTCGTCGAGGACCGGCCGGCCAAGGACGTGGAACTCACGGTCGTCGTGCCCGCCTACAACGAGGAGCGGCGGCTCGGCCCGACGCTCGACGCCATCGTCGCCCACCTCGGCGAGGACGACGGCCGGTTCGGGGACTGGGAGCTGATCGTCGTCGACGACGGTTCCACGGACGCGACCGCGGACGTCGTCGCGGCGGTGACGGCCCGCGACCCCCGGGTCCGGTTCGTCGCGAGCCCCAGCAACCGCGGCAAGGGCCACGCGCTGCGCCTCGGTGTCGCCGCCTCGCGCGGCCGGCGCGTGCTGGTCACCGACGCCGACCTGGCGGCCCCGATCGAGGAGCTGGAGCACCTCGACAAGGCGCTCGCCGACGGCCGGGCCGCGGCGATCGGCTCCCGGGCGACGGCCGGCGCGACGATAGAGACGCACCAGCACCGGCTGCGCGAGTTCCTCGGCCGCGCCGGCAACTTCCTGATACGCAGGGTCGCGGTGCCCGGCATACGCGACACCCAGTGCGGCTTCAAGCTCTTCGACGGCGACCGCGCCCGCGAGGCGTTCGCCGCCTCCCGGCTCAACGGCTGGGGCATAGACGTCGAGATACTCCAGCACTTCCGCCGCTCCGGCTGGGCGGTCGCCGAGGTCCCGGTGCGCTGGGCGCACCAGTCCGGCTCGAAGGTACGGCCCCTGGACTACGGCCGGGTCCTCGCCGAACTGTCCCTCCTCAAACTGCGCCTGATCGGCCCGGCGGACGTGCTGGCCGCGGCCCTCTTCCTCCTCATGTCGGTGGCCCTGTACTCCGGCCGCTGGACGAACCCCGACGACCGCTACCTCGTCGACTCGCTCCAGGACCAGAACCAGTGGGAGTGGTTCTTCGCGGTCACCGCCGACAACGTCCGCCATCTGCACAACCCCCTGTTCACGACCCTCCAGGGCTTCCCTGACGGCGTGAACCTGATGGCCAACACGGTCATGCTGGGCCTGTCGGTCCCCTTCACCCCGGTCACCCTGCTCCTCGGCCCCGCCGTCTCCCTCAACCTGGTGATGACGCTGGGCCTCGCCGCCACCGCCGCCGCCTGGTACTGGCTGATCGTCAAGCGGGTCGTACGGCAGCGGGGCGCGGCCTTCCTCGGCGCCGCGCTCGCCGCCTTCGCGCCCCCGATGGTGAGCCACGCCAACGCGCACCCGAACTTCGTGATCCTGCTGATGATCCCGCTGATCATCGACCGCGCCCTCCGGCTGTGCGCCGGCACCCGGGTGGTCCGCGACGGCGTGGTCCTCGGGCTGATGGCGGCCTACCAGATCTTCCTGGGCGAGGAGCCGCTGCTGCTCGCCTCGATGGGGATGGCCCTGTTCGCGCTCGCCTACGCGGCCGTCCGCCGGGACGTCGCCAAGGCGTCCTGGCGCCCGCTGCTCCGCGGCCTCGGGATCGCGGCGGCCGTCTGCCTGCCGCTGGTCGCCTTCCCCCTGTACTGGCAGTTCGCCGGACCGCAGAGCTACAAGAGCGTGCTGCACGGCGACAACGCGGGCAACAGCCCGCTCGCGCTGCTGTCCTTCGCGGAGCGCTCGCTGGTGGCGGGGAACGCGGAGACCGCGGGCGCGCTGTCCCTGAACCCCACCGAGCAGAACGCCTTCTACGGCTGGCCGCTGGCCGCGCTCGCCTTCGCGATCGTCGTACGGCTGTGGGACCGGGCGCTCGTCAAGGCGCTCGCGTTCACCGTGCTCGCGGCCGCGGCACTGTCCCTCGGCCCCGAGTTCCGCATCCCGCTGACGGACGTGGTGCTGCCCGGCCCCTGGGCGGCGCTGGCGGGCAAGCCGCTGTTCGAGTCGGTCATCGAGGGACGGGTGGCGATGGTCTGCGCGCCCGCCCTGGGCATGCTGGTGGCGCTCGCCTTCGACAGGCTCGTCCGCACCCGCGCCCTCGTCACCCAGTACCTGGGGATGGTGGCCGTCGCCGCCGCGCTGCTCCCCCTGGTCCCGGCGCCGCTGAAGTCCGTGGACCGGGCGGACGTCCCCGCCTTCGTCGCGGACGGGACCTGGAAGCCGTACGTCGGCCAGGGCGAGTCCCTGGTGCCGGTGCCGCTGCCGGACCCCGTCAACGCGGACGCGCTGCACTGGCAGACGACCGCGGACCTCGGTTTCCGGCTGCCCGGCGGCTACTTCAACGGCCCGTTCGGCGAGGAGCGGGTCGGCATCTACGGCGCCGCGCCCCGCTACACGTCCAACCTGCTGCGCGAGATCGCCAACACGGGCGCCGTCCCGGAGATCGGCGAGAACTGGCGGGCGCAGGCGCGTTACGACTTCGCGTACTGGAAGGCGGGGGTGCTGGTGCTCGGCCCGCAGGTCCACCAGGACGCGCTGCGGCAGGCGGTGGACGAGCTGGTCGGGCACCCGGGCACGTTCACCGGCGGGGCCTGGGTCTGGGACCTGGACGGCTCCGGAAGGTACAGCCCGTCGTAGCGGCGTCCGGCCGCCGGGGTTTGAGGGCCGGTCCGGTGGGCGATCGGGGGTGTGGGGGCACAGCCCCCGGGCGGGGCCGTGGACGGGCAGCCCTCGGTGCCGCCCCGGGGACGGATATGGGCCGGAGTTGCGCACCGGGAGTCACCGGCGGGCGCCGCGCGCATTACGCTTCCCTGACCATCGTCGTACCGCTGCCGCGCAACGAACCAGAGGAGTCGTCTGTTGGCCTGTGACCTGTGGCTGGTCCCGCTCGTCGACGTGTTGTGCCACACCCCCGACAACCCCTTCGCCGAGGAGCTCGCGCTCTACGACAAGGTGCTGGGCGAAGCCGGACTCCCACCGGTCCCGGTCTACGCGTACATGCCCGGACTGACCGGTGAGGTCGCCCCGGTCGCGGGCTTCGACTACGACGCGCTGCACTTCCTGCGGCGGGCGTACCTGCTGCAGATGTGCGGTCTCGCGGTGACCCCGGTGGACGAACTGGGCGGCGACTACGAGCAGCTCCTGGAGATGTTCGAGACCAACGCCCAGCAGTCGCACCTCGTGTGGCACTACGACCACGCGGGCGCCTATGTCCCGGTCGACTTCGCGTACCCGCTCTCCAGCGACGAGCTCCTGGCCGGCGGCGGGCCCCTCGGCTCGGCCCACGGCCTGCTGCGGGAGCTGGAGTTCGTCGGACCGTCGATCGGCATCGACCCGGGCAATCCGCCCGTGGCACCGGAACCGCCGCACGCGCCCACGGAGTTGGAGGAACCGGCCGCGCCCGCCCCCTACGACGCGAGCCCCTTCGCCCGTGAACGGCACGTCTGGCTGGGCCTGCACGCGGCCGCCACGCGCAGCCTCGCCCAGGGATCGATGATCATCTTCAGCTGAGAGGGCTCCCGGCGCTGGTCAGCGGAGCTGGGAGAGGCCCTTCTGGAGGTCGTCCGCGTTCATGATGGGGAAGACCTCGACCTTGGCGTTGAGCTGGGTGAAGAACGGTTCGCCCACGGGGGGCAGCTCGGAGCTGTCCGACATGTCGAAGACGAGGTAGCACGTCCGGCGGCCGCCCTCGGGGCCGAAGTACGCGGCCTCGGGCCTCAGGTGCTCCATCGTCTCCTTGATGAGCTGCGGCATCTTGCCGCTCGTCAGGGCCTCGTTGGCCTTGTCGGTGTCCATCGTGGCTTTGAGCATGACGCGCATCGCACTCACCTTCTCCTGGCTGGGACGCACGCACTCCTACACCTTCAGCGTATGCCCGCTTCGTCCCCTTCGCCCCAGCAGAAAGGGCGCCCCGCGGGGCGCCCTTTCCGTGGTCCCGGGACCGGCTAGATGAACGAGTTGATCTCGATCGTCTCGTCCCTGCCGGGGCCGACGCCGATCGCGGAGATCGGTGCGCCGGACATCTCCTCCAGCGCCTTCACATACGCCTGGGCGTTCTTGGGCAGGTCGGCGAAGGACTTGGCCTTCGTGATGTCCTCCGACCAGCCGGGCAGGGTCTCGTAGACGGGCTTCGCGTGGTGGAAGTCCGTCTGCGAGTACGGGAGTTCCTCGACGCGCTTGCCGTCGATCTCGTACGCCACGCAGACCGGGATCTCCTCCCAGCCGGTCAGCACGTCCAGCTTGGTGAGGAAGAAGTCCGTCAGACCGTTCACCCGCGTCGCGTACCGGGCGATGACCGCGTCGAACCAGCCGCAGCGCCGGTCACGGCCGGTGGTGACACCGCGCTCGCCGCCGATGCGGCGCAGCGCCTCGCCGTCCTCGTCGAACAGCTCGGTCGGGAACGGGCCCGAACCGACGCGCGTGGTGTACGCCTTGAGGATGCCGATGACCCGGCTGATCTTCGTGGGCCCGACACCCGCGCCGGTGCAGGCACCACCGGCGGTCGGGTTGCTGGACGTCACGAAGGGGTACGTGCCGTGGTCGATGTCCAGGAGCGTGCCCTGGCCGCCCTCGAAGAGCACGACCTTGTCCTGCTCCAGGGCCTGGTTCAGGACCAGGACGGTGTCCGCGACGTACGGCTTGAGCCGGTCCGCGTAGCCGAGCAGCTCCTCGACGACCTGGCCGGCCTCGATGGCACGCCGGTTGTAGAGCTTGGTGAGCAGCTGGTTCTTGACCTCGAGGGCCGCTTCGACCTTCTGCGTCAGGATCGACTCGTCGTACAGGTCCTGGATGCGGATGCCGACGCGGTTGATCTTGTCCGCGTACGTCGGGCCGATACCGCGGCCGGTGGTACCGATCTTGCGCTTGCCGAGGAAGCGCTCGGTGACCTTGTCGACCGTGACGTTGTACGGCGTGATGATGTGCGCGTTGCCGCTGATCAGGAGCTTGGAGGTGTCGACGCCGCGCTCGTTGAGCCCGTTCAGCTCGGAGAACAGGACCGAGGGGTCGACGACGACTCCGTTGCCGATCACCGGCGTGCACTCAGGCGTGAGGATTCCGGAAGGGAGGAGGTGGAGGGCGTACTTCTGATCGCCCACGACTACCGTATGGCCGGCGTTGTTGCCGCCCTGGTATCGCACCACGTAGTCCACGGAACCACCGAGCAGGTCGGTGGCCTTTCCCTTGCCTTCGTCACCCCACTGAGCACCGAGCAGCACAAGTGCGGGCACAGGCGTACACCCCTTCCGGGCGGGGCATGTCCAAGGTCGGGGACGTACGCTGCTGTCTTTGCTGTACGGCTGCGTGCGCCGGCGACCACCTTTGGCCGCGACCGTCGGACCGGATGCCCCGGAATAGACGAAGCCCCTGGCGCAATAGCGCAAGGGGCTCTTGCACCAAGATGCTACCCGAGGAAGCGAGGCATGACCGAGGTGGCGGCTTCCGACCAGCTCCTGGTGGTCATCGACCCGGTCGCCCGTCGCGGCGACGGGGAGTCGGTACGGATCGCGAAAGACGTGCTCAGCGCGGGTGCGGCCACCAAGGTGTGCCTCCCTGACGGGCCCGAGGAATTCGCCCGGGCACTGGCCCGAAGGGGTTCCCGGCGGCCAGTGGTGATCGGCGACGACCGGGCGCTGCTGCGTGCCGTCTCCCTCCTCCACCGGCAGCGCGAGCTCACGGCGTGCGCGCTCTCCTTGGTGCCCGTGGGCGGCGCGCTCTCGCTCGCCCGCGCCCTGGGTGTGCCGACGGGCGCGGTGGCGGCGGCCCGCTGCGTGCTGGAGGGCGCCGTGCGGCGCCTCGATCTGCTGGTGGACGACAGCGACGGTGTGGTGGTCGGCGGGCTGCGGATCCCCTCCCTGCCGCTGACCGTCGGCTCCGCCGCCGACGACTCCCCCGCCCATGCCTGGCTGCGGACCTGCCAGTCCCTGGTCCGCACGCTGGCCACCCGCCCCTCCCGGCCGGCGGCCGTGACCGGCCCCGGCCCCAGCCGCCTGCGGATCGAGGTCGACGGCGTGACCCTCGTCGACCTCGACCAGCCCGTGGAGGCGGTCTCGGTGACGCCCTGCGCGGGCGGCAGCGCCGAGGTGGAGGTGCGGCGCCTGTCCCTGGGCGCGGAGGCCTCCCCCCTGCGGGCGGTGGGCCGCCGCGTGACCGTCTCGGGCGCGGACTTCCGCTACCGGGCGGACTCGGTGATCACCGGCCCGGTCCGCACCCGAACCTGGACGGTCCGAGAATCCGCCTGGGGCCTGACCCTCCCGAACTGACAGATCACCCCGGGGCACACTTCAGCCCCTCCGGCGTTCGAGGAGCGGGGCAAAATCCAGCCCCTCCGGCGCTTGAGGAGCGGGGTCCGGGGCGGAGCCCCGTGTCGGGACGGAAAGCCGGCGCCCCGAGGGTGTCGGCCTCTCCGCGACGGGGGATTTTCAGCCCCTCCGGCGCTTGAGGAGCGGGGTCCGGGGCGGAGCCCCGCGGCGGGACGGGTAGGGGCGGAGGGGGCGAGGAAAGGCTGCCGGACCGGCGTACGGAGACCGGCGGAACCGGGTGGAGGCAGGCGCACCGGGCCGACGTAACGGACCGCAGGTCGGCGCCCCCTGGGCGCGGTCCAGAGCGGCGGGCCGGAGCGGGACCGGACGCCGGTTCGGCCACGTCGGCGTGAGTCAACCCGGTGGGCCGGGTGACCGCAGGCGTCGGGTCAGGCGTCGCCGAAGAGCCGCTCACGATGAACCCGCCACCGCGCCATCACCCCGGCCAACTCCCCGTCGACGAACTCGAAGAACGCCAGAGTCTCGGCCAGCCGCCGCCCCGCGGGCGTACCGGCCCCGAGCCGCTCCACCCCGTCCCGCAAAGCGGACTGCCACCGCTTGATCGCGGCGTCCCGGTTGGTCAGCGCCTCGTACCACTGGTCGCTGTGCACGCGATACCGCTCCCGCCGCGACCCGGGCTCCCGCTCCCGGGACACCAGGTGCTGCTGCGCGAGATACCGCACCGCCCCGGACACGGCGGCCGCACTGACCCGCAGCCCCTCACCGAGCTGGACCGAGGTGAGCGCCCCGGAGTCGGAGGCGAGCAACGCGGTGAACACCCGGGCCGGCATCCGCGGCATCCCCGCCTCGACGAGCTGCGCCGCGAAGCCCTCGACGAACACGGAGACCGACTCCTCGTCGCGCCCGGGATCCTCACCGACGCGTGCGGCTCCGCCCGATTCCGTCATCCCTGGACCATCTCCCGTCGTCTTCCCCGCTCGCGTACCACCCCCGAGTCTATCCAGGCTTTCCGCAATTCCTTAAGTTCACAAATTTCTGAAAGAAGCGTACGTTCAGAAGCATGACGAAGGCAATCAGCGTCTCCGGGCTCCACAAGTCGTTCGGGACGACGCGCGCGCTGGACGGCCTCGACCTGGAGGTCGCGGCCGGCGAGGTCCACGGCTTCCTCGGCCCGAACGGCGCCGGGAAGTCCACCGCCATCCGCGTCCTGCTCGGCCTGCTGCGCGCCGACTCGGGCACGGCACGGGTGCTTGACCGGGACCCCTGGTCGGACGCCGTGGAACTGCACCGCCGGGTCGCGTACGTGCCCGGCGACGTCACCCTCTGGCGCAACCTGTCCGGCGGTGAGGTCATCGACCTGTACGGGCGGCTGCGCGGCGGCCTCGACCCCGCGCGCCGCGCCGAGCTGATCGAGCGGTTCGAACTGGACCCGACCAGGAAGGGACGTACGTACTCCAAGGGCAACCGCCAGAAGGTCGCCCTCGTCGCCGCGTTCGCCTCGGACGTCGACCTGCTGATCCTGGACGAGCCCACCTCCGGCCTCGACCCGCTGATGGAGGAGGTCTTCCAGCGGTGCGTCGAGGAGGAGCGGGACCGCGGCCGCACCGTCCTGCTGTCGTCGCACATCCTCAGCGAGGTGGAGGAGCTGTGCGACCGGGTCAGCATCATCCGCAAGGGCGTCACCGTGGAGAGCGGCACCCTCGCCGAACTGCGCCACCTGACCCGTACCAGCGTCACCGCCGAGCTCGCCGGCCCGCCCGACGGCCTTGCGGACCTGCCGGGCGTCCACCACCTGGCCGTGGAGCCCGCGGGGACCCGCCCTGACGGCGTCTGGGGCCGGGTGCGGCTCCAGGTCGACACCGACAGGCTGGACGCCGTCCTGCGGGCGCTCACCGCCTCGGGCGTACGGTCGCTGAAGTCCTCCCCGCCCACCCTGGAGGAGCTGTTCCTGCGGCACTACCAGGACGACGTACCGGCGCGGGACGCGCGGCGGGCGGTGACGCGGTGACCGCCCTGACCACCGGCGCCCGTGCGGTCCCCCGCCCCGGCGGGTCACGCCCGCTGGCCGGGACGGGCGCCCTCCTGCGGTTCGCGCTGCGCCGGGACCGGCTGATGATCCCCCTGTGGGTCCTCGTCGTCGCTACGACCGTGCTCTCCGTGCCGGGCGCCCTGGAGAGCGTGTACGCCACCGCCGCCGACCGCGCCGGGGTGGTGGCCCAGGTGCGGGCGAACGGCTCCCTGCGCGCCATGTACGGGCCCGTGTACGGCGACTCGCTCGGCGCGCTCACGGCCTGGCGCATCGGCGGTTTCGCGGGCGTCCTCGCCGCCGTCATGAGCCTGCTCGTCGTCGTACGGCACACCCGCGACGAGGAGGAGAGCGGACGTCAGGAGCTGATCTCCTCGGCGATGGTCGGACGGCGCGCCCCGCTGACCGCGTCGCTGCTGGTGGCGCTCGTGGCGAACGCGGCCCTCGCGCTGCTCGTCACGGCCGGACTCGCCGGCCGTGGTGCCGCCGGAGCCCTCGCCCTCGGCCTCGGCGTCGCCGGCGTCGGGATGGTCTTCGCGACGGCGGCGGCGGTCCTCGCCCAGTTCACCGAGAGCGCCCGGCTCGCCAAGGGGCTGACGGGTGCCCTGCTCGGGACGGCGTTCGTGCTGCGGGCGTCCGGCGACTCCGCCACGGCGGTCGGCTCGTCGGTACCGGCCTGGCTCTCCCCGCTCGGCTGGCTGGAGAACCTGCGCCCCTTCGCCGGCGAACGGTGGTGGGTGCTCGCGCTCCTCGCCGCCGCCGTCGCCCTCCAGGGGACCGCCGCCTACGTCCTGGCCGGCCGCCGCGACCTCGGCATGAGCTTCCTGCCGACCCGGCCCGGACCCGCCACCGGGCGCCTGGGATCGGCGGCCGCGCTGGCCTGGCGCCTCCAGCGGGGCGGCCTACTGGGCTGGAGCCTCGGCTACCTGGCCGCCGGAGCCGCCTTCGGCGCGATGACCCAGGGCGCCGCCGGTCTCGTGGGCGACAACGAGAGGACCCGGGAGATCATCGAGCGGATGGGCGGTGAGTCCGGGATCACGGACGCCTTCCTCGGCACCCTGGCCGGCCTGCTCGGCATGGTCGGCGCCCTCTACGTCGTGCAGTCCGTGCTGCGCCTGCACGCCGAGGAGACCTCGGGTCGGGCCGAGCCGGTCCTCGCGGGCGCGGTCGGGCGGCTGCGCTGGGCCGCCGGGCACCTGGCCGTCGCTTTCGGCGGGTCCGCCCTGCTCATGGCCGTCGGCGGTCTCGGGCTCGCCGCCGGATACGGCCACGGGCCCGGCCCCGTCCTCGGCGCCTGCCTGGTCCAGCTGCCCGCGGTCTGGGTCGTCGGCGGACTCGCCGTCCTCCTCCACGGTGTCTCGCCGCGCCTTGCCCCGGCCGCCTGGGCGGTCGCGGGCGCGGCCCTCCTCCTCGGCTGGATCGGACCCGCGCTGGACGTGCCGCGGTCCGTCATGGACCTCTCCCCCTTCGGCCACCTGCCGAAGCTGCCGGGCGGCTCGATGGCGTGGCCGCCGGTGTTCGTCCTGACCGGGATCGCGGCGACCCTCACCGCGGCGGGCCTGGCGGCGCTGAGGCGACGGGACATGAGCAGCTGAGGGGAGATCCGTGAGCGGCTGTCAGCGGCTCAGCGTGAGGGGGCGCGGGCGGCTCGCGGCTCAGGGTGAGGGATCGCGGGCGGCTCGCGGCTGAAGGTGAGAGGGCGCGGGCGGCTCGCGGCGGAGGGTGGGTCGTAAGCCGCTCTGGAGGAGCCGCCCGTGCCGCCGCCGGATCGGTGCGGCGCCACGGGGCGGGCTCTCAGACCTCGACGCGCAGCCCCTCCAGCCCCCGGATCACGAAGTTCGGCTTGCGCTCCGGCTCGGACGCCAGGCTCAGGCCGGGTGCCTGCTCCAGCAGCGCGTCCAAGGAGGCGCCCAGTTCCAGCCGGGCCAGCGGCGCCCCGATGCAGTAGTGGATGCCCGCGCTGAACGAGATGTGGGGGTTGTCCTTCCGCGCCAGATCCAGCTTCTCCGGCTCGGTGAACACGGCCGGGTCGTGGTTGGCGGAACCGAACAGCATCGCGATCTCCGAACCCCGCGGGACCGTCGTGCCGTCGATCTCGATGTCGTCCAGGACCCACCGCTCGAAGAGCTGGAGCGGGGTGTCGTAGCGCATCAGCTCCTCCACCGCCGTCGGGACGAGCGACCGGTCGGCGCGCAGGGCCGCCAACTGGTCCGGGTGCCGGAACAGCGCCCACCAGCCGTTCACCGTCGCGTTGACCGTCGCCTCGTGTCCCGCGTTCAGCAGCAGCACGCAGGTGGAGATCATCTCCTGCTCGGTCAGCCGGTCGCCCTCGTCGTGCGCCGCGATCAGCCCCGAGACCAGGTCGTCGCCCGGCTCCTTGCGGCGGAGCGCGATCAGCTCCTGGAGGTACTCCGTGAACTCGACGGACGCCCGCACCGCCCGCCGCGCCGTCTCCGGGGACGGCTTCAGCTCGTACATCCCGCAGATGTCCGCCGACCAGGGCCGCAGCGGTGCCCGGTCCGACTCCGGGATGCCCAGCATCTCGGCGATCACCGCCACCGGCAGCGGTTCGGCGACGTCGCTCAGCAGATCGCCGCCGCCCGCCGCCACCAGGCCCGCGACCAGCTCGGACGCCAGCCGGTGCACGTACGGCCGCAGCTGCTCGACCGTGCGCGGGGTGAACGCCTTCGACACCAGCCGCCGGATCCGGGTGTGGTCCGGGGGCTCCAGGTCGAGCATGCCGTGGTCGTTCAGGACGTGGAACGGCTCGTGCTCCGGGGGCGGTGCCGTGCGCCCGAAGTCCTCGTGCGTGAACCGGTGCTGGTACGTGCGGCCCAGGCGCCGGTCCCGCAGCAGCGCCGAGACGTCCGCGTGGTGCGGCACCAGCCACTGGCCGGTCGGCTCGTAGAAGTGCACGCGGCCCTGGGCACGCAGCTCGGCATACGCGGGGTAGGGGTCGGCGACGAACGCCGGGTCCCAGGGGTCGAAGGCAGTCATGTCCGGACGCTAGCCCGCCACACCCCTGGCTGACCAGGGGTGTCGCCCCGTGGCGGGCCGCGCCCCGCGTCCGCCTCCGGACCCGGCTCGGGGACCCGTCCGGCGCCTCAGGCCGGCCGCACCAGCCGTGCCTCGTACGCGAACACGGCCGCCTGCGTGCGGTCGCGCAGCCCCAGCTTGACGAGGATCCGGCTGACGTGGGTCTTGATGGTGGACTCGGCGACGACCAGGCGGCTCGCGATCTCCGCGTTGGAGAGGCCCTGCGCGATCAGGACCAGGACCTCCGTCTCCCGCTCGGTCAGCTCCCCGTACGCCGCCTGGGCCCCGGCGGGGAAGCGGGGCGCCTCCGAGAGCTTGGAGAACTCCGTGATCAGGCGCCTGGTCACCGAGGGGGCGAGCAACGCCTCACCCGAGGCCACCACCCTTACCCCGTCGGCCAGTTGGCGGGCCGAGGCGTCCTTCAGCAGGAACCCGGAGGCTCCCGCCCGCAGCGCCTGGTACACGTACTCGTCCAGGTCGAAGGTGGTCAGCACCAGCACCTTCGCCGCCCCGTCCGCGGCGACGATCTCCCGCGTCGCCTCGATGCCGTTCAGTTCCGGCATGCGGATGTCCATCAGGACGACGTCCGGGGAGAGTTCGCGCACCCGCCGCACGGCGTCGCGTCCGTTGACCGCCTCGCCGACCACCTCGATGTCCGGCATGGCGCCGAGCAGCACGGAGAACCCCTCACGCACCATCACCTGGTCGTCGGCGATCAGTACGCGGATGGTGCCGGGGGTGCCTTGGGCGCCGGGGGCTTGGGTGCCGTGGGTGCCGTGGGTGCCGTTCAACGTGTCGCCGTCCCTGCCGGCCGTGTCGCCCGTCATGCGGACTCCTCGGCGAGGGCCACCGGGAGGAAGACCGAGATCTCGTAGCCGCCGTCGGCCGTGCCGCCCGCCGTCATCTCGCCGTTCAGCATCGAGACGCGCTCGCGCATCCCGGTGATGCCGTGGCCCGCGCCGTGCGTGGACTTCTCGAAGGACGGCCCGGGGGCCGGGCCGTTCACGACGCGCAGACCGAGTCCGCCGAGCACGTAGCCGATCTCGACACGGGCCGTCGCGCCCGGCGCGTGCCGCAGGGTGTTGCTGAGCGCCTCCTGCACGATCCGGTACGCCGACAGCTCGACGCCCTGCGGCAGTTCGCGCACCGCGCCGGTGACCGCCTTGTCGACGGGCAGGCCCGCCTCGCGCACGTTCGCCAGGAGCGCGTCGAGGTCGGCGAGCGTCGGCTGCGGGGCGTCCGGCGCCTCGTAGTCCTCGGCCCGTACGACGCCGAGGACGCGGCGCAGCTCGGTCAGCGCCGCGACCGCGTTCTCCCGGATCGTGACGAAGGCCTTCTCCAGCTCCGGGGGCGGGTTCTCGACGCGGTACGGGGCGGCCTCGGCCTGGATGGCGACCACCGACATGTGGTGCGCGACCACGTCGTGCAGCTCGCGGGCGATGTTGGTGCGCTCCTCGAGGAGCGTGCGCCGGGACCGTTCGTGGGCGGTGACCGTCTGCTGGGCGGTCACCTCCCGCTCCGCCTGCCGGCGCACCTGCCCCACCGTGACGACCAGCAGGGCGAGCGCCGACACGAACAGGAACGGCACGCTGTTGCTCGCGTAGTGCCCGCCGCCCAGGAGCGTCTCGATCAGGAAGCCGTACGCCGCCGTCAGCGCCCACATCCAGGCCGCCGTGCGCGGACGGGTCCGGGCGGCGACGACCGTGAGGACGACCAGGTGGGTGGCGAAGGTGGCGGGCGCCCAGGGCCAGTCCGACCACGCGGTGCCGAACATGGCGACGACCGGCGAGGCCGCCATGGAGAACCAGAAGGCGCCGACCGGCCTCACCAGCGTCAGCAGGACCGGCGTCACCGAGAGGATCACCGTCAGCAGGTCCGTGAGACCGCCGCCGCCCTCGCTGGACGTGGCGGAGATGAGCAGCACCAGCAGCGCGGCCGCCGTCACCAGCGCGTGCGGGGTCCAGGCCGCGTACCGCCGGGCCCGCTCGGGGAGCCGGCGGGACAGCGGACCGTCCCCGCGCAGCGGCGGCAGGGGTCGGTAGGCGAAGGCGTCGTGGAAGAGGTCCTCGCGCAGCCTCCGCAGGGCACCCATGGCCAGCCTGAACTCGGGGCTGCGCCCGTCGTCGGCACCGCCCACCGGTATCGGCATCGTCTTCGTCCGGGTCGTCTCGGTCACATACAGAACCGTAGGGCGAGCGCGGGCCCCGGTCGTCCCCAGTGAGAGGGGTCCTCCCGGATCCTTCTCAGGTACTACGGCAAGGACCGGGCGGCGGAGGGTGCGGGTGCCTGGTCGCCGGTACGGAGCCGTGCAGAGCGGCTCCGCTCCCGTCGTCACCAGGCCAGTTGGGCGATCTCCTCGGCGACCACGGCGCACGCGTCCGCCGCGGGGTCGATGAGAGGGAAGTGGCCCACGCCCTCCAGGAGGGTCAGGCCGACCACCTCGCCGGCCTTGGCCGCCGCGTCCGCGTACGACTCCGCGACGGCCTGCGGCACCACGATGTCGCCGCGGCCCTGCACGAGCGTGGTCGCGATGCCGGTCGGCAACAGCAGGGCCGGGTCCGCGTACGCCCTGCGCTCGGCGAACTTGGCGCCGCCGCCGAGGAGTTGGACCGTCGCGCCCGAGCAGACGTCCAGCTCCTCGGCGACACCGAGGTCGGCGACCGGGGCGAGCGCCACGACGCCGCGCAGCGGGGCCGGACGGTCGAGGAACCAGGGGGCGTCGGCCGGCAGGAGGTGGCGGGCGGACGCCCACAGCGCCAGGTGCCCGCCCGCCGAGTGACCGGTGACGACGACGCGGCGCGGATCGGCCTGGGGCAGCGCCTCCCGGACGAGGCCGGGCAGGGCGTCGAGCGCCGCCGCGACGTCGTCGAAGGTGTCCGGCCAGCGGCCCGCGACGGGGCCGGTGCCGCCCTGCGCGGGGATGGCGCTGCCGCGCCGGTACTCGACGTTGGCCACGGCGAAGCCCCGCCGGGCCAGGAAGTCGGCGAACGGGGTCACGTGCCGGCGGTCGAACGGCGCCCGCCACGCCCCGCCGTGCAGGACCACCACGACCGGCGCGGGCACGGCCGTCTCGGGGCCGCGCGGGGCGTAGAAGTCGATCACCTGGTCGGGGTGGTCGCCGTACGCCACGGTGGAGTCCGGGTCGACGGCCGGATGCGAGAAGGCGGACGCCTCTTCGGCGGCGTCGCGGACGATGTCGTCACGGCCTTCGGCATCACGGGGGACGGCGTCGTCCGGCATGCTCCAACCTCTCAGCGGCGAAACGGAATTGGACGGGAAGACGGAGGTGGTTCGGAGGGGGCCAGGAGGGATTCGGCCGTTGGCGGGGACGGTATCAGGCCGGTGACGTGCGCGGACAGGTGGATGTCACGCTGGGTGAGGGTTAAACGGTTCTGCTGTTTCGTTACGCTGGTGGTGGGTGCGCGGTAGTCCCCGGTTCCCCCGGTTCGGACCACCGCATCCCGGCCGGGCGGCGCGTGACGTGCGATGTGCGACATGCGCTGTGCGCTGTGCTTCTCGGCCGGCTTGTCCCTGTCCCTGTCCGGCATGTTCCTGTCCGCCCCACCCCTTCCGCCGCATCCCCAGGAGGCCGCATGTCCGCCGAGCCCGGCACCGTACGACCCGGGGGCCGCACCGCGCGCGTGCGTGCCGCCGTACTGCGGGCGGCCGGGGACATGCTGGTCGAGCGGGGCTTCGCGCACCTCGACCTCGCGGATGTGGCCCGGCGGGCCGAGGTCGGCAAGACGACCGTGTACCGCCGCTGGGGCAACGTCACCGGCCTCGTCGCGGACCTCCTCGCCGACATGGCCGAGCAGTCCCTGAGCCGTACCGACCTGGGCTCCGTGCTGGAGGACCTGCGCGCCAACGCCGCGCTGGTCCAGCGGACGCTGGCCGACCCCCGGCAGGGCGCGCTGTTCCGCGCCGTCATCGCGGCGGCCACGTGCGACGCGCGTACGGCGGAGGCGTTGGCCCGTTTCTACGAGGTGCGCGTCGCGGAGTGGGTGCCGTGCGTCCGACGCGGCGTCGAGCGCGGGGAGTTGCCTGCCGGCACCGACCCGGCGCAGGTCGTGCGGGCCGTGTCCGCTCCGCTCTACTACACCCTGCTCACCACGGGCACGGCTCCCGACCCGGCCGCCGCGGACCGGGCGGCACGGGCCGCTGTGGCCGCGGCGGCGGCCGGGGTGTACACGACCGACGGGTGACCGCCGCCGCTCCGTGCGGAGGGGCCGTTTTCCGGTGCGGGTTCCGGTGCGTGGCGCCTCGGTCCGTGTGTGGTGCCGGGTCCGGCGCGGTGCGGGTTCCGGTGCGTGGCGCCCCGGTCCGGTGTGTGGTGCCGGGTCCGGCGCGATGCGGGTTCCGGTGCGTGGGGCCCCGGTGGATGGCCGGTGCGTCGTGCGGGCGGGCTGTGGGTTCCGCCCGCACGACGGGCCGTGGGGCTTACTCCAGTACCTCCGCCAGGACCCGTACCGCCCGTTCCACGTCCGCGAAGCCGACGTACAGCGGGGTGAACCCGAAGCGGAGGACGTCCGGGTGCCGGAAGTCGCCCACCACTCCGCGTTCGATGAGCCGCTTCATCACCGCACCGGCGTCCGCGCAGCGCAGCGCCACCTGGCTGCCCCGCTCCTCGTGCGCCGCCGGGGTCAGGGACTCCACGCGGCCCTCGGGCACGTACGCCGCGACGCACTCCAGGAAGAAGTCCGTCAGCGCCAGCGACTTGGCCCGCACCGCCTCGACTCCGACGCCGTCCCACACCTCCAGAGCCGCCTCCAGCGCGAGCATGGAGAGGATGTCCGGCGTGCCGACCCGGCCGCGCAGCGCACCCTGCGCGGGCTCGAACTCCCCCCGCATGCCGAAGGGTTCGGCATGCGAGTTCCAGCCGGGCAGCGGCGAGTCGAAACGGTCCTGGAGCTCCGCGCGCACGTAGAGGTACGCCGGTGAACCCGGGCCCCCGTTCAGGTACTTGTACGTGCAGCCGACGGCCAGGTCGACCCCGTGCTCGTCCAGTCCGACCGGCAGAGCCCCCGCGCTGTGGCACAGGTCCCAGACCGCGTACGCCCCGGCCTCGTGCACCGCCGCCGTCAGCCCGGGCAGGTCGTACAGCCGGCCCGTGCGGTAGTCGATGTGGTTCAGCAGCACCGCCGCCGTCCGCGGGCCCAGCGCCCCGGTCACCTCGTCGGGGGCCACCGCGCGCAGCGTGCACCCGGTCATCCGCGCCGCCGACGCCGCTATGTACCCGTCCGTCGGGAACGTCGTGGCGTCGACCAGGATCTCGTCGCGCCCCTCCCCCGCGAGGCGCACCGCGCCGACGACCGCCTTGAACACGTTGACGCTGGTCGAGTCACCGACGACGATCTGGCCGGCGGCGGCCCCCACCAGCGGGGCGATGCGGTCGCCGATCCGCTCCGGAGCGGTCCACCAGCCGCTCTCCTCCCAGGACCGGATGCGCAGCTCGCCCCACTGCCTGCGGACCACGTCGTCCACCCGGCCCGGCACCGCCACGGGCAGCGCGCCCAGCGAGTTGCCGTCCAGGTACACGGTGTCGTCGAGCACGAAGCGCTCGCGCAGTGCGCCGAGCGGGTCGGCCGCGTCCAGTTCCTTCGCCCTGGTGCGCACCTCAGACATGGGACCTCGCCGTCCACAGCTCGGGGAACACGTTCTTCTGCGCCCGCTTCTCCAGCCAGGCCACGCCCGCCGAGCCGCCGGTGCCGGTCTTGGCCCCCATCGCGCGGCGGGTCGCCACCAGGTGGTCGTTGCGCCAGCGCCACACCAGCTCGGCCACGTCGGTCAGCGCCTCGCCCAGGCGGGCGAGTTCACCGCTCTCGTCCCCGGCGTAGAGCTCCGTCCACACGGCCTCCACCTCCGGCGACGGCTCGTACTTCTTCGCGACGTCGCGATCCAGCACCGCGTCCGGGATCGCGTACCCGCGCCGCGCGAGCAGCCGCAGCACCTCGTCGTACACGCTCGGTTCGTGCAGCGCCTTCTCCAGCTCGGCGTGCACGCGCGGTGCCCCGCGGTGCGGGACGAGCATCGACGCGGACTTGTCGCCGAGCAGGAACTCCATGCGGCGGTACATCGCGGACTGGAAGCCGGATCCCTCGCCGAGGGCGCTGCGGTACGAGTTGAACTGCGCCGGGGTCAGCTGGCCCAGCGGGCGCCAGGACGCGTTGAGCGCCTCCAGCTCGCGGACCGAGCGCTTCAGCGCGGCGACGGCCGTCTTCACGTCGTCCGCGCGCAGGGCGCGCGCCGTGGTCTCCCACTCGTGCACGATGACCGTGAACCACAGCTCCATGACCTGGGTCGTCACCAGGAAGACCATCTCGCCGGGGTCGTCCGAGAGGGTGTGCTGGAGGTGGGTCAGGACGTCCGCCTGTACGTAGTCCTCGTACGGCGTGGTCCCCTGGAAGTCGAGATGCGGGGTCTCGGGCTCCTGAGCCTCTGCGGGCTGAGTCTGATGAGCCTGTTGGGACATCGCTGTCTCCTGTTGCGTACTCCGGGTAGCGGTCCGCCCCTGCCGTTACCGGCACGGGGGCCCCGGTCCCCACCGCGCATCCTCCGCAATGGTCCCCCGAAACCGCAAGGCCCGCCTGGTCACACCAGGCGGGCCCGGCGACCGCGGCCGGCGGTCGGGGCGACGGGACCTAGCCCAGCGTCTGGGCCGCCGTGGGCGAGGAGTCCTTCAGGAACTGGCTGCAGCGCTCGTACTCCTCCTGCTCGCCGATCGCCTGCGCGGCGCGGGCGAGGGCGTGCAGGGCGCGCAGGAAGCCGCGGTTCGGCTCGTGCTCCCACGGGACCGGGCCGTGGCCCTTCCAGCCGTTGCGGCGCAGGGAGTCCAGGCCGCGGTGGTAGCCCGTACGGGCGTAGGCGTACGACTCGACGACGCTGGCGCGCTCGAAGGCGTCGTCGGCCAGCTGGGCCCAGGCGAGCGAGGAGGTGGGGTACTTCGCGGCGACGTCGGCGGGGGGAGTGCCGTTCGCGAGGAGCTCGCGGGGCTCCGGGTCGTCGGGCAGTTCGGTCGGGGGCGGTCCCCCGAGGAGGTTCTCGTGAAGGCTCATGGGCTCCAGTCTGCGCCATGCGGAGGGGCCGGTGGGCGCCGGGCGCGGCGGGGCCGGAGGGAGCGGTGGGCGCCGCGCGCTGTGGGGCCGGTGGATGGGTCGGGGCCGTGCCGGTACATCCGGCCGTCGGTAGTTGTTGTGGGCGTCCGTCACCAGCGTTCCTCGGTCGGGTACGTCCCCGTCTCGACGGCCATTTGATGTAACGGCACGGCCCCTCCGGTGCGATGGCGGCTTGCGGTATGTGGGGGCCGTGGCGCGGGGGCGCGGGCCCGGTGGCCCTAGCTGCGGGCATGCGTGCCGCTCGGGGCGGCACGGGTGGGCGCAGCGGCACCCCGTAGGCGCCGGGCTCGCCGACCCACCCCACCCAGCCGTGGCACCGGGTGCCGGATCTGCGTGGGGTGACTGGGCCTGCGTGGGCGGTACCCGTGGGCGCCGGTCCACCCCCGTCGGCCGGGGTCAGCGCGGGGGTTCCGGAGGGTCGGGGGACGGGCGGGCCGACTCCAGGGGAGGGGCCGTAAGCCAGCCGTGCGTACGGCACTGCGGGCGCCGGCACTCCGGCCGAGGCCGCCGTACGGTCGTGAACGCCACCACCGCCCCCACGACGAGCACCCCCGCACACCACGGCATCGCCCGCCGGAACGCGGCGTCGAACTGCTCCGCCGACCGGTACGCCTCCGGCCCCATCCCCGCCAGCAACGGCAGCGTCGCCACCGCGACGAGGCCCGCCACCCGGGCCGCCGCGTTGTTGATCCCGCTGGCCAGCCCCGCCCGGCCGGCGTCCAGCGAGGCCAGCACGGTGGCCGTGAGCGGCGCGACCAGGGTCACCATGCCCGCGCCCATGACCAGCACCGCCGGCAGGACGTCCGGCACGTACGAGGTGTCCGGCCCCACCCGCAGCATCAGCAGCATCCCGGCCGCGCACAGCAGCGGCCCCACCGTCAGCGGCAGCCGCGGGCCGATCCGCTGGGCCAGGTCACCGGAACGGGCCGAGAACAGCAGCATCAGCACGGTCGTCGGCAGCAGGGCCGTACCCGCTTCCAGGGCCGAGTAGCCGGCCACCACCTGGAGCTGGAGCGCGGTCAGGAAGAAGAAGCCGCCGAAGGCCGCGTACACGCAGAGGGTCACGAGGTTGACCGCCGTGAACTGCCGGGACGCGAACACCTCCAGCGGCAGCATCGGATCGGGCCGCCGCCGCTCCACCACCACGAACGCCACCCCGGCCGCGAGCCCCGCGACCGCCGTGACCACCACGACGACGGTGCCGTTGCGGGCCTCCGTCAGCGCGTACGTCACCAGGGCCAGCGACACGGCGGCCAGCACCGCGCCGAGCACGTCGAAGTGCCCGTGGGCTCGCCCGTCGGCCGACTCGGGGACGTGCCGTACCGCGACGGGCACGCACAGCAGGGCCAGCGGGACGTTCAGGAGGAAGACCCAGCGCCAGCCCGGCCCGTCCACCAGCCAGCCGCCCAGGAACGGCCCCACGGCCGCCCCGACCCCGCCGAAGCCGGACCAGAGCCCCACCGCCTTCGCCCGGTCGTCCGGATGGAAGGACGCCTGGATCAGCGCGAGCGAACCGGGGGTGAGCAGCGCCCCGCCGACCCCCTGGAGGGCGCGCGCCGCGACGAGGACGCCCGCGCTCGGCGACAGCCCGCAGAGCAGCGAGGCCGCCGCGAACCACACCACCCCGATCACGAAGATCTTCCGCCGCCCGAAGTGGTCGCCCAGGGCACCGCCGAGCAGGATCAGGCCCGCCAGGGTGAGCAGGTACGCGTTGACCGTCCACTGGAGCGCGGCGAGGTCGGCGTCCAGGTCGCGGCCGACGCGGGGCAGGGCGACGTTGACGACGGTCGAGTCCAGCAGGGCCATGCCGGACCCCAGCACCGTGGCCAGCAGGATCCACCTGCCCTGGGGCGAGGCGATCCTGATGGCCGGGGTCTCCTGCGGCGGGGCAGCCATGCAGCCGATCATCCCGCGTCGGGCGCCGTACGGCCAGGCTTGGTGACGGCGAAGGGCCCGCCCCACGGGGGGCGGGCCCTTCGCCGGAGAGGACCGGGACTACTTGATCTTCGTGCCGGTGGAGCGGAGGTTGGCGCACGCCTCGGTGACCCGCTTGGCCATGGAGGCCTCGGCGAGCTTGCCCCAGGTGCGAGGGTCGTAGGTCTTCTTGTTGCCGACCTCGCCGTCGACCTTCAGGACACCGTCGTAGTTGCGGAGCATGTGGTCAGCGACGGGGCGGGTGAACGCGTACTGCGTGTCGGTGTCGAGGTTCATCTTCACGACGCCGTTCTCCAGGGCCGTGGCGATCTCCTCGGCCGAGGAGCCCGAGCCGCCGTGGAAGACGAAGTCGAACGGGGAGGGCTTGCCGTACTTGGCGGCGACGCCCTCGTTCAGCTCCTTGAGGAGCTCCGGACGCAGGACGACGTTGCCCGGCTTGTAGACGCCGTGCACGTTGCCGAAGGAGGCGGCCAGCAGGTAGCGGCCCTTCTCGCCCAGACCCAGGGCCTCGGCCGTACGGATGGCGTCGTCGACCGTCGTGTACAGCGAGTCGTTGATCTCGTGCGTGACGCCGTCCTCCTCGCCGCCGGTCGGGGTGATCTCGACCTCGAGGATGATCTTCGCGGCGCGGGCGCGCTCCAGCAGCTCCTGGCCGATGGCCAGGTTGTCGGCGAGGGTCTCCGCCGAGCCGTCCCACATGTGGGACTGGAACAGCGGGTTGCGGCCGGCCTTGACGCGCTCCTCGGAGACCGCCAGCAGCGGGCGCACGTACCCGTCGAGCTTGTCCTTGGGGCAGTGGTCCGTGTGCAGCGCGACCGTGACCGGGTACTTCTCGGCGACGATGTGGGCGAACTCGGCCAGGGCCACGGCACCGGTGACCATGTCCTTGCTGTACTGGCCGCCCAGGAACTCGGCGCCGCCGGTGGACATTTGGATGATGCCGTCGCTCTCGGCCTCCGCGAAGCCGCGCAGCGCAGCGTGCAGGGTCTGGGTCGAGGTCACGTTGATGGCCGGGTAGGCGAACTTGCCTGCCTTCGCCCGGTCGAGCATCTCGTTGTAGACCTCGGGGGTTGCGATGGGCATCTGTCCGCTCCTTGTATGTGCGGGTGGCGTGGTGCTTACGGCCCTGACCTAGGGGGGCGACGTCATCGTCGGCCCCATCTTTCCAGACTCGGCCCGATGGTCCATCCAGGGCGTCCGGCCTGTGGACAACCGGGCCGGGCCCTGGGCCGTGTCCGCAAAGTCCCGCCTGTTCCGCGACGCCTGGCACGCACTCTCGCCGCACCGGGCGAAGCCCCGAGTACGCCCAGTACGAGGGACTCCGCCCGGCACCCCGAGAGCACGCACCAGACGGCCCCGGAACCCGCCCTCCGGGCGGACGACGGGACTTTGCGGACACGACCTGGTGGACGAGGCTCAGTCGAGGCCCAGCTCGTCCTTGGAGAAGGCGAACAGGTACGGCACCCCGGCACCCTCCCGGATCTTCTCGGCGGCGCCCGTCGCCCGGTCGACGATGGTGGCGACGCCGACGACCTCGGCGCCCGCCTCGCGGACCGCCTCGACGGCGGTGAGCGGGGAGCCGCCGGTGGTGGAGGTGTCCTCGACGACGAGGACCCGGCGACCCTTGATCTCCGGGCCCTCGACCCGGCGCTGGAGCCCGTGCGCCTTGGCGGCCTTGCGCACCACGAAGGCGTCGAGCCGACGCCCGCGCGCGGCGGCGGCATGCAGCATGGACGCGGCGACGGGGTCGGCGCCCATGGTGAGGCCGCCCACCGCGTCGAAGTCGAGCTCCGCGGTGAGGTCCAGGAGCACCTGGCCGACCAGCGGGGCGGCCTCCCCGTCGAGGGTGATGCGGCGCAGGTCGACGTAGTAGTCAGCCTCCAGGCCCGAGGAGAGGGTCACCTTGCCGTGCACCACGGCCTTGTCCTTGATCTGCTGCAGCAGCGCGCCGCGTACGTCACTCATGCCAGCCAGCTTAGAGGCGCCGCCGGGCCCGTCCCGCGCCCGCCTCAGAGGCGTCGCCAGGTCCAGGTGGTGGCGGCTTCCAGGGGTTCGATCGGGGTGACCAGCCTGGGCTGGGAGTTGAGCCCGTCGGGCGGTCCGGTCTGCGGCTCCACGCAGACGGCGGCCTCCTGCTCGTCGTACACGACGACCCACTGCTCGGGGCTGGTGACCTTCAGCTCCAGGTGCCCGGGCCAGGTGACCGTGACGTCGACGCCGTCGGGCATCCCGAAGCAGTCGTCCCAGGGGCCGGGCCCCGGCTCGGTGCGCCGCCCGGTGGGCAGGTGGTCGTCGCCGCGCTCCTCCTGCCAGGCGGGCGCGAAGTCCAGCCGTGCGTCCTCACCCGTGCCGAGGTTCCGGTTGAACCAGGGGTGCCAGCCGATCTGCGCCGGGAAGGAGGACTCGTGCGCCTCCACGGCCATGGCGAGCGTGAGGCTGTCCTCGGTCAGGGTCACGATCTGGGTGACGCGGCCGGGGTGCGGCCAGGGGTCGACGAGGTCGTACGTGATGACGGCCTCGCCGTCGCCGGCCCGCGCGGTGCGCCAGGCGCCGTCCCGGACGGTGCCGTGGATGGCGTGCGGCGGGGAGTTGAGGGGCATCTGCCGCAGGACGCCGCCGTCGCGGAAGCGTCCGTCTCGGATGCGCCCGCACCAGGGCACCATCGGGAAGCAGCCGAACTTGGGTCCCTGCCGCAGCAGTTCGACGCCGCCGATCCGCAGTCCGCCCACCCGTCCGCCGTTTCCCGGCTGTACGGTCACCTCCGCGTCGCCCGCGGTCAGCGTGATGTCTTCGTTACTCACGTGATGACCCTACTGGCCCGGCGGCGTGCCGATCAGCCCGTCCGGCACCGGAGGCGAAGCACGTACGCCGCCGAGGGGGCCCGCCTCGCCGGGACACCTCAGCGGTGTCTGCATAGGGCCCGGCTGACGACGATGGCTGATCAGCGGCGTCTGCGCAGGGCCCGGCTGACGACGATGGCCGAGGCCAGCGCGAAGGCCGCGGCGGGCGCCGCCCAGCGCAGGGTGGCACCGGCCGCCCCGGACTCGGGCGCGGGCACCGGCGCGTACCGTCCGCGCGGCGGCGCGTGGTCGACCTCCTCCGCGCTCCGCCCGATCATCGTCCGGCGAGCGTGCGCCGCCTCGGCGGGCGGTGCGTCCGGTCCGTCGAGGCCCTCGGCCACGAACTCCCGCTCCGCCTGCTCCGCGTCGAGTTCCTCCTCGGCGAGGGGGTCGAGGGCGGGCGGCGGCACGTCGGTCTCGAAGACGGAGGGCGGGACGGGCCCCGCCGAGTCGCCGGTTTCGTCGGCCCCGTCGGTCCCGTCGTCCTCGGCGGGCGCGGCAGGCGTCGGCGCGACGGGCGAGGCGTCCTCGCGGGGTGCCGCTCCGGGCCCGGTCCCGGCGGACCCGCCGTCCGCCGTCGCGGAGGAGCCGTCGCCCGCGGACGCCGGTTCACCGGCGCCCTCGGCGGGCTCCGTGGCCCGCGCGGTTCCCGCTCCCAGGTTCTCCGCGAACCGGTCCAGCAGCCGCGCGGCCACCGAGGCCACCGCGTCGGCGGGGAGTTCCTCGACCCGCCCGTCCGCCGTGGCGCCGCCGCCGAAGGCGACCGTGGTCCCGCCGTCCGTGGCGGTGAGCCGCAGGGTGAGGGCGAGCTTGACGGAGCCGCTGCCGCGGGACTCGGTCGCGTCGCCCTCGACGGCGTAGGAACCGTCGTCCCGGGCGGCGACCCGCAGCGCTCCGCGGTACGTGATGCTGTGGCTCCCGACGCGTACCTTCAGCCGCCCGGAGACGGGCGCGGTCCCCGCGTCCTGATGGAGCCCCGGGACCGCCCGAGCGACCCGCGCGGGGTCGGCGAGCGCCTCCCTCAGCCGCTCGGCCGGAACCGGAACGAACACCTCATGGTCCATGTCAGCCGAGCCTACCCAGCATGGCTCGAAGCGCACCCCTGCGTCACGGGATTCTCCCGGTATCCGTGCGCCCGGGGACTCAGTCGGCGTACCGCGGGTGGATCAGCGTGGAGGGCGGCAGGCCGGTGACGCGGGTGGCGGCCGCGGCGCGCGCGTCGGCGGCGAGCGCCGCGCCGGTGAGGCCGTGCGACGGGGGCTCGCGCGGGTCCGCGCGCAGCGGCGGGCGGCTGCGGGCGGCGAGGACGAAGCCCCAGTCGCGCGGGGCGAGGGAGGCGCCGGTCGTACGGTCGGGGCCGGCCGCGAACCCAAAGTCGCGCCCGCCGGCGCAGTACGGCGCGGTGCGCAGCCCGGCGGACCGCACCGTGGCGTCGACGGTCCAGAAGATCCGGGGCCGGGAGAGGACGGGTCCCGCGTGCACGGCGAGCCGGCCGCCGGGGGCCAGGGCGTGCCGGGCGAGGCCGTAGAACTCCTGCGAGTAGAGCTTGGTGCTCGGGGTGATGCCCGGGTCCGGGAGGTCCGAGATCACCACGTCGTACGTGCCCCGGGCGCGGCGCAGCCAGTCGAAGGCGTCGCCGACGGTGACGTGGACGCGCGGGTCGTCGAAGGCGTGCCCGTTGAGCGCGGACAGGGCGGGGTCGTGGCGGGCCAGGCGCACGACTCCGGCGTCCAGCTCGACCACGTCGACGCGGCGCACCCCGGAGTGGCGCAGCACCTCGCGGGTGGCGAGCCCGTCGCCGCCGCCGAGAACAAGAACGCGCGCCCGCGGTCCGTTCAGCGCGGGGTGGACGAGCGCCTCGTGGTAGAGGTGCTCGTCGCGTCCGCTGACCCGCAGGCGTCCGTCGAGGAACAGGTCGAGGGGACGGCCGTGGGTGCCGCCGGTGAGGACGACCTCCTGGACGCCGGTCTGCAGGGCGACGCGCACGTCGCTGCCGTACACGGCCTGGCGCGCGGCCCGTTCGAAGTCGTCGACGAGGAGGGCGGCCGTGGCGAGCAGGCCGAGGACGACGACGTTGGCGGTGACCAGCAGCCATCGCGCGCGCCGGGTGAGGTCCTGCCGGAACAGGCCGAGGACGAGCGTCCCGCCGGCGACCACGTTGACCGCGCCGGTGAGCAGGGCGCCGGTGAGCTGGCCGAGCAGCGGCAGCAGCAGGAAGGGGAAGGCCAGGCCGCCGACGAGCGCGCCGACGTAGTCCGCGGCGAACAGGTCCGCGACGGCGCCGCCCGCGTCCTGGCGCCGGATGCGCTGGATCAGCTCCATGAGGAGGGGGACCTCGGCGCCGATGAGGAGGCCGATGGCCAGGGAGAACGCCACCAGGAGGCAGCGCGATCCGCTCGCCCAGGCGCCGCCCCAGTCCCCGGTCCAGGCGAACATCGCGTACAGGGCCATCGCGCTGCATCCCCCGACCAGGGCGAGGGCGGCCTCGACGGCGCCGAAGCCGGCCGCGGCGCGGCAGCGCAGCCGTTTGGCGGCGAGGGAGCCGATGCCCATCGCGAAGACCATCACGGAGAGCACGACGGAGGCCTGGGTGACGGAGTCGCCGATCAGGTACGAGGCGAGGGCGACGAGTTCGAGTTCGTACACGAGTCCGCAGGCGGCGCAGACGAAGACGCAGGCGAGGACGAAGAACCGTCCGGTGCCGGGCCGCACGGGCAGCCGCGCCGGGCCCCGCTCGCCCCCCGGCGGCGGCGCGCCGGGCGTCGGGGCTCCCCGTGATCGCGTGAAGCCGCGTGTGGGGGAGGGCGCGTGCGGATCGATCACGCTGCGAACGCTACGTCACGGCGGCGGCACGCCTCGTCACCCACACGTGTGGAACGTGGCCGTCTGTGCGAGACCGCCCGCCGGGGCCGGGGCCCGCGACGGCCGTGCCCCGCGGGGCCGGAGGGAAATGGGGGTCCGGCCGGTCAGACGGCGGACGGACTGAGGGACGGGACTCGTACACCCACTCTCGTCCGGGTGGCGACGAGTTGACCGTCCTGCGGGTAGGCGTGCCAGGTGCGCCAGTGCACCTGGCCCTCGTGGCGCTGGGCGAGCATGGCGGTGAAGGCGTGCGGGCTGCCGGGGAAGACGCCCGCGAGGCCGTGGGGGTGGTCGGCCACGAGGGCCAGCAACTCCTGGGCGCGCCCGGCGAAGGAGCCGTGCGACAGCGTCTCGACGCGGGCCGCGAACTCGTACTCCCAGTCGCCGATGCGCTTGGCGACGCCGAGCGGCAGCGGGGTGCTGCTGCCGGCGATGCACGCGACGGTCTCCGAACAACTGCCCCTGTCCTCCTCCAGAATCACCTGGTGGGAGGCTCCGAGCAGCCGCAACTGGAGTTTCGCGCCAGCCAGTTCGAGGTCGAGCGTGGCGAGCGCCGGCAGCGGCTCGCGGCCCAGGGTCCAGGCGAGGTCGGCCGCACGCGTGTCGGTGTACGAGGTGTTCAGGGTCGTGAGCATGGGTCGGCTCCGCTATTACGCAAAGGGAGGTGGGGGGCCCGGCGCACCCCGTCGGTACCGGGGGATCGGCCAGGTCAGTCCGGTCAGGAGGGACAAATCCGAGGGCCGCGTTGGTGATTTAGAGGGAATCATGAACTGTGGCGGCACCACTGCGTTTTTACCCAACTTCGTAGGGTTTCCATCCCCCCGAGGGCTCCACAGCTCAACTGTTCAACCACGGCGTGCGCCCGGAGCGCGGGCGCGCCCCCCGGACGCCGCCGTTCCGCACGGCCGCGGAACCGGGACCCGCCGTCGCCGCCGAAGTCACGGGAACGGGCCCGCCGGAACGCCGGAGTGCCCGTCGGGGGCACTCCCCCGACGGGCACTCCGGTGCGCGGACGCGCTTCCCCCGAAGGGAGCTCAGCTGCCCCGTGTCAGCTGCCTCCTCCGCATCCGCCTCCGCCGCCGCACGACGACCCGCCTCCGCAGGACGAGCCGCTGCTGCACGACGAGCCTCCGCCGCAGGAGTGGCCGTGGTGGCCACCGCCGGACGATCCGCACGACTGGGCCGCGCCGCCACCGCCCGCCCACCAGCTCCCGTTCCCGCCCGTGCGGCGCGAGCGCGAGGTGCGGCCCTTCGACAGGCGCGCGGCCTTCCCCCGGCCCCGTCCGGCGGCCTTGAACACCGCGACCAGCGCGACCAGACCGACAGCCAGGATGATGCCTGCGAACATGGCGCCACCCTCCTTCCACTTCCCCCGAAGCGACCCCCCGTGGGCCCCTTGTCCGTTGATGCGTACCGTGCGCCCCCCGTGCTTCCCCGGGGCGTTCTCCGGTGGTACTTCCCGGTGCTGCTTCCTGCGTGGCAGGGGGATGCCCTCACGCCACGCCCGCCAAAGCAGAGTTGAGGAACTCCAGAGCTTCGGCGCAGGATGGCCGGCATGACCTCCAGCGCACGCCCTCTTCTGAACCGCCGGCTCGCCGAGTTCGGTACGACGATCTTCGCGGAGATGTCGGCCCTCGCCCTGAGCACCGGCGCGATCAACCTCGGCCAGGGTTTCCCCGACACCGACGGCCCGCGCGAGATCCGGGAGGCCGCCGTGCGGGCGCTGCGCGAGGGGCACGGGAACCAGTACCCGCCGGGCCCCGGCGTGCCCGAGCTGCGGACGGCGGTCACCGAGCACCAGCGGCGCCGCTACGGGCTGACGTACGACCCGGACACCGAGGTGCTGGTCACCGCCGGCGCGACCGAGGCGATCGCCGCGACCCTGCTGGCGCTGCTGGAGCCGGGCGACGAGGTGGTCGCGTTCGAGCCGTACTACGACTCTTACGCCGCCTGCATCGCGATGGCGGGCGGCACCCGGGTGCCGGTGACGCTGCGCCCGCACGAGGGGGCGTTCCGGCTCGACCTCGACGAACTGCGGGACGCGGTCACCGACAGCACCCGGCTGCTGCTGATCAACACACCGCACAATCCGACCGGCACGGTGCTCAGCCGCGAGGAGCTCACGGAGATCGCGCGGCTGGCCGTGGAGCGGGACCTGCTCGTGGTCACGGACGAGGTGTACGAGCACCTCGTCTTCGACGGGGCCGAGCATCTGCCGCTGGCGTCGTTCCCGGGGATGCGCGAGCGGACGGTCAGCATCAGCAGCGCGGGCAAGACGTTCTCGTTCACCGGCTGGAAGGTCGGCTGGATCACGGCGGCGCCCGGCCTGGTCACGGCGGTGCGCTCGGCCAAGCAGTACCTGACGTACGTGGCCTCGGGGCCGTTCCAGTACGCCGTCGCCGAGGCGCTCGCCCTGCCGGACGCGTACTTCGACGCCTTCCGCGCGGACATGCTGGCCAAGCGGGACCTGCTGGCCGCTGGGCTGGAGGAGGCGGGCTTCGGGGTCTTCAGGCCCGCGGGCACGTACTTCGTCACCACCGACATCCGCCCGCTCGGCGAGTCGGACGGCTTCGCCTTCTGCCGCGCCCTGCCGGAACGCGCCGGCGTCGTCGCCATCCCGAACGCGGTCTTCTACGACCACCGCGAGGAGGGCGCCCCCTTCGTCCGCTTCGCGTTCTGCAAGCGCACCGAGGTGCTGACAGACGCCGCGGAACGGCTCCGCAAGGCGTTCGCGGGCTGATCGGCGCCTTGCGCGGCCGGTCGACGCGTCCCCCGCGCCTGCCACGCCTCGCCCGCCCTTCGCGCCGGAGGCCGTCCTTTCGGCGCTTGCCGCACCGACAGGGACGGACGTACAATTTTCTGTACGTTGAAGGGAGGGCCGACTGTGAAGACCATGACGTATTCCGAGTCGCGCGCACGGTACGCCGAGGTGCTCAACTCCGTCACAGACGACCGCGAAGAGGTCGTCATCACCCGGGCCGGACATGAGCCGGTCGTCATCGTCTCCCTTGAGGACTACGAGTCCCTGAAGGAGACGGCGTACCTGCTGCGCAGTCCGGCCAACGCCCGGCGCCTGCTCGCGTCCATCGACGAGCTGGAAAACGGCGGTGGCGTCGTGCGCGGGCTGGCGACCGACGAGTAAGGCCGCGAGTTGAAGATCACCTTCTCCTCCCGTGCCTGGGAGGACTATCTGTGGTGGCAGCTTCAGGACCGGAAGACCCTCAAGCGCATCAACACGCTCATCACGGACATCACCCGGAACGGCAATGAAGGCATCGGCAAACCGGAACCCCTCAAGCACGGATTTCAGGGCTACTGGTCGCGCCGCATCAACGACGAGCACCGACTGATCTACAAGGCCACCGGGGACGGCGTCCTGATCGCACAGTGCCGCTACCACTACGAAAGCTGACGGGACTCGAGGGTCGGGCACAGCACCTTCTCGCAACCGGCCCGCGCCGCCGGCCCGGTGACAGCGCCCTCGGATCGTGCAGGACAACCGAGGAGGGCGCCCCCTTCGTCCGCTTCGCGTTCTGCAAGCGCGCCGAGGTGCTCCAGGACGCCGTCAAGCGGTGCAGGCCGCGTTCCGCAGCGCCTGACGGTGGCGGAAGGCGCGTTTCTAGCACCGTGGCGGCCCGTGTCGCGGGTGGCGCGCCGGACCGGCGCGATCCGTACCCGCACGGCGCTGTAATGCTCGCAAATGCCCCGTAAGGGACGCACAGTGCGGGTGTGACCCACGCGAGTACCATTCCCGCCCCCGCCAGGCAGTCCGGCGCCGGGGACCGTGGCCGTCCGGTTCCCGCTCGCCGTCGGCCGCCCACCACGGCGGCCACCGCGCTCGGACTGTTCGCCGCCGCCCGCCTCACGGGCCTCCTCGTGGTCGCCGTGGCCGCCTGGGCGCAGGGAAGACATCCGCTGGCCCTGCTCGGCCGTTCGTGGGACTCGGCCTGGTACCTGGGCATCGCGGCGCACGGGTACGGCCGCACCCTGCAGGCCGGACCGGAGGTCGTCCGCAGCGACCTGGCGTTCTTCCCGCTGTACCCGGCGCTGATCCGCTGCGTGACCGCCCTGACCCCGCTGAGCGGGGGCGCCGCGGCCCTGCTGGTCGCCTGGGCCGCCGCCGCGGCCGCCGCGTACGGGATCTACCTCGTCGGGGCGCGGCTGCGCGGTCGCGCCGTCGCCACCGTGCTCGTGCTGCTCTGGGGGCTGCTGCCGCACTCGGTGGTGCTGTCGATGGCGTACACGGAACCGGTGCTGACGGCCTTCGCCGCCTGGTCGCTGTACGCGGTGCTGACCGGGCGCTGGCTGTGGGCGGGGACGCTCGCGGCGCTGGCGGGGCTGGCCCGGCCCAACGGGGTCGCCGTGGCCGCGGCGGTCCTCGCGGCGGCGGCGCACGAGTTGTGGAGGGCGCGCGGCCGGAAAGTTACCCACAGGCTGTGGACGGGCGCGGCGCTCGCACCGCTGGGCTGGGGCGGCTACGTCCTGTGGGTGGGCCTGCGCGAGGGTGACCCGCTCGGCGGCTATTTCGCGGTGCAGCGCCTGTGGGGGTCCCGTTTCGACTTCGGCCGCGGCTCCCTGGGCTTCGTGAAGCACCTGCTGCTGCACGGCGACCGCTTCGTCTTCCCGATGACCATGGTGATCGTCGCGGCGGCCGTGCTGCTGTTCGCGCTGCTCGCCCTGGACCGCACCCCGCTGCCGCTGCTCGTGCACAGCGGCGTACTGCTGCTGATCGCGCTGGGCGGCTCGGGCTTCTTCGAGTGCAAGCCGCGCTTCCTGCTGCCCGCGTTCCCGCTGCTGCTGCCGCTGGCGGGCGCGCTGGTGCGGACGGCAAGAGCCCGGCCGTGGCACGCGGCACTGGTGGCCGGTGCCCTCGCCGGGCTCTCCTTCGCCTACGGGGCGTATCTGGTGGTGGTCGCCCATACGCCCCTGTGAGTGCGGGCCGGGACTACTCCTCGTCGTCCCCGGGCTTGTCCGCCTCGTTGACTTCCTGCTCCAGGCCGAGCTGCTCGACGAGCCACTTGTCGAACTCGATGGCGGCCCGCACCCAGCTGACCGTCGACGAGACGAAGTGCTCCAGGCTGACGCCGGTGCCGATCAGCATCTGCGCCTCGCCGATGAGCCGGACGGTGCCGTCGTCGTGCGTGTGGCTGTAGACCTTCGGCCACAGGGTGCGACGGTTCCAGTCGTCGATGGACTCCAGCAGCGCGGGCTTCTCGTCGATCTGGTGCGGCCGGTCGTAGAACGTCCGGACCGAGAAGACCTGCTGGTCACCCTCACCGCGGAACATGAAGTACGTACGGAACTGCTCCCACGGCGCGACGAGGTCTCCCTCTTCGTCGACGAGGTGCTTGAGCTCCATCTGGTCGAGGAGCTGCTTCACGAGGTCCTGATCCGGGACGACGGGGCCCGCCGGTCCGCCGGGCTGCGGCTCGGGCTGGCCCCCGAAGTTCGGAATCGAGGACGGGTCGATGCTCACCGTGTATTTCCCTTCGTACGGATTACGCCATCCTCCCCCATGCGGGGCGGGGAGTGGCAACCCCTGGCGGGCCTGTCCGCCGGGGGCTGACACGATCTGGCCGATCTCCGCCGACGGGCGGGCCGGGCGCGCCTCGCCGTGGCCGGGCGGCTACGGCGTGCGCACGAGGTCCCGGGAGGGAACCCCCGCTGCGGGGCTCCCCCGCCGGGTACCCCGACGGCCGCCGGGGACTACAAGGTCTTGCCGGCCGGGCGGTCAGTCGCCGGGCCCACGATGAGGCCGTCGCCGAAGGCGTCGACGCGGACCGTGTCGCCGTCCTTGACCTCGCCCGCGAGGATCTCCTTGGCGAGCCGGTCGCCGATCGCCGTCTGGATGAGGCGGCGCAGCGGCCGGGCACCGTAGGCCGGGTCGTTGCCCTCGTCGGCGAGCCAGGCCAGGGCCGCGTCGGTGACCTCCAGGGCGAGCCTGCGGTCGGCCAGACGCCGGGCGAGCCGGTCGATCTGGAGCCGGGCGATGCGCTCCAGCTCCGCCTTGGTTAGCGCCGAGAAGACGACCAGGTCGTCGAGCCGGTTCAGGAACTCCGGCTTGAAGGAGGCCCGTACGACCTCCAGGACCTGCTCCTTCTTCTCCTCCTCGGTGCTGAGCGGGTCGACCAGGAACTGGCTGCCCAGGTTCGAGGTGAGCACCAGGATGGTGTTGCGGAAGTCGACGGTGCGCCCCTGACCGTCCGTCAGCCGGCCGTCGTCCAGCACCTGGAGCAGCACGTCGAAGACCTCGGGGTGCGCCTTCTCGACCTCGTCGAGCAGGACCACGCTGTACGGGCGCCGGCGCACGGCCTCCGTCAGCTGGCCGCCCTCCTCGTACCCGACGTAGCCGGGCGGGGCGCCGACGAGGCGGGCGACGCTGTGCTTCTCGCCGTACTCGCTCATGTCGATGCGGACCATGGCCCGCTCGTCGTCGAAGAGGAAGTCGGCGAGCGCCTTGGCGAGTTCGGTCTTGCCGACGCCGGTCGGGCCGAGGAAGAGGAAGGAGCCGGTGGGCCGGTCGGGGTCGGCGATCCCGGCGCGGGTGCGCCGCACGGCGTCGGACACCGAGCGGACGGCCTCGGTCTGCCCGATGAGGCGGCGGCCCAGCTCGTCCTCCATGCGCAGGAGTTTCTGCGTCTCGCCCTCCAGGAGGCGGCCCGCGGGGATGCCGGTCCAGGCGCCGACGACGTCGGCGATGTCGTCCGCGCCGACCTCCTCCTTGACCATGGTGTCGGTTCCGGCGGCCTCCTCCTCTTCCTCGGAGGCGGCCTCCAGGTCCCGCTCCAGGGTCGGGATCTCGCCGTAGAGCAGCTTGGAGGCGGTGTCGAAGTCGCCGTCGCGCTGGGCCCGTTCGGCCTGGCCGCGCAGTTCGTCGAGCTTCTCCTTCAGCTCACCTACGCGGTTGAGGGACTGCTTCTCCTTCTCCCAGCGGGCGGTGAGGCCGCGCAGTTCCTCCTCGCGGTCGGCGAGGTCGCGGCGCAGCTTCTCCAAGCGCTCCCGGCTCGCGGCGTCGGTCTCCTTGCCGATCGCCAGCTCCTCCATCTTCAACCGGTCGACGGAGCGCTGGAGTTCGTCGATCTCGACCGGGGAGGAGTCGATCTCCATGCGCAGCCGGGACGCGGCCTCGTCGACGAGGTCGATGGCCTTGTCGGGCAGGAAGCGGGAGGTGATGTAGCGGTCGGACAGGGCCGCGGCGGCCACCAGGGCGCTGTCCGCGATCTGCACCTTGTGGTGCGCCTCGTAGCGGCCCTTGAGGCCGCGCAGGATCGCGATGGTGTCCTCGACGGTCGGCTCGGCGACCAGGACCTGCTGGAAGCGACGCTCCAGGGCGGGGTCCTTCTCGATCCGCTCGCGGTACTCGTCGAGGGTCGTCGCGCCGACCATCCGCAGCTCGCCGCGGGCCAGCATGGGCTTCAGCATGTTGCCCGCGTCCATGGCGGAGTCGCCGCCGGCGCCCGCGCCCACGACGGTGTGCAGCTCGTCGATGAAGGTGATGATCTGGCCGTCGGAGTCCTTGATCTCGGCCAGGACGGTCTTGAGGCGCTCCTCGAACTCGCCGCGGTACTTCGCGCCGGCGACCATGGCGCCGAGGTCGAGCGCGACGAGCCGCTTGTTCTTGAGGGACTCGGGCACGTCGCCCTTGACGATCCGCTGGGCGAGGCCCTCCACGACGGCGGTCTTGCCCACGCCGGGCTCGCCGATGAGGACGGGGTTGTTCTTGGTGCGCCGGGACAGCACTTGGACGACCCGGCGGATCTCCTGATCCCGTCCGATGACGGGGTCGAGCTTGCCCTCCCGCGCTGCGGCGGTGAAGTCGGTACCGAACTTTTCGAGTGCCTTGTACTGGCCCTCGGGATCCGCGGTCGTCACCCGGCGCCCTCCCCTGGTCTTCTGGAACGCGTCCAGCAGCTTCTTCGCACTGGCCCCCTGTGAGGACAGTACGTCCGCGGTGCGGCCGCCCTTCGCGGCGATGCCGATGAGCAGGTGCTCGGTGGACAGGAACTCGTCACCGAGTTCCTTGGCCCGCTCGGTGGCGTCGGCGATGACGGCGAGCAGGTCGCGGCTGGGCTGCGGGGGCCCGACGGTGGAGCCGGTCACGCTGGGCAGTGCGCCCAGCACCTGCTCGGCACCGGTGCGCACGGCCGCCTGGTCGGCCTCGACGGCGGCGAGCAGGTCGGTGATGTTCTCGTTGTCCTGCCCCGCCAGCAGAGCGAGCAGCAGGTGGGCGGGGGTGAGGTCCGGGTGCCCCTCGGACACGGCCCGACTGCTGGCCGCATTGATCGCGTCCCGGCTCCTGTTGGTCAGCTCGGCGTCCACGGTCGCTGTCTCCTCCTTGCGTCAGTCGTCCTCAGCCTGACTCCAGCAACGTACACAAAGTTGAGTCTATTCCACTCAAGGAGTGCCGCGGGACGAGAAACGGTTAAGTTCCCGCCATGGCCGCATACCCCGTGGATCCGCGCGATCCCGACGCCGCGTACCTCAGCTTCTGGCGCGAGCACCACCTGTGCACCCTGACCACCCCGCGCCCCGACGGTTCCCCGCACGTGGTGCCCGTCGGCGTGACGTACGCGCCGGAGGAGGGGCTGGCCCGGGTGATCACCAACGGGTCCAGCACGAAGGTGGCCAACATCCTGGCGGCGGGGCCCGGCGGGGCCCGGGTCGCGGTGTGCCAGGTGGACCGGCGGCGGTGGGCGACGCTCGAAGGGATCGCGGTCGTGCGCCGGGAGCCGGAGCAGGTCGCCGAGGCGGAGCGGCGCTACGCGGAGCGGTACGGCCGGGTGCCCTCGCCGAATCCGGCCCGGGTGGTCATCGAGATCGGACTGACCTCGGCGATGGGTCGCGGCTGACCGCGGGCCGGGCACGCGGAGTCGCCAGAGTCGCCCGGCCGCTCCGAGACCGGGGCGTACCGGGATCTTTCGCCCGAAACGACAGCGGCGTCACCGTGTTCAGGTCACGGTGACGCCGCTGCGGGGGGAAGCACCTGCGCGATCTACAACGACGGGGGAATCGCGTCAGGCACTGCGGGGGGTGGCTGAGATGGTCCGTACGTCCGGGGCTTCCGGCTCGACCAGCTGATGGTCACGCTGGTCCAGGTTCACGAAGATCATGCCGTACCGGATCGCGCACCGTACCGGCTGTGGCGCCCCCCGAGGCCGCCGCAGACACCGGTACGCCCGGACGTCCTCGTCGTCGTCCCGGGTGACGACGACCGGCTCTCCGAAGACCGTCACCATCAACGAGTCACCACTGTGGGGGATGGCGGTGACCAGGTCGATGAAGTGCCAGCCGGACCGGTAGGCGGTCGCCATCTCCCGGCGGAAGGAGCGGTCGTCGGGCGGGATGGTCATGCGGCCACGCCCTTGGGCGAACCGATGCTCCACGAGAGGTCCCCCTGCACGCTGCTCCAGGAGAGATCCGGCGGGGCGATGCTCCAGGAGAGGTCGCCGGGCACGGCTTCGGTCGTGCTGGACACCTGTGCATCGGCAGGCTCACTGCTCCAGGAAAGGTCCAGGGCGCTCGCGGCACTGAAGACCATCCCAGCGGAGAAGGCGACAGCGAGCACCGAGCGAACCATTCTCTTGCACATAGTCGGCTTCGTCCTCACTTCCTTGGATACTCTCCCCCGCCGTCCTCCAAGACGATGGCTCATTCAGTCAGGCAAACACCACAGGGTCGATGCATCATGTTCCTGCACGTTCAGGACCCTGGGGGGTGGAGCTTTGCCTACAAAGAACTCACATCGGACACATCCTCATGCCGAGACTGAACTGTGCGACGAAGGCAAGCGTCTTTACGCCTCCGCGCTGCGCTCCGGGCGCATCGCCCGCAAGGAGGTGGAACCCGCTCCCTGCCTGATGGAGTTCGCGCTGCTGCACCCCGACCCGGACGACCCCCTGTGGCTCCGTCCGGTGCCGCCGGCGGCCGCCCTCGCGCAGCGCCTGCACCCGATAGAGCGGGAGATCCAGGAGCGTAGAAGCCTGGCTGTGGAGTTGACCGACTCCTTCGAGCCATTCATGGCCATCACCGCCCAGGATCCGCCGACCACGCACGCCATCACCGTGCTGGAAGGCATCAACCGGATCAACTCGGCGATCGAGCTGGCGATGACGGAGTGCCACTCCGAGATCCTCACCGTCCAGCCGGGCGGCGGACGCAGCGAACACTCTCTCATCGAGGCCCTGGAGCGCGGGCGGGCGGTCATCGCCCGCGGCATCACCATGCGCACGCTCTACCAGCACACCGCAAGGCACAGCCAGGGCACGCTGGCCTACGCGGAGCACATGACCAAGGGCAACGTCGAGATCCGGACCCTCGAAGAGCTCATCGAGCGGTTGATGATCTTCGACCGCACGGTCGCCTTCATCCCGGCGCGCGGCGACGGCCAGATGGCCCTCGAACTGCGCCACCCCGGCCTCGTGGAGTACCTGGCGAAGGTCTTCGAGCAGCTCTGGGCCCGGGCGGTCCCGCTCCTCGAGGAGGCCCCCTACGCGCCCCCCACGGACGGCATCACCGGCGTCCAGCGCTCCATCGCCAAACTGCTCGTGGAGGGCCACGTCGACGAGGCGATCGCCCGGCGCCTGGGCATGAACGTCCGCACCTGCCGCGCCCACATCGCCAAGCTCGCCGCCGCGCTCGGCAGCGGCAGCCGCGCCCAACTCGGCTTCCTGATAGCCCAGTCCGGCATCCTCGACCCCGAACGCTGACGGCGCGGACCCGGCCCGCCGGCCACACGCGCCGGCGACGCCCCGGTGCCGTACCGCCGTCCGCCCGCGGGCGCTCTCAGCGGGCCGTGGGCGCGTCCCGGCCCGGGACGCTGACCGGCAGCAGTTCGGCGGCGTCCGAGGCCCTGGGGGGCCCGTCCAGGCCCGCCTGGGCGATCCGCACGCCCAGCTGCGTACGACTGGCGGCTCCGAGCGTCTCGGAGAGCCGGGCGATGTGCGCGCGGCAGGTGCGCACGCTGATGCCGAGACGCTCGGCGACCACGGCGTCCTGGTGGCCCTCCGCGAGCAGCGCCGCGATCGACCGCTCCCGGTGCGTGATCCCCTCGATGCCCGTCGAGGGCAGCGGCGCGGCGAGCGGGATGCCCAGCCGCCAGAGCCGCTCGAAGACCGTGACCAGGTAGTCCACCAGCGCCGGGTGGCGCAGCTCCAGGGCGATCGTGCGGTCCGCGTTGGCGGGGATGAACGCCACCTTGCGGTCGAAGACGATCAGCCGCTCCACGACCTCGTCGAGCGTGCGGGCCTCGGCGGCCTCCCCCATCAGCTCCATGTACGTGTGCAGGCCCTGGCCGTGCCGCGCCACATGGGTGTACAGGTCGCGCATCCGCACCCCGCGCCGGCGCAGCCCCAGCGCCCGGTGCAGCCCCTCCGACAGCTCGTCCTCACGGCGGATACCGCCCGGCTGCACCGTCAGCACCTCGGTACGGCACGCCTCGGTCGCCTCGTCCATCGCGGCCCGGATCCGGGGCAGTCCGTCGAGCACGCGGATCGCGGCGCCCTCGGCCGGCGCCCGGACGCGTCCGCCGAGCCCCGCGTACCACTCGAAGGCGGCCACCGCGTCGCCCACCCGCGACTGGCTGGCGGTGACCTCCTCGTAGACGCCGCGCAGCAGCCGCGTCATGACCTCCTGCGGGGAGGTCGGCACGAGCCAGCCCATGTCGTCGGGATCCGGGTGCAGCAGCGCCAGTTCGAGCAGGCAGGGCACCGCGTCGGCGTCCGAGCGCAGCACGCGGCCACGCCGTACGGCACGGGAATACACGCGGTCCCCGGCCTCGCACAGCCGGTCAGCACCGTGCGGATGCGTGTCCGTCCCGTGCCCCGCCATCTCCCACCCCTGGCTCCAAACTCCTGGCTCCAGCGTCTTGCGCGATGCAACGCCTCGGCGTCTTCCGCAGCGACACTATGCGCGGCCCGGTCCGCCATCGCAACACGCCTCTTTCCCGCGCCTGCCCCCGATCGCCCCGACAAGCCGGGACATGTCCCCACCTCCGCAACGGCCGCTTGCAACAAGCTGACGGTGCGGGGGTCGTACGCAACCGCGGCCACAAGTTCCGTCACCGGCACGGCGGAAGAGAGGTTTATGTCCCTGTGTATGGGGATTTCGCGGGTGCGCCGGAAGGGGCAGGAGGGGATACGGAGGTGGCCCGCGGCTGGCCGAAATGCTGCTGCCGGAGCGGTCGTCGGGCCGGGGCACGGGCACGGATCGCCGGCACGGGCACGGGCACGGGTCGCCGGGTGACGCGGCGGCACACGTCGGCCGCGGCGGAACGCGGGACCGCCCGCGCGCGGTGTTCCGCGGGCGGGCGGTGTCGGCGGGCGGGCGACCCCGGCGGGCGCCCGCGGAAAGCTAGTTCAGGCCGATCGCCGAGCAGTCCGCCTTGAACTTCGAGGTGCAGATCTGCTTCACCGTGTAGAAGCCCTCCTGCACGACGGTCTCCTCGATGTTCTTCTTGGTCAGCGCGACCACGGGGACCAGCTGCGCGGGGATGTTCTTCTTGGTGGGGCTGTCGACCTTGTCGCGGGTGAGGGCGTCGAACTCGATCGAGCGGCCCTGGACCTTCGCCACCGCCATCTGCGCGGCGGCGTTGGCCTCCTGCGCGTAGGACTTGTAGACGCTCATGAACTGGTCGCCCGACACGATGCGCTGCACGGCGTCCAGTTCGGCGTCCTGGCCGGTGACCGGCGGGAGCTTGGTGGCGCCGGTCTCCTTGAGGGCCGAGATGATCGCGCCCGCCATGCCGTCGTTGGCGGAGTAGACGCCGGCGATGTTGTCCAGGCCGACGGCCGTGATGGCCTGCTCCATGTTGGCCTTGGCGTTCTCCGGCTTCCAGTCCTTGGTGTCGAAGCGCTTGGCGATGATCACCTTGCCCTCCAGCTCGGAGAGGGCGCCGGCCTTGAACTGCGCGGCGTTCGGGTCGGTGACCGAGCCGTTCATCATGACGATCTTGCGGCTCTCCGCGCCGGGACCGAGCGCCTCCACGAGAGCCCTGCCCTGCACCTGGCCGACGAGTTCGTTGTCGAAGGAGATGTACGCGTCGATCGGCCCCTGCGCCAGGCGGTCGTACGCGATGACGGGGATGCCCGCCTCCTTGGCCTTGCGCACGGAGCCCGCGATGGCCTTGGCGTCGACCGCGTCGAGCAGGACGACGTCCACCTTGTCGGCCACCATCTGGTTGAGCTGCGCGCTCTGCCGCGCCGCGTCCTGCTCGGCGTTGGCGTACTCGACGCGGCCCTTGTCGTTGGTGAGTTCGGCCACCTTCTTCTCGATGATGGGGTAGTCGAACTTCTCGTACCGGGAGTTCTCCTTCTCCGGAAGGAGGAGGCCGACCGTGATGTCGTCGCCCTTCTTGGGGCTCGCGGAACTGCCGTCGTCGCCGATGCCGTCGACCACGCCGCAGGCGGCGAGCGGGACGGCCATGGCAAATGCGCCCAAGGCTATGGCAGTACGACGCATACGGAAACGGGTGTTCACTTCATGTGCCTTCCGGACGAGGGCGCAGCTTTGCGACCAGGTGGCTGAAAGCCAACGCGTCGATCACCGCAGCGTCAAGGAGTAACCACTTAACGAGATGGCAACGGACTTCCGTGTTCGGCTTGTGAAGGTACCAACTCGCCGGACGTGCGGGAACGTTGCACCCTCTCCACCTCGTGGAATGTTCGTGCGACCGCACGGACCGAACCGGCCGTCACGGACGGTAGTCACTTGCGTACACCGCCTCCCCGTGCAAGCCTGTTGCCTCACCTCTGTTATCGAACACCTGTTCCAAGTGGCAGGTGGAGGGAGGCCGGTCGTGAGGGGCGCACGAGCGACGGGGAGCGCGGTCTGGATCGGCTCGCTCATCCGCCGCTTCCCCGATCTCGTCGAGGAACCGGCCCGCGGGGCCCGGGACGGCCCCGTGAGCGCCCCGGACAGCGGTCCCGCCCACCCGGCGGGGCCGCACCTCGCGGACGCCGTACGCGACATCACCGACGGTGTGACCGAGCTGGAGGAGGCGGTCCGCGAGCGGCTCGGACTGCGGCCCGTCGCGCCCGCCCCGGTACCCGTGCGGCTGCGCCGCGTCGCCGGGCTCCTGGAGCGCATCGCCCGCGACCCGCTGCTCGCCGCGCACGTCGAGGAGGAGGCCCGGCGGATGGCGGCGCGCTGCGCCCGGGCGCTGGGCGACCCCGAGCCGTCGGTTCGGCTGCCGGGCCGCTGCCCGCGCTGCGGCGCGGCGTCCCTGCGGGCGTTCCCCGAGCGGAACGAGGTGCGCTGCGCCGACCCCGTCTGCGGCGCCCTCCCGGACGACGGCACGGACCGACCGTGAACCACTCCCTCGGCCGCCCCACGCACGTGCAGGGGCCCGGGAGGTCTCCCTCCCGGGCCCCTGCACAAGTGAGCGACGCCGTGACGGCTACTGCTCGGACGACCGCTTCGGCCGCCAGACCACCAGCGCGCTCGTCTGCTGGACGTCCTGGTACGGGACCAGGTCCCGGCGGTATGAGGCGTGGACGGCGGCCTCGCGCTGCTGCATCGCGGCCGCGGCTCCGTCGAGCGCCGACTGCATCTCCGCGACCCGGGACTGGAGCGCGGCCACCTGGTTCTCCAGCTCGATGATCCGCTTGATGCCCGCGAGGTTGATGCCCTCGTCCTGCGACAACTGCTGCACCGTACGCAGCAGTTCGATGTCGCGGGCCGAATAGCGCCGGCCCCGCCCGGCCGTACGGTCCGGGGAGACCAGGCCGAGGCGGTCGTACTGCCGCAGGGTCTGCGGGTGCAGGCCGGAGAGCTGGGCCGCCACCGAGATGACGTAGACCGGCGTCTCCTCGGTCAGTTCGTACGGATTGCGTCGACGGCCGATTCCGTCCATGGCGTCCTCATGCTCCCTTCGCGGCCTGGAACAGCTCCGCCCGCGGATCCTCCTCCGCGGTCGCCTCGCGATACGCCTCCAGCGCGTCGCGAGCCTTGCCCGAGAGGTCCTTGGGGACGGCGACCTCGACGGTGACCAGCAGATCGCCGCGGGTGCCGTCCTTGCGGACCGCGCCCTTGCCCCGGGCGCGCATCGTGCGCCCGTTGGGCGTGCCCGGCGGCAGCTTCAGGGTGACCGGCGGCCCGCCCAGCGTGGGCACACGCACCTCGCCCCCCAGCGCCGCCTCCGGGTAGGTGACGGGCACCGTGACGGTGAGGTTGTCGCCCTTGCGGCCGAAGACCGGGTGGGCGTCGACGTGCACGACGACGTACAGGTCGCCGGCGGGACCGCCGCGCTCGCCCGGGGCGCCCTTGCCGCGCAGCCGGATCCGCTGGCCGTTGCTGACGCCGGCCGGGATGCGGACCTGCATCGTGCGCGAGGACTTGGCCCGGCCGCTGCCCCGGCAGACCTCGCAGGGGTTCTCCGCGATCAGGCCGCGGCCCTTGCAGTCGGGGCACGGGTCGGTCAGCGAGAAACCACCACCCGATCCGCGGGCCACCTGGCCGGTGCCGACGCACGTCGGGCACACACGCGGTGTGCCGTTCGCGTCGCCGGTGCCCGAACAGGCCTTGCAGGGCGACTGGGAGGACATGCGCAGCGGCACCGTCGCGCCGTCCACCGCCTCCGTGAAGCTCAGCGTGACCTCGGACTCGATGTCCTGGCCCCGCCGCGGCTGGGTGCGGGCGCCGGTGCCCGCACCGCCGCGGTTGAACAGCCCGCCGAAGACATCGCCGATGCCTCCGCCGAAACCGCCCGCCGCGGTGCCGCCCTGGGCGCCGCCTCCGAAGAGGTCGCCCAGGTCGAAGTTGAAGGAGCCGCCGCCGGCGCCGGGACCGGGCCGGAAGCCGCCGTTGCCGAAGAGGGCGCGGGCCTCGTCGTACTCCTTGCGCTTCTTGGGGTCACCGAGGACGTCGTTCGCCTCGGAGATCTCCTTGAAGCGCTCCTCCGCCTTCGCGTTCCCCTTGTTGGCGTCCGGGTGGAACTCGCGGGCGAGCTTCCGGTACGCCTTCTTGATCTCGGCCTCGGTGGCGTCCTTGGGGACGCCGAGGACCTTGTAGTAGTCCTTCTCGATGAAGTCCTTGGTGCTCATCCTCGACGTCCCTCCTCCCTCGTGCGTACGTCAGCCCTCGTCCGGGCCACCGCTCTCCTTGTCGTCCGCCGCCTCGGCGGTCTCGGCGGAGTCCGCCTTGACGGTCTGCGCGCCGGGCTGGGGCTCGGCGACGGCCACCCGCGCGGGGCGGATGGTGCGCTCGCCGATGCGATACCCAGGCTGCAGAATCGCCACGCACGTCGTCTCTGTGACGTCCGGCGCGTAACTGTGCATCAGGGCCTCGTGGATCGTCGGGTCGAAGGGCTCGCCCTCCTTGCCGAACTGCTGCAGGCCCATCTTCGCCGCGACGGTCTCCAGCGACTCGGCCACCGACTTGAAGCCGCCGACCAGCTCGCCGTGTTCCCGCGCGCGGCCGATGTCGTCGAGCACGGGGAGGAGCTCGGTCAGGAGGTTCGCCACGGCGATCTCCTTGACCGCGATCCGGTCGCGCTCGACCCGGCGGCGGTAGTTCTGGAACTCGGCCTGGAGCCGCTGGAGGTCCCCGGTGCGCTCGGTGAGCGCGGTGCGGGCCTGGTCCAGCTGGGCCGTCAGGCCGACCAACTGTGCTGCTGCGTCCCCGTCCGGGGCCGCCGCCGCCTCCTCCTCCGAGGAGGGGGTGGCGGCCTGCGGCTCGGCGTCGTCAGAGGTGGCGCCGGAGGGGACGTCAGGCTTCTCTTCGAAACCCGGGGTCTCCTCCGTCACGCGGCACCGTCCTTGCGGTCCTCGTCGACGATCTCGGCGTCGACGACGTCGTCGTCAGCGGCCTTGGGCTGCTCGGCGCCGGCACCTTCGGCGCCACCGGCCGCCTGCGCGGCGTTGGCGTCGGCGTACATCGCCTGGCCCAGCTTCTGGGAGACGGCGGCGACCTTCTCGGTGGCCGTGCGGATCTCGGCGGTGTCCTCGCCCTTGAGCGCGGCCTTCAGCTCCTCGATGCCGGCCTCGACCTCGGTCTTGACCTCGCCCGGGACCTTGTCCTCGTTGTCCTTGAGGAACTTCTCGGTCTGGTAGACGAGCTGCTCGCCCTGGTTGCGGGTCTCGGCGGCCTCGCGGCGGGCGTGGTCCTCCTCCGCGTACTTCTCGGCCTCCTGGCGCATCCGGTCGACCTCGTCCTTCGGCAGCGAGGAGCCGCCGGTGACGGTCATCTTCTGCTCCTTGCCCGTGCCCAGGTCCTTCGCGGTCACGTGCATGATGCCGTTGGCGTCGATGTCGAAGGCGACCTCGATCTGCGGGACGCCGCGGGGCGCCGGCGGCAGACCGGTCAGCTCGAACATCCCGAGCTTCTTGTTGTACGCCGCGATCTCGCGCTCGCCCTGGTAGACCTGGATCTGCACGGACGGCTGGTTGTCCTCGGCCGTCGTGAAGATCTCGGACCGCTTGGTCGGGATCGTGGTGTTGCGCTCGATGAGCTTGGTCATGATGCCGCCCTTGGTCTCGATACCGAGGGACAGCGGGGTCACGTCGAGGAGCAGGACGTCCTTGACCTCACCCTTGAGCACACCGGCCTGCAGGGCGGCGCCGATGGCGACGACCTCGTCCGGGTTGACGCCCTTGTTGGCGTCCTTGCCGCCGGTCAGCTCGCGCACGAGCTCCGCGACGGCCGGCATACGGGTGGAGCCGCCGACGAGCACGACGTGGTCGATCTCGGACAGCTGGATGCCGGCGTCCTTGATGACGTTGTGGAACGGCGTCTTGCAGCGCTCCAGCAGGTCGGCCGTCAGCTGCTGGAACTGAGCCCGGGTGAGCTTCTCGTCCAGGTGCAGCGGGCCCTCGGCGGAGGCGGTGATGTAGGGCAGGTTGATCGAGGTCTCGGTGGACGAGGACAGCTCGATCTTGGCCTTCTCGGCAGCCTCGCGCAGACGCTGGAGAGCCATCTTGTCCTTGGAGAGGTCCACGCCGTGGCCGCTCTGGAACTGCTTCACCAGGTAGTCGACGACGCGCTGGTCCCAGTCGTCACCACCGAGGTGGTTGTCACCGTTGGTGGCCTTCACCTCGACGACGCCGTCACCGATCTCCAGCAGCGACACGTCGAAGGTGCCGCCGCCGAGGTCGAAGACGAGGATCGTCTGGTCGTCCTTGTCGAGCCCGTACGCCAGGGCGGCGGCCGTCGGCTCGTTCACGATGCGCAGCACGTTCAGGCCGGCGATCTCGCCGGCCTCCTTCGTGGCCTGGCGCTCGGAGTCGTTGAAGTAGGCCGGGACGGTGATGACCGCGTCCGTGACCTTCTCGCCCAGGTAGGCCTCGGCGTCCCGCTTGAGCTTCTGCAGGATGAAGGCGCTCATCTGCTGCGGGTTGAAGTCCTTGCCGTCCAGGTTGATCTTCCAGTCAGTGCCCATGTGGCGCTTGACCGAACGGACCGTCCTGTCGACGTTCGTGACCGCCTGGCGCTTGGCGACCTCGCCGACGAGCACCTCACCGTTCTTGGCGAAGGCGACGACGGACGGCGTGGTCCTGGCGCCCTCGGCGTTGGTGATGACGGTGGGCTCGCCGCCCTCCAGAACGCTGACGACGGAGTTAGTCGTGCCCAGGTCGATGCCGACCGCACGTGCCATGACAATTCCTCCAGCTGACTTGAGTGGAACGGACTCAAGTGTGCATCACGTCCGGCGCGTGGTCAACAGAGCTGAGTCGAGTGGGCTCAACTCTTATCCGTTCCTTACGCGCAATGAAGCTTTGACCTGGGATTTCGATGGGCCCGCCGACGCGTGTGCCGGGACAACCCGACACCGGGTGCCCCCGCAGCACACACCCACGCAGGGAACGAATACCGCAATATGGTGTGAATGACAGGATCCGGTTCCACCGGGCGGGCCGCGACCCGGCGGCGCGGGGCGGTGCGGCGCCTGAGGCAAGCCTCAGCGACACAGATCACCGCCCGCCTGGCTACAGTGCGGCGCTAGAAATGGGTAGTCTCAGACGGACTGCATAAGTTACCGCTTAGTAATCACTTTCGAAGCACCACCGCGCAGGCCCGAGGAGCCCCCAAATGCAACTCGCCGCGATCATTGTGTCGCTGGTACTCGCCGTCGTCGGCGCGGCGCTGTTCGGCCGAGCCATCGCACAGATCTACCGTTTCGTGCGGCTCGGCCAGGACGTCCCCGCGGGCATCCGCACCGACGACTGGGCAGCGCGTACCGTCACGGTCGTCAGGGAGTTCCTCGGCCACACCCGGATGAACCGCTGGGGCGTGGTGGGCGTCGCCCACTGGTTCGTCGCCGTCGGCTTCTTCTCGCTCGTGCTGACGCTCGTCAACGCCTTCGGCCAGCTCTTCGAGGCCGACTGGGTGCTGCCCGTCCTCGGGCACTGGCTGCCCTGGGAGCTGTTCGTCGAGTTCATCGGCACGATGACGACGCTCGGCATCCTCACGCTCATCGTGATCCGCCAGCTGTCGCTGCCCACCCGGCCGGGCCGCAAGTCCCGCTTCGCGGGCTCGAACTTCGGCCAGGCGTACTTCGTCGAGGCCGTCATCCTCATCATCGGCCTCGCGATCATGACGCTGCGCGGCCTGGAGGGCGCCCTCACCGGCGTGGACCACTACGAGGCCGCCTACTTCGCCTCGTACCCCCTGGTCAGCGCCTTCAGCGGCCTGAGCGTCGGCACCCTGCAGAACCTCGTCTACCTGACCGCGATGATCAAGATCTCGACGTCCTTCATCTGGATGATCACGGTCTCGCTGAAGACGGACATGGGCATCGCCTGGCACCGCTTCCTGGCCTTCCCCAACATCTGGTTCAAGCGCGACGCCAAGGGCGGCACCTCGCTCGGCGGACTGCTGCCGATGACGTCCGGCGGCAAGGCGATCGACTTCACCGACCCCGGCGACGACGACGTCTTCGGCGTCTCCCAGGTGGAGCAGTTCTCCTGGAAGGGCCTCCTCGACTTCTCGACCTGCACCGAGTGCGGCCGCTGCCAGTCGCAGTGCCCCGCCTGGAACACCGGCAAGCCGCTCTCCCCCAAGCTCCTCATCATGTCCCTGCGCGACCACGCGCACGCCAAGGCGCCGTACCTGCTGGCCGGCGGCGGCAAAGACATGGAGGGCAACGAGAAGGCGTCGGCCGAGGCCCTGAAGGGCGTGCCCGCCGCCGCCCTCGCGGAGGCCGAGCGCCCGCTGATCGGCACGCTGGAGGAGAACGGCGTCATCGACCCGGACGTCCTGTGGTCGTGCACCACCTGCGGCGCCTGCGTCGAGCAGTGCCCGGTCGACATCGAGCACGTCGACCACATCGTCGACATGCGCCGCTACCAGGTGATGATCGAGAGCGCGTTCCCGTCCGAGGCGGGCACGATGCTCAAGAACCTGGAGAAGAAGGGCAACCCCTGGGGGCTCGCCAAGAAGCAGCGCCTGGAGTGGACGAAGGAGGTCGACTTCGAGATCCCGGTCGTCGGCCGCGACATCGAGGACCTCACCGAGGTCGAGTACCTCTACTGGGTCGGCTGCGCCGGCGCCTTGGAAGACCGCGCCAAGAAGACCACCAAGGCCTTCGCGGAGCTGCTGCACATGGCGGGCGTCAAGTTCGCGATCATGGGCGGCGACGAGAAGTGCACCGGTGACTCCGCCCGCCGTCTCGGCAACGAGCCCCTGTTCCAGGAGCTCGGCATGGAGAACGTCATGGCGCTGAACATGGCGTTCGGCGAGGAGACGGACGACGAGGGCAAGGTCGTCCCCGAGTCCGCGAAGCCGAAGTCCGCGAAGAAGATCGTCGCGACCTGCCCGCACTGCCTCAACACCCTCGGCAACGAGTACCCGCAGCTCGGCGGCGACTACGAGGTCATCCACCACACCCAGCTGCTCCAGCACCTCATCGACGAGGGCAAGCTGCTGCCGGTCACCCCGGTGGACGGTCTGATCACCTACCACGACCCCTGCTACCTGGGCCGGCACAACAAGATCTACACGCCGCCGCGCGAGATCATGTCCGCCGTCCCGGGCCTGCGCCAGCAGGAGATGCACCGCCACAAGGAGCGCGGCTTCTGCTGCGGCGCCGGCGGCGCGCGGATGTGGATGGAGGAGCGGATCGGCAAGCGCATCAACAACGAGCGGGTCGACGAGGCCCTCTCCCTCAACCCGGACATCGTCTCCACCGCCTGCCCGTTCTGCCTCGTCATGCTGACCGACTCGGTCAACGGCAAGAAGAACGACGGCAAGGCCAAGGAGTCCGTCCAGGTCGTGGACGTTGCCCAGCTGCTCCTGGACTCCGTCAAGACCCCGGCCGACCCCACGGGCCCGGCCGAGGCCGAGAGCACCCCGGAGCCCGAACCCGCCAAGTGAGGCCCGCCGCCCCGGAACGGCGGCCTCGCCGGCCCCGCGCCGGCGCGGCTCCCTGACGAGAAACACCCCATGTCCCCGCGCGAAGCCGGGACATGGGGTGTTCTCGTCCCCGGGCCCGGCAGGGGCCATCATGGGCGGATCGTGGCGCGAAGGCCACCGCCGGACGAGCCTGGAGTCGCCTTGATACGTCTGCGTACCGTGCTGGCCTGCGTGCTGGTGTTCGCCGCCGCCACCGGCTGTGGCGCGGACGAGCCCTCGTCCGACCGCCCCGCGCACGGGCGGCCCCCGGCCGGGAAGCCCGCCGCGGATCCCGACCCGGGCGACTTCAACGGCGACGGCTACGACGACTTCGTCACCGCACTGCAGGCGAAGTCCGCGGGGGACAAGGAGTTCACCCCGAGCCTGATCGTCGTCTACGGCTCGCGGAAGGGGCTCGACCCGGCCTGGACGAGCCGAGCCCGAGTGGCCGAGGGGCAGGAACTCATGTCGGCGCCGCTGCGAGCCGACCTCGACGGGGACGGTTTCACCGACCTGCTGGGCAGCCGCGGCAAAGAGCTGTCCGGCGCGCGGGCGTTCGCGATGTTCGGCGGCCCGCGCGGCCTCGGTCCGGCCTGCGTCCTCGACCTGCCCGAGGGCTTCCGGCCGCTGGCCGCCGCCGACTTCGACGGCGACGGGGCCGTGGACCTGCTGGACGGCGGCCGGGGCGGCACCGGGGACATCGGCTCCAGGGAGCCCGGCACCGGCGGGAGCCTGCGGTACGGGCCCTTCGACCGCGCCGGCACACCCCGGCGCACGGCGCCCCTCGACGTGAACCAGCAGGGCTACAGCACGCCGCGGGCCGCCGCGACCGGCGACTTCGACGGCGACGGCCGGGCGGAGGCCGTCCTCACCTACTCCTACGCCGCCGAGCAGGACGACTCCGCCCCCGCAGGACTGCACACCGTCGGCGTCTACGAGGGCGGCGAGCGGGGTCTCGTCCGCGACACCCGCCTGGAGGAGCGCATCGGCCGCGCGCTGTCCACCTTCGACGGCCCGCGCACCCCGCGCGTCGGCGACGCGGACGGCGACGGCACCGACGACCTGCTGCTGCCGACCCAACTCGTCGTCGCGCCCGCCGACATGCCGGGCACCGGCGGCGCGGTGACGATCCTCTACGGCGCCCGCTCCGGCCTCGGCACGGGGCGCCCCGAGACCGTGATCGGCGACCGCACCGGTGACCGGCGGCGCGTCGACTTCGGCTCGGGACCGGCCGTGGGCGACGTCGACGCCGACGGCCGTCCCGACCTCGTGGTGAACACCCCCGACTTCCGGCGGCACGACGGCAAGGTCACACTGCTGCCGGGCGGAGCGGACGGGGTGCCGTCCACCGCCGGGGAGCAGTCGGTGGACGCCGGAACCGAGGGGCTGCCCGGGACGCCCAACCCGCACTACTGGAACGCCTTCGGGCACCAGCCGCCCCTGCTGGACGTCGACGACGACGGCCACGCCGACGCGGTGGTCTTCGGGCCGCTGTACGAGAAGCGCGCGGGCGCGTTCCTCGTACTGCACGGCTCCGACGCCGGGTTCGACCCGGAGAGGGCGCGGCTGTTCACCCCCGAGGACATGGGCCTGCGGCTGCGGCCCGCCAACTGACCGACCCGGGAACGCCGAGGCCGGCCGGAGGGGCGGTCCCGCTGCGGGCCCGGGCGAGGTCCCCCTGCGGGCCCGGGCGAGGTCCCCCTGCGGCCCGGCCGGGCGAGGCCCCCCTGCGGCCCGGCCGGGCGGGGTCCCCCTGCGGGTCCGGCCGAGGGCCCCTGCGGGTCCGGCACGGGGGCCGCCCCTCGCGGCGCTACGGCCGTGCGTGCCCTTTTCCAGGACCACCGCCGCGCGTACCGCTCCCGTCCGGGACCACCACCGCGCGCGTACGGCTCCCCTCCAGGCCGGTCCCCCAACCACCCGGCACGGAGGCGGAGTTAACCCCGTGGCCATCCGGGCACAACCCTTCGTCCACCTCGTGAGTCACACCGGGGACACCCGTATGCCCCTGTCCCGGGAGTGGCCCATGCGCGCACCGAAGCAGGCCGTCGCGACGACGTGGCGGCCGCCGCCCCTCACCCGTCGCGCGGGCCCCGCCGACCACGTCCGCACCGTCACGCCCGGACCGCGCTGACCCCCGGTCCGGACACCCCCGCGGCCCCCGCCGCCGACCGCTCCCGGCGGCCGAGCCCCCGGCTCCCGTCCGGCGGCCTCCCCGGACCGCCGTCCCACACCCCTCCCCCGTCGCAGAAGCTGGAGTCCCCGTGACCCGCAGACCCCTCCCGGCCGCCGTGCTGTGCACGGCCGTCGTCCTCGCCGTCGCCGGCCTCTCGTCCCCCGCCGCCCTCGCGGCTCCCACCGGCCTCCAGGGCGACTTCAACGGCGACGGCTACGCCGACCTCGCGGTCGGCGTCCCCGGCGCCACCGTCTCCGGCCAGGCCAAGGCCGGTTACGTGAACGTCGTCTGGGGCGGGCCCCAGGGCCCCGGCACCGCCGGCTCGGCCACGGTCAGCCAGGCCACCTCCGGGATACCGGGCACCGCCGAGGCCACCGACCTGTTCGGCGCCCGGGTCGCCGCGGCCGACGTCGATGCGGACGGCTTCGCCGACCTGCTCGTCGGCGCCCCCGGCGAGTCCCTCAGCGACAGCGCGTACGACGAACACGGCACGCTCACCGTCGTGTTCGGCTCCTCCTCCGGCTTCCGCAGCGGCGGAACGGTGGCCGCCAAGGGCGCCGGGGACGCCGACCGGCTGGGCGCCCTGTTCACGGCCGGCGACTACGACCACGACGGGGACACCGACCTCGCGATCGGCACCAGCGGCGAGGAGGGCGGCTCGCTCCTCTTCCGCCCCGGCCCGCTGACCTCCCCCGCCACGACGACGCTCCTCGACGGCTACGACTTCGCCGGTGCCGACGACCTGGCCACCGGCGACTTCGACGGCGACGGCACCGACGACATCGCGGTCACCTGGTCCGGCATGGAGCTGTACGGCACGGCCGTCTGGTCCCTCGCGGGCGGCGAACCCGCCGAGGTCTGGCGCACCGGCGACCACGCCGCCTCCCTGGCCGCCGCCGACCTGAACGCGGACGGCGCGGACGACCTGGTCCTCGGCCACCGGCGCGACAACCCCGAGGCCGACGTGCCCTCACCGTGCCCGGACGAGTCGAGCGGCGCGGTCCTCGTCCGGTTCAGCGCGGGCGGCCTGCGCGACGGCTCCGACGTCTGCCTGTCCCAGTCCTCGGCCGGGGTCCCCGGCACTGCGGAGGCGGGCGACGCGTGGGGCTCCTCGGTGGCGGTGGGCGACCTGGACGGCGACGGGGCGCCCGAGCTCCTCGTGGGCGCGCCCGGTGAGGACGTCGGCTCGCTGGAGAACGCGGGCTCGGTCACCGTGCTGAACGGCACGGGTACCGGCCCGGTCTCCGGCGGCGTCACGTACACGCAGAACACGCAGGGCGTCCCCGGCACAGCCGAGGCCGGCGACCTGTTCGGCGCGACGGTCGCCGCCGGCCGGTACGACCTGGACGGCCTCGCGGACCTCGCCGCCGGCGCCCCCGGCGAGAACTCCGCCACCGGCGGTGTCTGGTACGTCCCGACGACGGACGACGCGTACCCGGTGGGCGCGCGCTCCCTCACCCCGCGCGGCCTCGGCCTGACCGGCGCGAAGGCGTACGGCACGGAACTCGGCCGCTGACCGCGGGCCGGTCCCGCCGGGGACCGGCCGACGGCACCGCGTGGGGCGCACAAGTCACGTGCGCCCCACCGGGAACAGAAGTTCTTCGAAATCACGTACAACCCTTGGATCACTCCGCGGGTCTCCTGTTCGCCGACCGCCCCGTTACACCCAGGACAACTCCAGGAAAACGCGGGCGACGAGCACCCCATCGACTGTGGACGCCCGCCAGGCGTTCCCCGCATGCCGCAGGAGAATCCCGCATGCACAAGCACTTCCGCATCGCCCTCGCGACGGCCGCAGCGGCCACGCTGACGGGCGGCCTGCTCACCTTCACGACCACCACGGCCCTGGCCGCGGACTCGGTCCACCACCACGAGGCCGACTTCAACGGCGACGGCTACGGCGACACCGCGTTCTCCGCGGGCGACGCCACCGTCGGCGGCAAGAAGGAGGCCGGCCAGATCGTCGCCCTGTACGGCTCGGCGACCGGCGTGACCTCGACGAACCGCACGACCGTCAGCCAGAACACCACGGGCGTCCCGGGCTCCGCCGAGACCGGCGACCACTTCGGCTGGGTCAGCGCCTACGGCGACTACAACTCCGACGGCTACGACGACCTCGCCGTGTCGGCCTCGTACGAGGACGTCGACGGCGACACCGACGGCGGCACCGTCCTCGTCCTGTGGGGCTCCTCGCAGGGCCTCACCGGCGGTACGACGATCAAGGACCCCGCGGTCTCCTCGCACGACCGCTGGGGCAAGACGCTCGCCGCGGGCGACTACGACGGCGACGGCAAGGACGACCTCGCGATCGGTTCGAGCGAGAGCACCATCTACGTCTACAAGGGCGGCCTCACGCCCGCCGGCGGCTACGGCGCCCGCGCCACCGTCAAGCCCCCGATCCAGTCGGGCGGCCCCACCGGTCCGATCAACCTGACCGCGGGCGACGTGAACGGCGACGGCAGGACCGACCTGGTCGTCGACGGCTACGAGACCGACAGCACCGCCGGCTGGAACACCAACTACTACATCCCCGGCTCGGCCTCCGGCCTGGTGTCCTCCGGCGCCGTGGAGCTCAAGCGCGGTGTGATCACGGGCATCGGCGACGTGAACGGCGACGGCTACGGCGACATCGTGACCGGCCAGGACTGGGACCCCTCCACGGACGACGACACCCCCTCCGTGCCCGAGTCGGTGACCGGCGGCAAGGTCCACGTCATCTACGGCTCCTCCGCCGGCCCCGACTACACCGTGGCCGTGAGCCAGAACTCCGGCTCGGTCCCCGGCGATTCCGAGCGCGGCGACTGGTTCGGCGGCGAGCTCTCGCTCGGCGACATCAACGGCGACGGGTTCCAGGACCTGGCCGTCGCCGCCGCGGGCGAGAACCTGAACAGCGTCGTCAACACCGGCGCCGTGACCGTCCTGTACGGCTCCGCGTCCGGCCTCGACACCGGTTCCGGCGCGCAGTACTTCGCCCAGTCCACGGCCGGCGTCCCCGGCTCGGACGAGAGGAACGACTACTTCGGCGCCGAGGTCAAGCTCACCGACGTCACCCACGACGGCCGCGCGGACCTGCTGGTCGCCGCGAGCGGCGAGAACGACTTCAACGGCTCGGTCACCTACCTGCCCTCCGGCGGCACGAAGATCACCACCACCGGCGCGCGCGCCCTGGCGCCGTCCGCGGTCGGCGTCTCGACCGACGGCTACCCGGTGTTCGGCGCCAACGCGGCCAACTGACCCACGCCTTCCGCCTGTCGGGCCCGCGCCGCTCCCGGCGCGGGCCCCCTCCCACTTCCGGAGCCCTCGCATGCGCCTGCGCACCACCACGGCCCTCGCCGCCCTCCTGGCCGCGGGAACCGCCCCCGTGACCCTCGCCGCCCCCGCCTCCGCCGCCGTCGCCAAGCACTACGACGACTTCAACGGCGACGGCTACCGCGACCTCGTGTACGGCAGCGCCTACGCCGGTGTCTCCGGCGACGGCGGCTGGGAGGGCGGCGCCGTCACCGTCGTGTACGGCAGCGCCTCCGGGCTCGACACCGCGCACCCCCAGGTCGTCCACCAGGACAGCCCGGGCGTGCCCGGGACGGGCGAGGAGGACGACACCTTCGGCGAGAGCCTCGCGAGCGCGGACCTCGACAAGGACGGTTACGCGGACCTCGTCGTCGGCAACCCCATGGAACACGTGGGCAGTTACGAGTACCGCGGCTCGGTCACGATCCTGTGGGGCTCCCGCTCGGGGCTGAGCGGCGGCACCAACGTCACTCCCCGGTCCGGGGCGTACGGCCACTTCGGCCGCGACGTGGCCACCGGCGACTTCACGGGCGACGGTTCGCCGGACCTCGCGGTCGTGGGCGGCGAGGAGGCGTGGCTGTACCGGGGCGCCTTCACCCGGGCGGGCGGCACCGGCAGCGTCAGCAAGATCGACAAGGTGGACGGCGGCTGGTACTCCGGCGGTCTGGCCGCCGGCAAGGTCGACGGCGACGGCAAGGCCGACCTGATCGTCCTCGGCGACCAGTTCTACGACGGCGCGGACCACCACCGGGCCTGGTTCCTCAGGGGCACGGCGAGCGGCCTGTCCTCGGGCCCGTCCAAGACGCTCGGCAGCGCGCCCTACGAGGCCGCCGTCGGCGACTTCGACAAGGACGGCTACGGCGACGTCGCGCTGGCCCTGCCCGACGCGAGCGGCGGGAAGGGCGCGGTGACCGTCTGGAAGGGCACGTCCGCCGGACCGGGCGGCTCGGCCACGTACACCCAGGCCACCTCCGGCGTCGCGGGCAGCCCCGAGGCGGGTGACGACTTCGGCTACGACGTCACGGCGGGCGACACGAACGGCGACGGGTACGCGGACCTCGCGGTCGGCGTACCCCACGAGGCCGTGGACGGACGGGAGTACCAGGGCGGCGTGCACCTCTTCCGGGGCGGCCCGGGCGGCCTCGGCGGCACCCGCTCCTCCTGGATCGCGCAGTCCGTCATGGGCGCCCCCGACTCCCACACGTCCTTCGGCTACACCGTGCGCCTGCGCGACCTGGACGCGGACGGCAGGGCGGACCTCGCCGTCGGCGCGGCCACCGGCGGTCTCGTCCTGCGCGGCACCGCCACGGTCCCGTCCGTGTCCGGCCCGACGGTCCTGCCCGAGTTCGGCGGCACCTTCACCGCCTGACCCGAACGCCCCGGGTGCGGGGCCCCGCACCACCACGTTGGGCCTACCCGGAGCGTCAAGCGCGCTCGCGTACGGGAAGACCCTGAGCAGCCACTGAGACCAGGCCCGTTGCCCCCTTAGGGGATGTCACAGCTCGGCCGCAAAGCCGGGTCCATTGCCCCGGCCCCGGCACGTCACTCTCCGGGACCAGGTACGTTCGATTACGTGGCTGGATTCAGGATCGGACGCGGCCGGGACAACCGCACCCCGCAAGGGCGACCGCAACAACACCCGCGGCAGCAGCCGTACGGACAGCAGGCCCCCCAGGGCCAGGGCTCGACGTACGGCTACCCACCCGCGCCGCAGCAGCAGTACGGCGGACAGCCCTACGGCGGTCAGCCGAACGGCGGCGGGTGGCCGCAGGGCGGCCAGGGCGAGCCGGAGTACTTCGGCGACGACGGCCGCCAGGGCTACCAGCAGGGGCCCGACCCGTACGCGGCCAACCAGCCGGGGCACACCCAGGCCTTCGCGATCGGCGAGGACCCGTACAACCAGGGCGAGACCTACCGCGCGGGACAGGCCCCGGCCCCGCCGGTCGGCCCCCGTCTGCACTGGAAGGACCTGCTCAAGGGCATCGTCCTCCGCCCGAACCAGACCTTCCTGCAGATGCGCGACTACGCGATGTGGGGCCCCGCGCTCGGCGTCACGTTCCTCTACGGCCTGCTCGCCGTCTTCGGCTTCGACGGCGCCCGCGAGGACGCCATCAACGCCACGCTGTCCAACGCGGTGCCGATCGTCCTCATCACCGGTGTCGCGATCGTCCTCAGCACCTTCATCCTCGGCGTGGTCACCCACACCCTGGCCCGCCAGCTCGGCGGCGACGGCGCCTGGCAGCCGACGGTCGGCCTCTCCATGCTGATCATGTCGATCACGGACACCCCGCGTCTGCTGGTCGCCATGTTCTTCGGCGGCGACGCCTCCTTCGTGCAGCTCCTCGGCTGGGTGACCTGGCTGGCGGCCGGCGCCCTGCTCACGCTGATGGTGTCCCGCAGTCACGACCTGCCCTGGCCCAAGGCCCTGGGCGCGTCGGCGATCCAGCTGATCGCCATCCTGTCGATCGTCAAGCTCGGCACGTTCTGAGCGCACCGGCACCCGGGCCCGTCCGCGGCGGTTCAGACCGCCGGGGCGGGCTCGATGTTCTGGTTGACGTGGAAGAGGTTGTGCGGGTCGTAGGCGCGCTTGACCGCCGCCAGCCGGTCGTAGTGGTCGCCGTAGGTGGCCCGGACCCGGTCCCCGCCCTCGTCGGCGCCCAGGAAGTTGACGTACGCGCCGCCCATGGAGTGCGGATGCAGCTCCTCCCAGTAGTCGACGCACCACTGCCTGATCGTCTCGGCGTTGGCCGGGTCGGGGTCGACGCCGCCGACGATGCCGGACCACACGGCGTCCCGGCGGGCCCACGCGGTGTCGTCCTCGCCGACCCGCCCGGCGGCCCCGTCGACCGGGTACATGTGCATGGTCGACAGGGCGGTCGGGATGCCCTCCGCGTACTTGGCGTGGACCTCGACGGCGTCGTCGGTGATCCGGTCGAAGAGGTCACCGCGCCAGTACCACTGGAGCCCGGCCGGGATCAGCTGGTCGAACATGCTCTGGACCGCCGGGTACGGCATCGGCGCCGTGAAGTGGAAGGTGGGCGGCCCCGCCTCGTTCACCGGCGCCAGCATCTCCTCCACGCGGTCCGGGTCCCCGCTCCAGCACCACACCACGCCGCACATCTTCTGCCCGTGGATCTCCTCGGTGAACGGCGGCCCCGGCGGCACGACGAGCACCGCGAAGAACCCGTTCAGGTCGTCGGGCGCCTGCGGCAGGAACGAGCGGTACCAGCGCAGTACGTCCCCGATGCTGTCGAGCGACCACAGGGTGATCCCGAGCGAGACGGTGTGCACCGGGTGCAGGCGGTAGGTGAAGGACGTCGCGATGCCGAAGTTCCCGCCGCCGCCGCGCAGCGCCCAGAACAGGTCCGCGTGCTCCCGTTCGCTCGCGGTGACGAAGCCGCCGTCGGCGAGCACCACGTCGGCGGAGAGCAGGTTGTCCGCGGTCAGCCCGTACTTGCGGGTGAGGTGCCCGTGCCCGCCGCCGAGGGTGAGGCCCCCGAGGCCGGTCGTGGACATGATGCCGGTGGGCGTGGCCAGGCCGAAGGCGTGGGTGGCGTGGTCGAGGTCGCCCAGGGTGGCGCCGCCGCCGGCCTGGGCGGTCTGCGTCACCGGGTCGACGCGGACCCCGCTCATCGGCGACAGGTCGATGGTGACGCCGTCGTCGACCATGCTCAGCCCGGCACCGCTGTGCCCGCCGCCGCGTACGGCCGTCTCGAGGCCGCGGTCGCGGACGAAGTCGACCGCCGCCATCACGTCCCCGGCGTCCCGGCACCGCACCACGGCGGCCGGCCGGCGGTCGATCATCGCGTTGTAGACCGTGCGGGCCCTGTCGTACTCGGAATCCTGCGGAGTGATGACCGGACCGCGCAGCGCGGTCCGCATCGCCTCCCACGTGCTGGCGTCCATGGCGATCGCTCTTCCTCGCGGGGCCCCGGCGCCGTCATGAGCCGCTGGCGCGATCGCACCTCACGGGTCCCACACGGACACCGACGGGGCTGACCATTCCAGCGTCACGCCGTGGCGCGGCGCCCGCATCTCAGCACGCCGGACCGGTATCCGGGCGCGCGCCGGCCCTGCGGTAGCGTCTGTGCGGCTCCGGGGGGACCGGGCCAGGGGGAGGATGTCGTGCGGATACGGGTTCGGGAGATACGCGGCCGGCGGGCCCGGCGATGGATCGTGTTCGGGGCGATCGCGTTCGGGTCGCTGTTCCTGGTCGTCGGACTGATCCTGACGGGCGTGTCCGTCTCGTTCCTGGCGGACGCGGAGCGCACCTCCGGCACGGTGACGGCCCTGGAGTGGCGGCGCGACCACGACAGCGGGACCCGCACGAAGCGGATGAGCGACCGGCGCGTGGCGTACCCGGTGGTGGAGTTCGTCTCGGCGGACGGCACGACGCACCGGTTCCGCGACCACACGGGCTCCAACCCGCCCTCGTACGAGGAGGGTGAGCGGGTCGGGGTGCTCTACCGCGCGGACTCCCCCGAGGACGCGCGGATCGACGGCTTCGCCTCCCTGTGGCTGCTGCCGCTGGTCTTCGGCGGGATCGGGCTGCTGTTCGCGGGCGTAGGCACGACGGTGGCCCTGGTGACCCGCGAACGCCCCCGGCCCACGGCCTGACCCGGACGCTCCCGGCCCACGGCCTGACCCGGGCGCCCGGCGTCCCCCTGGTTCAGAGCGCCTCGGTGTTCGGCCGGGCCGCTTCCCCGGACCTGCTGACGGGCGGGAGGACGCTCCACGGGAAGTTGATCCACTCGTCGGTGCGCTTCCACACGTACTCGCACTTCACGAGCGACTGGGACTTCTCGTAGATGACGGCGCTGCGGACCTCGGCGACGGCGTCCACGCAGAAGTCGTGCACGAGCTTCAGCGTCTTGCCGGTGTCGGCCACGTCGTCCGTGATCAGGACCTTCTTGTCGGAGAAGTCGATCGCGTTCGGGACGGGCGCCAGCATGACCGGCATCTCCAGGGTGGTCCCGACGCCGGTGTAGAACTCGACGTTGACCAGGTGGATGTTCTTGCAGTCGAGGGCGTACGCGAGGCCGCCGGCCACGAACACCCCGCCCCGCGCGATGCTCAGCACGATGTCGGGCTCGTAGCCGTCGTCGACGATGGTCTGGGCGAGTTCGCGCACGGCGACGCCGAACCGCTCGTAGGTCAGGTTCTCCCGCACGTCGCTCATCCGCTGCTCGCCGCTCCCGCTCACACCTGGGTCCGATGGAAGTTGAGGAAGGACCGCGAGGCGGTCGGCCCGCGCTGGCCCTGGTAACGGGACCCGTACCGCTCGCTGCCGTACGGGAACTCCGCCGGCGAGCTGAGCCGGAACATGCACAGCTGCCCGATCTTCATCCCCGGCCACAGCTTGATGGGCAGCGTCGCGAGGTTGGAGAGCTCCAGCGTCACGTGCCCGGAGAAGCCGGGGTCGATGAAGCCGGCGGTGGAGTGGGTGACCAGCCCGAGCCGTCCGAGCGAGCTCTTGCCCTCCAGCCGGGACGCCAGGTCGTCGGGGAGGGAGACGACCTCGTAGGTACTGGCCAGCACGAACTCGCCGGGGTGCAGGATGAACGGCTCGTCGCCCTCGGGCTCGACGAGCCGCGTGAGGTCGGCCTGCTCGACGGCGGGGTCGATGTGGGGGTAGCGGTGGTTCTCGAACACCCGGAAGAACCGGTCGAGTCGCACGTCGACGCTCGACGGCTGCACCATGGTTTCGTCGTACGGATCGATGCGGACCCGTCCGGCGTCGATCTCGGCCCGGATGTCCTTGTCTGAGAGAAGCACGCCCCGAGGATACGCAAGGCGCGCGGACCGGCCACAATCGTGGCCGGTCCTGCGCGCCTGTCTGTTCCGCTCTCCGCGGCGCGGACGGCGCTGCGTGTGTATTTCCGCGCTGACGGGATACGCGGGTTACTGCTTCTGCAGTGACACCGGTACGACGTTCCGGAGCCGCGCACATCGCGGACACCGGATCAACCGGCCGGGGCCGAGCCGCTCGGCCTGCTGCATCGGCAGCGAAGCGGTGCTGAACACGTGCCCCTCGGCACAACGGACGACGGTGCGCTCCATCAAGTCCTCAGAGTCCCTTCCCCAAGAGCCGCGTCTGGCTGACGACGAAAGCCACATTACGGGATGAAAGAGACGGGCCGACAGGCGGCACTCCGGTCCCGCCCGGGCCCTCTTCCTCGCCTGCACCGTACGCCCCAACTCGGCCCGCCCGCAGCGGCATCCACCCCCTGAAACGCCGCGAGGCCCCGCGGCTTCGGCGCCGGGGGCCTGGCATGAGGTAGAGTGAGCGGGCATTCGACACCGGCTCAACCGGCGTCTTACGCGGGTGTAGTTTAATGGTAGAACATCAGCTTCCCAAGCTGAGAGCGCGAGTTCGATTCTCGTCACCCGCTCCATGATGAAACCCCAGGTCAGTGGCCTGGGGTTTGTTTGTTGTCCAGTCCAATTTGGGGGTTGCGTGCCCTCCGCGTGCCCTAAGCCGCGCCGAGGTGCCATCGAAAGGGACATCGAAGGGCCGTCTCTGATGACATATCAGCTGATTTTCGCGAATGGCGAGACGCATTAGTGACCTGCGCCACTAATGGGCGGCAGGGTAGGGAAGTCGCGGACGCAAAGCGGCGGGGCCAGGGCCGTGATGCTGCCGCGAGAGAGGTGGAGCGGGCGGGTCGCAGTCGGCGAGGCCATGGAGGACTCGGTCGTGGCCTCGCGCGAAGCGCCTCGCTGTGCCCCAAGACCGCGCTACCGGGGCAGGGGGCACCCGCATCCGCAGCGAGAAAGGCACCCGATGGGGCGGACGCCCCCTCACAACCGCAGCCTGATCCAACCCGGCGAACCTACGCGGTCACAGCATTAGATCGCTGCCGTTGCGGCTCCGGCTGGCCGCGCTTCAGCGAGGCAGCAGGACGTCGACCTGCCTGCGGATGTCCTGCACGATCTCCTCGACGCTCAAGGCGATGTTCACGCCTGCCGCCATGCTGAGGAACATCACGGCGGACACGATGTGTGCCAGCGTCGCGGCGTCGCTCTCTGCGACCCGATCGTCTCGGCGCAGCACGGCGGCGACGGCCTCCTCGGTCTGCGCGACGATGGCCAGCGCCGCGCCGTGCCGGGGCTCCTCGGGGTCGCCGAAGACCATCTCTCTCAGGTAGGTGCGTCCGTTGTCGATCTGGATGCGGTTGCACTCGACGATCGGCCGGACGATCGTCAGCACCGCGTCCAGCACGCCCGGGACGGTCTCGGCGTCCGCCCGGCCCTGCTCAAGTGCTTCGACGTACTTGGCGTTCTGGACAAGGAGGAGGAGTTCGCCCTTGGTCTTGGCATAAAGGAACAGGGTCCCGGTGCCGATGTCGGCCTGGTCGGCGATCTGCTGGGTCGTGACCTCATCGACGCCGTGTTCGGCGAACAGTTCACTGGCGGCAGCGACGATGCGGTCAAGTTTCTCCTGCTTGTTCCGCTCGCGCCGTCCGACCGACTGGGAGGCGACAGACATGGGTGGTGTCCTCGTGCGTTCTGTGTCGCCCGTCGCGGTTGCGGCGGGTCAGCTGTTGTCGATGACGGCCTTGCCGCGGATGCCGCCCTGGGACAGGGACTGCAGCGCCTGCGGGGTCTGGTCGAAGCCGACCACCTTTCCCACGACCGGACGCACCACGCCCTGGTCGATGAGGGTGGTGATCTGGCGGAGCTGGTCGCCGCTGGCGCGCATGAGCATGAACTCATACGTCACGCCGAGCTTCTTCGCCTGCTTGCGGATCTTGCGGCTCAAGGCGGCGACCCCCAGGCGCAGCAGCGGGTTGAGGCCGGCCTCGCGCGCGAAAGTGGGCTCTGGGGGACCAGCGATCTCGATGGCTTTGCCGCCGGGCTTGAGCACCCGCAGGGACTTCTCGAGAGTCTCCCCACCGAGGCTGTCCAGCACCAGGTCGTAGCCGGTCAGGAGCTGCTCGAAGTCCTGGCTGCGGTAATCGATCACCGTGTCCGCGCCGAGCGCGCGCACGAAGTCCGCGTTGGACCCGCTGGCGGTCGTGGCGACGCTCGCACCGAGGTGCGCGGCGAGCTGGATCGCGATCGAACCGACCCCGCCGGCCCCGGCGTGGATGAGAACCTTCTGCCCGGGCCGCACCTTCCCGCGCTCCACCAGCGCCTGCCACGCCGTGAGCGCCACCAGCGGCAGCGAGCCGGCCTCATTCATGCTGATCGAAGCGGGCTTGAGCGCCAGGTCGCCCTCCGCCACGGCGATGCGCTCGGCGAACGTGCCGATGCGGTCCTGGTCGGGCCGACCGTAGACCTCGTCTCCGGGCTTGAAGCCGCGAACCGCCGTCCCGACGCTGATGACAGTGCCCGCGACATCGTTGCCCAGGATCAGCGGCAGCTTGTAGGGCAGGATCTGCTTCAACTCACCGGCGCGGATCTTCTCATCCAGCTGATTCAGTCCGGCGGCCTCCACCCGGACGAGCACGTCGTGCTCCCCCACGGTGGGTTCGGGGACGTCCGCCTCCTGCAGCGGCTCCTTGTACTTGGTGACGACGAACGCTCGCATGGGGCACTACTCCTTGTCTTCATCCTATTTATCCAGGCGTGAGGCCGGATCAGCCAATTCGGCGTGGCCATGGGACCTCGCCTCACTCACTCAACCCGAGTGCACTCAATTATGAGTCTGCTCAGGATTATTTTCAACCGAGGGCGTCCTGGGCCCGCAACGCGCCCTCCCCGGTGCCACATACCGGCCGCGTGCACCCGTCGGCAGCAGCGGGCCCCGGCCACCACCGAAGACACCCCTCCGGCCCGAGCCGCAGCCCTGTCTCCGCCCCGTGCGAGCCGCCCCGGCCGTCACCGAAGCACCCCCGCGAGCCGCAGCCCCGCCCCCTCCGAAGCCCCGAGCCGCAGTTCCGTCCTGTCCGGCCGTGCCCGCAGGTCCGCCCCGTCCCGTTCGGCCGCGCCCGGAGTCCCGGGACCGGTCGGTCCCGGGACTCCGGGCGCAGCCGACCCGGCCGGGGCGGCCGGCGTCAGGCGACGCTCAGGACGATCTTCCCGGTGGTGCGGCCCTGCTCGCCGACCTCGTGCGCCTTCGCGGCCTCGGCCAGCGGGACGACGGTCTCGACCACGGGCGTGAGCGCGCCCCGCTCGGCCAGGGCGGCGATCTCGCGCAGACCCAGGTGGTCGGGCTCGACCAGCATCCACACCGCCCGCACGTGGCTGGGGACGTCGTCGGGGACGTCGTCGGGGCCGGGCAGGGTGATCAGCCGGCCGCCCGGGCGCAGCACCGTCAGGGACCGCTCGGCGTTCTGGCCGCCGAGCCCGTCCAGCACCACGTCCACGTCCCCGACGGCGTCCTCGAAGCGGACCGTGCGGTAGTCGATCACCTCGTCCGCGCCCAGCTGCCGCAGCAGGTCGTGCTTGCCGGCGCTGGCCGTGCCGATGACGTACGCGCCGCGGGCCTTGGCGATCTGCACGGCCAGGTGGCCGACCCCGCCGGCCGCCGCGTGCACCAGCACCCGCTCACCGGCGCGCACCCCCTGCCCCACTCATCTCCGCCACCGAGTGGCACATCGACGCCGACGCCCGTGCCTGGCTCCAGCACCACGGCCACCTCGACCGACTCGGCGAGCACGCCCTGCACGCAGCGGACGAGAAGTGGCGCGCCTACCGGACTCCATGGGCGCCCCGCACCGCCGCCGCATGGGCCATCGACTGGCGCGCGTGGATCGCCCGGGAACACACCCCCGCCCCTGGCCGCCCCAACCTCTACGCCCCGCCCGGTGGCACCACCACCCCGCCCACCGGCATGACGCGCTCCGAAGCACACATGGCCGCCCTGCTCGCCGCACTCGACGAACCGACCGGAACGGAGTAACCGCCTTTGGACCGACGCGAAGTCGCAGCTGTCCTCGCATACATCGGCCGCCTCGACCCCCGCACCGTCCGCACCGGCACGGGCGAAGCCCGTGACCAGATCGCCCAGTGGCAGGAGCTGCTCGACGACGTCCCCTTCGCCACCGACCACGGCTGGGACGTCCGCAAGGCGATACGGTCCCACGTCCTCGACTCGCCGTACCCGATCCTGCCCGTGGATATCGCCCGCAGATGGCGTGCCCACCGACGCGACCGCCTCGACCGGCACACCGACCCCACCCCGGCCGCCGACCCCGACGATCCGGCCGCCTGGCGTGCCGAGCTGCTCCGGTCCCGGAACGCGGTCGCCGCCGGCATTGCCGCCCCTTCGACACACCACCAGATCACCACCGGTGGCCGGCCTCGCGACGTCGAGGAGCGGCTGAGCGAGATCGGGTCGTGCATCCCGCCGCCGTCCGCGCCGAGTTGGCCCGCTACCGCCCGACGCGCGCCGCGCGCGAGGCCGCCCTCGCCGAGGGCGTCCCCGATGCGCTCAGTGTCCGGTGCGACTGGTGCCACGCACCCGTGGGCTCCCCCTGCCGCCAACGCAGGGCGACCCCAGACGGAGCCGCCCGGGGCAATGCCGTACGAACGATTCCCCACCCCTCGCGCGTCGACCTCGCCGCTGCCCGGAGGGACCGACACCGAGCTGCGTGACGCGGCCCTGATTCGCTCTTCATGGCAGCTGCCATGGCTACGACCGTCGGTCCCGAACCTGTCGTACACGGTCCCGATGAGCACTTCGGGGACCGCGTCCCGGGGACCGTGCCGACGGCTTCCGGGGACCGGTCCCCTCTGAAACGGCAGCTCAGAGGGCCTTTCCTGCCGGTCCCCAGAGCGTCCCCAGCGACGGGGACCGTCCCCGCAGCAGCCCCTTCGGTCCCCTCGGAGACCGGGACCGTGCAGTGGAACGGGGACGGTCCCCGTGACGACGTGTCAGGGGGACCGTCCCGGATGAGCGTCGCGTCTCCGTCCCCAAGCGTCTGGGGACCATGCACCGCAGCGGATTGGGGCACGGTCCCCCGTGCTCTCCTCCGCAACCACAGCCCTGCCCTGACGGCTCCTACCGCAGCCGCCGTTCGCCGGCCGCACCGGCCTGGTAGGGCAGTCCGTAGTGCTTGAAGATCGCTTCCTCCTGCTCGGCGGGAAGCACGCCGTCGGTGCCGATCGACGGGGCCTGCTTCACCGACGTTCTGACATAGCCGACCTTGAGATAGTCGGGCCCGGCGATCGCGTCCTGAAGGGGGACGAAAACCAGCGGGTGCCGGGTGGGCAGTCCGGTCCGTACCGTGGCCATGGCCGGTTCGTCGGTGGTGGTGTCCACGTAGACCGCCTCCAGGACACCGATCTTGTGCGACTCGTTGTCGACGACGTCGCGGTTGCGCCATTCCCGGACGTCGGCTGCGTGGATCATGGCCTCTCCCTACCTGGACCGCTCATCGGCCGGGGGGCGAGTCGCACCGTCGGCTTCCGCGTAAAGCCGCCGCAGTGCACGCCGCAGCGCCCGCTGCATCCGCTCCGGAAGCGGCTTGCCCTCCCAGGCGGCGACCATGGCCGCGGCCACCTCGGCAAGTTTGGTGTGGCACTGCCGCGAGATGTCGACCAGGAGGTGCCTGGCCGTCCCGCGGGTGCAAGGGGTCAGGACCATCATCATGCCGCGGGCCTGGTCGATGACGGCGCGGCCGGCCAGCGCCCGCCGCAGCTGATCGTTCTCGTCGCGCAGTGCGACGAGAACGTCTCCAGCGGCTCCGTTCCCCCACGTGGCCTCGGCCCGCAGCTTCCAGTAGTCCTCATGTAACAGGGTCGTGCGATGCATGACATGCACCTCTCAATGAGTTCGACGTGCCCGGCCCGGCTGAAGCCGTCCGGCACACATGACTGCCAGGTCCCTCCACGAGTCACCTGTGGTGTTCGTGGTCCCGACGGTCCTCGCGCTGCCAGCGCGCCCGGTTCTGGCGGCTGTAGCGGCGGTCCCAGCGGTCCTGACGGTCCCGGCGCTCCTCGTAGTCGCGGTAGTCCCCGAGATCGGAACCGCCGCCGCGGCCCCGGCCTCCGCCACGATCGCGGGCGTGCCGGGTCGCGCCGTAGACCAGCACCGCTGCGGCCACCCACCAGATCGGGTGAAGGAAGCCGAGGCCGAACAGGGCGGCGATGAGGATGAGGAGCAGGACGAACACGGTGGGCCTCCCCGGGAGTTGGACACTGCGTCGAAACCGGGGACTGGGGCCTCACACCAGAGCGTAGTCCTGCCCAACGGTCCTGGATACCGTGCGAGGTCAGCGCGTCCGCCAGGCGTGGATGGCTGCTTGACACCTGTCGGAAACCCGCCGCGAGGGCTAGCGTGCTCCATGCCGCCCCTGCCCCCGGCAGCGTCGATCACCTCTCGCGTTCCTTCCGGGGGCGCACCCTGCACATCGGTGCCGGGACCCGCCGCGTCACGAGCGAGGCCGTTCCCGCACACGCTCGGAGTCACGTGGTCCCGGCGCGCCCGATGTGCCTCAAGCGGGCAACGAGCTGCTGTCCGCCGCGTCGCACGCATCCCGAACCAGGCGGCACGCATGTACGCGCTGATCGTTCCGGCTTCAACTCCCTTTGTCCTGCTCGCCGTCGTGATGGCCCTGTCCTGGTGGGAGGACCACATCCTGCCGACGTCGCCGACCGAGCCGGCCGAACCACCCGCCGCGGCCCCGTTCACCCCGGCGGCCCCTGCTCAGCTCCCCCAACTCCTCAGTGTCGACACCGCGTTGACAAGGGAGGATGCCGGGCGTTGACTGGCAGCACGGTGTAGGGCCATGCCACTTCCGGATCATTCGGGCGCGGCATTCCACCTTCCCGCTTCGCCCGGACCCCGCGGACATCAGGAAGTCCCCGCGATCTGGAGGCCCGGCAATGATCTGGATTCTTCTCTTTCTGCTGATCCTGGTGGTCTTCGGGTTCGGCTTCACCCTGCAGATCCTGTGGTGGGTCGCCGCCGCCCTCCTGGTCCTCTGGATCGTCGGTTTCGCGATGCGCGGGCGCGGTCGTAGCCGCCGCGAGTAGTCCGTTCGGGAGGCTCGATCCTGCCCGCGGGATCAACGGCCTGTACGGCGATCACGCGGGCGCCCACTCACCAAACCGGCAGGAGGCTGCCATGAGCGTCGGACGGACCATCAGGCACAAGGCACAGGTGTTGCGGGGCCGGGTCACCGAACGCGTCGGCCGGGCCAACCGCGACCGGCTACGGCGCGTATCGCGCGTCCACACCATGGGGAGGACTCCGTGACGTCGTCCACCGCACAAGGGCGTGGCCGGGGCGCGAAGTCCGCGGCCCGTTCACGGAGCGCGAGACGCTGACCGCCGCAGGGCGGGCGGGCTTTGTCGCGCGCGGCATCGTGTACGTACTGATCGGGCTGCTGTCCATCCGGATCGCCGTCGGGAGCGGCGGCGGCCAGGCGGACCGGCAGGGCGCGCTGCACGAGATCGCGACGCAGCCCTTCGGGAAAGGGATGCTCTGGGCGCTGGTGGTCGGTTTCGCGGCCATGGCGCTCTGGCGGGGAGCCCGCGCCGTGGTCACAAGGGGGCCCCGGCGGAAGGCGGGTTCGCGCGCGCTGGACGGCGGGCGGGCGGTCTTCTACGCCTTCGTCTGCTGGACCACGGCGGTGTACGCCGCCGGGGGCGGGCAGGGCTCCAGCGGCAACGCGCAGTCCCAGGACTGGACGGCATCGGCGCTCAAACTGTCGTACGGGCAGGTGCTGGTGGGGGCCGCAGGCTGCCTCCTGATCGGCATCGGCGCGGTACTCGCCGTCCGGGCGGCCATGCGGAGCTTCCTGAAGCAGTTGGACACCGGCGGCATGAGCCGGCGTACGAAGCAGGTCGTCACCGCTCTGGGCGTGGGGGGAGGCGTGGCGCGTGGCGTGGTGTTCGCCGCGGCCGGGGTCTTCGTCCTGGTGGCAGCCGTCCGCTTCGATCCGGACGAGGCCAAGGGCATGGACGCGACGCTCCGGAGCTTCGCACAGACATCGGTAGGACCGTGGCTCCTGGTCGCCGTCGCGATCGGGCTGATCCTCTTCGGTGCCTTCTCCTTCGCCTCGGCTCGCTGGCGCCGGCTGTGAACGCCGCCCCGTGCCACTGCCAGAGCCGCCTCGGCAGCGTCCGCGGAGGCGACAGCCCGCGCCAGGGTGGTCAGGTCACCAGCCCGGGGAGGGGTTCGGAGTCGTCGATGAAGGCGCGGGCCACATCGGACAGTCGCCGGTTGTGGGCGCGGGCGTACCCGCGCAGGGCGGTGAAGGCCCGTTCCATGTCGATGCTCTGGCGTTCGGCGAGTTTGCCCTTGGCCTGTTCGATCAGTACGCGGCTGTTCAGCGCGGTCTGCAGCTGTTCGTTGAGCGCGGTGCTGCGGTGGGCGGACCGTTGCTGCAGGAGGCTGATGGTGGCTACGTCGGCCAAGGCTTGGGCGATGAGTGTGTCGGGCGCGTCGAAGGGGCCGGGCGCGGCGCGGAAGAGGTTCAGGGCGCCCACGGTCTCGTCACGCAAGCGCATCGGCAGGGCCTGGACCGCGCCGAACCCGCTGCGGTGGGCCGCCGTGACGAAGCGCGGCCAGCGGTCGGCCTCCCGCGTCAGGTCGGGGACGATCACCTGCGCACCGGTACTGAAGCACTCAAGACACGGCCCCTGGTCGTTCTGCAGCTGGAAGAGCTCCAGCAGGCGCACCTCTTCGTCGGAGGCCGCCATCACGCGCAGTTTGCCGTCCCGGTCGGCGAGCAGCAGCCCGGCGGCACTCGCGTCGAGCATGCTCACACAGCGGTCGGTCAGCAGGCGCAGGAAATCGATCAGGTCGAAGTCCGCGACCAGGTTGTCGGCCAGCTCGACGAAAGTCTTGGCCAAAAGCTGCTGATTCATCGTGACACCCTCGATTGAGACTAGTCCCGCCGGGAGGGGGCGGGAAGCGCAGCACGTTCGTCGGCCTGAGCCGATGGGTCAGTTGCCGTTGTCGGTCCGTTTCGGTTCGCTGTCCGGGAGGAAGCGGAGTCGGTGGGCCACCACGTCGGCGGCCACGTCGGCGAGCCGGCGCCCTTGCGTATAGGCGTACGCGCGGAGCCGGACGAAGGCTTCGTCGATGCCGACGCCGAGCTGGACGGTGAGGATGCCGGTGGCCTGGTCGATCTCCGCCCGGTATCCACCCAGGTCCTCCAAGCCGTGGTCCCGGGACGGTGCGCCGGCCTGCGCGCCCGTCCCGTCGATCCGCGCGTCGAGCAGGAGCAGCGTCGCGAGATCGGCGAACGCCAGCGCGTCGGCCAGCTGCTCCGCGTCCAGCACGGTCGGCACGTCGGCGTACAGGTCGAGGACTCCCGGGGTGATCGCCCCGATCTGCAGGGGGAGTGCGAAGACGGCGCGTGCCCCGGCTTCCAGGGCCGCGTCGGCGAACACGGGCCAGCGGTCCTGCAGCCCGCCGGTCAGCAGATCGGGGGACAGGACGGCCGCGCCGTGGGTGAAGGCGTCCACGCAGGGGCCCTCGCCCAGGGTGAGCTGGAGCTCCTCCAACTGCTCGCTGATGTCGTCGGTGCTGCACAGCGGATGGCTTGCTGCGGTCCGGGACATCGCCGACACCCCGGCTCCGCCGACCGGCAAGGCGGCCACGGCCGCGGTGCACACGTCCACCACACCGACCGGGGCGCCGCGGCGGGCGGCCTGCTCGGCGACCAGCACCTGGATGCGCGCCGACCGGCTGTCGGCCCTCATCCGGGCCACCGCGTCCAGGCATCGTGGGCCAGGCCCTCCAGCCGCGCCGTCGTGCGTTCCCCGAGGGGGAGTACCAGCGCACGGAACATGGTCGGGTCCGCCGGCCGCCGCACCTCTCCCAGGTCCAGCCATCCCCAGGAGCGGAGCGACGCGAGGGTCGGGTGATCTCCCGGATCCACCAAGGTGGCGCCCAGGGATGCCTGGTGGCCGCTCAGCAGCCGCTCCTGCAGACGGCGGGCCACGTCCTGGTCCTGTGGGTGTGGCCGGACCAGGATGCCGGTGATCGCGAAGACGCCGCCGGACGCGGTGAGCTGCTCGATGCTCTGCGGCAGTGCTCCGTCGAACCCGAGCCACCAGATGCCGTCACTGCCCACCGGGAACCCGAAGGCGCATCCCACCAGGTGGTCCGTCTCCGCGATCACCATGGCGAACCCCGACCGCCGGATGTCGCCGGTGAGACGGTTCAGGAAGTCTTGGCGGCTGCGGCTCCGGTACGCCTCAGCGGCGGACGTCTCTCGGGAGTCGACGTACAGATCCCCCAGCTCCTCGCCCAGGTCCTGCGCCAGCCAGCGGTTAACGCGGCGCAACCGCGCCGCGTCCATGGTGGACGACTCGCCCGCATGCCGCTCGTGCGGCTGCCCCTGTCCGGGCTGGGCCATCACCGCACATCGCCCGTGAGGACGGTCACCAGCGGAACACTCCGGTCCGGCAGGGCCGGAGCGACCGGGTCGGGGACGTCCCCGAGAGACGGTGGAAGATGCCCGAGCGGAAGGCCGAGAAGCAGGAACCCGCAACCGGCGAGGTCGAGGATGTGCGCCAGTGACGGCGGCGGATTGTGCAGTCGTAGGGTCCCGCCGGCCTCCCTGGTCCGCTGCGCGGCGTAGAGGAAGGCGTTGAGGCCGCTGCAGTCGCAGAAGGTCACAGGGGTGAGGTCGACATCGAGGACGCGGATGCCGTCGCTCAGGCATCGCGCCAGCGCCGCGCACACCAGCGGTGCCGTATCCAGGTCGATCTCACCAGCCAGGGTGATCAGTGCCCGATTCCGTCGGTCATGACGATAGCTGGCGAGCTGTGGGAGGGGCATGACGCCTCGGTTCAGAAGACCATCAGGCAGCGAGATGGGGACGCCGGGAGCCTCGGCAGCTCCTGGCGCGCCGCCGACAGGGACGTACGTGCGGCGGAGGCGGAACAACGGCCGGTCCGAGGGCCTGCGCAACAGGACATGGGGTCCGCCCGGTTCTCTCCAGGGATGCGTCGGGTGACGGACGAGAGGTCCGCTCCGCGCAGCCATCTGTGTCGCTCAACGACAAGCCGCCGGGGTCTGGGACGCTTGTACAGCATGGTAGTCCTGCCCCAATGGGAAAGACGGCCCGAAGCCGCCCCATCTCAGGATGTGGACAGTCGAGGGCGATTGATGTCACTGCGCAGGGGGCTGATCAATGACGCTGACAGTCCCTCGTGGGTGCAGGCTGAGTAGGTCGGCGCTCGTGCCTCCGTCCTGGCCGAGGTGAGTTTCTGGCTGCAGCGGACCTCCGGGCCACAGGGCGAGACGATCTCTGTGCCCGGCCACGGGACACAGGCGGTCTCCGGGTCCGGCCTACCACTACTGCAGTGCGTGGACCGCTGCTGAGAACAGTGGGCGGAGCCGGGATGCTGCGGGGACGACGAGGCGGGCGGTGGCGGGGCGGCCGGTGGCGGCCAGGAGGGCGCCGGTCAGCAGTCGGTGGCGGCGGGTCAGTCCGGCCCAGGCGTGCTCGTACGTGTCAGGGCGTCCGGTGGTCAGGCAGCGGACGGCGGCCCCGGCCGTGGCCAGTGCGAGGGCGATGCCCTCGCCGGTGAGGGCGTCCATGTAGCCGGCGGCGTCGCCGACGAGCAGGACAGTTCGCCTTGGTGAGGAGGAAACTATCCGCATCGTTGCCAGCGGCGGTGCCGCGGTCTGAATCCCGTAGTGGTGACCGCGCGGGTGCTGAAGGCCGATGGGGACAGCTCGGAGGTCTGGCTTCGTGCAGCTGCCAAAGAGGGTCTGAGGAGAAGACCGCCGTCCCTCTCGCCGCCCAGTTGAGCAGGGCAACGGGAGCGGACAGGGCAGGCGGGTGAGCGGCAAGCCGACAGCGGCCCTGACCATGTCTGAGCGCTCGACGCTTCCGGAATCAGAGCCATCGGCGCGAAGGGCCCGTTGTTCGTCGACGAACTGCCGGGTCTTGAGGCAGTGATGGAGCTGGCCGAGGAAGCGGTTCAACAAGAGCCGTGGTGCGGCGGCATGCCAGTCTCCGTGCTCGCGTCGACGTCGGTGGTGACTCGTGGCTCCCGGTGAGGCGGTGAGGGCCGCGAAGGCCCCCAGAGGAAGCCGGCGTTGATGAGGCGGTTGCGGTACAGCGCGAAGTTCTCTCCCGTTCCCTCCCCCGCGACACCCCTCACGCCTTGCTGCACGAGCCGATCCCGAACATCGCACTCTGGTCCTGGGCATTCGGGAGCCGGTCAGCGGGCCGGGCGCCGGGTGGAGCGCCAGATGGACCGGGTCGCCAGGTAGAGCAGATCGACGATCAGAAGCAGTACGCCGATGGACATCAGGTAGAGCATGCCGTCGACGGCCACGCCTATGGCGACCAGAGCGATTCCGGCGATGAGCAGGGTCAGGAAGAGGAGCATGACGGGATGCCTCCTGGCAAGGGCCGTGCGAGATCTGCGTGGTCTCTCGGTACGGCACGACACGCTGCGCCTGTGCTCGATGTCGCGTCGGCCGAGAAGTGGTACGTGCGGCCCCGGCGCACAAAGCCGCCAAGGGCCGGTGTCTTCGCGCTCCGCGTCGGCGAGACGAGTACCCCGGGCAGCGTGCTGTCGGTTTGATCCTCCGCGTACCGGAACGCTCGGGTTCCGGGAATCCCGAGCGCCTCGCAGCCGCTACCCCCACCGGGCTTCCGCCCAGCGGACCCTAGGCGGTGCGTTCGGCGCGGTGGCGGGCTGCCCGGAGTCGCACCTTCGAGGGAAGGCGGTCCAGGCCGGTCGAGTCTCGTGCGTGGGCGAGTGTTTCGCGGCTCAGCCGCCCGAGAGCCCGTGTCGGATCGGCGTGAGGCTCCAACAGCAGCCGTACGCGTGCGGTGGGAGCGGTACGTCGGCCCGTCAGCCGGACATGGGCCCGCGAGACCCCGTCCAGGGCTTGTGCCTCCTCCTCGATGACGTTCTCCAGGGTGCGGCCGTTGAGTCGGGCCGGCGCGCCCTCTTCGCTGTCGACGAGGACCTGGTCCAGGCGGTGTCTACGCTGCGCGAGGAGCCACCACAGCAGCAGGGCCAGCAGCACGACGAGCACCGCGATGACGGTCGGCCACCACCAGTCCTCTTCCCGCCACCGGGTGCGTCCCCAGGTGCCCAGCACCACATCGTCCGGCCCACGGAAGGGCCACCAGCCCGGCACGTCGAAGTCCCAGTGGCGTGGCAGGTCCAGTGCGCCCAGCAGCACGCCGCCGCCCAGGGCGAACAGTCCGAGGCCGAGAAGCCCGAGCAGCACCCGGTTCACCGTCTTGAGCATCAGGATCACCTCAGCCCTTCTTGGGGCGCCGGACGCGCACGGCCAGTGTGGGTTGCCGGGCCAGGCCCAAGGACGCAACCGCCTCGCCCAGCTCGGCGTCCAGGTCCGCGCGGACCTCCTCAAGATCGCGGAAATGTGCCCGCGCCCGGGCTTTGACCTTCCGGCGGCCGACATCGACCTGCGCCGACTGGACACCGGGCACCCGCACGGCCCGGTCGCGCAGAACCAGAGCGGCCGCGCGGCGGTCGAGCCCGGCTCGGACGTCCTCTGTCCCAGGGATACCGGTGGGCCGCCGCATGGGCAGCAGCCGACGCAGTCCCGGCGTCACCGCCAGCAGGAAAAGCCACAGGCCGAGGGCCATCGCCACCGCGGCCCCGACGATCATCCAGACGTCGTCCAGGGGCCGTGTCGCCAGTTCCTCGGCGAGCCGCCGCCGCCAGCGCATCGCATTACGGCCTGCCCGCACCGCGACCACGTCGTACAGGAGAAGCCCGACGGCCGCGGCGGACAGCAGGGCCGCCAAGGCCGCGGGAATCCGCCGCGACGACCAGAAACGGTGCGTCGACCGGCCTGATCCGTCGATCACCTTCGTCGCGTCCTCGGCGGCCCCCGGGGTGCCGTCGGCGGTCGGAGCCGCCTGTCCCGGACCGGAGGAGAGGTCGCTGTCACCGGTCGGCTGCCGCGAGGTGTTCGCGCTCATCTCACCCTCTCCCGGTCCGTGTGCCGCGTATAGGCCGAGTGCAGTTGCCCGACCGACACCGCGAGGTCGGACACCTCCATGCCGGCCCATGCCCTGATCCGCTCGGTGACCTCCCGGCGCACCGCGGCGCACTGCGCCCCGATGTCGGACGGATAGCCGAGCTCGACGGTGATGTGCAGCCGCGCCTCGCCGAGCACCGCCTGCCGTCCGGCGGCGGACTCGGCGTCCCGTCCTGCGGTGGTCCGTTCCGGCGCCCGCCGTACGGATGTGCTCACGTGTGGCGTCCGGCGGCCGGGTGGTACGTGGCCGGCCGGCTCGGTGAACCGGCTCAGCGCCTCGCGCGCCACCCGGGCCGCGATCTTCGCGACGACCCGGTCGGTGACGGCGGTCGCCCCGCGCTCCCCGCGGGGGACGCCCGGACGCTCATCGGCTTCCCCGTTCACCGCCGCCAGTCTCCCCGAGCCTGGCGCCGGTCGTCACGGATCCGATCCTGCCGGTCCCGGCGGCGGACGAAGTCGCCCGGTTCGAGATCACCCTCCGTGAACCGCCCGATGACGAGGCCGACGAGGCCCAGCACCAGCACCAGCAGGAAAGCCCAGAAGTCACCGAAATACGCGGCGAAACCCAGCGCCATTCCGGCCATCAAGCCCACCACGGCCCTGCTCATTTCGCGCTCCTTCACTCAAGTGGGCTGTTCCGCCCCGCTGCTACTGGATCCGCTGCCGCTCCTCCCCTTCGTCCTCCTCGTCGTCCGGCAGTTTCACGTCGCTGACCGTGATGTTGACTTCCACGACTTCCCGGCCCGCCATCCGCTCCACCGCCGAGATCACGTTCTCCCGCACCGCGGCGGCCACGTCCGTGATCGCGACGCCATATTCGACGACGAGCTCCAGATCGATGGCCGCCTGCAGCTCTCCGACCTCGACACTGACCCCGCGCGTGGCGGATCTGCCGCTGCCGGCGCCGGGCATCCGCTCGCGCATGGATCCCATCGAGCGGGCCAATCCGCTGCCCAGGGCATAGACGCCGAGCACGTCCCGTGCCGCCATTCCGGCGATCTTCTCCACCACCACTTCAGCGATGGTCGTCCGGCCGCGAGACCCGGGCGCAGCGCCGAGCTTGACGCCGGTGTTCTCAGTCATCGGGATATTCCTCCCTCGCGAGGCCACAGAGCATCCATTACTCCGATTATAGTCTTTTTAGTACCTTTTGCCCGTCTATAGGGCGTGAGACGAGGTGGTCCGATAGGGGGCCTGAGGCCCCTGCCCCGAGCTCTCGCGGACACTCGGGCAGAGCGCCGCGTGACAAGAACCGCGGCCGTGGAAGAAGGGTGAGAGGCCAGTGACCGAGGCGTGGACGCAGGCAGTACGAAGCCGGCTGCACCTGGGCCGGCTGCTCCCGCTCGGCGGGCCCGACGACGGGACGTGGATCACCGAGCAAGCGGCCGTCCAAGCCCTCGGGCGCACCGCCGCCGAGATTCCCGGTGTCCGACTGGAGTCCCTGCGCATCGGGTCGGCGCCGCACCAACCCGTGTCCGAGCCGGCCGTCCGTCCGCCGGCCAGCGCGCTACCGCCGGGCCCGCTCACCATCGAGGCCGCCTTCACCGCATCCCCAGTGCGGCCGCTGCCGGAGACCGCCGAAGAATTGAGGAGCGCGCTCCTGGGCGCGGCCGCTGAACAGCTCGGGCTGGCCACGGTGACGGCTGACATGCGCGTAACGGATCTCCGTGAGGTTCCGGAGGCAGGCGTGGCTTCTCGGACAGCGGCGACGTCCACGAGGCCCACGCCGGAAGCTGCGGCCGCGCGGAGCTCGCCCCCGGTGACCGGAACAGGGTCGACGCGGGGACTCGCCAGGGAGCTGGCGGCCGTCGCAGCGGGCGTGCCGGGCGTCGCCCGCCTCACCACCGTACTGGGCAGCCGCCCGGTCAGGGTGGAGGACCATGATGATCCACCCTGCCGACACATCGAGGTTCACCTCGCGGTCGGCCCCGGACACCATCCACTGAAAGTCGCCCGCGCCGTCCGGGAGGCGGTAGTCGAGGCAGCCACCACTGACACCCCGGGCCCGGCCACCGTCGCCGTCCTCATCACGGAAACCGCGGCCTGGCGGCAGACCTCGCCGGTCACCGTGACGAGTGCCCCTCAGTGATCAGCCGCCCCCGACCTTCCCGGTTCTTCCCTGTTCTTCCCTGAAGGCGCGCGGCCGTCGCTCCGTCGGCCCTGTCCTGCCACGGTGTGAGACCCGCCTGGCAGGGAACCCGCATGCGGAGAGGGCCGTCGTCCCTGTTCCTCGCGCGATGTGTGTCCGCAACGGCGAAAGCGTATCCCTGCCTGTGGCCCGGTCTCAGCAACTCCGAGGCGGCGCCTGACCATCTGCCTCCTTCAGAGAGCTTCAGCGACATGACCACCAACACCACGGTCCGCCCCCCTTCATCGGAGTTCATCGGAGACGTCCGGCAGTGACTTCGCCCGATTGTCGAGAAAGATCGCTGATGCCGGCCTGCTGGGGCGCCGTCCCGGCTATTACGCAGTGCGGATCACCGTGGTGGCCGCGCTCTACGTCGGTGGGTGGGCCGCCGTCGCGCTCATCGGCGACAGCTGGTGGACGCTGACCGTCGCCGGCTTCCTGGCCGTCGTCTTCGGCCAGGTCGCCCTGCTCGCCCATGACGCGGCCCACCGCCAGGTGTTCCGCCGACGCAGGGCCAGCGAAGCATCCGGCCGGATCGCCGGCACCGGCGTCGGGATGAGCTACGGATGGTGGCAGGACAAGCACACCCGCCACCACGCCAACCCCAACCACGAGGAACTCGACCCCGACCTCGACCCCGACCTCCTGGTCTGGTCCCAGGACCAGGCCCGGGCCGCCAAGGGGCTCCCCCGCCTGATCGGCCGCTGGCAGGCGTTCCTGTTCTTTCCGCTCCTCACCTTGGAGGGCTTCAACCTGCACGTGTCAAGCGTGAAGGCGCTGGCCAATCGCTCGCTCAAGCACCGAACACTCGACGGCGCCCTGCTGTTCGCGCACTTCGCGCTCTACCTGACCGTCCTGCTCTGGCTGCTGCCGCCCGGCATGGCGATCGCGTTCGTCGCCGTCCACCAGGGCCTGTTCGGCGTCTACCTCGGCTCCCTCTTCGCTCCGAACCACAAGGGCATGCCGATCCTGACGGGCGATGACCGCCCGGACTTCCTCCGCCGCCAGGTGCTCACCTCACGCAACGTGCGCGGCGGCTGGTTCACGGACATCGCATTGGGCGGGCTGAACCACCAGATCGAGCACCACCTGTTCCCCAGCATGCCCAGCCCCAACCTGCGCAAGGCCCGGACCATCGTCCGCCGCTACTGCGAGGAACTGGGCGTGGACTACGTCGAGACCGGGCTGATCAACTCCTACCGGCAGGCCCTCACCAGCCTCCATCAGGCCGGAGCACCGCTCAGGCACCCCGGCGTCCCCGCCTAGAGAGGTGCTGCCGTAGCCATCCGTGCCCGTGATGTGGTGACTGACACGGGACACATCAAGCCTCAGCCCTGGACCTGCCTGTGTCCCGGCTTCTTCACGACATGCCTGCCCCCCGTGATCCCGCAGGCCCGTCATCTCCTCGCAGCCCTCCCCTCGAAGTCGGCCCGCTCTATCGCCTCGGCGGTGTCCAGCAGGCCCGTGTTGCAGGGACTGCTCCGAGCCGCCTCCGGCCCGAGTTGTTCGGTCGCCGCTGAGCCCTGCTCCAGGTGCTCCTGCAACGGCGACCTTCCGGGCAACGCTCGCTTCCAGGGCTCGTCCGTGCGCCAGCCACCAAGAGGGGCCCTCCTCGTCTCCAAGCCGACGGCGTGCCCATGGCGTGCCCTTAAAACCGGTGAACCGCGGTCAACAGCGGTGCGATCCCACGCTTCCGGGCGCCACGCCAGAGCGCATATGACCAGGTCAGAAGCCATCCGGTCCGCCAAGCGCCGTGGCTTCCCAAGCTGAGAGCGCGAGTTCGATTCTCGTCACCCGCTCCATGATCAAGGCCCAGGTCGTCGACCGGGGCCTTTTTTGCTGTGTTCGGCGATCACTCGCCGCGTGCCAGATTCGTGCCAGAAGGCCTGTCCGGCGATCTCCCGGCCGCGGCGGCCCGCGCCTTTCGCACGGTGGCGTCGAGGCCGGCGGCGACCTCCTGCTGTCGGTCGTCGTCGGAGTGCTGGTAGATCAGCGCGGCCGTCGAGGAGCGGGCCGGGTGTCTCGGCGAGGCGTGCGGCCGAGCGGATCGCGTCGGTGAGGAGTTCTGTCGTGGCCCAGGCGGGCGGGGAGTCCTCGGCACCTTCGGGACCGTCGAGACGGATCACGGCGTGGAAGTGCACGGCTCCGCGTCGCTGGTACTCGGCGACCTTGGCATACGACACCTTCAGGCAGTGGCGCAGCTCGGAGCGTCCAATGCCCGCGCGGGAGGCGAGCTGTTGACGGAGGTAGGTGGTTAAGCGAGCCCACAGGGCACCGGCGTGCGCGTTCCACAGGACGGCGGCGCGGTAGTCGTAGCGCTCAGGGTCCAGGGGCGTGCCGAGGACCGGATCGTCGTCGGCGTGGAGACGGCCGCAGCGGCAGCGACCACCGCCGGGCCGGTTGTGGACGGGGCCGAAGGACGGGGCGGTGAAGGTGGCGAAGAGGCGCGGGTGTCGGGCGACCGCCAGACCGATTCCCTTGCCGCCGCTCAGGCCGGCCGTGACGAGATGGAGGGTGTCTTTGCGGTAGACCTCGGCGCAGGCAGCACACCGGGTGGCGCGGCGATTGTTGCAGCGGATGAGGAGCTGTCCGGCGGGGAGGTCGTGGTCGACGACTTCGCCGACGATCTCACCGGTTGCGGCGTGGACGTCGAGGCGGTGGCCCTCCATCCGTATGGGCCGCTCGCAGCCGCCGAGTCGTTGGATCTGCCGGACGTAGCTGCTGAGGTCGCCGAATTGGGCGAGGTTCGCCACCTGACGGATGACTCCGGTCGGAGTCTCGAGGCGCATGTGCAGATTCCTCCAGGGAGTGACAGAGGTCGGGGCAGGCACCTCGGCTTGTCCAGGGGGTTAGACAGCATGGGCAGGCCGAGGCGCGACAGACGATGAGGTCAGTGGCGGTCGCTCTTAAGGATCGAGCGGACGGTGACCGCGCAGACGGCCACGGAGGCGGCGGTGATCGCGACCCCGAGGAGCATGGAGACCAGGACCGCGCCGACGACGAGGACCAGGGCGCCACCGCCGGCCGCGAGGGCGAGGGTGCTGCCCGCGGTGAGCTGGACAGCCCGCCGATTGGGCACTGGGGCCGGAGCGGGCGCGCAAGGCGGCGTCGGGGTCGGCTGCCTGTCCGGTGGCGGCATGGAGTTCCTCGGCGAGGGCCTGGACGCGGTCGACGAGGGCGGGCGGCAGGGCGACGGCGGGAACGGGCGGCGGCTGGGTGGCGAAGCTCGCAGGAAGCTCGTCGGCGACCGGTTCCGTAGCCGGTGGCGGAACCTCACCAACGTCCCGAGGACAGCGATGAGCGAAACAAGTACGGCCTGCATAGCAGCAAGTTCAGCAGCTACGACCAAGCCTGGCGAGACCGCGACCGCCACCATGCCCTGCCGCGGCGGATGCCTGTCGAACGAGATGCGCCGTTCACCTGGGCTGCCGCTACGGCGGTAGTGACCTGGGCGGACATGCCAACGACCACGTCCGCCCTTACAAGCCCGCGGTCCCCCCTCTTCTGGTGCAGTCGTGCTTGGGTCGGTATCCGGCGAGGTGTTCGCGGAGCCGCTTCAGCAGATTCGGGCGTTTTGGCCTCACGGTTGGGGCCTTGTTCCTACGCTGAGTTCATGGTTACGGGGCTGGTTGTGGATGCCAACAGGTTTGAGCTCGTCGTTGATGGCCGGCGGGTCGGTCCCCGTCGGGTGTTGCAGACTGCTGACGTCGAGCTGCTCACTGCCGTCGCCGGCCGGTATGTGGATGCCGTGCGTAATGGCTCCAAGGACCAGGCGCTGCTCGCGGTGGGGCGCGAGTTGTATCGGTGGCTCGACGGTGACCTGGGTCAGTTGACGGGTCTGCTCGATGAGGCGTCGGCGCCGCTGGTGTTCGAGGTCCGGGCGCCGGCGAGGCCGTCCGCGGCGGCGTGGGCGCTGCTACGGGCCCCGTACGAGCTGCTGGCAGCCCCTGATAGTGGATTCCTTGCCGAGGCGCCGGAGTTGTTCGCTGTGGCGCGTCGGCTCGGCCAGCCGAGTCCGGCGCTGGCCCTGGACGGGTACCGGCTGGGGGTGGCGTTCATGGCCTCGGCCCCCCGGGGCCAGCACGAGCTGGACTTCGAGGCCGAGGAGTTGGCCATCCTCAACGCCGTCGGGGAGACGAGCCTTGATCTCGTCGTCGAGGACTCCGGCAATCCCGAGCATCTTGGCCTGCGTCTGTCCGAGCTGGGCGGGATGCCGGTGGTGCATCTGTCGTGTCACGGGCTGCACAACTGGCGCCCGGGGCCCGACAAGCCCGCCACCCCCGTCCTGCTGATGGAAGACGATCTAGGGGACGGGTGTCCGACGAGCGCGGACGCGCTGGTGGGCTTGTTGACTCCGCGGCCGCGGCTGGCGTTCGTGTCGGCCTGTCTGACCGCCACCGGTGCCGACGTGGCCGGGCATGTTCCCGCCGGCGCCGGCCACCGCGGCGGCCCGATGGCCGAGTCCGGCGTGCCGGTGGCGCATTCGATGGCCACCGGGCTGGTGGCCGCCGGGATTCCCGCGGTCATCGGCTGGGACGGCTCGGTCAGCGACCAGGCCGCCACTCGTTTCGCCGAACGCCTCTACCGGCAGCTGGGCCGTCGTGTCGGGGTGGCCGAGGCCGTCGCCGAGGCCCGCCGCCACCTGCTGGCCTGTTCCGAAGAGCGCCAGCGCGCCGAATGGCACCTGGCGCGGCTGTGGCTGGGGCCGGCCGGTGGCGGTGTGCTGGTCGGGGGAATCCGTAAACGCCAGATGGTGCCGCCGCATCATGTGACCAAGGCGTTCCTGGACCGCAAGCACCAGCTGCCGGTCGCGGCCGCGGAAATGTTCGTGGGCCGCCGCCCGGAGATGCAGCGCACGCTGCGGGCTCTGCGCGGTGGGCAGAGGGCCGGGGTTCTGCTTCACGGGCAGGGCCGGTTGGGCAAGTCGAGCCTGGCTGCCCGGATCGCTGACCGTCATCCCAACCGCGCCGTGGCGGTCGTGTTCGGCGACTACACCCCCACCGCGATCCTCGACGCCATCGCCGACGCCGCCACCACCAATGCCGCTGCCCGCACCCTCATCGAAGCCAGGCGCGCCGAGGTCCGCGAACAGCCCGACCGCCTCAAACCGCTCCTGATCGATCTGCTGGCCGGACCGTGCTCCCAGGAACTCGACGACGTTCACAAACCCCTGCTGCTGATCATCGACGATCTCGAACAGATCCTGACCGCCAACCCCGATGGCCCGCACCGGCTCGATCCCGGGCACGCCACCGTACTCGCCGACGTGCTCTCCGCGTTCGACCCGGCCATCACCGACAGCCGCTTGCTGGTCACCAGCCGCTACACGTTCACTCTCGGCGGGCTGGAGACCCGGCTGGAACCGGTCCAGTTACAGCCCCTGTCGCCAGCGGCCCAGCGCAAGCTCCAACGGCGTCAGCAGGACCTCGCCCCGGCCCACTACCGGACCCAACGCGCCGACCTGGCCCAGCGGGCGCTGAAGGTGAGCTGCGGCAACCCCGGGCTGCAGGACCTTATCGGGCTGCGTCTGGTCTACAGCGACCAGGTCGACCGGGCCCGCGCCGAGGCCGCCGTCGTCGGCATGGAGGCCTACCTCGAGCAGGGCGACCTGCCGGCCGACAACGCCGACATCGGCGCGTTCCTGGAGAACCTGGCGCTCGACGCTCTTCTCGACGAGGCCGGGCCCGCCCACCGTGATCTGTTGCGGGCCTGCACCCTGTTCACCGTCCCGGTCCCGCACCCCGTCATCGACACCCTCGCAGATACTGTCGGCGGATCGGCGTCCCGCCTGTGCGGCCTCGGGCTCCTTGATGCCTTTCCCGACCAGCACCGCCCCGACGCCCCGGCCCTGGCCGTCAACGCCCTCGCTGCCGGACGCCTGTCCCCCCTCACCCCCGACGAGCAAGCCGCCCTCGCCACCGTGGCCGCCGAACCGCTGTATGCCGAGTGGGGCGGTGCCACACCCCGGCCCGCCCGCGGCAGCGACCTGGACCTGCAGCTGACCCGACTGGCCCTGGTCGCCGACAACCCGGCCATCACCGCCGACTGCGCCACTGCGGCCGTGGACGCCTTGCGGCAGGGCCCGGCCTCCATCGCCGCCGAGCTCGGCCACCACGCGATCGCTCTCCTCGACCGCCACCACCAGGAGGTTCCCCTCATCCTGCTACGGGCCGTCGCCGACGCGGCTGGCACCAGCGGCGACGGAGACCACGCCGACACCCTGCTCCAACGTGCCATCCAGCAGACCCGCACCAGCGACCGGCAGACCAACCCGGCCGACCACGCCGCAGTCCTCTACGACCACGCCAGCCGCCTCATCACTCGCGGCGAGATCGACCAAGCCGAGAACCAGCTCCACCAGGCCCGCCAACTGTTCACCGACGCCGGCGACACCAGGTCCGTCGCCATCATCTGGGGTCAGATCGCCGATATCGTCGAGCGGCGGGGTGAGGTCGACGAGGCACTGCGGATCCGCCGCGAGATCGCCCTGCCGGCGTTCGAGCGAATCGGTAGCACCCGCGAGGTCGCGGTCACCTGGGGAAAGATCGCCGATATCGTCGAGCGGCGGGGTGAGGTCGAGGAGGCGCTGCGGATCCACCGCGAGATCGCCCTGCCGACGTTCGAGGGAATCGGCGACACCAGCTCGGTCGCGGTCACCTGGTCAAAGATCGCCGATATCGTCGAGCGGCGGGGTGAGGTCGAGGAGGCGCTGCGGATCCGCCGCGAGATCGCCCTGCCGGCGTTCGAGCGGATCGGTGACACCCGCGAGGTCGCGATCACCTGGGGAAAGATCGCCGACATCCTCCAGCGGCGGGGTGAGGTCGAGGAGGCGCTGCGGATCCACCGCGAGATCGCCCTGCCGACGTTCGAGCGGATCAGTGAAACCAGCTCGGTCGCGGTCACCTGGTCAAAGATCGCCGATATCGTCGAGCGGCGGGGTGAGGTCGACGAGGCACTGCGGATCCGCCGCGAGATCGCCCTGCCGGCGTTCGAGCGGATCGGTGACACCCGCGAGGTCGCGATCACCTGGTCAAAGATCGCCGACATCCTCCAGCGGCGGGGTGAGGTCGAGGAGGCGCTGCGGATCCACCGCGAGATCGCCCTGCCGACGTTCGAGCGGATCGGCGACACCAGCTCGGTCGCGATCACCTGGTCAAAGATCGCCGATATCGTCGAGCGGCGGGGTGAGGTCGAGGAGGCGCTGCGGATCCACCGCGAGATCGCCCTGCCGACGTTCGAGCGGATCGGCGACACCCGCGAGGTCGCGGTCACCTGCGGAAAGATCGCCGACATCCTCCAGCAGCGGGGCGAGGTCGACGAGGCATCGCGGATCCATCGCGAGATCGCCCTGCCGACGTTCGAGCGGATCAGTGAAACCAGCTCGGTCGCGGTCACCTGGTCAAAGATCGCCGACATCCTCCAGCAGCGGGGCGAGGTCGACGAGGCGCTGCGGATCCGCCGCGAGATCGCCCTGCCGACGTTCGAGCGAATCGGTGACACCAGCTCGGTCGCGGTCACCTGGTCAAAGATCGCCGACATCCTCCAGCAGCGGGGCGAGGTCGACGAGGCGCTGCGGATCCGCCGCGAGATCGCCCTGCCGACGTTCGAGCGAATCGGTGACACCAGCTCGGTCGCGGTCACCTGGTCAAAGATCGCCGACATCCTCCAGCAGCGGGGCGAGGTCGATGAGGCTTTCGAACTGCAGCTCAAGCGCTTGGAAGTCAATGAGCAGCTCGGTGATATGGACGGCATCGCGGCGGCCAACTGGGCCCTTGCGCAAATCGATCTGAGTCGCCAGGATCTCGACGCGGCGGCGCCGAGGCTGATCACCTCATTTCAGCTCCTTTTGCAGCTTCAGCGGCCGGATGGCATCGCGGTCGTCGGGAAGTACTTGGGGCAAATTCTGCTGGCCGCAGGTGAACGCGGACGGGCCCGAGAGATGTTTCAGACGAGTCGAGCCGCTGCCGCCAAGGCTGGCTTCGCAGACGCTGTTGACCAGCTTGATGAGCTACTGAAAGTCACTGACGACGAAAACGAGGAAACATGATCATCGAGTTTTTCGGAGCGAACGCCGAAACTGCCGAGAAGAGCTTCGCCGCGTTGACCTCGAGCTGGGGCTACCAACCCGAACCAGCTCCGACTACGGAACCGGCGAACGATCCGGACACCAAGGGCGTCGATCCCGTCGCGGTGACGTCCCTGGTCGTGTCCATCCCATCTGCCATGCTCGCGGTCGCGGACATCGCCGACCGCATCCGCAAACGGCGCCGCGCCAGCGAACTCATCGAACGCGCCCAAGACCTCAGGGCGCAGCAGGTGGCGGCACGGCTCGTATGCGCAGACCGCTCCGTCGAGCTCGCCGCTCTCACCCCCGACCAGCTTCTGGACCTCATCGCCGACGAGCCTTCAGCAACCTGACGCAACAGAGCACCACCTACGCGTACTGCTGTACAGCACGGAAGTACAGCAACCTCAAAGACCAAGGCTGTACCTCAAGAGCCATCCGCGGCTGATTGAGCACCCAAGACCCTTCCGGGGACTACCTGCCGAGAGTTCGGGACGAAGAGGTCGTGCCAGACCCGTGCCAGATCGAGCGGGGAACCACGGGGAATAGCGGGTAACCGATCGACGGTCTACCGTGCGCCTGTTTGCCTCCGTCGCAGGTCAGGCCGAGAGCAAGCCTTAAATGCCCTCAGCTTCCCAAGCTGAGAGCGCGAGTTCGATTCTCGTCACCCGCTCTTTTGAAGCCCCAGGCCAGCGGCCTGGGGCTTGTTTCAATCGGGGTGCCGTTGCTGCGCGGCGGGGCCCAAGCCGCTTGTGGGAGCGGGCACTTGACCGTCGAGGGTCCTGCGTCAGAGCGGGAGGTCGTCGGGGAGCACCCGGAACGCCTTGTAGTGGCCCAACGGGCGTACGGCCCGGAAGTCTCGTCGGTCGAGGGTGAGAATCGCGTCCGTGTCGTAGTCGGCGGCAAGCGCCACGTTCACCGCGTCGGCGAGGTCGAGGTCCAGCGCACCGTAGCGGACACGGACGGACTGGGCGGCGCCCAGGTGGTCCTCCGTGATCTCCGGCAGGACGACACGGCCCCGGCTCACCCAGCGCCGCAGGTCGTCGACCGCGCTGATGGCAGCCTCCCTGCCGAGCTCGCGCGTCGCCACGTGATCCAGTTCGGCCAGCAGGAGCGGGGACACGACCAGCAAGCCCGCCGCCATGATGGCCTCGTTCGCCGCCCGGTGTTCCGGGTGAGCCGAATCCAGCGCTGCCAGGAGGCCGGACGTATCGGCGACGACAATGATCACGCGGCGGATCCGGAGCCCGAGCCGGTCTCACGCCGGATGGCATCGGCGACCGTGTCGCGGACTTCCGACTTGGGCAACGTGCGCCCCGGCCCCTCGAAGGTGCGCGAGAACAGCGGCTCGTCCCAGACCCGGTTCGCCATGGCTGCGAGGTGGATGCCCTGGCGGATGATCTCGGCCTCGCTTATACCCCGGCGCTTGGCAGCCTCCTTGATGATCGCCAGGTCCTCGGGGTCCGCGTATACGTTCGTGCGCTTCATGGACATGTACCAACACTAGTCCATGTACCGGATTGATGTATGCGCCCACCTGCGTCCCGTTGCCGAGGACCGGCCGGGCCGACCTCACGGGCCCCGCCCCGGTGCCGGACTAGTTCCGTGAAGAGGGGCCGCGCACGGCCGTCGTGACCGGGCGCGGGTCGGGGAAGAGCTGCTAGGTGCCCTCGGCGTCCTTGGCGAAGACAGTCGGGGTCCCGGGTGTGGGGCACTGGTCATCCGCGCTGTGCCTACCCTGCCCGTAGCGGGCTCCGGCAGAATGCGAGTGTGTCCCTCGACGCCGTCGACGCCGTGAACTGGTCCGCGATACCCAACCCGACGGGCCACCAGTGCGACGATCCAGAGCGCGTAGCCCACGCACTGCGGCGGCTGACGGTGTCCACCACCGCCAACGAGACGGGTGACGCGGCATCCCTTCTCGCCGGTGGCGGCTTCGTGTGTGACCACGCCGGCATGGTGTTCCCGGCCGCCTACGCGGCCACCCCGATCCTGCTCGATCTCGTCGAGCACGGCCAACGGCCACGCATCAAAGACGCAGCGCTGGGCCTCCTGTTTGACGCACTGTGCGCCCTGCCGCCCGCCGACCGGAATCGGGTGGACACCGTCTACGGCACCGATGTCCCGCTCTGCTGCGCCATGGCGCGACGTATGCGCGGCAGTCACGCCGTCCTTCTCGCCCACGGACGCTACGGGAGGCAACTCCTCGCCGAAGCGGACCTTCACTGGCGACTGACCATCGAGGAGACGGAGCCTCAAACCGACGGCACTCTCACGGCCATCGGCGTCCTCGAAGGCACTCCCCTCCCGCCGCCCGCTGAGGCCGAACTGCACGTGCCGCCCTTCGTGCAGCCTGCAATGACGGTACGCATCGAAGCGCTGACGGCCGACTCGACCGGCGCCGCGTGCATTCAACTGACTCGAACCCCGCTTGGGATCATCCCGGGATCAACCCTGTACGCGGCTGAATGCGGCCTCCGCGAACACTGAACGCGGCGCCCGTCGTCGGCGCAGAGACGCCGGTGTCCGCACCGAGGCCGCCGGCATCCTGGGCCCCTTGCGACCGCGCACCAGTTGAAGCCGTGACCGGCGAGAGCCGAAACGGTCGTCGAGCCACGACCTCCGACACTAGGCACCGCTATCGTTGCGCGGTCGCCGGAAGTGGGGGGAAGCCAGTGTTCGTCATGAAGGTCGCCCTGACCGTCGGTGTGGGCGGGGTGGTGGCTCTGGCCATCTGGGCGCTGGTCGCGGGGCGCGTCCCCGTGTCCATCCTGAACCTCGGGAAGCTGGCCCGGCCTCGGTGGTGGGCGGCGGCCGCGCTCGCGGTGTGCGTCGGCTTCCTGACCGGCCTGTGGGCGGACCCACAGTACGGATGCGCCGTCGCGATGCTCGGCGTCGGCCTCCTGAGCCTGGCACGGAAGCCCCGTCCTGCGGACCAGGACCCGGAGACCGGCGCCGCGTAGGTGTCCCAGGCGACGGTTCCCGGACTTCGGTACGAGTGATCGTCTGTCTTTGTCACCCGCTCCATGAGCAAGGCCCAGGTCGCCGACCGGGGCCTTTTACTGTCCGCCGTCAGTCGCCGGAGTGATGTCGCCTCGTCGGGCACCGACCCCAGGGGCTCGGTGTCCGACGAGACGATCTCCGGCTCAGAACACGCCCTTGTACCCCTGCCAGCCCGTGGCGATCTTCGTACGGCTGCCGAAGGTGCCCTTGCCGGTGCCGTTGGAGCGCCACAGGTTGCCCGCGGTGTCGCGCGCCACGAAGTCGGCCTTGCCGTCGCCGGTCAGGTCGCCCGCGCCCACGACCACGTTGTACGACGAGCCCCAGTCGTCGAACACCTTGACCCGGCTCTTGAAGGTGCCCGCCCCCGTGCCGTCGTACCGCCACAGGTCATTCGACTTGTCCTGCGCCAGCAGGTCGCCGTGGCCGTCGCCGTTCAGGTCACCGGCGCCGAGGATCTTCTTGTAACCCGTCCATTTGGACGCGATCTTCACCCGGGCCGAGAGCTTCCCCGTGCTCGTCGCCTTGTAGAGGTAGACGTCCCCGGTCGATGACTGACGGGCGATCAGGTCCGCCCGGCCGTCACCGCTGACGTCCCCCGGCGAGGTCAGCACGTCGTACTGCTCCCAGCCCGTGCCGAGCGAGGTGTACGCGGTCGACGGGGTCACCGCCGCCCCGCAAGCGGGGTGGTAGGCGCGCAGTGTGCCGCCGGCGTAGCGCACGAGCACGTCGTTGCACCGGTCGCCGTTCACGTCGCCGTACGGAACGAACTTCGCGTTCGTCGGCCATGCGGAACCCGTCTTCTTGCCGGTGAGGGTGCCGGTGCCGGTGCCGTACTGGTACGTCAGTCCGCCCGAGCTGTTGAGGGTGAGCAGCTCACCGAAGCCGTCCGAGGTCGCGAAGTCCCGCCGGACCGGCGTCGCGCCTGTGATCTTCACGGTGCCGGTCTGCGTCAGGGCCGCGCCCTGTCCGTCGGCCGGGGCGGCGGTCAGCGTCCAGGTGTAGGCACCGTTGCCGACCAGCTTGCCCGCGCCGTCCTTCCCGTTCCACGACGCCGGGATCACGCCTTGTGCCGCACCGCCGGTGAGCAGGCGCACGGTGCCACCGGTGGCCTTGTTCCTGATGACGAGCTGCCAGGAGGAGGCCGCCTTCGACAGCCACCACTTGGGGTTCCAGCTCGCGGCACCGCCCTTCACGTCGGCCGTGCCCGCGACGGCCGCGTCGAGCGGGGAGAGCGCCGAGACGGGGACGCCGCTGGACACGACATGGGTGTCACCCCTGGCGTCCACGTACGCGATCAGACCGGTGTACGGGTCGACGTCCCAGGGCTGCCCCGACTGGAAGGCCCCCGCCGAGTGCGTGACGGGTGTGCCGCTGCGGACGTCGGTGACCTCGAACCGGTCGCCGACGCCGGTGACGACGAACCCGTCACCGAGCTTCGCGGTCTCCCAGGCCCCTTCGGTGAGGGTCAGCTTGGTCTTGGCGACGGTGTCGTAGACGCCCTGGCTCTCCGCCGACCCCACGCAGGACCACAGCAGCCAGCGTCCGGCCGCCTGCAGGTCCTCCAGCAGGCACCCTCGCCCGAACCACACCGGTTCGCCGCGCTTGCCCGTGCGGACGTCGACGGGCACCGCACTGTCGTTGCCGTCCCGCACCCACATGGTGGTGCCCCATATCGCCGTACCCTGCTCCGGCGAGGCCAGCACCGTGTCGCCCGTGTCGAGGTCGATCACGCGCGTCTGCGGCGCCGTCTCGTCGGTGTACTCGGCGGCCATCGCGACGTGCCGGCCGCCGGCGTCCCACACGCGGACGTAGTCGTGCTCGGCGTCGACGGGTGTGCCGGGCAGCGAGCCCGTCGGTCCCACGGACCGGGGCACACGGTCGCCGCCCGACACCCACGGGTTCCAGACCACCGTGCGGCCGTCCCCGGTGCCGACGAGGTGGGGGTTGTCGTCGGTGACGCCCTGGGCTGTGCGCGAGCCGGCCGCCAGGGTGCCACCGGTCACGTCGATCGTCCGGCCGTACATGTACGTACGGCCCCGGTCCCAGTCGTGTTCCGTCACGGTCAGCCGCCCGCCGGCCAGGGTGAGCTCCTGCACGGGGTCGGCCACGGGCTCCAGTTCGGCGGCGGCCACCTTCTCGACCTCGGGAGTGCCGTCGGCGCCGGCGCGGACGAGGTTCACTCCCCAGTCAGCGGTGGCGGACCCGCTGCCGGGTATCAGGAGGCCGCCGTCGGGGGTGGGGACGGCGGGGGAGACGCTGCGCGAGCGAGCCAGTACGGTCCCCGTCGTCGACCCGTCGGTGGCGAGCGCGTCGACGCGCCAGACGGGCAGGGCGCCGTCCATGGCGCCCAGCGAGGAGTCGTAGCGGGAGACCAGGAGCGTGTCGCCGACCATGCCCAGCAGGTGCGTCGGCCCGTCGTTCGCCAGGGGCACGGTACGGACGACGGCGTTCAGGTCGTCGCGGGAATAGACGGAGACGGTGGTGCCATTCCACGACAGCAGATGGGTGGCGGTGAGGATCACGGTCCCGCTCCCGTTGCCCGTCGGGTCGTGAAGCAGCTCCACCAGCCGGCCCTGGTCGGCGTCGAGCCAGCCGCGCCGGAACGTCCCGTCGGCCTTGTACAGGACCACCATGCCGTGGGCGTCCGCCACCGGTGAGTCGCCGCCGGTCACCGAGGTGATGCCGGCCGGGACGCCCGCCACGGTGCGGTCGCGCACCGTACCGTCGGCCCGGACGTCGAAGAGATGCCACGTCAGGTCGTCGCCCGTCCCCGCCCAAGCGGTCGTCACGACGGTCCGTCCGAGCGTCCCCTGGTAGGTGTGCCGGCTCGGGAGCGGGATCGTCGTGGCCGTCCCCCCGGCCGCCATGTCCCGCAGTGTCACGGTCCGCGCGTCGTCGTCGTAACGGGCGACGACGTCCGAACCGGCGCCGAACTCCGGTATGCCCCAGACCTCGGCAGCCGAGGGGTCCACCACCGTGTCCTTACCGGTGTACGTGGTCCAAAGGTGTCCGCGCCCGGGTTCATAGCGCAGGAACCCCGAAGGTCCCGCGCTGAACAGGACGGTCTGGGGCCGCAGCGAGGTCTCCGCCGGGATGATCACCTCGGCGGGTCCGTCCGCGTGCGCGTCGAGGACCAGCGGTCCGAGGCCCATGGCCAGCGTGAGTGAGGTGGCGGCGGCGAGACCACCGCGTATGAGGGCACGTCTGCCCACTCGGTTCCTCCACAGGAGACGGGAGTTGAGGGAGATGAAAGCCAGGAGAGCAAGGAAAGCGGGGGACTCGTACGACGGATGGCGGGGCAGGGCCGCACGACAAGACGTCGATGTCCGAACCATCGTCCGGGTGGCCGGATACTAGCAGCGGCCCAGTTCGGCCATGACACGTGGTGACCTGCGCCAACGCCCGACGCCGGACTACCGGTTGGCCCTGGTTCCGTTCGCCCGGCACCGAGCAGATCGGTGACTTCCTCATCCACGTCGAGGGCGACACCGTACGGTTCCGGTGCTGACGGCCCTTCGCCGTTCTCGCCCTCCGCGCAGGAGTACGCAGACCCGTCAGTTCGGGCCCAGGCCCTGGACCGGGAGGTTCGGGTGAGTTGCCAGGAAGGTGATGTAGGCGATCGCCGCCGTCGCGCCCAGGAGCGACAGGGCGCCGCCCACCACCGCTCGCCGCCTGCTCGTCGCGCCCGTTTTCGACGCGCGGTATTCGATGCCCGCCCGCACCAGGCCCACCAGTGCCAGGGGGAGGGCCACGAAGGCGACCAGGATCCAGAACGGGCAGACGAGCCAGCACCCCGTGGACGCCCCGCCGAACCAGACCGCCAGCTCAGCCCGCGTCTGGCGCGTCTCGTCCGGTGAGTCCACTGCTGTCATGCGCTGATCCAAACAGGCCCCTTGTCGGAGGTATGCGGTGGGAGCCCCGTCCTACGCCGCTCCGACTGTCCGGGGGGGGGAGCGGCGGAGCTGGGCTGTGGGGGCTGCGGGCCGGCGATCCCGGCTCGTGAGGTGTCGGCCGGGACGGATTTCTGGACACCGGAGTCGAGGGCTGGCCGGCTTGGCCGTGCCAGGCCGGCGTGATCAACGCGGTGCCGCAGGTCAGGGCGTCGTAGCCCGGAGCGGGGGCCAGGCCGTACGTCCCGTCCGTTCGCAGCGATCGCCTGGAACCCGCGGAGACCGCCCGTGACCTGCGTAACACGTCCGGATGGGAGCCTGCCGGGGGTCCCGTCAGGCAGGTCCGCGCACCTCGCACGCGCAGGTCACCGGCTGCCCGCGGCGGCGCCTGGCGGGCATTCCGTAGCCCCGTCCGGTCCCGGCGAGCCCTGTTCGATCTTGCGAAGTGCTGCCCTCGGTCCGGGTCTTTGGCGGGTATCGGACGCGAAGGCCGCAGCGGCCGGATTCGGGCAGGCGCATACTGGAGTCAATGACTAAGCCAGCCGCACCGAAGCGCTATCTGCCTACCAGCCCCTTCAAGGTCCCGGTCACGCCGCCTGTGAGCGAGTTCGCCGTGGGCGACCGGGTCACGCACGACATGTACGGCCTCGGCCAGGTGATCGGCATCGAGGACGGCATCGCGGTGCTCGTCGACTTCGGCTCCGTGCAGAAGCGGATCATGAGCCCGTACTCCAAGATGAGCAAGCTGTAGGACCGCCCCGTGCCCGTACCGGGCACGCCGGCCTCCTGCTTGCCCCTGTCCGAATGGGAGACCCACCGTCGACCTGAACTCGCTTTTCTCCGCTCCGGAGGGAGCACCTCGCGGTTCCGCCGCGGCGTCGCCCACCCCGGTGACGAATCCCTTCCAGGCTCCGCCCGACTTCGGGGAGGACGAGTCCGTCCTGTCCGACGATGCGTACGCATCCGGTCCGGGTACGGGCGCGCCCCATGGGCACTGATCATCCAGTCCGCGGCCGGGGCCGACCCCCGGCCCGGTGCCAGAGACACCCCCAGGTCGTGAACCTGGGGGTGTCGTGGTCTCTGCGGCCTCCGCGTCAGCCGTAGCAGCCGGAACCGCTGCGGTCGGGGTCCCGGCCGGACCGGGCGCGCAGCCGCGCCCCGCCGGTGACACGCGGCGCCCTCGCCCACGGCTCGCGTGGACACCCCCCCACACACGCCTGCCGGACCCGTCAGGCCACGCCGGACCCGCGCCCACTGTCCCGCCCCATGCCGGGCAGCCCGTAGCCCTCGGCCGGGCAGCCCGTAGCCCATAGCTCTCGGCCCGGACGGACAGCCGGCCGCCTCTCTCTCCCTCCATGCCGCCCCCGGGCTCTCCCGCGCCCCCGCGCGCCCCCTCCCACCCCCGCGCACCCGGCTTCAGCCTTCCCGCCTGCGCCCCGTGCCCGCGGGCGTCCTCGTGCCCCTCTGGACGGCCTCAGGACGCAACCGGCCAGGGACTCTTGCGTCCACGCGGATCGCCTTCCCCCTGCCGTGACCTGCGGCGAAAGTGGCTTCTGCCACCGGGCGCCACACCCGTCACGGCCCTCACAGCTGCACCTGCAGGGCAGCTGTCCGGGTCAGGGACGTGGCCTGCCCGCTCGACTTCCATGCCGCAGGAGAGAACATGAAGCTGAGCAACGCCGTCCGCCGTGCCTCCGCCGCCCTCGCGGTCGGTGCGATGTCCCTCGGGCTGGTCACCGTCACCGGCCAGGTCGCGCAGGCCGCCGCCTCGTGCACCGGTGACGTGTCGATCTACGGCACGCTCTCGGACGGCCGGCTGACGTACACGCAGATCGAGCCGAACACCGGCGACCGGGTGAAGACGCTGACCGGTCCGGACCTCGGTTTCACGCCGAAGGCGATGGCGACCCTCAACTTCAATACGGTTCTGGTCACTTCGACCACCGGCGACCTCTACCGGGTCGACGTCCAGACGAACAACACCTCGCTGACCCTGGCCGCCGTCACCAAGATCTGGGACGGCGGCTGGACCTTCGACAAGATGGTGTACGACGGCGCCGGCCACCTCTACGGCACGGTCGACGGCCAGCTCCACCAGTACCTCGTGTCCCAGCCCAAGCCCTCGGGGTCCGCGCACATAGGCCAGCACGTGGTCATCGACACCGGCTTCGTCCTCAAGACGCTCGCCGCGGCCGGCGACGACCGCATCATCGCCTCCACCTCCGGCGGCCAGCTGTACAGCTACAAGATCGACGGCGTGAACGACTGGACGCGCGCCACGCTCAAGAGCGACGGCTGGCCCGCGGTCGACTCGCTCACCTCCCCCGGCGGAGGCCTGTACTACGGCCGTACGAGCGGAGGCATGTACTGGTACCACGACGTCGACCCGACGGACGGCGACGGCTCCGACATCGCCTACCACCCCAACGACCCGGTGGACGCCTCCGGTTGGACGCAGACCCTGCTGTCGGCCTACGCGAACAACTGCGCCTACGTGCCCCCGGCGCCCACCGCCACCACCGGCGAGAAGATCGCCAAGGTGGCCAACGCCCAGGTCGGCAAGGACTTCTACGACTTCGACTTCCACTACAACGGCGCCTGGTGCGCGGAGTTCGTCCGCTACGTGTGGGCGAACGTCGGCGTGAAGACGACGGGGGTCACCCCGGAGGCCGGCAGCCTCTACACCTACGGCCAGAACAACGGCACCCTGCACAGCACCCCGAAGGTCGGCGACGCCGTCGTCTACGGCTACCACGGCGGCGGGGACGCCAACCACGTGAACCTGGTGGTCGCGGTCAGCGGCGACTACGTCACCACCGTCGGCGGCAACGAGAGCGACATGGTGAAGAAGACCACGTACAACTGGAAGACCAACAACAACCCGCTCAACGCCGGTGACATCGCGGGCTTCATCTCCCCGGTGGACTGAGCGGACACGCGAAGAGGTGGCGTCCCCGGCCGGGGGCGCCACCTCCTCGCGTTGCGGCGACGGCCCCAGGTCGTGCCCGCCACCACCGAGGGGGGCGGACACGACCTGGGGCCAACAGCGTTTCTAGTACCAGTGGTTGGCCTGCCAGAAGTTCCACGCTCCGCACGGGGAGCCGTAGCGGCCGTCGATGTAGCTGAGACCCCACTTGATCTGGGTGAGCGGGTTCTCCCGCCAGTCGTCACCGGCCACATCCATCTTGGTGGCGGGCAGCGCCTGCGGGATGCCGTAGGCGCCGGAGGACGGATTCGTCGCGTTCCAGCGCCAGTTGCTCTCGTGGTCCCAGAGCGTCTCCAGGCAGGACCACTGGGCGGAGGTGGCCCACGAGGCGTCCTTGTTGTTCATCATCTGCCGGCCGGCGGCCTTGACGGCGGCGATGTCGTCGCGGTCGACCGTGGTCGTGGTGGTGGTGCAGTTGTACGTGGCGGGCTGCGCGGACAGCAGTTTCTGCGTCCAGCCACTGGTGTTGACCGGGTCGTCGAGGTGGTACGAGATGTCCGTACCGGATCCGTCGATCGGGTTGGCGTCCTTGTACCAGTACATGGCGCCGGTGGACAGGCGGCCGTAGTACAGGCCCCCGCCGGGCGAGACGAGCTGGTTGAAACCGGACCAGCCCGACGGCTTCAGCGCGTTGCTCTTCCAGGAACCCGCGCCCGCGATCGAGTAGTCGAGCAGCCGCCCGTCCTCGGTGGTGGCGCCGAGCCGGTCGTCGCCCGTCGCGGTGAGGGCCTTCAGAACGAACCCCGTGCCGACCTCGGTGCGTACGCCGATGTGCTGGGAGCCGGCGGGCTTGTCCTCGGTCACGTTGTAGCGGAGGAGCAGGCCGGCGGCCGTGGTGCCGTAGAGATGGCCGTGACCGTCGTAGGTGAGCTTGTCGTGGGTCCAGCCGCTGTCGGCGATCCGCACCGGCGCGCTCATCAGGTCGAGGCTCAGGTTGTTGGTCCTGACGTCGACGCGGTACAGGGCGCCGGAGGTCGAAGTGACCAGCACCGTGTTGAAGTTCAGAGTCGCCATCGCCTTCGGCTCGAAGCCGAGGTCCGGTCCCACGAGCACCTTCGCGAGGTCGCCGGTGGCCGGGTTGATCTGGCTGTACGTCAGCCTGCCGTCGTCGAGTACGCCGTAGATGCTGACGCCGCCCGAGCAGGTGGTGGCCGCGTCGGCCGTACCGGCGGTCGCCGTGAGCATCCCGACGCCGAGGGCTCCTGCGGCCAGCATGCCCGCGGCTCTGCGGCCGGTCGTGCGGATGTTCATCATGTCCCGTTCCCCCTGGGGCGGTTGTGGTCGTACGGACGTATGAGGAGGCGTGCTGCTCGCAGGCGTGTCGGCGTGCCGAAAGGGGCGGACTGCGCCTGTGGGTGGGGCCGGTGACCGTGGCCCCGTCGGTGTCGGTCCCGGCGGCCGGTGCGTACGCGCCGACGGCCGGCCGCTCGCCTACTGCCAGCCGGCGTCAGCCGGGGCGGTCTGCCAGCCCGCGTCCTGCGGGGTGACCTGCCAACCGGCGTCCGCGAGGACGGAGGAGGCCGGAGCCGTGTCCGTTCCGGCCACGGCCGCGAGGGCCGGGGCGGCGAGAGACGCGGCGACGGCCAGAGTGGCGACCGCGGCGGCCTGGGCGATGCGAGTACGCAGCATGACGGGTTCCGTTCCTTCCGGGGTGAGCGGTGGTGTCCGGCTGGCGTCGCGCTCCGCGGTGGCGGTCGGCCTGGCCGGTCCCCCATAGGTTCGTCGCAGCTCAGGCCCGCGGAAAGGGTTCACGGATGGACGGAAAGGGCCTTGGACTGATGCGTCCACGCAGGCCGTTTCCGTCCACGGCGCCGTCCCCCGGACATCCGGCCCTCGATTCGCGTCCGCCACCCCGGGGCTCGTATCCGGCGACCGCCCCGGACCCGCGTCCACCGACCGCCCGTATCCGGCGCCCGGCCCCCGAAGCCGTATCCGTCGGCCGTCAACCGTCCCGGACTCGTGTCCGCCGACCGCCCCGGACGGTCATCGGCCATCCGGCGCCCGCCCCGTACCCGTCCTGATACGGCTCCCCGACCCCCTCAGTCCACCGGCTGCGGTACGAACGCCAGCGGGAGGACCGGCACCCCCGCGCCGGTCAGCCGGGCCCCGGCCAGCTCGGGCATCGCGCGCAGCAGCCGTTCGCAGACCAGGACGGCCCGCTCCTCCGCCTCCTCCAGGGCGCCCGCCAGCAGATAGAGGCCGAGGATGAGCCCGCGGGGCGGGCGCGGATGCACGGCGACGTGCTCGACACGGTCCGCGGGGTCGATCGCGCGTCGCACCGATGCCCTTATGCCGGGCGGGAGTTGCGCGGCGTCGGGCAACTCCAGCTGCGCGTGGACCAGATACATGCGCTCCAGCGTCTCAACGCGGGCGCTGTCGCGGGAGTTTCGCGGGCTGGACGGTTGCGGCCTGGGCCTGTTCCGTCCCTCCCTCTGTGACGATTCACCCACTCTCTGCGAAGATCCCCGACGGGCAGGGGATGTTCCACGCAGGGATCTGGGGGATCACATGACGACCGCACTTGGCCTCGACTCCGTCGCGGAGACCGTGTACCGCGCGATGCTCAGACACCCGGCGGCCGGCGTCACCGCGCTGACCGCGGTCGTGGAGCTGTCGGAGGAGGAGGTGCGGGACGCCCTCGACACCCTGAGCGAGCTGGCCCTGGTGCGCCCCGCCGCCGGGGACGCGGGCCGTCTGCGCGCCGTGTCGCCCGACATCGGGATGGAGGTCCTGATGGCCCGGCAGCAGGCGCAGCTCGCAGCGCACCAGCACCGTCTCGAAGCCTCGCGGGCGGCCGCCGCCCAGCTGATCTCCGAGTACGCGGAGCTCCGCCCCGCGACCAGCCATCCCGGAGTGGAACAGCTCGTCGGGCTCGACCAGATACGCGACCGGCTGGCCGTGCTCACCCGTGAGGTCACCGAGGAGTTCCTGACCTTCGCCCCCGGCGGGCCGCAGACCGCGGAGAACATGGCCGCGTCCCGGCCGCTCAACGAGGACCTGCTGCGCCGCGGGGTGCGTATGCGCACGGTCTACCTGGACAGCGTCCGCACCAGCCGGCCGACCGTCGAGCACGCCGACTGGCTGGCCGGCCTGGGCGGTCAGGTCCGTACGGTGCCGTCCCTGCCGACCCGGATGATCCTCATGGACCGGCGGATCGCCATGATGTCGGTCAGCAGCGACGACACGGCCGCGGGCGCGGTCCTCCTGACCGGACACGGCACGCTCACCGCGCTGTGCGCGCTCTTCGAGACCACCTGGGAGTCCGCCCGGCCGCTCGGCGAGGTCGTCCCCGTCGACCGGAACGGGCTCACCGGCCAGCAGGCGACCGCCCTGCGGCTGCTGGCCGAGGGCCACACCGACGAGGCGATCGCCAAACGCCTCGGGGTCTCCCCTCGTACGGCACGGCGGATCGCGTCCGAACTGATGGACCGGCTCAACGCGCGCAGCCGGTTCGAGGCCGGGGTCCGTGCCGTGCAGCGGGGCTGGCTCCCGGCCCGCCCCTGACGGCGGGAAGGGCGCGGAGGGCGGCCGCCGAGAACGGCCGGACGTGCCTCCGGGGCCACGACTCGCCTCCCGGGCAGGTGACCGGCCCGCAACTCTCCGTCGCCAGGAGTTCGTTGACAGCGGCCGTCGCCGGGCGTTGACTGGCGGGACGGTGCGGGCCGACCGGGCGGGCGGGGAGCGTCGAGGACCCCCGTCCGGATGTCGGGGTCCTGGGCGCGTAACAGGGCCCGCGGGCTCGGCCTGATCCGCACGAGGGCACGGCCGGCACCCGGTCGGCGCGACGCACAGGAAAGTGACGACACGATGATGTACGACCAGGCACGCGCCCAGCAGCCCCCGGACAAGGGTTCCGGAGCCGGCGCACGCCGGGTACCGGGGCCGGAGCCGCTGCTCCCCGCCGAGGAACGGGACCGGGTCTCCCAGCGTCTGCGGCAGGCCCTCCTCGACTTCGCCGACACCCCTCGTGAGGCCCTGGAGTCGGCCGAGAGCGCCCTCGACGACGTCACCGCGGAACTGGCGAAGGCCCTCGCGGAACGGCGCCGCAGCCTCCGGGCGGGCTGGCAGGACCAGGACGCCCAGGCGCAGGCGGAGGAGTTCCGGCACGCGCTGCGGCAGTACCGGGAGATCACGGAGCGACTCCTGCGGCTGTGACCGGGCGGGCGCCGTCGCCCTCGTCCTGGCCGGCGCCCGGCTCTCCGGGCACACCGAGCGACGCACGCTGCGCTGACGGCGACGCGCGCGCCGCGTCGGGCCCGCATGTCCGGCCCACGATGTTCCGGCCGGGACGCGGCGCCGGCGGGGCCGACGTCGCCGTCGTCAACGGTCACGGCGGGAAAGACGGTCCTCCAGGACGACGCGCCCGTCCGCGCCGCGGAGTAGCTTTGAGATACCGAGGGCATTTCGCATACCGGCTGCCACGCCGGGATCGTTCTCGGTGAGAAAAGGTGACACCGGGCCGTCCACAGGCCGTCCCGGAGACGGGTCGGCACCATGTCCGCCACCTACGAAGACCGCGAGCTGCCGCGGCAGAAGCAGCAGGACGACATCGCTCCCCGCCTCGCGCTCAAGGGCCCCACCGCGTCCGGCGGCCTCCTGGACGGTGCCTGGTGGCCGCGCTCGCGCGACCTCGCGCGGGAGCTGCCCGGGCTGGTCGATGCCCTCGAACCGCTGTGGGGCCGCGTCACGCGCGTCGCCGTCAACCCAGCCCACTGGGATGCCGTCCCCCGCCACGTGGCGGGTCGCGGGCACGTGGTGAAGGTCGGCTGGTTCACGCAGGAGCTGGATCCGCACAAGGTCCTGCTGCTGTCGTACTCCGTCGGTCGCTGGGACCTGCTCGTCGTCCCGCCCGGCACCGGGACCGCCGCGGCCGAGCGCCTCATGGCCGCCGCGTCCGATCCCGGCGCCGCCCCGCTGACCGCGAGCGCGCTGATCGCAGCGGAGGAGTCCCGGCACGGTGCCGATGCGCCCGGGACAGACACAGAGACGACGCCGGTACGGGACGAGGCCCCGCCGGTGCCGTCGGCGTCGGCTGGGGACGAGTCCACGCCGGTGCCATCCGCGTCGGCTCGGGACGAGTCCACGCCGGCGCCGTCCGCGCCCGTACGGGACGAGTCGACGCCGGTGCCGGAGGATGACGCGGTCGCGGGCGCGGTTGCCGTGCCCGTGGTCGCCCCCGGTCCGCCCGCTCCCCTCGTCGCGGGGACGTGACGGTCGTGGAGGTCGTCCTGACCCTCACCGCGTACATGGTCCTCACCGCCGTGGCGGCCTTCGTGATCCGGCGGCTCAACTCCCTGCACGCCGGCCGGATCGCCGCGCACTCCTACGGCCGCCCGCTGCCGGGCCGGCGCCCCGAGAGCCGGGTCCCGTCCGGCCCACGGGGTGCCGGCCGGGGTCCCGGCGACGGCGCCGCCCCGCCGGTCTCCGCCCCTCCGGACGACGGACGGGACGCCAACCGGGAGGGCCGGTAACTTCCCTACAGCAAGGGCGAGTTCACACGCCCCGGCAGCACCGGGACCGGCCCTGCTGACCCTGGAGTGAGACCGGCCGACCGCGCGGGGGCGCCACGTCCCGGTCGGCGGCCCCCGACCGGGCGAACCGCTCCGGGACCCCGAGGGACCGGCCCTCGAGCGAGCCGGGCGGCCGGGATTGTCGGTGCCCGGGCCGGACTACCGTGCGGTCACCGGGGTTTCCGGCACATCGGCCGTCCGCCGACGGCGCCCCCGGCGGCGGCACCGGCGACGGCGGCACCGGATCGCCACGCACGATCCGGACCGAGGGCCCGCGCCCGCACGCGCCCGACGGCGACCTCGACGCCGACAGCGCGCGTCACGCCCCTCCCCGCCGCGCGGTCCGCCCCCTCCGGCCACCGACCTCTCCCCCGGCCTCAGGGACGGAGTCCGGCCGCCGCGCGGAACCGCGACGGCCACCCCGGATCCCGACGCCCGGTTTACCGCGTGGGCCCGCCCTGTCACGATGCCGAGTCCGGGGGTGTCCGTCCCGCGGCGGGGGAGGTCCGTATGGCCGAGGTGTACCTGCGCAGACTGTCCCGGTGGCAGGCCGAGCAGCAACGGGACGCCGTCGCGGACGTGCACGTGACGGCGTACCGCGGTGTCGCCGGTGCCGAGTACCGCGACCGCCAGAGCTATCTGCGCCGGTTCGAACAGCACGTCCAGCAGCCCGACTTCGACATGGTGGTCGCCGACGCGCACGGCCTGGCCGGCTGCGTCTACGGATTCCGGGTCGCGCGCACCGGCGACTGGTGGTCGGACTTCCGGGGCGAGCTGCCGCCGGACGTCGAGGAACTCACCGCCTCCGGGCGGACGTTCCTGCTGGCCGAGCTGATGGTGCTGCCGGGTCACCGGCGCCAGGGGGTGGCGACCCGGATGGCCGAGCGGCTGCTGGCCCGGCTGGGGAGCGACCTGGTCGTCGCATCGGTGAACCGGCCCGACGCGAACGGCCACGCGAACGTGGCGGCGAGGACCCTGCACTCCTGGGGCTGGACGAGACTCGGTGGACTGGGCCCTCGCAACCCGCCCGGCGCAGGCCCCCGCACGAGTCCCGGCTCCGAGGCCGGTACGGGGCCGGGTGCGTGGGCCCAGGAGGTGTGGATCCGCAAACCCCCGCGCTGACCAACCGCCCCGGCACCACCGGCGGTCGCGTCCCCGGAGACGTCGGCGGTCGCCTCAGGGTGCCTCACCCGCCGCGGCCGCCATCAGCGGTACGGCCGCCGCCGCGTCGGCCTCCGGCGGCACGACCAGCAGGTCCCAGCGGCCGTGTCCGGGGCTGAGCAGGCAGACGGTGTGCCTGCCGTACGAACCCGCGGACCGGCGGAGCCGTACGACGTGGTTGGCGACGAGCATCCGGCCGGGCCCCGCCGGCCACATCGCGGTGTTGACGGTGACGCCGGTGATCTGGCCCCATGCGGCCGGCAGCCCGCCGAGCAGTAAGGGCAGTTCGACCAGGAGGTCGCGCGAGCGCGGCCACCACGCCCCGTCGATGGGACGCGGCGAGGTGCTGGGCGGTGCCAGCCGGAGCCGGACGAGGGGCTCGGCGGGCAGGGGCTGGAGGGCGGTGGCCATGGAGGCGCTCCTGTCTGGGGCACGGCTTCGGCGTGCCGAGGGCTCGTGTACGGCGGACTTCGGGGCGGAGCGGACGAGCGCGACGAACGGTCGAACCGGCTGACGGCCGCGCCTCCTCGGCCTCGGGGCGAGTGGTCCGGCCAAGGTCTCGGGCTGTCCGTCGCGTTGTTCGGTACGGGAGAAACGGTGGGTCGGGAGGCGGAAGGGGACGACCCTCAGGACGCGCGGGCCCCTCCGGTCATGGTGCGCATGAGCCCCTTCGCCGTGCGGGACGTGGCGGGCGAAGGGGGTGCGGGAGCACCGGCACGCCTACTGCGGGAGCGCCAACACGCCTACTTTGTAAGGTCGTTGACGCGCTCGCCGTACCGCTCGTCGGGGACGGGGGCGCGGGCGCCGCGAGGGGCGGGACGGTGCGCGGCAAGGACGGGCGCGCGGTCCGCGACGGGGCGCCGCACCGCCGGACACGCCTCGGCAGCGGGACTCGTACGTCGGACGCCTTCTGCCGTCATAGGGCGGAACCTGCCCCGGGCGATGGACGCCCGGCGTCGTCGTGAACAGAGGACGAGACCGGCCTGACCACCGGCGTACGACGAGTCCTCGGCGTCCCCAGCCTACTCCGCCGGTCCGGGACGGGAACGTCGGCGACCGGGGGGCCTCCGCACCACCGTCCCCCGACCGGACACGGGCCCCGGGGCGGCTGCCGTCCCGATCGGCGGCACGGGCGCCCTCGCCCGCCCCACGACCACCCCCTCTCCGGAGATCCGCTCGCGCCCCGGACAAGTTCGGCCACGACCCGGAGGGAAACCGGCTGGGCGCGGTCACGCCAGGGCCCCCGTGCGCCGGATCCGAAGCGGAACGGCCGGTCGGCGCGCGGAGCCATACCCTGGCCAGGCGGCAGCCCGAGCCCCCGGCCCTCTCCGTGCAGTCCCGACCCGCGCAACAGAGGCCCTGCGCAAGGCGCGGTTCCTCCTGAGGGCGGAACGAGGAAAGAGGAGTTGGGGCGATGGCCGTTCAGCCCGACCTGTTCGACGAGTGCCGGGTCGTCCGCGCCGACGGGGAGCTGGACCTGACGACGGTCCCGGCTCTCGTCCGCGGTCTGGAGGAAGCGCGCCAGGGCACCGCGCGCCGGTTCCTCATCGTCGACATGCGCAGGGTGACGTTCATGGACGGCAGTGTCCTGGAGCCCCTTTGCTCCGCGTGGGAGGACTGCCGGAGGCGGCTCGGCTGGACCCGCGTCGTCTACACCCGGCCGGGCCTGGGCCTGGTGCTCGGAGCGGCCGGGCTCCGGGGCCGCTTCCCCCGGTACGCGAGCGCCCAGGACGCCTGGCGGGGCGTACCGGCGGACCGGGCCACAGCGAGGGCTGCCCGGCACGTCCGGGGACGGCCCGCTCCGGGCCCGGCCCCCTACGACGACCGGGCCCCGTAGCGCACCCGGCGCCTCGGCGTGACCGCGGGGTGAGTCCCCCGCGGTCCGAGCGGTGTCAGGCGGCCTGCGGCGCAACGGCTGACGGTGCCGGGCTCCCGAGCACGGGAGTGCCCGGCAGGACGGCACCCGAGGTTTGCGGGTGCCAGGTTTTCGCGCCTATGTTGGCGCGCATGCAGTCCTACACCATCGGCCAGGCGGCCCGTCTGCTGGGCGTGAGCCCGGACACCGCGCGACGGTGGGCGGACGCCGGCCGGGTGGCCACGCACCGCGACGAGGGCGGCCGGCGGCTCGTCGACGGCCGGGACCTGGCGGCGTTCTCGGTCGAGCTCGCGAAGAGCGGTGCCGAGGAGGAAGGCGCCTCCCTCACCTCCGTGCGCAACGCCTTCCCCGGCATCGTCACCGCCGTCAAGCTCGGTGACGTCGCCGCCCAGGTGGAGATCCAGGCCGGCCCGCACCGGCTGGTCTCCCTGCTCACCCGTGAGGCCGTGGAGGAACTCGGCCTGGAGGTCGGCATGGAGGCCACCGCTCGCGTGAAGTCCACCAGCGTGCACATCGACCGCACGTAGATCCCCGCGGACGTACCCCCGGCGACGCTGCCCCGTGCCGCGGCCGGGGCAAAGGCGCGCCTCCGCCCGCAGCACACCGTAGGAACGCACATGCGTGCCTCTGCGATGCCTAGGACCGCTCATGCGATGCGACAGGAGACTTTCGGCTTGCATCTGCGGAAGTATGATCGGTGTAGGCCCGTCCGAACGTCCAGAGGAGTGCTCTCGTGATGACCCGTTCCGCGCGCCGGACGCGCCGTATCCGCCGGACCCTCCGGGCGGCCGGCGCGGGCACCGCCGTGCTGCTGGCCGTGAGCGCCTGCTCCTCCTCCGGATCGGACGCGGACGCGGACTCCGCGGCCGGGTCGGGGGAGTCCGGGAAGCTCTCGGGGACGGTGACCGTATTCGCCGCCGCCTCGCTGAAGGAGAGCTTCACGAAGCTGGGCGCGCGGTTCGAGAAGGCCCACCCCGGTACGGAGGTGACCTTCAACTTCGGGGGCAGTGACACGCTGGCCGCCGGTATCACCGGGGGCGCCCCCGCCGACGTGTTCGCCGCCGCCAGCCCCAAGACGATGGCGATCGTGACGGACGCGAAGGGCACGGCCGGCGCCCCGGTGACCTTCGTGCGCAACCAGCTGGAGATCGCCACCCTGCCGGGCAACCCCGACAAGGTCTCCTCGCTGAAGGACCTCGGCAGGTCCGGCCTCAAGGTCGTGCTGTGCGACCGGACGGTGCCGTGCGGCGCCGCCGCGCAGAAAGCGCTGGACGCGAGCGGCGTGAAGCTCACCCCGGTCTCCTACGAGCAGGACGTCAAGAGCGCCCTGACCAAGGTAGAGCTGAAGGAGGCCGACGCCGCGGTGGTCTACAAGACCGATGTGAAGGCGGCGGGTGACAAGGTGGAGGGCGTGGAGTTCCCCGAGTCGGCCGACGCCGTCAACGACTACCCGATCGCCCTGCTCAAGGACGCGCGGGGCACCGCCGTGGCGAAGGCGTTCATCGCGCTGGTGCGGTCCGCCGACGGGCAGCGGGTGCTGACGTCCGCCGGGTTCCTCGCGCCGTGACCGGCCGGCGGCGCGGGCGGGCCGGGACCGGCGCGCGGGGCAGGGCCCCGCTGCCCCTCCTGCTGCCCGCCCTCGTCGGCCTGGTCTTCCTGCTGCTGCCGCTGGTCGCGCTGCTGGTCCGGGCTCCGTGGCGCAGTCTTCCGGAGCAGCTGACCAGTCCGGAGGTCTGGCAGGCCCTCCAGTTGTCGCTGGTCACCGCGACGGCGGCCACCGCGGCGAGCCTGGTGATGGGCGTGCCGCTGGCCTGGCTCCTCGCGCGCACCGACTTCCCCGGCCGCGGTTTCGTGCGCGCCCTGGTGACACTGCCGCTCGTCCTGCCCCCGGTGGTGGGCGGTGTGGCCCTGCTGCTCGCGCTCGGCCGCAACGGCGTCGTCGGGCAGTGGCTCGACTCGGCCTTCGGGATCACGCTGCCGTTCACGACGGCGGGGGTGGTGGTCGCGGAGACGTTCGTGGCGATGCCGTTCCTCGTGATCAGCGTGGAGGGCACGCTACGGGCCGCCGATCCGCGCTACGAGGAGGCGGCGGCGACCCTCGGCGCGTCCCGCTTCACCGCGTTCCGCCGGGTGACGCTGCCGTTGATCGCGCCCGGGATCGCTGCGGGGTCCGTGCTGGCGTGGGCCCGCGCGCTCGGCGAGTTCGGCGCGACGATCACGTTCGCCGGCAACTTCCCCGGCCGTACGCAGACCATGCCGCTGGCCGTCTACCTCGCCCTCCAGAACGACCCGGCCGCGGCGATCGCGCTGAGCCTGGTACTGCTGGTCGTGTCGATCGCCGTGCTGGCCGGGCTGCGGGACCGCTGGATGACGGCGTCATGAGCCACGGCCGGCCGCGCCACCACCGGAGGGAACCGTCATGACGGACACCGCCGACCACTCCGGGACCCCGCCCCCCACCGGCCACACACCGTCCGCGAAGGGCCTGGACGCGCGGCTGCTCGTGGAGCGCGGGAGTTTCCGGCTGGACGTCGAGCTGCGTGGCGCGCCCGGTGAGGTCGTCGCGCTGCTCGGGCCGAACGGGGCCGGAAAGACCACCGCGCTGCGGGCGCTCGCCGGGCTCACACCGCTCTCCGAGGGCGGCCGCCTCCACCTGGACGGGGCCTCCCTGGACGGGAGACCGCCGGAGTCCCGACCGGTGGGCGTCGTCTTCCAGGACTACCTGCTCTTCCCGCACCTGTCCGCCCTGGACAACGTCGCGTTCGGGCCGCGCTGCCAGGGGCTGCCGAAGGCGGCGGCCAGGGAGCGGGCCGCCGGATGGCTGGAGCGGATGGGGCTCGCCGAGCACGCGGACGCGAGACCGCGCCGGCTCTCGGGCGGGCAGGCCCAGCGCGTCGCCCTCGCCCGGGCCCTGGCGACCGGCCCCCGACTGCTGCTCCTGGACGAGCCGCTGGCCGCGCTCGACGCCCGCACCCGGCTCGACGTACGCGCCCAACTCAGGCGCCATCTGGCCGACTTCGAGGCCGTCGCCGTCCTCGTCACGCACGATCCACTGGACGCGATGGTGCTGGCGGACCGGCTGGTCGTCGTCGAGCAGGGCCGGGTCGTCCAGGAGGGCACCCCCTCCGACATCGCCCGGCATCCGCGCACGGACTACATCGCCCAGCTCGTCGGCCTGAACCTCTACCGGGGCCGGGCCGAGGGCCACACCGTGACCCTGGACGCGGGCCCGGCGATCACCACGACCGAGAACCTGTCGGGTCCCGTCTTCGTGGCCTTCCCGCCGGCCGCGGTGACGCTCCACCGCGACCGCCCGACCGGCTCCAGCGCCCGGAACCTGTGGCAGTGCCGGGTCACCGGCCTGGAGACCCACGGCGACCAGATCCGCGCGGACCTCACCGGCGAACTCCCCCTCGCCGCCGACCTGACCACCGTCGCCGCCGCCGAACTCGGCCTGCACCCCGGCGCCCCGGTCTGGGCGACGGTCAAGGCCACGCAGACGCACGCGTACCCCGCCTGACCACCGGTCAGGGGGCCGCGGCTCAGGGGGCGACGAAGGCGTACATCCCGGCGACGGGCCGCGGCCGCCAGGTGCGGGCGTAGGGCGGGGGCCGGCCGCCGGGCTCCGACAGCGCGGCGACCGGCATCCGCCGCGTGGCCCGCTCGACGCCCTCCCGCGTGATGTTCGCGTTGTGGCCGGTGACGTTGGCGGAGGAGCAGCCGGCGTAGAAGGCGATGGGGATGGCCTCTTCGCCGGTGAGCAGGCAGGGCGGCCGTACGCCGACGCGGTGCAGCGCGGCGGCCGTGCGGGCCCAGTCCCGGTGTGCGGCGGTCGTACGGTCCACGGCGCGCTCCAGCACCGCGTACTGCACGGCGAGATGAGCGGCGAGTCCGAGCGACACCAGCGTCACGGTCACCGGGCGCCAGGCCCGGGCCGGGGCGGTGAGGAGGAAGGCCAGCGCGTCGGCGACGGGGATCGCGAGCAGGGCGTAGACGGGGAGCAGGAAGCGCGGCGCGGCGTACCCGATCATCAGGAGGTAGGGAATGCCGGCGGTCGCGGCGCAGGCGAGCGGCAGCAGCGTGCGTGCCGGGCGCCGGGTCCGCACGGCGACCGCCGCGCCGAGCGCGGCGAGCAGCGGCAGCGCGAACCACCACAGCAGGACCGCCGTGCTCGGCAGCGGCCCGCCGCACGGGCGGCACAGGGCGCGTCCGTCCATGCTGCGCAACTGGTCCAGGACGGCGATGTTCCAGCCCAGGCCGCCCTGGATGCGGGCGGCCTCGGCCAGGCGTTCGCCCAGGCCGCCGAAGCCCGCGTAGGCCTCGACGACCCACTCGGCGGCGCCCGCGACGAGCCCGGCGGCCGGCGCCGCCAGCAGGCCCCACCGCCGCGCGCGCACGGCGACGGCCAGCAGGGGCAGGACCGTCCACACGGCGTCGGTGGGCCGCATCCACGCCATCAGCGCGACGCTCACGCCGAAGCCCCACAGCAAGCGGCGGTCGCGGCGGTCCGCGCGGGCCCGCAGGAACAGGCCGACCGCCGCCAGCGCGCCGACGGCGACCCAGTAGTTGGGCATGGCCTGGGGTCCGTAGAACAGGGTCACCCACAGCGTCGCGAACAGGGCCCCCGCGAGCGTGAGGGTGCGCGGCGGGAACAGTCCGCGCCAGGCCCGCAGCGCCAGGAACAGGCCGAGCCCCGACAGCAGCGCCAGATACGTCCGCAGCAGCCCGGTGGACGACGACCAGGAGGCGACCGGCGCCACCAGCAGGGACACCCCGCGGGCGCGCGGCGCGCTGAAGAACGCCGCCGGCCTGTGCGCGCTGACCTGGCTGACGTACACCACCTCGTCCCAGCCGAGGCCCATGCGGGGGTCCACGAGGAGCAGCTGGGCGAGGGTGAAGGCGCACGCGACGAGGGCGGGCCAGGAGCGGCCGGTCTCGGGCGGCGCCGTGGCGCGCGGCCCCGGTGAGGGCGCCCGCCCCTCGGCACCGACGGTCCGGACGCCCACGGCCCTGGCCTCGTCCACCCTCCACCACCCCCGTGAGCACGACGGACCGCACGGGTGCGTACGAGCCCTGTCCGCCCGTACCCGTCACGGAAATTACCGGACAAATTACCCCGTATCTATCCGCACCGCCCGTAGGTGGGCCGGTCGCCACCGGTTCCGGAGGGCCGTCCGCACGGCGGCGGGCGGGCCGCCCGCGCCCGGGGACGGGGAAGGGCCCGGCACCCTGTGAGCGGGAGCGCCGGGCCCTTCGGTGGGGACGGGGTCGGTCAGGAGCGGGACTTGGCCGTACGGCGGCGGGTCGCCACGGCGATGGCCGCACCGGCGGCGAGCAGAGCGGCGGCGCCGCCCGCGATCGGGAGGGTGTTGCCGCCGCCGGTCTCGGCGAGGTCGCCCTCCGGAGTGGACTCGCCTCCGGCGGGCGTGGGCGCCGCGGGCGTGGTGGACTCCGCGTCGGACGGCGTGGACTCCGGCTTCGAGGCCGACGGGGTGGCGGACGCGGGCGGGGTCGAGGCGGGCGCGGTCGACGCCGGGGGCGTGGACGCCGGCGGGGTCGTCTCCGGCGTGCCGGGCGTCTCGGACGTGCAGTCCTTCGTGCCGCCGTTCCACGCGGCGATCAGCTTGTCCTTGATGACCGGGCGGTCCGGGCCCTGCGGCACGTCACCGTGCTCGAAGCCGTCGTTCGCGTCGGTCCGGCCGTCGAACTTGACCTTGCCCCGGTACAGGTCGACCTGCGCGAAGCAGCCCGCGTCCGGCACCGAGATGTCCAGCGAGTCCGTCTCGCCGCGCTTCACGGTCACGGTGTCGAAGTCGTGGAAGACCTGGACACCGGAGGTCTTGAAGGTCGCGCCGTGCGTCCGGTAGGCGGCGAGCGACGCCGTGCACGTCGCGGCGTCCTCGGCGGCCCGCACCTTGATGTGCACCTTGCCGTCCTCGGTGGGCCGGAGGTTCAGGTCGTCGACGCGGACGGAGTCGGCGAACTCCTTGCCGTCCAGGGAGAACTGGCAGCGATCCGTCTCCGTCACCGTGCCCGGCCCCTGTCCGGACGTGTATCCGCGGCCGGCCCCGTCCCAGCCGTCGCCGCCCGGTGTGTCGGTGGCGTACGCGCTGGTCGTGACGGCGGAGAGGGCGACGACCGCCGCGCCCGTCCCCAGCAGGCAGCGCATCGTGACACGTCTCGCTATGGACATGCGGATCCCATCGTGAGGTTGCGAGACCCGGGCGACGGCAGCGGGCAGCACAAAGCAGCCGGGGGCCGGCCGCACCGGGGATCAAGGGTCGAAGAAACACCGGGCTCATTGGTCACATGTGCCACGGTGCGACCACATCGTCGGCCAACGCGTGAGCACTGTCAACCTTGTTGAACGCGCACATACTTCACGGGTCGTCACATGACGGCCACACAGGGAACCGGATATTCCGGCGACCGCGTGAGATGCGCCGAGGTCACCGCCGTGAGGGCACGACGATCCAGGTCACGAAGGAACGGACAACTGGACTGCCCACGCCCGCATGTGAACCGGGTCGCAGCCAACTGACGCCGGTTGGCGGGGACTTCACCGCAGCGCAGACAGGGCCGCGGAGAGCTGGGTCGGACCGGGCCCGGAAGACACACGGGAGAGCCGGTCCGAGAGGAGTGACGCAACGGCGGAGCCGGCCCAAGAGGGGGTCACGCACGGCGGAGCCGGTCCGAGAGTGGGCACGGACGGCGGGTCCGGGTCCGGGTCCGGGAAAAGGGGAACGCACGGCGGAAGGCCGTGCGTGAAGGGGGCCGGAAAGCAGTCGACGCGGCCGGTCGCGTGTTGCTGCGACCGCCGCGTCCGTCCCGGCCGGACCGGCCGGGGAAGTACCGCTCGGGGTTACGCCGTCTCGGTCCAGCTCGGCGCCGCGGGGGCGGCCGGAGCGGCGGCGGGACGGCAGGTGAAGCCGAGCCGCGTGAGCGCGCGGGCGACCTCGGACTCCGTGAAGTCACGGCGGTCCTGCTTGGTGATCACTTCGCCGACCTGCTTGATGGGGTACGTGTGCGAGCCGACGGTCACGGATCCACCGGTGACGGGTTCCGGCCGGACACCCGACATCGAGTGCTCCACCTCGCTCTTGATGAGGTCGAACGGGAAACGGGCGATCACACAACGCATGGTGCCTCCGCGGGGCGAAATTCAGTGCTGATCCGGACGAGGAACAGGGCCTTGCGCGGCGCAGAAAGCGCGGAAAGCCGTACTCGAAAATGCCCGGAAAACGAAAAAGCAGGTGGCCGGGGCCCGCACCCCGTGGTGCGGGCCCCGGCCACCTGTAACGCGTCAGCCAACCCGTGGGTCAGGCGTCAGCCGTGTCCCAGGACTAGGCGGGGACGATGTTCTCGGCCTGCGGGCCCTTCTGGCCCTGCGTGACGTCGAAGGTCACCTTCTGGCCTTCCTGGAGCTCACGGAAGCCCTGGGTGGCGATGTTCGAGTAGTGGGCGAAGACGTCAGCGCCGCCGCCGTCCTGCTCGATGAAGCCGAAGCCCTTTTCAGCGTTGAACCACTTCACGGTACCAGTAGCCATGTCATATCTCCTTACGGGAGCAGTGCTCGAAGGCCCGCACTGTGCGGACCCGCGGTCGCCGCGATGATTGCCCCGTCCGGAGAAAAACACCGGAAATTCAGAAGCGAACCGCCCAGTACTGACCGGGTGGTGCGCTCCAAGACTTTGGGAACCACAACTGCAACTGAAATCGACAGTAGCACGGCAGCTGCCGGAGAGGGCGGGCCACTATGCCACCCCTTCCGAAGAAATAACAAAACCTGTCGGCGCATCCCGGCGATTTCTGCTTCCGCCACGACAGATATCCGTCGGGGCTCGTTGGAGGGCTCAGCGGCCTTTCCAGTCCCCCCAAGACCGAGCGGCCTCCCGCGCGCCGGGGGCCGACGGACACCGGACGGGCGCCCGCGGTGTCACCCACGTCACTCGTACGTCACCCGTACGGTCCGGCGCGGTGGTGGACGCGTACGAGGAATGGTGCCTTGAGGCAGACGGGCACGAGTGATCACCCGCGGCACCCGGGACCGGGGCGCGGACACTCCCCTGCCCGGCCCGAAGGCCCGGACGCGTCGCCCCGCACCGCTGGAGGTACCGCCATGCACCGTCTGCCCCGCGTTCTCGCCACGGCCCTGGCAGCGGGCGCGCTGCTGACGAGCGCGGCCTGCTCGGCCGGCGGCGGCCCGGGCCGGGGCGCCGGTACGTACGCGGGCGCGGGTGACACGAGGGCGTCGGGCGAGCGGCGGCAGGCGGCGCCCGCGGCCGCCGCAGCGCTCAGCGACGCGCAGGCCGCGCACGCGCGGCTCGCCCTCGACGACCTCGGCTCCCGGTGGGCGCCCACCGAGGGGGCCGCCACCTGGCACGACGCCCTGCTGAAGGGCACGGCGCAGGACGCGGACTGCCGGCGGCTGCTCGACGGGCTGTACGAGGACGCGCTGCTGGGAGAGCCATCCGGCGGACGGGCCGTGGTCGGCTTCGACGACACCGAGAACGGGGCCCAGCTGCGCCATGTGGTCGCCGCGTACGACCGTTCCCGGCTGGACGCCTCCATGGAGTGGCTGCGGGGTCTGCCCGCGCGGTGCGGCGAGTTCACGGCGACGGACGGACAGGGGGTGGAGCGGGCGGTGCAGCTCGTGGAGTCGCCGCTGCCCGGGCTCGGGGACGCGCGGCAGGGGCTGCGGATGACCGTGAGCGGGGACGTCGAGCAGATCCCCGCCACCCTCACCCTCGACATCGTCGCCGTCCGCGTCGGCGACAGCGCCTTCGTCCTCACCGACGGCGGGCTGTACGGCACCGACGAGGAGTCCACCGCGCGGGCCGCCGAACGCGGTACGCAGCGGCTGAAGGCCGTCCTGGCCGACCGGGCCGCCGGGGCGCCGTCGACCAGGCGGCGGTGACCCGGGGGCGGTGACGCCCGCCTGCTACTCGCGGTGGAACCGCTTGCGGTGCGCGAGCACCTCGCGGGCCGCCACGCCCGCCGTACGGCCGTCCGCGAAGGCGTACGCGCGCAGCCGGGCCAGCGCGTCCTCCGGGCCGATGCCGAGCTGGGCCATGATCATGCCGATGGCCTGGTGGATCTCGTCGTGGTCCGAGGTCAGCCGGCTCAGCCACGAGTCGTCGCCGCGCATCCCCGTCCACTCCCCGCGCGGCAGGGACATCAGGGCGACCGTCACGACCCCGGCCACCAGCCGTCCGGTGCTCAGCTCGCGCCGGGTCGGTTCGCCGGGGGAGTCCCGGTAGAGGTCCAGCGTGCCGACGCACACCCGCGCGTCGCCCAGCGGCAGCGAGTACACCGCCCGCACACCGGCGCCGGTGGCCTCCTCGGCGAAGACGGGCCAGCGGCCCGCGTCGGCGCCCCGCGTCAGGTCACAGGCGATGACGGCGGTTCCGGCCGCGGCGGCGTCCAGGCAGGGGCCCTCGCCCAGCGTGCCCTGGACGTCCGCGATCCGGGCGGCGGTCGCGTCGCTCGCGCCCAGCCGCACGGGCAGTCCGTCGCTGCGCAGCGACATGCTGGCCCCGCTGACCGGCAGCAGTTCGACGGCCGCCGCGCACAGCCGCCCGGGCAGTTCCTCGGGCGGTACGTCCCAGACGGCGTCCGCGATCGCCACGGCGACCTCGAAGTCGGCGTCGGCCGCCCCGTCGGCGGAGGCGTCCCGGAACTCCGGGGCCTCGTCCACGCGGCACTCCGGCGCGATGTCCGGACCGGGCCGCCCCCGGGGCCCGGGTGGCGGCGAACCGTCGCCGCCCCCGGCACCGGGGTCCGCTCCCGCCGCCGTCCGTCCTGCGGTTCCGGGGTCCACCCCGTTGTCGTGTGTGCCGTCGTCGCCGTTCGGCTCACGGGCGTCCGGAGAGTCGTCACCGGAGCCCGACGAGCCGCAACCGCCCTTCCTCGACCGCACGGCCACCGCCTCCTTCCGCGCCTCGCCCGTCGACCAGCCGTGTCCGGCGGAGTGCGTGTTCGCGTCCGAGTACCCACGGCGGCGGATCCAAGCGGACGGCTCGCGACCGGGCTCGGGAATCCTCCGGTGCGGCGGGCAGGTGCGGGGGCCAACCCCGACCCGTCAGAGCGGGGGCTGGGCCGGGGCTGGGCCGAGGGTGGTGGTGCCGGGGGCCGTGCGGTGGCCGAGGCCCGTGCGGTAGGCGTCGAGCGCGGCCTCCACGCGGCCGGTGCGGCGCAGCAGGTCGCCGAGGAGGCGGCACAGGTCGGCGAGGTCGCCCGCGGCCCCGGCGCGTTCCAGCAGGCTCATGGCGCGGACGTAGTGCTCCTCGGCCGCGTCCGTGTCGCGGGCGTCCTCGGCGATGATGCCGAGGAGGCGGTGGGCGCCCGCCGAGTGCACGGCGCCGCGCTCGGAGCTGAGGTCGCCCAGCACCTCGCGCAGCAGCGCCGCAGCCTCCTCGGACTTCCCGCGCCGGTGCAGGACGTCGGCCAGCTCGACGTTGACCTGGCTGGTGTAGAGGGCGGCGCGTTTGGCGGTGAGCATGGTCTGGGCCTCCCGCAACTCGGCCTCGGCGCGCTCCAGTTCGCCGTTCTGCGCGTACAGGTAGCCGCGCATCCAGTGGCAGTTGGCGAGTTCGGTACGGATCTGGAGCTGGCGGTAGAGCTCGGCGGCCTTGGCGAGGGACGCGTCGGCCTCGGCGGTGCGGCCCTCGGCGAGCAGGGTGCGGGCGACGGAGCGGTGCATGCGGGCGACCAGCGCGGGGTCGCCGACCTGGGGTGCCAGGGCGAGCGCGAACTCGGCGGCCTGGGCGGCGCGGGCGTGCGCGCCCATGTCCATGTAGGGCGCGATGACGCCCGTGTAGAGGAGCAGGAGCGCGTCGGGGTCGTGCAGGCCGGTGCGGTTCAGTTCGTCGAGCGAGGACTCGAACAGGTAGCAGGCGTAACGCAGTTCGCCCGCGAGGTAGTGGGAGACGGCCCGGCCGCGCAGGGCGGGGACGCGCAGCGGCAGCGGGGCGTCCCCGAGCCGCTGCTCCGACTGCTCGAAGCGGGTGCGGGCGGTCTCCAGGTCCCCTGTCTCCAGGGCGCATTCGCCGAGGCCCAGCAGGGCGGCGGCCTGTTCGGCGACGAGCCCGTGCGCCTCGGCGTCGGCGAGCAGCGCGCCGTACTGCTCGGCGGCCACCTCGGCCTCTCCGGTGGCGAGGGTCCGCTGCGCGTCCGTCAGCCGCAGCCGCAGGCCGGTGGCGAGGTGGGCGGGCCGGCCGGTCGCCAGCTCGTCGTAGGCCACGCCGAGCCGCTCGGCGATGTGCCGCAGCGCCGGTTCGGAGGCGCGGACGCGGCCGGCCTCCAGGGTGGAGATGTAGGCCGGCGTGTACGCCGGTTCCGCCAACTGCTTCTGTGTCAGACCGCGTTCCGTCCGCAGCTGCTGCACCCTGCGCCCGATGATCCCCGGGTCGTCGCGCTCCGCCATGAATTAAGCATGCCATTAAGGGGAGTTACATCCGAACGCCTTTTGACTTTCGTTTAACTCCCCCTGTGCGTCTTGCCCTTGGCCCATGGGTGGCTCTACGTTAAGCGGCGCATTAAACGTGCTTAACACGCCGCTGTTGCGAGGTCGCCGTGCTCCGACGCCTTTCCGCCCGCCATCTGCGCGGCCTCGGTGCCGCGGTGGTCGCCGTGGCCGCGCTGGTCACGGCCGCGAACGCCGGTCCCGCCAGGGCGGACGGGCTCCCCGCGGCCCCGCACACCGTCCACGCTCCGGACACCGCCCGCGGGGCCGATCCGCGGCTGCCCTGAGCGAAGGGCCCGCGGCCCGGCGAGGACACCCGTCACACGCCTGCCGCACCCGCCGCCCGGCGCCTACGCTGACGCCGTGACCTCTGCCGCCGCACGCACCGCGCTGGACCTCACCGCCGACCTCCCGGTCCCCGCCCTGGAGGACCTCTACCGGGACCTGCACCGCCACCCCGAACTGTCGCTTCGCGAGCACCGCACGGCGGCGGCCCTCGCCGGCCGGCTCCGCGCGGCCGGCTACGAGACGGCCGAGGGCGTCGGCGGCACCGGAGTCGCCGCGCTGCTGCGCAACGGCGAGGGGCCCACCGTCCTGCTGCGCGCCGACATGGACGCGCTCCCGGTCACCGAGGAGACCGGACTGCCCTACGCCTCCGAGCGCGACGGCGTCATGCACGCCTGCGGACACGACCTGCACGTGACCTGGCTGACCGGCGCGGCCGAGGCGCTGGCGGCGGGCCGCGACACCTGGTCGGGCACCCTCCTGGTCGTCGGCCAGCCCGCCGAGGAGACCGGCGAGGGCGCCGCGCTGATGGTCGGGGACGGTCTGTACGAGCGCTTCCCGCGGCCCGACGTGCTGCTCGGCCAGCACGCGGCACCCGGCCCCGTCGGGCTCTACGCCCACTCCCCGGGCCTGATCATGTCGGCCTCGACGGACATCGACATCGTCGTCCACGGGCGCGGCGGGCACGGCTCGCGGCCCGAGTCGACGGTGGACCCGGTGGTGACGGCCGCCTACCTGGTGACGCGGCTGCAGACCGTCGTCAGCCGGGAGATCGCCGCCCGCGAGCCGGCCGTCCTCACGGTGGGCCGCATCGAGGCGGGCACCCGGCACAACATCATCCCGGCCGAGGCCCGCGTCGAACTCAACATCCGTACGCAGTCCGACGAGGTCCGCGACCGGATGATCGCCGCCATCCGCCGGATCGCGGCCGGTGAGTGCGCGAGCGCCGGCTGCCCGCGCGAGCCGGACGTCACCGTCGGCAACACCTTCCCGGTCACGGTGAACGACCCCGAGACCGACCACCGCGTCGCCGCCGTGCACGGCAGGGTGTTCGGCGCCGGGACGATCCTCGACCCCGGGCCCGCGATGGGCAGCGAGGACTTCGCGCGGCTCGCGGAGCACGAGGGCGGGCGGCTCCCCTACTCCTACTGGTTCGTGACGAGCACGCCCGCCGACGTCTGGGACGCGGCCCCGGGCACCGACCTGATGGAGAAGTTCGCCGCGGTCCCCGGCAATCACAGCCCGCACTTCGCACCGGACCTGTCGACCGTCGTGCCGGGGGTGCGGACGCTGGTGTCCGGGGCGCTGGCGTACCTCGTCCACTGACGCCGCGCCCGTACGCCCCGGTCTTACGGAGTGGTGACGTGCGGCGCGCGGTCCGCGACGCGGCGCGGCCGCGCCCCTAGCGTGGGCGGCATGCGGGTACTGGTCACCGGCGGAGCCGGGTTCATCGGGTCGGAGATCGTCACGGCACTGCGCGCGCGGGGCCACGAGGCGGTCGTCTACGACGTGCGGGAGGGCCGGGACGTACGCGACCCGGCGTCGGTGGCGGAGGCCCTGCCCGGGGTGGACGCGGTGTGCCACCAGGCGGCGCTGGTCGGGCTCGGCAACGGTTTTTCCGACGCCGCCGAGTACGTCTCGCGCAACGACCTCGGCACGGCGGTGCTGCTGACGGCGATGGCCGAGGCGGGGGTGCGGCGGCTGGTGCTGGCCGGCTCGATGGTGGTCTACGGGGAGGGCCGGTACGCCTGCGGGCGCCACGGCGTCGTGCGCCCGGGCCCCCGCGCCGAGGCCGACCTCGCCGCCGGCCGCTTCGAGCCCGCCTGCCCGGTGTGCGGCGACGACCTGGTCCCGGGACTGGTCGCGGAGGACGCCCCGGCCGACCCGCGCAACGTCTACGCGACGACCAAGCTGGCGCAGGAGCACCTGGCCGCCGCCTGGGCCAGGAGCACCGGGGGCGGGGCGGTGTCGCTGCGCTACCACAACGTCTACGGGCCCGGCATGCCCCGCGACACCCCGTACGCGGGCGTCGCGGCGTTCTTCCGCTCCGCGCTGGCCCGGGGCGAGTCCCCGCGGGTCTTCGAGGACGGCGGGCAGCGCCGGGACTTCGTGCACGTGCGGGACGTGGCGGCGGCCAACGTGCTGGCGCTGGAGGCCGGTCCGGCCGACGGCACGTTCACCGCGTACAACACGGGGAGCGGGGACCCGCACACCGTCGGCGAGCTGGCGCACGCCCTCGCCGCCGCCCACGGCGGCCCGCGGCCGGTGGTCACCGGCGAGTACCGGCTGGGCGACGTCCGCCACATCACGGCGGACTCCGCCCGGCTCCGGGCCGACCTGGGCTGGAAGCCGGAGGTGGCCTTCGAGGACGGCATGCGGGAGTTCGCGGGCGCGGCCCCGGAGTCCGTCAGCCGGTGAGCTGCGCGGACCGGAGTCCGTCGAGGCGGCGCTGGATGTGGAGCAGCGCGCCCTCGCGGCGGCCCGGGACGCGGCGGCGCAGCTCGGCCAGGGCGGGGGCCAGTTCGCGGGCCCGGCCCGCGTCCTCGATGCGGCCCCACTGGTGGTGGGCGCGGTCGGCGGCCGATTCCACGGCGGGCGCGTCCGGGGACTGCCCGGCGCCGAGCCGTACGGTGGCGACCGCGAGCCAGGCCCGGCAGCTGTGGACGGGATCGCCCGCGAACATCGCGAGGTCGGCCCGGACCTCCATCCAGTGCAGCGCCTGCTCGGAGGCGGGGCCGTGGGCGCGTACGGCCGTCCGCTCCCACTGCTCGGCCAGCGCGGCGGCCTCCGCGTGCCGGCCGGCCTGCACGGCGGCGGTGATCGCCGCGTGCGGGTCGGGCGCCACCGGCACCCTGCCCTCCGCCGACAGCACGACCCCGGGCGCGTCGCCGTCCGCGAGCGCCCGCGTCAGGGCCAGTTGGTGCAGCTGCTCCGGCACCGGCCGGTGGCCGCTGCGCAGGATCGTGGCCAGGGACCTCATGTACGCCGGTGCCGCCACCGTACGGCGGGGCGGGGGCGGCGCGATCCGCCCGTAGAGGCTCACGCCCGGGCCGGCCGTGAGCGGCTGGGACGCCAGCGCCTGCCAGGCCTCCGCGTCCGCGTGCAGGTCGGCGAAGAGCGTGGTGGTGCCCGGCGGGCGCAGCCGCAGCTCCTCGCGGACCCAGTGCCAGGGGAACGCCGTGTAGCGGACCGTGGCCGGGGTGGTGCGCGCCAGCGCGAGGTGCGGCAGCCGTTGCCTGCGGTCGAGCTGGAGCTGGCCGGTGAGGTACACGGTCAGCGGTCCGGCGGACGTCGCGGCGGCGCGCAGGCGGGTGAGGACGGCCTGGGGGTCCAGCGGGTCGGCGAGCTCGACCACGTTCGCCGTCTCGGCGCCGGACAGCACGGCGGGTGCCACGGCGGCGAGGACGGGGAGCACGGAGGCCGCGTCCACCAGGCATCCCCTGCCCACCGGCGAGGCCGCGAGCAGCAGCACGGTTCCGGGCATCGTTCCCTCCCCCATCGATCACCTACGGCAGCACCGTAACCGCTGCGCGTGCAAACGGGGGACCTCGCGGGGGCCGTACGTGCGAACACCCGGCGCCTGCCGGGCGGTTGCGCCCGGCGCCCGTCCCCGGCGTTCACACCGTCGGCGTACCGGGGAAGGGGCCGGTCTACGGCCCCTAGGCCCGCACCTCCGTGCCGGGGAACGTCGTCGGCAGGGTGGGGAGCGTCACCTCGAAGCGGCAGCCGCCGGAGACGTTGCGTACGGCGGCGCGGCCCTGGTGGGCCTCCACGATGCCGCGCACGATGGCGAGTCCGAGGCCGGCGCCGGCCGGGGGCGTCCGGGCGTGGGTGCCGCGCCAGCCGGTGTCGAAGACGCGCGGCAGGTCCTCCTCGGGGATGCCGCCGCAGCCGTCGGTGACGGACAGCACGACGCCCTCCGGCGAGCGTTCCGCCGCCACCGCGACGGTCCCGTCGGCGGGGGTGCGGCGGATCGCGTTGACGAGGAGGTTGCCGAGTACACGGCTCATCTCCTTGCCGTCCACCTCCACGGGCAGCGGTTCGACCCGGTCCCCGACCAGGCGTACGCCGTGCTCGCGGGCCAGCGGGTCCGCCCCGGCGAGGGCGTCGCCGACGAGGTCGTACAGGGAGATCCGGGACGGGGAGAGGGCGAGGGAACCGGCGTGGATGCGGGAGAGTTCGAAGAGGTCGCCGACCATGCCGTTCAGGCGCTCGACCTCCGTGCGGATCTGGCGCAGGTAGCGGGCGGGGTCGGCGGCGACCCCGTCCTCCAGCGCCTCCGACATCGCGCGCAGCCCGGCGAGCGGGGTGCGCAGGTCGTGGGAGATCCAGGCGACCAGCTCGCGGCGGGAGGTCTCCAGGGCGCGCTCGCGGTCGCGGGACTCGGCCAGCTTGGCGCTCGTGGCCTGCAACTCCCGGCTCAGCGCCGCCAGTTCGGCGGTGGCCGGACCCGCGGGGGCGGCGAAGGCGCCGCCGTCGCCGAAGGAGCGGGCGGCGAGGGTCAGGGCGCGGCTGCGGCCGACGACCCAGCGGCCGAGCAGCAGCGCGGTGGCCAGCGAGACCACGGCGGCCATCGCCACCACGGTCGTCACCACGGTCAGGTCGTGCGGGGACAGGAACATCGCCCACGCGACGGCGAGGGTGCCCGCGAGCATCGCGGTCACGGCGACGGCGGCCACCACGGCGAGGGAGGCGGTGAGCGAGCGCCGCCGGATCAGCCAGAGCACGAACGCCCCGAACAGCCCGGCCGCGGCGGCCCCGAGAAAGGCGAAGAGGGCTATGAGCAGCATGTCGCGCATGGGCTACGGCTCCTGCGTGGGCACGTGCGGGAGGACCCCGCCGGGGGTGGAGGCGGGGGGTGGGGACAGGTCGGGGTCGGGCGCCGAGGACGTCTCGGGGGCGGCGGGCCCGGGCGGCGAGGCGGGCTCGGGCAGCGCGAGGGTGGGGGGTGCGGGGGCAGTGGGATCGGAGGTGGCCGTCGTCCCGGGTGCGGGGTCGGGAGGCCAAGGCGAGCCGGGGGCGGGTGGGTTCGGGGCGTGGCCCGATGCGGCGGAGGAAGCCGGGGTGGGGCCGGGTACGGCAGGGGAGGCCGGGGTGGGGCTCTGGAGGGTGCCCGCATACGGGGGCACCCCGTCCGGCTCCGGCGCGGGGTCCCCTTCAGCAGACGCCCCGTCCGGATCTGGCCCGGGGTCCTCTCCGGCAGGCGCCCCGGTCGGTCCCGGCGCTGGGTCCTCTACGGCGGGCGCGCGGTCCGGGGCGGGCATGGGTACGGCGGCGGGGCCCTCGAAGCGGTAGCCGACGCCCCACACCGTGTGGATCAGCCGGGGCCTCGCGGGGTCGTCCTCGACCTTGCCGCGCAGCCGGCGGACGTGGACCGTGACGGTCGACAGGTCGCCGAAGTCCCAGCCCCAGACCTCGCGCATCAGCTCCTCGCGCCCGAAGGCCCGTCCGGCATGGCGCAGGAGGAACGCGAGCAGGTCGAACTCCCTTACCGTCAGGGCGAGTTCGACACCGTCCTTGGTGGCCTGACGAGCACCGGGGTCGACGGTCAGGCCGCCCGCGCGGAGCGGGCGGGCCCCGGCGGCGGGTCCGGTGCGGCGCAGTACGGACTCCACGCGCAGCACCAGCTCGCGCGGGCTGAAGGGCTTGGTGACGTAGTCGTCGGCGCCCACCTCCAGGCCGAGGATCCGGTCGTCCTCGTCCCCGCGCGCGGTGAGCATGATGACCGGCACCGGCCCCCGCGCCCGCATCCGCCGGCACACCTCCAGGCCGTCCATCCCCGGCAGCATCAGGTCCAGGACGACGAGGTCGGGCCAGTGGGCGGCCGCCCGGGCGAGTGCCTCGGTCCCGTCACCGGCGCGGTCCACGACGTAACCCGCGCGGTCCAGATAGCCGGAGACGATCTCGGCCACGGTGGGGTCGTCGTCCACGACGAGCACGCGGGCGCCCCCGGCGGCCTCCCGGTCGCGCCGGGCACCCCTGATCTCCGGTGACTGGTACGGCTGCTGCTCCATGCCGCCAGCCTCGCACCGCCCCGGTCCCCGTGGCGCCCCCGCGGCGGTCCGATCCCCCTGACGTCCGTGTTTCGTAAGGAGCCCGAGTCCGCTTTGTCCCCTTTGTGTTCGTAGGGTGAAACCCGTGACGACCTCTCCCGCATCGGAACCGGAATCGGCCCCGGCCACGGACACGGCATCCGTCGACGTGGTCCTGCCCTGCCTGAACGAGGCCGAGGCCCTCCCCTGGGTCCTCGACCGCATCCCGCCCGGCTGGCGCGCGCTGGTCGTGGACAACGGCTCCACGGACGGCTCGGCGGACCTCGCCCGCGCTCTCGGCGCGACCGTCGTCCACGAGGAACGCCGCGGCTTCGGCGCCGCCTGCCACGCGGGACTGACCGCGGCCACGGCGGACATCGTGTGCTTCTGCGACTGCGACGCCTCGCTCGACCCCTCGCTGCTCGCGCCCTTCGTCCGCGAGGTGCGCGAAGGAGGCGCGGACCTGGTGCTGGGCAGGCGGCGCCCGCAAGGCCGCGGCGCCTGGCCCGCCCACGCCCGCGCGGGCAATCTCGCGCTGTCCCGGATGCTCCGCCGCCGGACCGGCCTGCGCCTGCACGACCTCGGCCCGCTGCGGGCCGCCCGCCGTGCCCCGCTGCTCGCCCTCGGGATCACCGACCGGCGCAGCGGCTACCCCCTGGAGATGGTCGTCCGCGCCGCCGACGCCGGCTGGCACGTCACCGAGCACGACGTCCCGTACCTGCCGCGCAGCGGTGCCTCCAAGGTGACCGGCACCTGGCGCGGCACCTGGCAGGCGGTCCGCGACATGAGCCGGGTCCTGGCCGCGCCCGCCACCGCGCCCGTCCCCCTCTCCCCAGGAGGCACCGCCCAGTGAGCACCGCCCACGCCACCACCCTCCTCGTCATCGCCAAGGAGCCGCGCCCGGGGCGGGTGAAGACCCGGCTCACCCCGCCGTTCACGCCGCAGGAGGCGGCGGCGCTCGCCGAGGCCGCGCTCGCGGACACCCTCGACGCGGTGCTGGCCGCCCCGGCCCGGCGCCGCGTCCTGGTGCTGGACGGGACACCGGGACGCTGGCTGCCGCCCGGCTTCGACGTCGTACCGCAGTGCGCGGGCGGCCTCGACGAACGCCTCGCCGCCGCGTTCGCGGGCTGCGCCGGCCCCGCCCTCCTGATCGGCATGGACACCCCGCAGGTGACGCCCGCGCTCCTGAGCGTCGACTGGCGGGAGGGCGACGCCTTCTTCGGGCCGGCCGCGGACGGCGGCTTCTGGGCCCTGGGCCTGGCCGAACCCGATCCGGACCTGCTGCGCGGGGTCCCGATGTCGACGGCGGCCACCGGTGCCGTGCAGCGGGGGCGGCTGACCGCGGCCGGCCTGCGCGTACGGGACCTGCCCGTGCTGCGGGACGTCGACACCGCGCCCGACGCCGCGCGGGTCGCCGGGGCGGCGCCGGACGGACGGTTCGCGGCGGAACTGACCCGGCTGACGGCGGTCGCCGGACGATGAGCGCACCCACCGAGAGCGCCGCGCCCGCCGAGAGCGCCGCACCCGCCTGGTGTGCCGACCCGTACGCCGACGCGCTGCGCGCCGGCCGCGGACCCCTGTACCTGCGCCGCAACGACGGTTGGCTGCTGCCCCTGGAGGTGGAGCGGTGGTGCGCGGACGCCGACGCGGTGGACCTGGAGGTGCTGCGGCGGTGCGAGGGCGCCGTCCTCGACGTCGGCTGCGGCCCCGGCCGGCTCGTCGCGGCGCTCGCGTCCCGCGGCCGGCCGGCCCTCGGCGTCGACGTCAGTGAGGCGGCCGTCGCCCACACGCTGCGGCTCGGCGGACAGGCCCTGCTGAGGTCCGTGTTCGACCCGCTGCCGGGCGAGGGCCGCTGGGACACCGCGCTCCTCATCGACGGGAACGTCGGCATCGGCGGCGAACCCCGCACTTTGCTGCGCCGGATCTCCCGGCTCCTGGCCCCCGGCGGCCTGCTGATCGCCGAGAGCGCCCCGGTGGACGTGGACGAGCGGGTGCACGTACGGGTCTCCGACGGCCGGGGCGCCGCCGGTACCCCCTTCCCCTGGGCCCGGCTCGGCGCCCCGGCGCTGCTGCGGCACGCCCGCCGGGCCGGTTTCCGCGCCGAGGCTCAGTGGGCCGCGGGCGGGCGCTCCTTCGTCGCGCTGCGCCGCCGCGACGCCCTCGACACCCGCAGGGCGAGCAGCGCCGCCGAGCCCGCGAACAGCACCGCGGTGATCAACAGCCACCGGGCCAGGAACCCGTCGCCCGACAGGCTCGTGGCCGACGTGTAACGGTCCGCCACCTGCCCGCTGATCAGCGGGAACCAGACCAGCAGGAGCAGCCCCGACAGCGCCGCCGGGACGCGGACGAAGTTCCGCCACTCCCGGCGGCCGGCCGTGCCGAGCGCCCCGCCGACGGCCCGGTCCGCCGCCACGTACAGCGGCAGCAGCACCAGGTCGTGCAGCAGCGCGGCGCCCACGATCCACAGGGCCACGCCCACCCAGTCGTCGGCGAGCAGCCGTACCCCGGCGTAGGCGGCGAGGGCGAACGAGCAGCCGAGCAGCAGGAGTTGCAGCGGGCTGCCGAGGGGAATGCGCGGTCGGGCGGGCATCACAGGTCTCCGAACGTCATGCGGGCCACCCATTTGGTGTTGTGCACGCCGGGCGCCGCGGGGACGATGACGCGCGCGGGGTGGCCGTGGTCGGGGGTCAAGGGCTCGCCGTTGACGTGCAGGGCGAGCAGGGAACGCGGGTCGGCGACCTGGTTGGCGCGCAGGGCCGCCCTGCGGAACGCGCCGTGCCGCTGGAGGGACTCGACGAGCACGTCCGCGCCGTCCGGGTGGCCGACCAGCGCGGCCAGTTCCCGCAGCCGTACGCCCCGCCACCACTGGTCGGACGTCGACCAGCCCTCCACGCAGGCGATGGGCAGGGCGGCGCCGTGCTGCGGGAGCCGCAGGAGTGCGGCGCGGCTCAGCCGGACGGTCCCGGTGCGGCCCGTGACGACGAGCCGCCACGCCTCCTCACTGGTCTCGGCGGGGTCGATGCCCACCCCCGCGGCCGTCTTGTTGACCTGGAACGCGGCGGCCCCGGAGCCCGGTTCGGGGCCGCCGTGCGGGGCGAGCACGGCGGTCTCCCGCAGCGGCCCGTCGAAGCTGCGGCCCGCCGTCGTGACGAACAGCAGCAGCGAGCCGCCGCCGACCAGCCCGAGGGCCCCGCGCCGGGAGACGGTGGGCGGGGCGGGGTCCGGCGACACCAGCCCCTCGGCGGACGCCGCGACGTCCGGGAACGCGGGGCGGCCGACGGACGCGGGCCGCTCGGCGGACGCGGGGCGGCCGGCCGACGCGGGCCGCTCAGCGGACGCAGGCCGCTCGGCGGACGCAGGCCGCTCGGCGGACGCAGGCCGCTCGGCGGACGCGGGGCGGCCTGCGGACGCCGGTCCACCCGCGTCCGCGGGACTCTGCCCGGAGTCCGGTCCGGCGGGTGCCGGCCGGGGTTCCGTCCGCAGGTGGCGGAGGTTGCGCAGGGCCGTGGGCACCCGCAGCACCGCGTGCGTCAGGAACGCGGCGAAGAACACCCACGCGCCGTAGAAGTGCAGGGGGTAGAAGGAGCCCGGGAAGACGTAGTCGAGCTGGACGTTCAGGACGCCGGTGATGAACTCGAACAGGCCGCCGCCGACCAGCAGGAGCAGCGAGATCCGCTCCAGCCCGTGCGCGAGCGACCGGGCGGGCGGCAGCGCGAACAGCTTCGGCACCACCGACCACAGCTTCGCCAGGAGTACGGGGATCAGCACCAGGCCGAGCGTGACGTGCACGCCCTGGGTGAGGCGGTACAGCCACACCGGGTCCGTCGGCCAGGAGAAGAGGTAGAAGCCGAGCAGGCCCTTGTCCGGGGTCTTGTCGTTCACCGGGTCCAGGCCCGGGTTGTAGGCCGCGTAGGACAGCAGGCCCGTCACGAACAGCACCGTGATCCCGACGAGCAGGACGACACCGAGCACCGAGGTGAACCAGGGCCCGCGCAGGGGGCTGCGCCAGAAGGCGGGGGACGTGGGCGAGGCGGGGGAGCGGCGGGACAGCGGACGAAGGACGCGGGATGCGGGGAGCTGTGGGTCGCGCATGTCCCGACCGTAGGACGGCACCCCCCTCCGAAAGGGCTCAGGACCGATGACGAAACGCTGACGTCGGCGCGCGCAGTCACCCGGTGCGGGCCGCCGCCGCCTAGCGTGCCGATGTGACCCGAGACCTCCTCCGTGACCTGGCCGCCGTCCTGGTGGCGGCGCTGCTCGTCGTCGCCGCCGTCCTGGTGGGAACCGCGATCGAGCGGGACGACGGCACGCTGCACGTCGGCTGGCCGCCCCTGTACGCGTACTGGGAACCCCATATGGGTCCCGGCACCCCCGCCGCGCTCGTGGTGGCCGCCGCCGTCGTGGCGTACGGGCCGAGGCTGGCCGCCCGGCTGCCGTGGCGGGCGCTGCTGGGTGCCGCGTGGGCCACGGTGACGGCGTGGACGTTCTCGCTCGCGCTCGTCGACGGCTGGCAGCGCGGCATCGCCCGGCGGCTGACGACCGCGTACGAGTACCTCCAGGTCATCGACCGCTTCGACGACATCCCGCGCGCCCTGCGGGAGTTCACCGGGCACATCCTGCTGCACTCCCCCGACCACTGGCCGCCGCACGTCGCGGGGCATCCCCCGGCGGCGACCCTCACGTTCGTCCTGCTGGACCGGATCGGTCTCGGGGGCGGGGCGTGGGCCGGGGTCTGGTGCATCGTGGTCGGGGCGACGGCGGCCGTGGCGGTGCTGGTCACCGTGCGCGCCCTGGCCGGGGAGGACCTGGCCAGGCGGGCGGCGCCGTTCCTCGTGTCGGCCCCGGCGGCCGTGTGGGCGGGCACCTCCGCGGACGGCTACTTCGCGGCGGTCGCGGCCTGGGCGGTGGCCCTGCTGGCGCTCGCGGTCACGGGACGGCGGCCGAGGACGGCGGCGCTCGGCTCCGGCCTCCTCTTCGGCCTCACCGGCTACCTCTCGTACGGGCTGATGCTGATCGCGCTGGTCGCCGGCACGGTGCTGCTGCTCGGCCGGCGGCGGCGGCGCGTCCTGCCGTTCCTGCTCGCGGGCGCCGCCGTCGTGCCGCTGGTGTTCGCGCTGCTGGGCTTCGACTGGTGGGAGGCGTACCGGCTGCTGGTCGAGCGCTACTACGAGGGGGCGGGCGGCATCCGGCCGTACGGCTACTGGGTGTGGGCCAATCTCGCGTGCACGGTGCTCGTGGTGGGACCGGCGGCCGTGGCGGGACTGCGCCGGTCCACGGCGACGGCCGCTCCCCTCGCCCGCACGGCCGCCCGCTCCCTCACCCGCCGGACCGGGGCGCTCCCGGCGGACGCGGACGCTCCGGCCGGGGGGTCCGCGACCGGCCAGGCGGACGCCCGGACGAACGGGACCGCGACCGGCCCGGCGGGCGCTCAGACGAACGGGACCGCGACCGGCCCGGCGGGCGTCGCGGTGACCGGCCCGGTGACCGGCCTGCCGACCGGGGCCCTGACCAGCTCTGCGAACGGGTCGCCGCCCGGCCCCGTGACCGGTCTGGCGACCGCCCCGGTGACCGACCCGGTGACCGACCCGGTGACCGGCCTGGCGATCGGCCCGGTGACCGGCCCGCACGGTCCCGGAGGCGGGTCCGAGAGCCCGGGGTCCCAAGACGCGGGGTCCGAGGGTCCCGGGTCCGGGTGGCGTCGGCTTCTCGGTGGGCGCCCGCTCTCGGGGGAGCAGCGGCTCGCGCTGCTGGTGCTCGCCGCCGCGCTTGCGATCCTCGCCGCCGACCTCTCCGGGATGAGCAAGGCGGAGACCGAGCGGATCTGGCTGCCGTTCGCCGTCTGGCTGCCCGCCGCCGGCGCCCTGCTGACGCGTCCGCGTGGCTGGCTCGCCGCGCAGACCGTCCTCGCGCTGCTGCTCAACCACCTGCTGCTGACCGGCTGGTGACGGTCGCCGGGCGGCGGACCGCGAAGATCGTCGTGTCGTCCTCCAGCCGGCCGCCGCTGTGCCGCAGCGTGCCGTCGCGCACCAGCCGGACCAGCCGCCGGGGTTCGGCGGCGCGCGGGTCGGCGGCCAGCGCGGCGGCGACGCGGTCGAAGAGCGGGAAGAAGTCACCGCCGGCGTCCCGCGCCTCCGTCACCCCGTCGGTGACGAGGAGCAGCGTCTCCCCCGGGGCGAGCGGCACGCGCAGCACCGGCGGCAGCCCGGGGCCCAGTTCGCCGAGCCCGACCGGCAGCCCGTCGCCCGGCGGGAGGGACCGGACCCCGCGGGGGCCGATCACCAGCGGTGGTTCGTGGCCGAAGTTGACGACCTCGATCTCGTCCGGCGCGTCCTCGGTGAAGCCGACCAGGACGCCGGTGGCGAACCGGTCGCCGTCGGACCGGCCGACGGCGACGCAGTAGCCGGCGTGCCGCAGCATCCGTACCTCCAGCCGCTCGGCGACGGTGCTGAGGGCCGCCTCGTGGTACGCCGATTCGCGGAAGGTGCCGAGCAGCGCGGCGGCCGTCTCCACCGCGCCCAGCCCCTTGCCCTGGACGTCCCCGAGCAGGACGCGGGTGCCTTGGGGGCCCGGCTGGATGTCGTAGAAGTCGCCGCCGACCCGGGCCTCGACGTCCGCCGACAGATACACGGCCGCGTGGTCGAGGCCGCCCCAGCCCGGGGGCAGCGGCCGCAGCACCGCGCGCCGGGTGGTCTCCGCGACGTCCCGCATGTGCACCATGCGCCGCTCGCCGCGCACCCGGACCGCGCAGGCCAGCGTCGCCAGGACCCCGCCCGCGACGACGAGGATGAAGTCGGGCAGCCCGGTCTGGTACTGGTGCGGCCAGGACGTGTCCACGATGAAGTAGGCGACCACCGCCAGCAGGGCGAAGACGGCGGTGCCCCACACCCCGCAGATCGCCGCCGCGATCCCGGGCACCAGCACGATCCACGAGATGATCCGGAACTCGCCCGAGGTGTTCCAGTCCAGGACGGCGATGCCGAGCAGCAGGACCAACGGCGGGACCCAGGCGACGCTGCGGCCGTGGATCCGCAGCAGCCGCTGGCGGGCGGCGGGGTCCGCCTCCCGTCCGGCGCGCGGCAGCCGGTCGAGCACGGACCACGTACCGAGGTCGCCGCGGCGCCGCCGGCCGCGCCGCGAGGTGTGCCGCAGGCCGTTCACGCCGACCGCACCGTCCCCGTCAGCAGGCGACCGGGACCCGGGCACGGGGGCGGGCGTCCTGCTCCGGTCCGCGGACGTGGGCGAGCGCGTGGTCCCCGGCGCCGCAGAGTACGAGCTTCATGAGGCCCAGCGAAACACGGTGCGCGGAGCCCCGCATCCCGACTTGCCAGGCCCCTGTGCGAGGTGTGCCCTGGAAGTCGGGGGCGAGGAGAGGAAGGAGTGTTCCCATGGCTCAAGCGGCACCCGCGTCAGGGACACCACGCACGTCAGGAAGCACCGGCGGCGCCCGCACGCCGTCCGCCCGGCCGGACGTCTTCGGCGCCCGTATGCACATCGTCGTGGTCCCGATGGTGCTCGGTCTGGTCTACGGGTTCTGGGCCGCGCAGATCAGGCGCGACGCCGGTGCCGTCACCGGCTGGAACGTGCTCTTCGGTTTCGTCTGCGCCATCGTCTTCATGGCGGTCTGGGCCGCGCTGCGTGTGGCGGCGCCCCACCTGCGGCGCGAGCTGCACGCGCTGGCGTGGGCCGCCTTCGCCGGCATCGCGCTCGGGTTCCTGCACAGCCAGTCCCACTCGTCCGTCCTGTGGTCGGTGCTGATGGCGCTGGCGGTCGCGGCGGGCGTCTACGTCGCGCTGTTCTACCGCTACTACACGCACGAGGACGCGGAGGGCCACCCCGACCCGCGCTGACCGGCGGGCGACTGACGGTGGGTCGGACCCGTCGCGGGCGACGGGATACGTACCAGGAGGCCCCGGCTCGAAGCCGGGGCCTCCTGGTACGGGCGCCTCACCGGTGAGGCGTCCGCACTCACGGACTGCCGGTCATCCCGCGCTTCCCGAACTCCACTGCCAGGAACCGGAGGAGGAGACGGTCACGCTCCAGCTCCAGGAACCCGAGGCGCTGAAGCTCCAGTAGCCGGAGCCGGAGGCGTGCCGGTCGTCGGAGGGGTCGCTCGCGGGGTTGCAGTTCCACGAGGAGTCCCGGGCCCGGTCCTTCCAGCCAGGGCAGGGGTCCGAGCAGCCCGGCACCCCCTGGTCGCCGATGTCGACGAAGGCGGCGCTCGCCCAGGCCTGTGCTCCGGCGAGCCAGAACCAGTACGGGTTGCCGAGGACGCTCTGTCCCTTGACCGCGCACTGGACGCGGTCCTCGCTCCCGGGCGGGAGCTTGCCGACGAGCGCGGAGGAACTGGTGGGGAGCTGTCTGAGGTTGAGGTCGCCGCTCGAGACGACGGTGCCCCACACGGGGCTGTCCGAGCCGCTACCGGTCGATTGGGACGACGGGGCCGCCGTCGATGTGCCCGCCACCGCGACGCTGAGCACGCCGCCGGTGAACAGGGCCGCGGCACAGGTCCGCAGGGCCGGGGTGGTGCGCATGATCGGCCTCCTTTCCCCAGATACAGGTAACACCCGTTCGGGGGAGCCCTCCACCGGAGCCCGTCATCACGGGCCTGTCGGGGCTGTTTCGGCGGCAGCGGGACCCCGCTCCCCCGAAGGGCTTGTCATATGCACCCATATGCACCCAAACAGCTCGCGAGTGGGGCTCGTGGGGACTGTCCTGACGGGGTGTCCCTACGTGCCCGGAGCGCCCTGTCGGCAGTGCTGCTCACCCTCGCCTGCCTGTTCGCGCCGGCCGGTGCCCTCGCGTCGTGGGCGACGTACGAGATCGGCGACAGCGGCCGCTACGAGGCCACGACGGCGCCGCTGGCCGCCGATCCGGCGGTCCGCGACGCGATCGCGGCGGCCACCACCGACGGCATCATGCGCGAGATCGAGGTGGCGCCGCGGCTGCGCCGGCCCGTGCGCTCCTTCGTGCACGCCGCCGTACGGTCGTTCACCCAGACGCCGGCCTTCCACGTCGCGTGGGACACCGCCAACGCGGCCGCCCACGACGCCGTCATGCGGGCGCTGCGCGACGAGGACGAGCGGACCGTGACCCTGGACGTCGCGCCGGTCGCCGCCCAGGTCAGGCGCCAACTCTCGGACGACCACGTGCCGTTCGCCAACCGCATCCCGGTCGAGCACACCGAGATCACGGTGGTGCGGTCCGCCGACCTGGCCCAGCTCCGGAAGGGGTACCACGTGCTGGAGATCGCCGGATTCTGGCTCCCCGTCTCGACGGTCGTCCTGACGGTGGCGGGTGTGCTGGTCGCCGTGTGCCGCCGGCGGGCGGTGCTGGCGGCGGGGCTCGGTACGGCCCTCGGGGCGGCGCTGCTCGGCGTCGCCATCGCCGTGGGCCGCCGGATGACCCTGTCCGGGCTGCCCGCGGACGTGTCCCACGCGGCGGTCGGAGCCGTCTACGACACCCTCACCGGCACGCTGCGCACGGTCTCCTGGCTGCTGCTGGGGCTGGGCCTCGCGCTGGCGCTGGGCGCACTGCTCACGGAGCGGATCGCGCGACGGAGGCGAGGGTCCGCAGGGCCCGTGCCAGTTCCTCCTCCGGAGCCGACGCGAGTCCGAGCCTGACGGCGTCGGCGGCCGTGGCGACCTGCGGGACGGCGGGCGGCCCCGCCCCGGCCGGCGTCCGGCCGCCGGGGGCGACGTGGAAGGCGGGCCCGGGGGTGACCGCGATGCCGTGGCGGGCGGCCGCCGCGGTGAACGTGTCGGCCCGCCAGGGCGCGGGCAGCCGCCACCACACGTAGTACGCCCGCGGGTCCGCGCTCACGTCGAAGCCGTCCAGGTGCCGGGCGGCGAGCCGCTGCCGGCGAGCCGCGTCCGCCCGCTTGGCGGCGACCAGCCGGTCGACCGTACCGTCGTGGATCCACCGCACCGCGGCCTCCAGAGCGAACCGCCCCGCCGTCCACCCGCCGGACCTGAGCGCCGCCGCCACCGCCTCCTGCCGCCCCTCGGGCACGACCAGGAAACCGGCGGTCAGTCCCGGCGCCACCCGCTTGGAGAGCCCGTCGACGACATGGGTGCGCTCCGGGGCGTACGCGGCGAGCGGCTCGTCGCCCTCGCACAGGAAGGACCAGATGCGGTCCTCGACGACCGGCAGCTCCAAGTCCCTTATGGTCTCGGCGAGTTCGGCGCGGCGGCCGGCCCTCGTCGTCAGCGAGGTCGGGTTGTGCAGGGTCGGCTGGACGTACAGGGCGGAGAGGGGAGCCGTGCGGTGCGCCGCGGCGAGGGCGTCCGGGCGCAGCCCCTCGCCGTCCGTGGCCAGCGGCACCAGCACCACGCCCAGCCGTGCCGCGATCTCCTTGACCAGCGGATACGTCAGGGACTCCACGCCGACGCGGCCGCCGGGCCGGACCAGGGACGCGAGCGTGCCCGCGACGGCCTGGCGGGCATTGCCGGCGAACAGCACCCGGGCGGGCGCGGGGCGCCAGCCCGCGGTGGCGAGGAGGCCGGCGGCGGCCTCGCGGGCCTCGGGCGTACCGGCCGCCGGCGCCGTCCGCAGGGACCGCGCCAGTACGTCGGGGCGCAGCAGCGGCGCGAGACCGGCGGCGAGGAGCTCCGACTGGCCAGGCGCGACGGGGTAGTTGAGCTCCAGGTTGACCGGCGCGGTGGTGGCGGGCTCGGCGAGGGCGCGGCCCGAGGGCACCGGCGCCGCCCGCACGAACGTGCCGCGTCCGACCTCGCCCACCACGAGCCCGCGGCGCACGAGTTCGCCGTAGACCCGCCCGGCCGTCGAGACTGCGATGTGGCGGAGGCGCGCGAAGGCCCGCTGGGTGGGCAGCCGTTCACCGGGCCGCAGCCGCCCGGCGGCGATGTCGTCGGCGATCCCGTCGGCGATCCGCCGGTAGTCCCCCATGTCCCCCCTCCCGCATTGCACCGAGGGCAAAGATCCTATTGCACCGAGGAGTTGGGGAACCCTAGGGTCGGACCCATGGCACCCTTCCTCGCATACGAGGACAAAGGCACCGATTCCTCCCGGCTGCCCCTCGTCCTGGTCCACGGCCACCCCTTCGACCGCACGATGTGGCGCCCGCAGATCGCCGCGTTCTCCCCCGAACGCCGGGTGATCGCCCCGGACCTGCGGGGGTACGGCGCCTCCCCGGTCGTCCCCGGGGTCACCCCGCTCGGCGTCTTCGCCGACGACATCGCGGCCCTCCTGGACGACCTGGGTGTGGACGACTTCGTCCTCGGCGGGCTGTCCATGGGCGGCCAGATCGTCATGGAGTGCTACCGGCGCTTCCCCGGACGCATTCGCGGCCTGGTCCTCGCCGACACGTTCCCGGCCGCCGAGACCCCGCAGGGCAGGAAGGCGCGCGGCGAGGCGGCGGACCGCCTGCTGCGCGAGGGGATGCGCGGGTACGCCGACGAGGTGCTGCACCGGATGGTCGCGCCGTACGCGGACGCAGGGGTCGCGTCGCACGTCCACCGCATGATGACCGCGACCGACCCGCGGGGAGCCGCGGCGGCCCTGCGCGGCCGTGCCGAACGCCCCGACTACCGCGAGCTGCTGACCCGCGTCACGGTCCCCGCCCTCGTCGTCGTGGGCGCCGACGACACCTACACCCCGGTCTCCGACGCCGAGGCGATGCGGGCGGCGATCCCCGACGCCACCCTGCGGATCATCGAGTCGGCGGCCCACCTGCCGAACCTGGAGCGCCCCGCGGAGTTCGACGAGGCGCTGGCCGCGTTCCTGGCCCGGCTGGACGGCTGAGGCCCGGCCGCGCGCCGCCGCGGGCAGGTCACCCGTCCGGCCCATCCGTGACGCGGACGGCAGGTCACCCGTCCGGCCCATCCGTGATGCGGGGGAGGCATGCGCGGGACGAAGCTGCGATGACATCGCGCAGAGGAGACCGCCATGACCCAGCACACCGCGTCAACTCCCACGGCCGCCCGCTCCAGGAGCTCGTCCTGGGCCGAGGGCGGCACCGTCTTCGCCGGGATCCTGATGATGATCGGCGGCGTCCTCGGCATCCTCAACGGCATCGCGGGGATCGCCACGGACGACGTCTACCAGGCCATCGGCTCCTACGTGTACGAGTTCAGCCTCACCACCTGGGGCTGGATCCACCTCGTCCTCGGTGCCCTGGTCGCGGTCACCGGCTGGGGTGTCCTCAAGGGCATGGACTGGGCGCGGGGCGTGGGCATCGGCCTGGCCGCCCTCTACATGATCGAGTACTTCATGTTCCTGCCGTACGCCCCCGTCTGGTCGCTCATCTCCATCGCCATCGCCGGTTTCGTCATCTGGGCCCTGGCGACCGGGGACCGCACGGCGCGCACCGTCTGAGGCACCCACACCGCAGGACCCGTGCGGCAACCATCAGCCCCCGCGTCCCGTCTTCGGGGGAGGATCCGGGCACACGACGCGCGGGGAGCGGGAGGCCGGCCTTGGACACGACGGCGGCCGGACCGGCCACGGACCCGGCCGGACGGACCGGCCCCCGGCGCGGGACCCGCGTCCCGGCCGCCCTGGCGAGCGGGCTGCTGCTGGCCGGGGTGAGCGTCGTCGCCGGCTGCCGGGCGGCCGACCGCGACGGCGTCACACCCGTGCCGCAGCTGCTGGCGTTCCTGCCGTGGCTGCTCGTGCCCGCCGGACTCGCCCTGCTGCTCGCCGCGTTCGCCCGCTGGCGCCCCGGGCTCGTGTGGGCGCTGGCCGTGCTCGGCACGCTGGCCTGGTACCTGGAGCCGTACGGCAGGACCGGTGAACCCGCCGGGAACGCCGTCGCCGCGCTGCGGGTGCTGACGTCCAACGTGCAGTTCGGCGGGGGCACCGGCGCGCTGGTCACCGCGATCCGGCGGGAGCGGCCCGACGTCGTCTTCGTCGAGGAGTGCGAGTACACCTGCCAGGCGCGGCTCGTGAGGACCTTCGGCGCACGCCTCCCGCACCGGTCGGCCGTCGAGGCCGGCGGCTCCGAGGGGTCCCTGATCCTCAGCCGGTTCCCGCTCACGCGGACCCCGCCCGTGCCCGGGACCCTCGGCATGCCGGGCGCCGTCGCCGACGTCGGCGGCCACACCGTACGCCTCCAGCTCGCCCACCCCATGCCGCCGCTGCCCGGCGGGCTCGGCCCGTGGCGCGAGGAGCTCGGCGCGCTGCGCGACCACGCCGCCCGGAACCGGGGCCGCTCCACCGTCGTCGCGGGCGACTTCAACGCCTCCCAGGACCACGCCGCGTTCCGCCGGATCCTCGACGCCGGGCTGCTCGACGGCGCCCGCCTCTCCGGATCACCCCGTACGCCCAGCTGGCCCGCGCGCACCGCCCCGCGCTTCGGCGCCCAGATCGACCACGTACTGGTCTCCGCGGACTTCTCCGCACGCGGCGCCCGCTTCCTGCACCTCGCGGGCACCGACCACCGCGCCCTCGTCGTCGACCTCACCCTCCACCGGCGGGGATGAGCCCTGGGCCGTGTCCTGAGACGACAGCGGTACGGACCGCCCGTGCAGGGGCGGTCCGTACCCGTGGGGGGTGACTGCCGGCGCCGGGCCCGCCGGGAGGGCGAGACCGGCCGGCCGGACAGTCCCTAGCGGGCGTCGGCCTTGGCCAGCGCCTTGTCCAGCGCCTTCGCGAAGCCGTTCGCCCACAGCTGGTTGACGCGGGAGCGCTCCGTCGCGTTCGGATACGCGTTGGTGCACGACGTGCCGGGCCCGCCGCCGGACATCAGCTCACTGCACGGACCCGAGTAGTGGTCCGGCAGCCCGAGCACGTGCCCGGTCTCGTGGGCCGTCACGCGGGTGGAGTTGTACTGCCGGTTCTGCGCGTAGTCCAGGAAGATGTAGCCGCTGCCGTGACCGTCGGTCGAGGCGTACGAACCGCGCGAGTCGTTGCCCTCGTAGTACCGGAAGTCGGCGTTCGAGCCCGACTGGAGCTTCACGTTCGACACCGAGCTGTTCCAGATCGAGGCGCTGCGGGCTATCTGCGTGGCGAACGTGGGCGCGCTGGACGCGTTGTAGATCACGGTGACCGAGGCGGCACCGGGGTTGGCGGCACGCTTCTCCGCCACGGACTTGATGACCGCCTCGAAGAACGCCTGGTTGGCGTCGGCCTCCGCGGCCGAGCCGGTGTAACCGGCGTAGGGAGCGGGCTCGGGTGCCGCCGAGGCCGGGACGGCGCCCAGACCGGCGGCGGTGACGCCGAGGCCGACGGCGGCCGCGAGCAGGGGACGGGACAGGTGCAGGGAGACCCTCATGCGATGACTCCTCGGGTGGGGGGTGAAGTCGTCATCGGTGAGTGTCGGTGCCTGTGCGGCGGCTGTGATGATGGCAAAGGGCGATAGGACGCGGCTATCGGCGCTCCTCGGCCGTCCCGCGGGGCCGTCCAACTCGCCGGATTTGCTTGCGGTTTGTACATCTGGTGCGAGGCCCGGTTCCGCCTTAGGCTCCCGGGACATGGACCTCGAGGTGAGGCATCTGAGAGCGCTGTGCGCCATCGCCGACACCGGCAGTCTGCACCGTGCCGCGCGCCACCTCGGCGTGGCCCAGCCCTCGTTGAGCACCCAGCTGCGCCGCATCGAACAGGAGCTGGGCGGCGCCCTGTTCACCCGCGAGCCCACCGGCTGCCGCCCCACCCCGCTCGGCCGTCTCGTCCTGCTCCGCGCCCGCCCCCTGGTGGCCGAGATGCGCTCCCTGGTCGCCGAGGCCCGTGCCGCCACCGCGGACGGCCCCCAGCTGCGCGTCGGCTCCACGGCCAGCCGCGCCCTCGCGGGCTGGCTGCGCCGCCTGCGCGGACGCCGGCAGGAACCGATCCTGCACATGAACGTCTCGCCGAACGCCCTGCTGCGCATGGTCGCCGACGGCCAGCTCGACATCGCCTTCGTGCACGAGGTCGAGGGCTCCCCGCTGCGCGTCCCGGAAGGGCTGCGGCTGCGCGTACTGATCGAGCGCGAGCCCCAGTTCGTCTCGCTGCCCGCCGACCACCCGGCGGCGGACCGGGCCCTGGTCCGCCTGGCCGACCTGGCCGGGGACCGCTGGATGGTCGACCCCACGGTGGACGGCGAGTGGGACGCCGTCCACCGGATGCTGCGCGCGGCCGGACTCAGCCCGCGGGTCCTGCACGGCGACTACCACACGGCCGCCGCCCTCGTCGCGACCGGCGAGGTCGTCACGGTCTGCCAGCCCACCTCGCCGTCCCGGCCCGACGCGGCCGTCCGCCGGATCGAGGGCGACCCGCTGGGCGTACGGCTGCTGCTCGCGGCCCGTACGGACGCGGCGCTCGACGCGGTCTACCCGGCCCTCGCGGAGGCGTACTGGGAGACGGCGCTGCTGGCACCGGCGTACCGGGAGTGGCTGGAACGCGAGCGGGACGAGCACCGGGCCTTCGCACCGACCCGCTGACCCACCCCGCTCGCGCACCCGTCGTCCGGGTCCTCGCTCAGACGCCGATGTCGCAGCCGTCCGCGCGCCACACCGCGACCACGGCCGGGCGCACGATGGTGCCCGGTCCATCCGGCCAGACGCTCGCCGGCTTCTCCACCGTCGCCCCGTCGATCTCACCGGGGTGCTGGACGGCGACCAGCACCCGCCGGTCCTGGACGAGCGGGCCGCAGGTCTCGGCGCCGGTCGGCACCGTCAGGAACTGCTTGAGCTCACCGCGCCGCTCGCCGCGCGTCGCGACCCCGAACAGGCCGTCGTGCGAGCCGAGCTGGTTGCCGTCCGTGGAGATCCACAGGTTGCCGTGCGGGTCGAAGGCCACGTTGTCGGGGCAGGAGATCGGGCTGACCCGGTCCTTCGGGAAGCCCGCGAAGTACGTGGCCGGGTCGGCGGGGTCGCCCGCGACGAGGAACAGCGACCAGGCGAAGCCGGTGCTCTCGGCGCGGCCCCGGCGCTCGGTGAGCTCCAGGATGTGCCCGTGCTTGTTGGCGTTGCGGGGGTTAGCCTCGTCGGCGGGCGCGTAGCCGGTCTTGCCGCGGTTGGAGTTGTTCGTCAGCGCGACGTACACCTTGCCGGTGTGCGGCGAGGGCTGGATGTCCTCGGGCCGGTCCATCTTGGTGGCGCCCACCTTGTCGCCCGCGAGGCGCGTGAAGACGAAGACCTCCTCCGCCGTCATGCCCTCGACGTGCGAGACGGCACCGTGCGCGGTCGCCGTGGCCAGCGGGATCCACGTACCGCTGCCGTCGAACTCGCCGTCGGAGGGGAGCTTGCCGGTGCCGTCGAACTCGGCGGCCGGGGAGTCACCGGTCAGCCGGGCGACGTACAGCGTGCCCTCGTCGAGGAGGGAGAGGTTGTGCTCGCGGACCGCGCGGCCCGACCCCTTCTTCATCCGCTTGCTGCCGACGAACTTGTAGAAGTAGTCGAAGCGTTCGTCGTCGCCGGTGTAGACGACCGGGCGGCCGTCGTCCGTCAGCCGGACGGTGGCCGCCTCGTGCTTGAAGCGGCCGAGGGCGGTGTGCTTGCGGGGCGTGGAGGTCGGGTCGTACGGGTCGAACTCCACGACGTACCCGAAGCGGTGCACCTCGTTCGGCTCCTGGGCGATGTCGAACCGCTTGTCGAACCGCTCCCACTTGCGCTCGGTCGCCCCGGTGCCGATGCCGTACCGCTTGTCGGTGTCCCGGGTGCCGCCCGCGAAGTACTGGTTGAAGTTCTCCTCGCCGTGCAGCGTCGTGCCCCACGGGGTGGTGCCGCCGGAGCAGTTGTTGAGGGTGCCGAGGACCTTGCGGCCGGTCGGGTCGGCGGACGTCCGCAGCAGGGGGGAACCGGCGGCGGGGCCGGTCAGCCGGAACTCGGTGGTGGCGGTGACACGGCGGTTGAGGTGGTGCCGGGTGACGGCGGTGAGGCGACCGGTGCGGCGGTCCTCCTCGACCACGACCGCGGACAGCCCGTGGGCCGCCCAGGCGATCTCGACCTGGTCGCGGGTGGGGTTCGCGGGGTCGTACCCCCGGAACATGAGCACCTCGTCCGTGTACTCGTGGTTCGCGACGAGCAGCTGCCTGCCGCGCTCGCCGGGCAGCGGCAGCAGGGCGAGGAAGTCGTTGTTGTAGCCGAACTGGCCGGCCTGGGCCGCGGCGCTCTGGTGCTCCGGGTCGAAGGCGGGAGCACCGCGCAGGATCGGCTCGCCCCAGCGGATGACGATGTTCTGCCGGTACCCGTCGGGTATCACCACGGCGTCGGTGGTGTTGGGGGCGACGGCCTCGAAGCGCAGCCCGCGCGCGGCCCTGCCCTTGTCCTTCGCGGCCGGAGCGGCACCGGCGGCGGCCGCCGCCTGCGGGGCGCCGGGGCCGGCGAGGGCCGTGCCTGCCGCGGTGGCGACCGTCACGACGGCGGCCGCCCGCATCACCGACCGGCGGCTGAGCGCACCGGCGATCACATCGCCCACGTAGGCGTTGCCGCTGGTGTTGGGCACCTCCTGGAAGCAGGCGTCGCCACAGCGGAACCGGCAGGTCAGGGCGGACCGGCCGCCGGGATGTGAGCCGGACGATCCGATCAACGGCAGCAGCTTGCGCACTTTGTCTCCCCAGACGTTCCCTCGGTGTCAGCGTGACGCTAGGTGGCCGCGCGTGCCGAAACGGGGACACGAGGTGAAGCGGGGGTGAACCGCTGCTATCCACAGAGGTGTTGGGGGCGGCGCGGCCGGGGCCCGGGAACGTTACGGAACGGGGTCCCGTCAGCCCTTGTCCCGGGGCCCGGACCCCGGACAAGATCACCCTCTGTGGCCGCTAACCTTACGTGTCCGTCCTGGCCAGGGATTGACGGGCATCAACTCACGCGAAGGGTTGCGCACATGGGCATTCTCACTCTCCTGCGGAATGCGTTCGGCCGCTCACGCAAGGGTCGTGACGCCGACGCGGAGACTTCGCGGGAGGCGACGGCTCCCACGGTTCCGGCCCCGGCGACCGAGCCGGACGCCACGGAGCCGAAGGCGGCCGCGTCCTCCGTCGAGGTGCCCGCACCGTCGGCCGAACCGGACCCGTCCGTGGTGGACGAGCTGGTCTCGGCCGCGTTCGACAACGTCACGGTCCCCAAGCCCCGCGCCACGGAACCCACACCGGAGCCGAAGGCGACGACGAAGCCCGAGGCCGAGCCCGAGGGCAAGGGTGCGGCCGAGGCCGACAGCAAGGGTGCGGCCAAGGCCGAGGTCGCGGCCGAGCCCGAGAGCAAGGGCGCGGCCGAGCCCGAGGCCGAGGTCGAGCCTGCGAGCAAGGCGAAGGCCGAGCCCGAGGCTGAGACCAAGGCCGAGGCCACTCCGGAGCCCGAAACGGAGGCCGAGCCTAAGGCGGAGCCCGAGGCGAAGCCCGAGCCCGAGGCTAAGGCGAAGCCCGAGCCCGAGGCTAAGGCGAAGCCCGAGCCCGAGGCTAAGGCGAAGCCCGAGCCCGAGGCTGAGGCGAAGCCCGAGGCGGCTCCGGAACCGGAACCGGAACCCGAGGCCACGCCGGAACCGGCGGAGAAGGCCGAGGCCACCCCGGAGCCCGCGCCGAAGGCCGAGGCCACCCCGGAAGCGGAGCCCAAGGCCGCGGCTGAGGCGACCTCGGAGCCGAAGCAGGCGCCCGAGGCCAAGAGCGCGCCGAAGGCCGAGAAGGCACCGGAGCCCGAGGCGGAAGCGAAGCCGAAGGCGGAGCCCGCGGCGGCCGAGGCCGCGAAGGCGGACGCTCCCGCGGACGCCGACGGCGATCAGGCCGAGCAGGGGCCACTCGCAGCCGAAGACGAGAGCCGCACGGGTGGTGCGGGTGGGAACGACAAGGCCGAAGGCGAAGCCGAGGCCGAGACCCCCGCCGAACCGGCCAAGGCGACCACCCCGGCCAAGGCGACCAAGACGGCCACCGCCAAGAAGACCGCCCCCGCGAAGAAGGCGGCCACGCCGAAGAAGACGGCGACCGCGGCCAAGACGACCACGGCCAAGAAGGCCACCGTGAAGAAGACGGCGGCGCCGGCCAAGACGGCCACGCCTGCAAAGGCCCCGTCGGCCAAGACGACCACGCCGGAGAAGGCGCCCGCGTCGGAGAAGGCCCCGTCGGCCGAGACGGTCACGTCGGAGACGGCCGCGTCGGAGAAGACGGCGCCGCAGGGCAGGCCCGCCGTCCCCCTCACCCGCGTGAAGTCCGAGGCCCCGGCCCTGGTCCCCCCGTACAAGGAAGCGGGTACCGCCCTCAAGACGCGGGACCTCACCGGCACGCGAGCCAAGATCTACCTCGTCCTCGACCGCTCCGGCTCCATGCGCCCGTACTACAAGGACGGCTCCGCCCAGGCCCTGGGCGAGCAGGTCCTCGCCCTCGCCGCGCACCTCGACAAGGAGGCCACGGTCCACGTCGTCTTCTTCTCCACGGAGCTGGACGGCACCGGCGAGCTGACCCTGTCCGAGTACGAGGGCAGGATCGACGCACTGCACGAGGGCCTCGGCCGCATGGGCCGTACGAGCTACCACGCGGCGGTCGAGGAGATCGTGGCGCACTACGAGAAGTCGGGCACGAAGGACCCGGCGCTGGTCGTCTTCCAGACGGACGGCGCCCCGGACGCCAAGGGCCCCGCCAACCAGGCCCTGGAGGACGCGGCGAAGCTGCCCCTCTTCTTCTCCTTCGTCGCGTTCGGCGAGCACGAGGCCAAGGGCTTCGACTACCTCCGCAAGCTGAAGGCGGACAACGCCGCCTTCTTCCACGCGGGCCCCGCCCCGCGCGAGCTGACGGACGCCGAGGTCTACGAGGGCATCCTCGCGAACTGGCGCCCGTAGCCCCGGCCGGACCCGCCCCCAGCGCTCCCGCCGGCCGGGTCCCCGCGCTCGACCGGCCGCCCGCTTCCCACCCCGTAAAACGGGAAGCGGGCGGCCCACGCGTGTCGGCTACGATTTCAAGGTTCGTACGACGGCCCGGCGGTGCAGCCGGAATCGACATCCGTCACCGCACGTAGCGACTTGGGAGCAGCCCGCGATGGCTCGACACCTCATCACCAGCGCCCTTCCGTACATCAACGGGATCAAGCACCTGGGCAACATGGTGGGGTCCATGCTCCCGGCGGACGTGTACTCCCGGTACCTCCGCCAGCGCGGCCACGACGTGCTCTACATCTGCGCGACGGACGAGCACGGCACCCCCGCCGAGCTGGCCGCCAAGGAGCGGGGCCTGCCGGTCGACGAGTTCTGCGCCCAGGCGCACGACGCGCAGAAGGCGGTCTACGACGGCTTCCAGCTGGCGTTCGACCACTTCGGCCGCAGCTCCTCCCCGCAGAACGCGGAGCTGACCCAGCACTTCGCGCGCCGCCTGTACGAGAACGGCTTCATCGAGGAGCGGTCGATCCGCCAGGTGTACTCGCCGGCGGACGGCCGCTTCCTGCCCGACCGCTACGTCGAGGGCACCTGCCCGCACTGCGGCTACGACAAGGCGCGCGGCGACCAGTGCGAGAACTGCACCCGCGTCCTGGACCCGACGGACCTGATCGACCCCCGTTCGGCGATCTCCGGTTCGACGGACCTGGAGGTGCGCGAGACCAAGCACCTCTTCCTGCTCCAGTCGAAGCTCCAGCACGAGGTGGAGTCCTGGATCGACGGCGCCTCCGAGGACTGGCCGCAGCTGGCCTCCTCCATCGCCCGCAAGTGGCTGACCGAGGGCCTGCACGACCGGGCGATCACCCGTGACCTGGACTGGGGCGTCCCGGTCCCGGCCGACACGTGGCCGGAGCTGGCCGCCGAGGGCAAGGTCTTCTACGTCTGGTTCGACGCCCCGATCGAGTACATCGGCGCGACGAAGGAGTGGGCGGACGCCGCTCCCGGGGAGAACCGCGACTGGAAGTCCTGGTGGTACGAGCCGGACGGCGCGGCCGACGTGCGCTACACGGAGTTCATGGCCAAGGACAACGTCCCCTTCCACACCGTGATGTTCCCGGCGACCGAGCTGGGCGTGCGCGAGCCGTGGAAGAAGGTCGACTACGTGAAGGCCTTCAACTGGCTGACGTACTACGGCGGCAAGTTCTCCACCTCGCAGAAGCGCGGTGTCTTCACGGACCACGCCCTGGAGATCCTGCCGGCGGACTACTGGCGCTACTTCCTGATCGCCAACGCCCCCGAGTCGGACGACTCGTCCTTCACCTGGGAGCACTTCACGGCCACGGTGAACAAGGACCTCGCCGACACCCTCGGCAACTTCGTCAACCGGGTGCTGTCCTTCTCGAAGAAGCGCTTCGGCGAGGAGGTCCCGGCGGGCAAGGCGGCCGGTGAGGCCGAGGCGAAGCTGGGCGAGGAGATCGCGCGGCTGCTCGCCGAGTACGAGGAGCAGATGGAGGCGCTGCAGTTCCGCAAGGCCGCCGCCGCGCTGCGCGCGCTGTGGTCGGCGGGCAACTCCTACCTGGAGGAGAAGGCCCCCTGGCTGGAGATCAAGACCGACCAGGAGGGCGCGGCCCTGACGCTGCGCACGGCGATGAACCTGATCCACCTGTACGCGGTGGTCTCCGAGCCCTTCATCCCGGCCTCCTCCAAGGCGATGCGCTCGGCGTTCGCGCTGCCGGACGACACCGCCACGTGGGTCACCCCCGAGGAGGCCCGCGCCCTCACCTCGGTCCCGGCGGGAACCCCGTTCACGGTCCCGCCGGTCCTCTTCGCCAAGCTCACGGACGAGGACCTGGAGACGTACAAGGAGCGCTTCGGCGGCGCCCCGGAGTAGCGGCACACGCCCCGGACGGAGGGGGTGGCCGGGCACGCCGCACCGGCGCCCGGCCACCCCTTCCGTCATGCACGTGCCGACCTTCACAAGATCCGTACAACCAACATCGCGTGCCGTGTGTCTCCTACTCGCCCGGACCAGGATCCGGATCGTCATTCGTGGAGAAACATGCGTATTCGTACCGCCGCGGGCGCTGCCGTCGGCACCCTGGCACTGCTCTCGTTCCTGACGCCGGCGGCACAGGCCGACGTGAGCAAGGGCGACACCGTCTTCACCTCCCTGTCCTTCAGCAGGACGACGGTCGACGTCGGTGTCAGCGCGGCGCAGAAGCTGACGGTGACCGCCACCGCGAAGGACGGCTCCGGGATCAAGGACATCTACGGCGCCAAGCTGGTCAGCCCCGACGACCGGATCGTGCACGCCGGCTCGGCCGACTGCACCCGGCCGTCGACGACGACCAGGAAGTGCGTCTTCCAGTTCACCCTGGAGGCCGACCGCTCCGACTACTACGACCTGAAGAACAGCTCCGCCGGCACCTGGCACTTCACCGCGGAGGCCGCCGCGAACGACGGCGACTTCTACGACCTGGAGGACAGCGCGCCGGTCAAGGTGAAGCGGTACGCGAAGCTGACGGCCACGCAGGCCTCGCCGGAGCCGGTCGCCTCGGGCGGCACCCTCACCGTCACCGGGGCGCTGACCCGCGCGAACTGGGACACCAACGTCTACGCGGGCTACAGCGGCCAGTCGGTGGCGCTGCAGTTCAAGAAGTCCGGGTCCTCCACGTACACGACGGTCAAGTCCGCGACCACGGACAGCAGCGGCAAGCTGCGGACGACGGTCACCGCGCGTTCCTCCGGGACCTGGCGCTGGAAGTTCGCCGGCACCGGCACGACCAGCGCCGTCACCGCCTACGGCGACGGTGTCGCCCTGAAGTAGCGGGCCGCCCGGCACCGCAGGGTGCCGGGCACCCGGGGCCTCCCGCGTCGGCGGCCGACCCCGCCGGTGACATGTCCCCGCTCACCCGTATGGTTTCGCCATGGCAGTCCCCCAGGTCATTCCGATCGCCTACGAGCCCAAGCACCGCACCGAGACCATCGGACGGTACGCGGACGGCCAGTTCCTGGCGTCGATCACATACGCGTTTCCCGAAGGGTTCCGTCCCGACGACGGCTGGGAAGAGCACAAGCGCCTGTACGTGGCGCTCCACACCTTCGACGCCGAGGGCCGCTACCGCGACTCGGAGGTCTGGTGCGCGGGCACCTGGGCCGAGCAGCAGCGCGCTCCGCACGGGGAGAACTCGGTCCTCGCGCGGGCCCGCGCCCATCTGGGGAAGCTGCTGCGCAGCCTGCCCCGGCGCGCGTACACGGACATCGCGATCCGCCCCTTCCAGCTGACCGTCGACGGCGTGCTGTTCGGACTGGTCACCGGGGAGGACGCCGAGGAGTCCTGGGCGGAGCTGTACCCGGACCGCCTCGGCTTCGCCGCCCCCTGGGACGGCCGTTACGACACCTGAGCCCACCCGACCCCGCGCGAACAGCGAAGCGGCCCGGAACCGTTCCTCGGTTCCGGGCCGCTTCGTGCGGGTCGTCGGCTACTTCGGCTGCGGCTTGCGCACGGAGAGGTGCAGCTCGCGCAGGCGCGACTCGTCGAGCTCCGTCGGCGCGCCCATCATCAGGTCCTGCGCGTTGCCGTTGAGCGGGAACGCGATGGTCTCGCGGATGTTGGGCTCGTCGGCGAGGAGCATGACGATGCGGTCGACGCCCGGGGCGATGCCGCCGTGCGGCGGGGCGCCGAAGCGGAACGCGCGGAGCATGCCGGCGAACTGCTCCTCGACGGTCTCGCGGTCGTAGCCCGCGATCTCGAAGGCCTTGAGCATGATCTCGGGCTCGTGGTTCCGGATCGCGCCGGAGGACAGCTCGACGCCGTTGCAGACGATGTCGTACTGCCAGCCCAGGATGTCCAGCGGGTCCTGGGTCTCCAGGGCCTCCAGGCCGCCCTGCGGCATCGAGAACGGGTTGTGCGAGAAGTCGATCTTCCCGGTGTCCTCGTCCTTCTCGTACATCGGGAAGTCGACGATCCAGCAGAAGCGGAAGACGTTCTCCTCGAAGTGCCCGGCGCGCTTGGCGGCCTCGACCCGCACCGCGCCCATGATCTTCGAGACCTCGTGGAACTCGCCCGCGCCGAAGAAGACGGCGTGCCCGGCGGCCAGGGAGAGCCGCTTCGTCAGCTCCGCGACGTTCTCCTCCGTCAGGAACTTGGCGATCGGGCCGGTCAGCGACCCGTCCTCGGCCACGCGCACCCAGGCCAGGCCCTTCGCGCCCTGCTCGACCGCGTAGTCACCGAGGCCGTCGAAGAACTTGCGGCTCTGCCCGGCGACGTCCGGCACCGGCAGGGCACGCACGTGCTTGCCCGCGAACGCCTTGAACTCCGAGCCCTCGAACACGTCGGTGATGTCGACGAGCTCCAGCTGGGCGCGCAGGTCCGGCTTGTCGGAGCCGTACTTCAGCATGGCCTCGCGGAACGGGATGCGCGGGAAGGGCGAGGTGACGTGCCGGTCGCCGCCGAACTCCTCGAACAGCTCGGTCATGAGCTTCTCGATGGGCTGGAAGACGTCCTCCTGCTCGACGAAGGACATCTCCACGTCGAGCTGGTAGAACTCGCCCGGCGAGCGGTCCGCGCGCGCGTCCTCGTCGCGGAAGCAGGGCGCGATCTGGAAGTAGCGGTCGAAGCCGGAGATCATCAGCAGCTGCTTGAACTGCTGCGGGGCCTGCGGCAGCGCGTAGAACTTGCCCGGGTTCAGACGCGAGGGGACGACGAAGTCGCGGGCGCCCTCGGGGGAGGTGGCGCTGAGGATCGGCGTCGCCATCTCGTTGAAGCCCAGCGCCGTCATCTTGTGACGGATCGCGGAGATCACGGCCGTGCGCAGCAGGATGTTGCGGTGCATGCGCTCGCGGCGCAGGTCGAGGAAGCGGTACTCCAGGCGCCGCTCCTCGTTGACGCCGTCCTCGGCATTGATGGTGAACGGCAGCGGGGCGGCCGCGCCGAGCAGCTCGACCTCGCTCACCTCGACCTCGACCTCGCCGGTGGGCAGGTCGGGGTTCACGTTCTCCGTGCCGCGGGAGACGACCTTGCCGTCGACGCGGACCGTCGACTCCTTGGAGAGCTTGTCGAGCGCCTCGTACGCGGCCGTGCCGGGGCGGGCGACGAGCTGCGTGATGCCGTAGTGGTCGCGCAGATCGATGAAGAGGATGCCGCCCAGGTCTCGGCGATTGTGCAGCCAGCCGCTCAGCCGGACGTCGCTCTCGACGTCAGAGGCGCGGAGCTCGCCGCAGGTGTGGGACCTGTACCGATGCATCGTCGTTCATCCAGTCTTCGCGGATCGGGGCTGTTTCACGTGAAACATCCGGGCTGGAGCCCGGATCTCCCAAGGGTACCGGCCGCCCCGAGATCACCGGCCCGAATACTCTCGGTGGCAGCTCCCGATCACCTCTCCTTAGAGTGGGTGAATGCGCACTGGTGAGCCCCTGCCCACCGTGGGGGAGGTCCTGGCCTCCCTCGCGACCGGCCTTTGGCGCTGGGACAACGAGGCCGGACTGGTGACGCTTGACGCCGAGTGCGCGCGGCTGCTCGGCCTGCCGGCCGAGCCGACGACCCTGACGGAGGCGGGCATACGCTCCCGCTTCCACCCGGTCGACTGGAACGAGATCGACGGCATCGTGCAGCTCGCCGTCGCCGAGGGCACCCTGGCGGAGGCCCGGCTGCGGATCATGGACGAGCAGGGGCGTGTGATCCGCACGGTGCGCAGCCGCTCCCGGCCCTCCGTGCACCCCGAGACGGGCGAGTACGAGCTGGTCGGCACCCTCCAGGAGGTCAGCGAGCAGCCCCCCGGCGCTGCCGCCCGTACCCCCGTCACCGGCGACTGGCGCCGCTCGCGCGAGGCGTTCCTGCTGGACGCGGGGCGCGCGCTGGCGGAGGCGCGGTCGACGGAGGAGGTCCTGCGGGTCGCGGCGGGCTTGTCGATGCCGGGCTTCACCCCGGACGGGCTGGCCGTCTTCGGCGCGGAGGCGGACCGGCTGACGATCATCGGCCACCACGGGCACCAGCCGGGTGACGAGGGGCCGTTCTCCCACATGTCCCTGGACACCGACTATCCGGCGGCGGAGGTCGTCCGCACCGGCCGTGCCGTGTACCTCTCCTCCCCCGAGGACTACAAGGCCCGCTACCCGGCCTCCTGGCCGCTGGCCCAGCACTTCGGGCGGCAGAGCTGGGCGTTCCTGCCGCTGACGGTCGCCGGCCGCACGATGGGCGCCTGGATGGCGGCGTTCTCCTATCCGGTCTCGTTCACGCCCGACGAGCGCTCGGTGCTGACCACCGTGGCCCGGATGCTGGCGCAGGCCCTGTCGCGGGCGGGCGTCGCCGAGTCCGAGCGGGAGCTGACCGACGGCCTCCAGCGCTCGATGCTGCCGACCCTGGGCCCCGAGATACCCGGCATGTCGGTGGCCGCGCGCTATGTGCCCACCGGCGGCGGGCTCCAGGTCGGCGGCGACTGGTACGACATGATCCCGCTGCCCGGCGGCACCTCCCGGACGAAGTCCGGGGCGGGCAGGTTCGCCCTGGTCATCGGCGACGTCCAGGGGCACGACGTACGGGCCGCGGGACTGATGGGCCAGCTGCGGATCGCCCTGCGCGCCTACGCCTCCGAGGGGCACCGCCCCGACGCGGTGCTCTCGCGGGCCTCCCGGTTCCTGTACGGGATCACCGACTCCGTCACCCAGGACGGCGAGAGCATGGACCCGCGCTTCGCGACCTGCCTGTACGTCGAGGTCGACCCGGCGACCGGCGTGCTGGACATCGCCCGGGCCGGCCATCCGGACCCCGCGATCCGCATGGCGGACGGGACGGTGCTGATGCGGCCGACCGCGGGCGGGCTCCCGCTGGGCGTCGACCCGGACGCGGACTACCCGACCACCCGGCTGGTCCTGGAGCCCGCCGAGACCCTGCTGATGTGCACGGACGGCCTGATCGAGACCGGCGGCCACGACCTGGACACCGGCTGGCGGCGGATCCGCCGGATCCTGGAGGAGCACGACGGCGACATGGACGTCCTCGCCGACTCCCTGGTCCAGGCCGTGCACGGACCCTCCTCGCACCACTCCCCCGGCCCGCTGATCGACCGCCGCGAGGACGACATAGCGGTGCTGCTGCTGTGCCGGATCGGCGAGGGCTGCGGCTGCGGCAGCACGGCCGACGTCATCGCGCCGCCGGTGCGCCGCACGATGGTCACCGTCGCGCAGGCCGAGCCCGAACGGGTCGCGGGCGCCCGCCAGCAGCTGCGGGAGCTGCTGCACGACTGGGCCTGCGACGACCAGGTCGACTCGGCGGTGCTGATGACCTCCGAGATGGTCACCAACGTGCTCGTGCACACCGACGCGGACGCCCTGCTCGTCGCGCAGCTCAGCGGCGACACGGGGGAGCGCCGGCTGCGGGTGGAGGTCACGGACGGCAGCGACGACCTCCCGCACAAGCGCCGGCCGGGCGAGCTGGCGTCGTCGGGCCGCGGACTGGTGCTCATGGAGCTGCTCGCCGACGCGTGGGGCGTCGATCCCCGGGGCCAGGGCAAGAGCATCTGGTTCGAGCTCTACGAGTCCTCGGGCAAGTCCGACGACCCGCCGGACTTCGGGCTGTCCGACGACGGCGACGCGTCCGAGGACTCCCCCGCGTAGCGCGTGCGCGCCTCCGACAGGACGCCGAACGCGGCCGCCGTCAGCGGCACGGCCAGCAGCATCCCGAGGATCCCGGCGACCGAGGCGCCCCCGGTGATCGTCAGCATGACCACCGCCGGATGCATCTGCACCGTACGGCTCTGGATCGCCGGCTGGAGGACGTGGCCCTCCAGGACCTGGACGGCGAGCACGACGCCGAGCGCCCACAGCGCGATGACGAACCCCCGGTCGGCCAGCGCGACCAGCACCGCCACCGTGCCCGAGATGAAGGCGCCGAGGTAGGGGATGTACGCCATCACGAAGACCAGCGCGCCCAGGCCGACGGCGCCGGGGACGCCGAGGACCAGCAGCCCGACGGTGATGCAGACGGCGTCGATCAGCGCGATGAGCGTCGTACCGCGCATGAAGCCCTCCACGGCCTGGAAGGCGCGCCTGGCCATGGCCTCCACGGTGTCGGCCGTGCCGTGCGGGGACAGCGCGCGCAGGGCGCCGGGGGCGCGGTGGGAGTCGCGCAGGAAGAAGAAGACGAGCAGCAGCGCGAGCACGGCCACGGCGAGGGTCTCGCCGACGACGCTGACGCCGCTGATGACGTTGGAGGCGGCGGTCCCGCCGAACTTGCTCAGCAGTTCCCTGGAGTTCGAGGCGATGTCGTGCAGGGAGGTGCCGGCCGCCCCGAAGTGCTCGGCGAGCGAGGTCGCGGCGTCCTTGAGCGAGGCGACGATCTGGTCGCCGGTGTCGACGAGCGCGGCGACCACGATGTAGACGGCGCCGCCGACGACCACGACCACCGCCACGCAGGTGAGCCCGGCCGCCAGCGACCGGTTGACCCCGACCTTCACCAGCCGCCGGTACAGCGGCCCGAGCAGGGCCGTCCCGAGGAGGGCGAGCAGCACCGGCACGACGGCCGTGCGCAGTTCGCCGCAGAGCTGGATCCCGACCCACCCGACGGCCGCGACGAGGAGGATGACGGCGCACCAGGCGGCCAGCCGCCGGGCGCCTTCGGGAAGTAGGTGCACGGCCCCACCCGATCACGCGGCGGGCGGTGTGTCCTCGCGGGACGGCCCGCCCGGGTGACGCGACGTCAGGAAGAGGACCGCTCACGCCGCGGGGGAGCACCGGCCCCGCGCGCGTACCCGGCACGGGGACGGAACGGGCGCCGCGGCCGAAAGCCCTTCGGGCGGGCGCGAGTTCGGGCCACGGCGGGAGTTTCCGCGGCCGGGGCTTGGCTAACCTGCACGGGTGACCACCGACCTGACCCTGCTGCCGCGTGTCGCCCACCGCGGACGGGAGGTCACCGCGCCCCGGCTCCGGGGCCTGCTCGCGCTGCTCGCGGGCGACGTGCGCTCGGGCTGCAGCACCGAGCGGCTCGTGGCGGGACTGTGGCCGGACGAGCAGCCGGAGCACCCGGGCAAGGCGCTCCAGGTCCTCGTGTCCAGGGCGCGGGCGCAGCTGGGCGCCGACGTCATAGCGAGCACGCCGACCGGGTACCGGCTCACCCTCACCGAGGACCGGATCGACAGCTCAGCCCTGCTGCTGCACGCCACCACGAGCGCCGGGCGGGCCAGGGCCGGGGACCACGCCGGATCACTGGCCGCCGCCGAGGCGGGGCTCGCCCTGTGGGAGGGCACCCCCGAGGGGGCCGGTGACCCCGGAGACCCCGTGGCCGCGCTGCGCGCCGACCGCGCCCCCGTCCGCGACGCGCTCGTCCGGGCGCGGGCCCTCGCCCTCGCCCGGCTGGGCCGCCACACGGAGGCCGCCGGACCGCTAGCAGCGGCCGCCGCGGCGCGTCCGCGCGACGAGGAGGTGCTCGCCGAGCTGCTGCGCGGCGAGGCGGCGACGGCCGGCCCGTCCGCCGCGCTGACGCGCTACGAGACCTATCGCCGGGAGCTGCGCGACCGGCTCGGCACCGACCCAGGGCCCGCCCTGAAGGCCGTCCAGCGGGAGCTGCTGCGCGGCGAGGCGCCGCCCGTACGGCACGGCGTCCCGCACGAGCCGAACCCGCTGCTGGGCCGGGACGAGGACATCGCGGCGGTGGAACGGCTGCTGCGCGCCTCCCGCGCCGTCACCGTCGTCGGCCCCGGCGGCCTCGGCAAGACCCGCCTCGCGCACGCCGTCAGCCGACGCGCCGAGCAGCGGCTGGTGTACTTCGTGACGCTCGCCGGAGTCGGCGCCGACGAGGACGTGGCCGCCGAGGTGGCCTCCGCGCTCGGCGCCGGCGAGGCCCGGCCCGCCGCCGTGACCGGGCCCGCCCAGGCCCCGGCGGTGTCCGGCATCCTCGGCGTGCTCGGCTCCGGGCCCGCCCTGCTGGTGCTGGACAACTGCGAGCAGGTCGTCCGGGGCGCCGCCGACCTCGTACGCACCCTGGTCTCGTCCTCGAAGGACCTGCGGGTGCTCGCCACGAGCCGGTCCCCGCTCGGCCTCACCTCGGAGGCGGTGTTCGCGCTGCCCGAACTCGGCCTCGGCACCTCGGTCGAGCTGTTCACGCAGCGGGCCCGGGCCGCCCGGCCAGGGGTGGAGCTGCCGCCGCACGCGGTGGCCGAGCTCTGCCGCCACCTCGACGGGCTGCCGCTCGCCGTGGAGCTGGCCGCCGCGCGGGTGAGGGTGCTGTCGGTGCCGGAGATCGCGCGCCGCCTCGGCGACCGGTTCGCGCTGCTGCGCGGCGGCGCACGGGACGTGCCGGAACGCCACCGCACACTGCACGCGGTCGTGGACTGGAGCTGGAACCTCCTCGACGAGGAGGCGAGGGCGGCGCTGCGCATGATGTCCGTGTTCCCCGGCGGCTTCTCCGGCGAGGCGGCCGAGCGGGTCCTCGGCGAGGACGCGCTGCTCCTGCTGGAACAGCTCGCCGACCAGTCGCTGCTCACCGTCGCCGACACCCCCGCGGGCGTACGGTTCCGGATGCTGGAGACCGTGAGGGAGTTCAGCGCGGCCCGGCGCGCGGAGGCGGGCGAGGAAGAGGAGGCCGTCGGCCGCTTCCTGGACTGGGCGCGGGACTTCGGGGTCACCTACCACGACTGGTTCTTCAGCTCGGAACCGCTGGCCGCCTGGGAGCGGATCAGGGCCGAGCAGGACAACCTCGTACCGGCCCTGCGGCACGCCCTGGCCCGCACGGACGGCCCCACCACCGCCGCGCTCACCGCCGTCCTGGCCGCGCTGTGGTCCACCGACTCCAACTACCTGCGCCTGGCCACCCTCGCCGCGGACACCGGGCCGCCGCTGTCGCACTACCACCCCGAGCCCGCGTACGTGGAGGTCGCCCGCGCCGCCGCGGTGCTCTGCACGGCCAGCCTGTTCATGGGCTACGGCCCGCACGTCGTACGCCAGCTCGTCACCCTGCGAAGGCTGCCCCCGGCGCCCCCGGACACGCTGCTGCGCGCCATCGCGGCCGTGCTGGGCGCGGTCCCCGAGATGCAGCCGCCCGACTACGCCGTGCTGCGCGAGCTGTGCGCCAGTGACCAGCCGCTGCTCGCCGGGATCGCCGAGTGCGTCGCCACCTACGTCTGGGAGTACGAGCACGACATCGACCGGGCGCTCGCCTCGGCCCGCCGCACGGTCACCGCGCTGGCGCCGGTCGACAACCCGTTCCTCCAGGTCATGGGCCACTCCCGGCTGGCCCAGCTGTGCCTGCAACTGGAACAGGGCGACGCGGCGTACGGCCATCTCCGACAGGCCCTCGAAGCGCTGCCGCGGCTCGGCGACGACCACGACACCATCGGCGTCCGCTGGGGCCTCGTCCTCGCCTGCCTCCAGCGCGGCGACCCCGACGAGGCCGAGTACTGGCTGCGCCAGGCGGAACAGGCCGGCAACCCGAAGAAGGACGACTCCGACAGCGCCGACCTCGGCGGACGGGCCGAGATCGCGCTCGCCCGGGGACTGACGGAGGTCGGTCTCGGCCTGTGGCGCAGTGCCATGGACGGGGTCACCGAGGCCGGCCCGATGTACAGCGGCGATCCCTTCCTCGACCGGTGGGCGCTGAAGATCCAGTCGGCGGCGGTGACGGCGCACGCGCACGCGGGGCGCCTCGAACCGGTCGCGCAGGCGGTCGGGCGACTGCGCCGGGGCCTTACGACCCTGCTCTCGGCCCCGGCCCACTCGCCCATGGACCTGCCCGTGTACGGGACGGTGCTGCACGCGCTCGGCATGGCGGGCCTCGCCGCCGGGGACGGCACGGCGGTCCGGATGATCGCGCTGGCCGAACGGCTGCGGGTACTGCGCGACTACCAGCCGACCATGTCGGCGGACCGCGCCCGCAAGGCGGCCGAGCAGGCCGACAGGGCGGCGTACGCCGACGCGGTGTCGGAGTACGCCGCCCTGCCGCGGGACGGGCTGCGCGAGGCAGCCCGCGCGCTCATTTCGGGTCGCGGTTGAACAGCGCCGTGGACCAGCGGTAGCCGAGCACGGACAGGCCGACGCACCAGGCGATCGCGATCCACCAGTTGTTGCCGATCTCGCTGCCGAGGAGCAGGCCGCGCAGGGTCTCGATGGCGGGCGTGAAGGGCTGGTACTCGGCGATCGGCTGGAACCAGCCCGGCATCGTGTCGGCCGGGATGAAGGCGCTGGAGATGAGCGGCAGGAGGATCAGCGGCATCGCCATGTTGCTGGCCGCCTCGGCGTTCGGGCTCGCCATGCCCATCCCGACGGCGATCCAGGTGAGCGCCAGGGTGAACAGCGCGAGCAGTCCGAAGGCCGCCAGCCACTCCAGCGCCGTGGCGTCCGTGGACCGGAACCCGATGGCGACGGCGACGGCGCCGACGAGGACCAGGCTGGCGAGCACCTGGAGCACGCTGCCCACGACGTGCCCGATGATCATCGAGCTGCGGTGGATGGCCATGGTGCGGAAGCGGGCGATGAGGCCCTCGGCCATGTCGGTGGAGACGGACACGGCGGCGCCGATGACAGTGCTGCCGATGGTCATCATCAGGATGCCGGGGACGATGTAGGCGATGTACTCGGAGCGGTCGGCGCCGCCGCCGCCGATCCCCGCGCTCATCACGTCGCCGAAGATGTAGACGAAGAGCAGCAGCAGCATGATCGGCGTGAGCAGCAGGTTCAGCGTGAGGGACGGGTAGCGCCGGGCGTGCAGCAGGTTGCGGCGCAGCATCGTGTTCGAGTCGCGCACGGCGAGGGAGAGGGCGCTCATCGGACGGTCTCCTTGGACTGGCTGGGGACGGCGGCGCCGCCGGTGAGGGCGAAGAAGACGTCGTCGAGGTCGGGGGTGTGCACGGTCAGCTCGTCGGCCTCGATGCCGGCCGTGTCCAGCCAGTCGAGGACGGAGCGCAGTTCGCGCTGGCTGCCGTCGCTGGGGATCTGCAGCGTCAGCGCCTCGTCGTCGCGGGTGGCCTCGCGCAGGGCGGCCGCGGCGGACCGGTAGGCGGCCGGGTCGGTGAACCGCAGCCGCACGTGCCCGCCGGGGATGAGCCGCTTCAGCTCGTCGGCGCTGCCCTCGGCGGCGATCTTCCCGTCGCTCAGCACCGCGATGCGGTCGGCGAGTTCGTCGGCCTCCTCCAGGTACTGCGTGGTGAGGAAGACGGTGACGCCGCCGGAGACCAGCTCGCGGATGATCTGCCACATGTTGTGGCGGGAGCGGGGGTCGAGGCCGGTGGTCGGCTCGTCGAGGAAGATGATCCGCGGGCCGCCGACCAGCGTCATGGCGAGGTCCAGGCGCCGCTTCATGCCGCCGGAGTAGGTGGACACCGGCTTCTTGGCGGCCTCCACCAGGTCGAGGCGCTCCAGCAGTTCCGCGGTGACGCGCCTGCCCTCCTCGCGGGGGAGGTGGTGCAGGTCCGCCATGAGGAGCATGTTCTCCTCGCCGGTGATCAGGTTGTCGACGGCGGAGAACTGCCCGGTGACGCCGATCGCGGCGCGGACGGCCTGCGGGTCGGCGGCGAGATCGTGGCCGCCGACCTGCAGGTCGCCGGCGTCGGCGGTGATGAGGGTCGAGAGGATCTTGACGGCGGTGGTCTTGCCGGCGCCGTTCGGGCCGAGCAGGGAGAACACCGTGCCGGCCGGGACCGCCAGGTCGATGCCGTCGAGGACCGTCTTGTCCCCGTAGGCCTTGCACAGCCCCTTGGCCGCGATGGCGAGGGAGTGCGGAGTCGTTGTCGTCATGGGGCAGAGCGTGCGGCACGGTGCCTTCAGCGCGGTTTCACGGCGGTTTCAGCGTCCTGGAACCGGGACCACCCGCCGCGTACGGGCACACGGACGAGCCCCGGTCCGGGTGTGGACCGGGGCTCGTCCCCGCGGGGTGCCGGCGGGTTCTACAGGCCGCCCTCGGACATCCCGTGCACGGCCGGGACCGTACCGAGCCGGCCCTTCTGGAAGTCCTCGAAGGCCTGCTGGAGCTCCTCGCGGGTGTTCATCACGAAGGGGCCGTAGTGGGCCATCGGCTCACGGATCGGCTGCCCGCCGAGGATCACGACCTCCAGGTCCGGCGTGTTCGAGTCCTGCCGCTCGTCCGCGCGGACGGTCAGCGAGGAACCGGCGCCGAAGACGGCGGTCTGCCCGGTGTGGACGGGCCGGCGCTCCGCACCGACGCTGCCGCGCCCGGCGAGGACGTACGCGAGTCCGTTGAAGTCCTCGCGCCACGGGAGCGTCAGTTCGGCGCCGGGCGCCACGGTCGCGTGGATCATGGTGATCGGCGTGTGCGTGATGCCGGGGCCCTGGTGGCCGTCCAGCTCACCGGCGATGACCCGCAGCAGCGCGCCGCCGTCGGGGGTGGTGAGCAGCTGGACCTGGCCGCCGCGGATGTCCTGGTAGCGCGGCGCCATCATCTTGTCGCGGGCCGGCAGGTTCACCCAGAGCTGGAGGCCGTGGAAGAGGCCGCCCGACATCACGAGCGCCTCCGGCGGCGCCTCTATGTGCAGGAGTCCCGAGCCCGCCGTCATCCACTGGGTGTCCCCGTTGGTGATGGTGCCGCCACCGCCGTTGGAGTCCTGGTGGTCGAAGATCCCGTCGATGATGTAGGTGACGGTCTCGAAACCGCGGTGGGGGTGCCAGGGGGTGCCCTTGGGCTCTCCCGGCGCGTACTCCACCTCACCCATCTGGTCCATCATGATGAACGGGTCGAGGTGGCGGTAGTTGATCCCGGCGAACGCGCGGCGCACCGGGAATCCCTCGCCCTCGAAGCCACCGGGCGCGGTCGTCACCGTGAGGACGGGACGGGCCACGGCGTCGGCGGGCGCGACCACACGGGGCAGGGTCAGCGGGTTCTCGACGGTCACTGCAGGCATGTCGGGTACCTCCTTGGCTTCGAGTTTAGTTGATTGTTGAACTTTCTGCTACCCGTAACGAAGGACGCCCGGAGGGCATTCCCTCCGGGCGTCCGTCGTGGGCGAGGTACGTCGTCGGCGGCGCGTACGGGCGCTCACCGCCCGCGGCACGGCCGCGGTCAGCCGTACATCCGGCGCATGGCGAAGTCGACCATCTGCTCCACGGCCTTCGCGTCGAAGACCATGCGGTGCTCGCCCTCCATGTCGAGGACGAAGCCGTAGCCGGTCGGCAGCAGGTCGATCACCTCGGCGCCGGTGATCACGAAGTACTTGGACTCCTTGCCGGCGTACCGGCGCAGCTCCTTGAGCGAGGTGAACATCGGGATCACGGGCTGCTGGGTGTTGTGCAGCGCGAGGAAGCCGGGGTTGTCCCCGCGCGGGCAGTAGACCTTCGAGGTCGCGAAGATCTGCTGGAAGTCCTCGGCGGCCATCGACCCCGTGGTGAAGGCGCGGACCGCGTCCGCGAGGGAGGGCGGGGACGGCTCGGGGTACAGCGGCGGCTGCTGGCCGTAGCCGCCGGGCATCTGCTGCTGCGGCGGGGCGTACTGCTGCTGAGCGCTCGCGTTCTGGTCGTAGCCGTACATGCCGCAAAGACTACTGAGTCACAGATAACCCACTCGGGGTTGCGTCTTATTACCGACGGGTAGCATCATCGTAGCTACTTGCCGGTATGTGTAACGAGGCTGCCAGTTCTCCGGCCTCCCCGATCTCTTACGGAGCCGTCGCCATGGGGCACTACAAGTCGAATCTCCGCGACATCGAGTTCAACCTCTTCGAGGTGCTCGGGCGCGACAAGCTGTACGGCACCGGCCCGTTCGAGGAGATGGACACCGACACCGCCAAGAGCATCCTCGAAGAGCTGACGCGCCTCTCGGAGAACGAGCTGGCCGAGTCCTTCGCCGACGCCGACCGCAACCCGCCCGTCTTCGACCCGGAGACGAACACGGCGCCGGTCCCCGCGTCCTTCAAGAAGAGCTACCAGGCCTTCATGGACTCCGAGTACTGGCGGCTCGGCCTGCCCGAGGAGATCGGCGGCACCACTACGCCCCGCTCCCTGATCTGGGCCTACGCGGAGCTCGTGCTCGGCGCCAACCCGGCCGTCTGGATGTACTCCTCCGGCCCCGCCTTCGCCGGCATCCTCTTCGAAGAGGGCAACGAGGTCCAGAAGCACATCGCGAAGATCGCCGTCGACAAGCAGTGGGGCTCCACCATGGTGCTCACCGAGCCGGACGCCGGCTCGGACGTCGGCGCCGGCCGCACCAAGGCGGTCCAGCAGGAGGACGGCTCCTGGCACATCGAGGGCGTGAAGCGCTTCATCACGTCCGGCGAGCACGACATGTCGGAGAACATCCTCCACTACGTCCTCGCCCGCCCCGAGGGCGCCGGCCCCGGCACCAAAGGCCTGTCCCTCTTCCTCGTCCCGAAGTACGAGTTCGACTTCGAGACCGGCGAGCTGGGCGAGCGCAACGGCGTCTACGCCACCAACGTCGAGCACAAGATGGGCCTCAAGGCGTCCAACACCTGCGAGATGACCTTCGGCGACCGCCACCCCGCCAAGGGCTGGCTGATCGGCGACAAGCACGACGGCATCCGCCAGATGTTCCGCATCATCGAGTTCGCCCGCATGATGGTCGGCACGAAGGCCATCTCCACGCTCTCGACGGGCTACCTGAACGCGCTGGAGTACGCCAAGGAGCGCGTCCAGGGTCCCGACCTGGCGAACTTCATGGACAAGACCGCGCCCAAGGTCACCATCACGCACCACCCCGACGTGCGCCGCTCGCTCATGACGCAGAAGGCGTACGCGGAGGGCATGCGCGCGCTCGTGCTGCACACCGCCGCGATCCAGGACGAGATCCAGGTCAAGGAGGCGGCCGGCGAGGACGCCACCGCGCTGGAGGCCCTGAACGACCTGCTCCTGCCCATCGTCAAGGGCTACGGCTCCGAGAAGGGCTACGAGCAGCTCGCCCAGTCGCTCCAGACGTTCGGCGGCTCCGGGTTCCTCCAGGAGTACCCGATCGAGCAGTACATCCGCGACGCCAAGATCGACACCCTCTACGAGGGCACCACCGCGATCCAGGGCCAGGACTACTTCTTCCGGAAGATCGTCCGCAACCAGGGCGCCGCGCTGAACTCCCTCGCCGAGGACATCAAGAAGTTCCTGGCGCTCGGCACCGGCGGCGAGGAGCTCTCCACCGCCCGCGAGCAGCTCGCCAAGGCCGCCGTCGAGCTGGAGGCCATCGTCGGCCTGATGCTCACCGACCTCGCGGCCACCGAGCAGGACGTCAAGAACATCTACAAGGTCGGCCTCAACACCACCCGCCTGCTCATGGCCTCCGGTGACGTGGTCGTCGGCTACCTGCTGCTGCGCGGTGCCGCCGTGGCCGCCGAGAAGCTCCAGACCGCGTCTGCCAAGGACAAGCCGTTCTACACCGGCAAGATCGCGGCGGCGAAGTTCTTCGCGGCCAACGTCCTGCCCGGCGTCACCGGCGCGCGCAAGCTCGCCGAGGGCGTCGACCTGGACCTGATGGAGCTGGACGAGGCCGCCTTCTAGCACCCGCCACCGGCGGGGGACGCACCCCTGCCGGCAACCGGCGGCTGTCAGAGGGTCCGGCGGTCCGGCGAGCGGATGATCGCCGTCGGTCCGACGCGGCGGTCGTCCGGTGGGCCGGGGAGCGGATGGCTCAGGTCGCTCCGGCGCTCCGGCGAGCGGATGGCCCAGGTCGGTCCCGAGGGCCGGCCGGCGGGTGGACGTCGGCGGGCCGGTGGCCGGATTCTGACCCTCCGGTCAGGTGTCCGCCTTTCACATCCCCCTCACGAGGGCCCGTTCCCCATCACGGGGAGCGGGCCCTCGTGCGTCGTTAAGGTGAACCCCATGCGCACACCCTCCCGCTTCGACCGCGGCCACACCGACGACCTCATGACCTTCCTGGCGGCGACACCCACGCCGTACCACGCCGTGGCGAACGCCGCCGAGCGCCTGGAGAAGGCCGGATTCCGTCAGGTCGCCGAGACCGACGCGTGGGACGGCACGACCGGCGGCGCCTACGTGCTGCGCGGCGGCGCGATCATCGCCTGGTACGTCCCGGAGGGCGCCGCCCCGCACACCCCGTTCCGGATCGTCGGCGCGCACACCGACTCCCCCAACCTGCGGGTCAAGCCGCTGCCGGACAGCGGCGCCCACGGCTGGCGGCAGGTCGCCGTCGAGATCTACGGCGGCCCCCTCCTCAACTCCTGGCTGGACCGCGACCTCGGCCTCGCCGGACGCGTCTCGCTGCGCGACGGCACGACCCGGCTGGTGAACATCGACCGCCCGCTGCTCCGCGTCCCCCAGCTCGCGATCCACCTCGACCGCTCGGTCTCCGCCGACGGCCTCAAGCTGGACAAGCAGCGCCACCTCCAGCCCGTCTGGGGCCTCGGCGACCCCCGCGAGGGCGACCTGATCGCCTTCGTCGAGCAGGAGACCGGCCTCTCCGCCGGCGAGATCACCGGCTGGGACCTGATGACCCACTCCGTCGAGGCCCCCGCGTACCTGGGCCGCGACCGGGAACTCCTCGCCGGCCCGCGTATGGACAACCTGCTCTCCGTGCACGCCGGCACCGCCGCCCTCGCCGCCGTCTCCGCCGCCCGCGACCTCCCCTACATCCCCGTCCTCGCCGCCTTCGACCACGAGGAGAACGGCTCCCAGTCGGACACCGGCGCGGACGGCCCGCTGCTCGGCACCGTCCTGGAGCGCTCGGTGTTCGCCCGCGGCGGTACGTACGAGGACCGGGCCCGCGCCTTCGCCGGCACCGTCTGCCTGTCCTCCGACACCGGACACGCCGTCCACCCCAACTACGCCGAGCGGCACGACCCGACGCACCACCCCCGCGCGAACGGCGGCCCCATCCTCAAGGTGAACGTCAACAACCGCTACGCCACGGACGGTTCGGGGCGTGCCATCTTCGCCGCCGCCTGCGAGAAGGCCGGCGTCCCCTTCCAGTCCTTCGTCTCCAACAACGCCATGCCCTGCGGCACCACCATCGGGCCCATCACCGCGGCCCGGCACGGCATCAGGACCGTCGACGTCGGCGTGGCCATCCTCTCCATGCACAGCGCGCGCGAACTCTGCGGCGCCGACGACCCGTTCATGCTGGCCAACTCCCTCGCCGCGTTTCTCGAGGGCTAGCCGGGCATGTCCGCCGCGCCCCCGGGTACCCGGAGTTGACCCGAAGAGAAGCCGAGTCGGCTACAGGAGGCGACACCCAATGGGCCTGGGCGGGTGCATCATATTGATCGCCGTAGGGGCGATCCTCACATTCGCGACCGACTGGGACATGGAAGGGGTCAACCTCGACCTGGTCGGCATCATCTTCATGATCGCGGGACTGATCGGCGTGGCGACGTTCAGCAGCATCGCCAAGCGCCGGCGCACCGTCGTACAGCCCACCACCCCGGTGGTCACCGAAGAGCGTCCCCGGGGCGGTTACAACGACGGCTACGGCGCGTAGGACACCCGGCGTCGGCTGAGGCCGCCGCCGTGACGGCACCGGCGGGCACCCCCGGAGGACGGGGACGCCGCCCGGGCCGGGCACGCGGACGGGGCACCCCGAGGGCGGTCATGGCACGAGGGGTACCGGACACGGGCGCGGAACGCGGGGAGGACGGTCAACTGCCGCCCTCCCCGCAGCCGTCCGCCCCACACGCGGCACCCGCACCGGTACGGGACGCTCACCGCCCCGCACGCCGGCACGGCACCGGCACGGGCACGGGCACCGGCACACTCGCTGCACCGCACGCGCCGCGCCCGTTCGGGACACTCACCGCACAGCACGCGGCCCCCGCCGTTCCGGGGCGATGACCGCACGCACGCGGCGCCCCGCCCGTTCGGGACAGTCAGCGCACCGCACGCGGACCGGCACACTCGTCTGCACCGCACGCGCGCCCGCCGGTTCAGGACGCTCCCCTCACCGCCTGCGGCGCCCTCGCCGATTCGGCACGGCGTACCGCACCGCACGCCGCGTCCTCGGCACCCACGCGCCCCGGCACCCCGCGCGTCCGGCCTTCGGCCCTCAACTCCCCCCTCGTCAGACCTCGTCCATCCCCGCGAGGACCAGCGGCAGTCGGTCCTCGCCGTCCGGGGTGAGCCGGACCGGTACGCCCCAGTCCTGCTGGTGGACATGGCACGCCGGGTACTCGATGTCCGCGTCGTCGTCGCAGGAGGCCGCCATCGCCGAGACGTGCAGCACGCCTTCGGCGACAGCCGGGTTCAGCTCCAGCTCCCGGGACAGGTCCGTCCCCGCGCCCCCGCCGCCCAGCAGCAGCTCCGGCGGCGTCGAGGAGACCAGCAGCCGCGTGGACGGCCCGTACCGCGTGTCGAGCTTCTGGCCTGCCGGAGCCTGGAAGACGACGTCCAACCGCACGGCGCCCGGGGCGACTTCGGTGGCGGCGCGCTGCGTGCGGTGGGCGACCGCGTCGACGCGCACCGCCTCCTCGGGCAGCCGCAGCCGGGTCAGCCGGTGCCGGGCCGACTCGACGACGACCACGTCCGGACCGACCACCACCGCGTCGCTGGGCTCCCGCAGGTCCGTCGCCAGCGTGGTCACCTCACCGGTGGCCGGGTCGAAGCGGCGCAGCGCGTGGTTGTACGTGTCGCTGACGGCCACCGAGCCGTCGGGCAGCGCGGTGACGCCCAACGGGTGCTGGAGCAGGGCCTGTCCGGCGGCGCCGTCCCGGTGCCCGAAGTCGAACAGGCCGGTGCCCACGGCCGTGTGCACGCTCCCGTCCGGCTCCACCCAGCGCAGTGCCGAGGTCTCGGAGTCGGCCACCCACAGCCGCTGCCCGTCGGCCGAGACGGCGAGACCGGACGGCTGCGCGAACCACGCCTCCGCGGCGGGCCCGTCCACCAGCCCCTCGTTCGTCGTGCCGGCCGCGACGCCGACCGTCCCGCCGCCGGCGGCACCCCCTGCCGGGTCGTACACCCACAGCTGGTGCACGCCCGCCATGGCGATCCAGACCCGCCCGCCGAACACGGCCACGTCCCACGGGGAGGACAGGTCCACCTCGCGCGCGGGCCCCTCCGTCGCCGACCCGCGCCACCACTGGCGGCCGGTGCCCGCGAGCGTCGTGACCCGGCCGTCCGTGAGGTCGAGCCGGCGCAGAGCGTGGTTCACCGTGTCGGCGACGACCACCGCGCCGTCGTCGAGGAGGGCGAGGCCCTGCGGCTCGTTGAACGCGGCCGTGCCGGGCCCGCCGTCGGTGAGGCCACGCACGCCGGAGCCGATGCGGCGCACGACCGTCTCACCGTCGGGCTCCAGCTCCACCAGCTGATGCCGGGTCGTGTCGCTCACCAGGAGGTTCCCGGACGGCAGCACCAACGCCTTGCCGGGGAAGCGGAGGTCGCCCGCGACCGACTCCGGCGCCACGTACGGGCCGTCCCCGCGCCGCAGGGTGCCCTTCGCCGCGTGCTCGGCCTCCAGCTCCTCGACGAGCCGCTCGATGGCGTGGGCGTGCCCCTCGCCCGCGTGCTGCGCGACCACGTACCCCTCGGGGTCGATCACCACCAGCGTCGGCCAGGCGCGGACCGCGTACTGCTTCCAGGTGGCCAGCTCCGGGTCGTCGAGGACGGGATGCTCCACCCCGTACCGCTCGACGGCGTCCACGACCGCCTCGTGCTCCGCCTCGTGGACGAACTTCGGCGAGTGCACCCCGATGACCACCACGGTGTCCCGGTGCTTCTCCTCCAGCTCCCTCAACTCGTCCAGAACATGCAGGCAGTTGATACAGCAGAAGGTCCAGAAATCGAGTACGACGACGCGTCCTCGCAGGTCGGCGAGGCTGTACTGCTTGTCACCCGTGTTAAGCCAGCCGCCCTTGCCGACCAGCTCGGGGGCGCGGACGCGAGCGCGGCGCGGGGTGGAGTGGTTCATGGATCAAGGGTGCCACTCGGCCCGCGCGAACCCTTTTCCCTGTGGATAACCCGGTCACATTGAGTAACAGAACGCCACGAGATGCGTACCCGGCGTGACGGAGGGATGCTCGGAATACGACAGGGGGGTCACTGCAAGGGAGCAGTTTCATGGCACGACAGCCCGACGAATCCATGCGCGAGCCCGGTATGCGCGACCGCGACGAGCTGCGCGACCCCGAGGGCATGCAGGAGCGCATGCGCGACCGCGAGAACCCGCGGGACCCCGAGGGCATGCGCAACCGCGAGAACCCGCGCGACCTCGACCCCATGGAGGACAGGGACCGCAGGGAGCGGCGCGGTTCGGACGCCGGGATGCCCGGCGCCGGCGTCCGTGAGCGCGCCCGTGGCGACGAGCGCGCCGCCGAGGACGACGACGAGATGTGGGCGGACGGTTACCGGTAACGGCTGACCGGCGCTCGGTTCGCGTCGAGCCCCCCGCCGCTTCGGTGCGGCGGGGGGCGTTCGCGTGCCGGCGTCCGCCCCGGGGACCGGGACCGCGCGGCCCCGGTCAGTCCAGGGCGTGGCCGGTCGTCGCGTCGACGTGGTCGGGGATCTCCTCGTGGCGGTCGCCGACGGTGAGGGTGCCGGTCGGCTCGAAGAGGAGGAGCGAGGCGCCCGCCGGGGCGACGGGCTTGTGCTCGGTGCCGCGGGGGACGGTGAAGACGGAGCCCTTGGGCAGGACGACGGTCCGCTCGCCTCCTGCCTCCCGCAGCGAGATGGCCAGCTCCCCGTCGAGGACCAGGAAGAACTCGTCCGTGTGGTCGTGCACGTGCCACAGGTGCTCGCCCTCGACCTTCGCCACGCGGACGTCGTAGTCGTTGACGGCGGTGACGATGCGGGGGCTCCAGAGGTCGTCGAAGGAGCCGAGTGCCTCGGCGAGGGAGACCGGCTCGCGGCCCGCGCGGGGGCCCGTACCGGTGTCGGGTGCGCTCTGTTCGCTGCTCATGGCCCCATGCTCGGGCGTGGTGCGGGCGCCACGCGAGTGCTAGAAATCGCGTATGCCGCAAGGATCCTCGCAAGCGGGGCCGCCGGTGCCGGACGGTTCCGTGCCGCGCCGCCCCGGTCCGCCGCCGGACGCCCCACCCCCGCGTCCCCATCGCGTCGCCGTGATCGTCGACGCGAGCACGAACCCCTTCGAGGTGGGCGTGGCCACCGAGCTGTTCGGGCTGCCGCGCCCCGAGCTGGGTCTCGACCGGCCGCTGTACGAGCTGACGCTCTGCGGGCCGACGCCCGAGGTCCGGATGAACCACGGCTTCTTCACGCTGGCCGGGGTGCCGGGCCTGGACGCGGTGGACGACGCGGACACCCTGATCGTCCCCGGCCGCCCCGACAACGTCGTGCCGCGCGGCGCCGACGTGCGGGAGGCCATCCGGCGCACCCACGCGCGCGGGGCCCGCGTGATGAGCTTCTGCACGGGCACCTTCGCGCTGGCGGAGGCGGGCCTGCTGGACGGCCGCCGGGCGACCACGCACTGGCGCTGGGCCGACTCCTTCCGCGCGCTGCACCCGCGGGTGCTCCTGGAGCCGGACGTCCTGTTCGTGGACGAGGGTGACGTGCTGACGGCGGCGGGCAGTGCCGCGGCGCTCGACCTGGGGCTGTACGTGGTCCGCCGTGACCACGGGGCGGAGATCGCCAACGCGGTCTCCCGGCGTCTGGTGTTCGCCGCGCACCGCGACGGGGGCCAGCGCCAGTTCGTGGAGCGGCCGCTGCCGGACGTGCCGGACGAGTCGCTGGGGCCCCTGCTGGCCTGGGCCCGTGAGCGTCTCGGCGACCCCCTGACGGTCGCGGACCTCGCGGCGCGGACCTCCGTCAGCCCGGCCACCCTCCACCGGCGGTTCCGTGCCCAGCTCGGGACGACCCCGCTGGCGTGGCTCACCGGCGAGCGGGTGGCGCTCGCCTGCCGGCTGATCGAGCGGGGTGAGGAACGGCTCGACGTGGTGGCCCGGCACAGCGGGCTGGGCACGGCCGCTAACCTCCGCGAGCGGCTGCGCCGGGAGACGGGACTCAGCCCGTCGGCCTACCGGCGGCGTTTCGGAGGAGCCGCCGGGGAAGCCCTGATGGCATGAGATACCTCGTACGCGAACGACTGCTCGGTTTCGGTGACGACTACTGGATCGAGGACCAGCACGGCAACAAGGCGTTCCTCGTCGACGGCAAGGCGATGCGGGTCCGGGACACCTTCGAGCTGAAGGACGGCCAGGGCCGGGTCCTCATCGACATCCACCAGAAGATGTTCGCCCTGCGCGACACGATGGTGATCGAGCGGGACGGCGACCCCCTGGCGACCATCAAGCGCAAGCGTCTGTCGCTGCTGCGCAACCACTACCGGGTGTCCCTGGTGGACGGGACGGAGCTGGACGTCAGCGGAAAGATCCTGGACCGCGAGTTCGCCATCGACTACGACAACGAGCTCCTGGCGCAGATCTCCCGGCGGTGGCTGCACGTCCGGGAGACCTACGGCGTGGACGTGGTGCGCGACGACGCGGACGCGGCCCTGATGATCGCCGTGGCGGTGTGCGTCATCCACCTGGCGGACAAGGAGGGCGAGGACGACTGAGGGCGGCGCCCGGCTCAGCGGCCGGCGCCGGTCTCAGCGGCGGGGTGCCCGCAGTCCCAGCACCCGGTCCTTGAGCGCCGGGAACTGCTCCCGGGTGTCGCCGACCTTCGCGGGGTCGAGGTCCACGGTGAGGACCTCCTCGCCGGCGCCCGCCTCGGCCAGCACCTCGCCCCAGGGATCGACCACGATCGAGTGACCGGCCTGGGGAACTCCCGCATGCGTGCCGCCCGTTCCGCAGGCGAGCACGTACGCCTGGTTCTCGACGGCCCTCGCGCGGGCGAGCAGCGTCCAGTGGGAGCGGCGGCGTTCGGGCCAGCCGGCGGGGACGACGAGGATCTCGGCGCCCGCGTCGACGAGCCCGCGGAAGAGTTCGGGGAAGCGGAGGTCGTAGCAGGTGGCGAGTCCGATGGTCGTCCCGGTCAGCCTGGCGGTGACCAGTTCCGTCCCGGCGCCCATCAGCACGGCCTCGCCCTTGTCGAAGCCGAACCGGTGGATCTTGCGGTAGGAGGCGGTGAGTTGGCCGTCGGGGGAGAAGACGAGGGAGGTGTTGTAGAGCGTGCCGTCGGTGTCCCGCTCGGGGATCGAGCCGGCGTGCAGCCACACGCCCGCGTCGCCGGCCGCCTTCGCCATCGCCTCGTACGTGGGCCCTTCGAGGGGTTCGGCCTCGGTGCCGAAAGCCTCGTAGGCGAAGGCGCCGGTGGTCCAGAGCTCCGGCAGCACGACGAGATCGACTCCGGCTTGATCCCGTACGAGGGAGGCGGCTCGGCGCCTGCGCGAATCGACCGATTCGCCCTCGTCTACACCGATCTGGATGAGGGAGGCGCGCACACTACCACCGTCCTGGCATTCGAGCCGTCTATACGGGCCTACGATCGTCACACCAAAGCACTGCCGGGGTGCCTCACAGCAGCGTAACTTAGCGTTCCAAGACACCCACTGCCCGCGTACCGACCGCCCGAGGGGTCCCGTTCCGTGAGTCTGCATCCCAGTCTTCAGTCCTACGCCGACGCCTGGACCCATTCCGTCGACGCGATATCGGAGCTGGTGTCATCGCTTGTGGAAGGCGAGTGGAACAGGCGTACGCCGTGCCCGGGTTGGTCGGTGCGGGACCTCGTGTCGCACGTCATCGGCCTCGACTGCGAGATGCTGGGCGACCCGCGGCCGATCCACACGCTCCCCCGCGACCTGTACCACGTGACGAACGAGCACCAGCGGTACATGGAGATGCAGGTCGACGTGCGGCGCCACCACACGGCGCCCGAGATGACGTCGGAGCTGGAGTACACGATCATCCGCCGCAACCGCCAGCTGCGGAACGAGTCGCGGAGCCCGGACACCAAGGTGCGCGGCCCGCTGGGCACGGAGCCGACGCTCGAAGAGGCCATGCGCTACCGGGCGTTCGACGTGTGGGTGCACGAGCAGGACCTGCGGACCGCTCTCGGGCAGCCGGGCAACCTGGACTCGCCCGGCGCGTTCATCACCCGTGACGAACTGCTCGCCGCCCTGCCGAAGGTGGTCGCGAAGGACGCGGGCGCGCCCGCCAACTCGGCGGTGGTCTTCGACGTCCACGGGCCCGTCGAGTTCCTGCGCACGGTCCGGGTGGACGCGGACGGCCGCGGTTCGATAGACGGCACCCCCTCGCTGGGCCCGGCCGCGACGCTGACGCTGGACTGGGAGACCTACGTCCGGCTCGCCTGCGGACGCGTCAGCGCCAACTCCGTCGAGGACCGCATCAAGGTGGAGGGCGACCCGGATCTGACCGCGGCGATCCTGCGGAACTTCGCGGTCACTCCGTAGCGGGCCGGCCCCGGCCCACGGGGCCGTACGGGGGCGCAGTCCGTGTCCGGCGGCCCGCGGCCCGCCCCGGCGTACCCCTTCCGGCGCCCTGCCGCGAGGACCCGGTGGCCTTCCCGCCCCTCGCCGAGCGACAGGGGCCCGGCCGGCTCCGTCGCGTCAGGCGGGGACGTGCACCGTCTCCACCCGGCTGGCCACCAGCCGCTCCCGCTCCCGGCGGGCCGCCTGCCCGCGCAGCCGGAAGATCTGGCTGAGGCCGAGCGCCTGGAGCACGAAGACCGCGGAGAACGCGACGCGGTAGTTGTCAGCGGTCGCGTCCAGCAGGACGCCGATCGCCAGCAGCGTCGTCATGGAGGCGACGAAGCCGCCCATGTTCGTGATGCCGGACGCCGTCCCCTGCCGCTCGGGCGGGTTCGCGGGCCGCGCGAAGTCGAAGCCGATCATCGACGCGGGCCCGCAGGCGCCCAGCACGGTGCAGAGCACCACGAGCAGCCACAGGGGCGCGTGCGCGCCGGGGCAGACCAGGACCGCCGCCCAGACCAGCGCGGTCGCGGTCACCGTGCCGAGCGCCAGCGGCAGCCGCGCCGCGTGGTGCCGGGCGACGACCTGGCCGTAGACCAGGCCCACCACCATGTTGGACAGGACGACCAGCGTCAGCAGCTCGCCGGCCGCCGCCCGCGAGAGGCCCTGCGCCTCGACGAGGAACGGCAGGCCCCACAGCAGCAGGAACACCATGGCGGGGAACTGCGTCGTGAAGTGCACCCACAGTCCCAGCCGGGTGCCCGGCTCCTGCCAGGAACGGGCGATCTGGCGCCGCACGAAGGCGACTCCGCGGTGGGGGAAGGGTTCGGGCTCGTGCCCCTCGGGGTGGTCCTTCAGGAACAGGAGCAGCAGGACGAGGACGACGACCCCGGCGAGCGCGCTGCCCGCGAAGGCCGCGGTCCAGCCGACCCCGTGCAGCAGCCGGGCGATCACGAGCGTCGAGACGAGGTTGCCGGCCATGCCCACCAGGCCCGCCAGCTGGGCGACCATCGGGCCGCGGCGGGCCGGGAACCAGCGGGTGCCGAGCCGCAGCACGCTGATGAAGGTCATCGCGTCGCCGCAGCCGAGCAGCGCACGGGAGGCCAGCGCCATGCCGTACGAGGGGGAGAACGCGAAGCCGAGCTGTCCCGCCGTGAACAGCAGGACGCCGATGGTCAGCACCTTCTTGGTGCCGAGCCGGTCGACCAGCAGCCCGACGGGTATCTGCATGCCCGCGTACACGAGGAGCTGGAGGATGGAGAAGCTGGAGAGGGCGGAGGCGTTGACGTGGAAGCGGTCGGCCGCGTCCAGGCCGGCCACGCCCAGCGAGGTGCGGAAGATGACCGCGACGAAGTAGACGGAGACGCCGATGCCCCAGACGGCGATCGCGCGCCGTCCGCCGGGCGGGTCGCCGGGCAGGGAGACGGCGCTCACCGGACCTCGCCCCGGGCCAGGTTGGAGAACCAGCTGACGTGCCGGTGGACGATCCCGACAGCCGCCTCCGCGTCGCCGGACCGCAGCGCCTCCAGGATTTCCTCGTGCTCGGTGAGCGTCTTGGTGATCCGGTCGGGGTGGGCGTGCATCACGGCGACTCCCATCCGCAGCTGCCGGTCGCGCAGTTGGTCGTAGAGGCGGGCGAGGATCTCGTTGCCGCCGCTGCGCACGATCTCGGCGTGGAAGCAGCGGTCGGTGACGGCGGCGGCGGCCAGGTCACCGGCGGCCGCCTGTTCCTTCTGCCGGGCGAGCAGCTCCTCCAGGCGGGCGATGAGCCGGGGCGAGGCCGGTACGGCCTTGCGGGCGGCGTGCTCCTCGACGAGCTGGCGGGTCTCCACCACGTCCGCGATCTCCTGCGCGGAGACCGGCAGGACGAGCGCGCCCTTCTTGGGGTAGAGCCGGATCAGCCCTTCCACCTCCAGCCGCAGCAGCGCCTCGCGCACCGGAGTGCGGGAAACCCCCACGGCCTCGGCGAGTTCGCCCTCGGTGAGCAGCGTCCCGCCCTCGTAGCGGCGCTCCAGCACGCCCTGCTTGACGTGCGCGTAGACGCGGTCGGCCGCGGGGGGCGGTTTGACGGCGGGCGCGGGGAACGCACCGGCCGCGGCGGGCACGTCGGACACGGGAGCGACAGGCATGCGCACAGCATAGATACAACACGTACGCATGGTCGCGCCCCGTCCGGATCGCGGACACCCGACCAGAATGCGACAAGTCCCACCCCCGCCGCGTGGACGTGCAACCATCCGTGCTACTCAGGTGTCAGAGGAGTCGCGGCACTCCCATGTGACCGCACTCCAGGGGCATTTAACGTATTCGGGGTATTCAACTTGATAAACGGCATTAAGGGCGCACGCGTTCGCCGCGCTGTCGCCGTGATGATGACGAGCGGCGCCGTGGTCGCGACCGGAGCCCTCAGCGCGGCTCCCGCACAGGCCGTCACCAAGCCCACGATCGTCGCCGCGGGCGGCTACGTGATGAACAACGGCACCGGTGCGAGCCTGTACACCAAGGCGGCCGACACCAAGCGTTCCACCGGCTCCACCACCAAGATCATGACTGCCAAGGTCGTCCTGTCGCAGTCGAACCTGAACCTGGACTCCAAGGTCACGATCCAGAAGGCGTACAGCGACTACATCGTCGCCAACAACGCCTCCTCGGCTCACCTGATCGTCGGCGACAAGGTCACCGTCCGCCAGCTCCTGTACGGGCTGATGCTGCCGTCCGGCTGCGACGCCGCGTACGCGCTCGCGGACAAGTTCGGCAGCGGCACGACCCGTTCCGCCCGCGTGAAGTCCTTCATCGGCAAGATGAACACGACGGCGCGCAGCCTGGGCATGACGAACACGCACTTCGACTCGTTCGACGGCATCGGCCACGGTTCCAACTACTCGACGCCGCGCGACCTCACCAAGCTCGCGAGCAGCGCGATGAAGAGTTCCACGTTCCGCACGGTCGTGAAGACCAAGTCGACCCAGCAGAAGGTGACCACCAAGAGCGGTGGCTACCGGTACATGAACTGGTCGAACACCAACAACCTGCTGAGCGAGTACAGCGGCACGATCGGCGTGAAGACGGGCTCCGGCCCGGAGGCCAAGTACTGCCTCGTCTTCGCCGCCACGCGCAACGGCAAGACGGTCATCGGCACGGTCCTCGCCTCCACGTCGGTCGCCAACCGCACGTCGGACGCGAAGAAGCTGATGAACTACGGCTTCGCAAGGTAGTCACCCTCCCCTGGGTGCCTCACCTGGATGTGCCGGGGGCCGGCCGCTTCGAGCGGCCGGCCCCTTTCACGTCAGCGCCGGCGCAGGTGGGCGGCGAACGATGCCCACGCTCCCGGCGCGAGCCGGAGTACCGGCCCGTCCGGCTCCTTGGAGTCCCGGACGGCGACGACACCGGGGAGATTGCGGGCGACCTCGACGCACTCCTGTCCGGCGTTCCCGCCGCTGTGGCTGGACTTGACGAACTCGTATGCGGCCACGCGTACCAGACCCCCTTTTACGTCAGCGTCGGCGCAGGTGGGCGGCGAACGACGCCCACGCTCCCGGCGCGAGCCGGAGTACCGGCCCGTCCGGCTCCTTGGAGTCCCGGACGGCGACGACACCGGGGAGATTGCGGGCGACTTCGACGCACTCGCCGTTGCCGCTGCTGTGGCTGGACTTGACGAACTCGTATGCGGCCACGCTTGCTACATCTCCTTGAGGATTCCGTCGATCAGCGCGGCAGAGGCCCGCTGTGCGAGGCTCAGCCGGGTGATGCGGTCGAACAGTCCGTTGTGGCGATCGGCATCAGTATCGCTCTCCAGCCAGAGAGTCGACGAGGTGGTGTCCAGGTGGACCACGTCGAGCGCGCCCGGTTCCGCGAACGAGACGATCGTGAAGGCGCTGGTCATGCCCGGGTGAGCACCCGCCAGGAAGGGCAGCACCTGGAGCTTGACGTTCGACTGCCGCGCCGCGTCCAGCAGATGGCCGAGCTGTTCGCGCATGACCCGTCGGCCGCCCACGAGTTGGCGCAGGGCACCCTCGTGCACGACCGCCCACAGTTCGAGCGGACGCTCTCCGCCGAGTCGCGCCTGACGCGCCATCCGGGACTCCACGAACGGTTCGATCTCGTCGGGGTCCTCCCAGTGTCCGTTGCCGACGGCGAGCGCCCGCGCGTAGTCGGGAGTCTGCAACAGACCTGGTACGACAGCCAGTTGCCAGGTCCTCACGTTGGTCGCGATGTCTTCGAGGGCCACGTATTCGACCATGGCGCCCAGCTGCGGGTACTGGTTCCACCAGCCGTGCGCCTTGCGCCGCTCGCGGTCAGCCTTGGCGAGGGCCAGGAGCCGTTCGATCGCCGGCTCGTCCCTCTCGCCGTAGAGATGGCACAGCGCCCGCACGTCCGGATCACGCATCGGCACCTGGCCGCGCTCGATCTTGGCGACCTTGGGAGCGGACGCGGTGAGCGCTTCGGCGGCCTCGGCCTGCCGTAGCCCACGCTCCTCGCGCATGCGCAGCAGCTCGCCACCCAGTCGGCGCCCCAGCACGGTCGACACCGTCCGGCCCCGGTCGGGGTCCTTGCCCGCCATCTTCCGTCCCTCCGGTGGATCGCCCCAGTCTGGTGGCGCACGCGCTTCCCACACAAGCTGGACAGAAAACTTTCTGCCCAAGCAGGTTGCTGCCCGCTCCGGGGTCGTGCGGCCGAGCCACCTCCCCCCACCCGACCGGACACCGCCAGGGCACCGGCCCCGCACGAGGAGGTGCGCGTCCATGTACGGCTCCTGCGATCCCGATCGCCACGCCCCCGACCGCTACGACTGCGTCAGCTACACCCGTATCCGCGGAACGTCCCGCTGGCCCGCAGACGGGTCGCCCGGCTCGCCGCCGAGTGGGGCATCCCGGCGCCGCCGGCGACGCCGCGCTCCTGGCCGGCGAGTTGTGCGCGAACGCGCTGCTGCACGGGTGCCTGCGGGACCGCCTGTTCCGGGTGGAGACCTCGCTCACCGGACAGGTGCTGCGCGTCGCGGTGACGGACCCGAGAGGGGAGCGCCTGCCGCGGCTGCGGACGGCCGAGGACGGTGACCAGTTCGGGCGGGGACTGCTCATCGTCGGCCTGCTCGCCGCACGCTGGTCCGTGCGGCGGCTGCCGGTGGGCAAGACGGTGTGGGCGGAGCTGGACGTCCCGGGGACACCGGGCCCGGAACGGCTCGCGGGGCCGCCTCCGTGAGGAGACGGCCCCGCGAGAGGAGGTCGACCGGGGCTACGCCCAGGTGATCAGCCGCTTCGGCTGTTCCAGGATCGCCGCCACGTCGGCGAGGACCTTGGAGCCCAGCTCGCCGTCGACCAGGCGGTGGTCGAAGGAGAGCGCGAGCGTGGTGACCTGGCGGGGCTTGACCTTGCCCTTGTGGACCCACGGCTGGAGCTTGATCGCGCCGACCGCGAGGATCGCGGACTCGCCGGGGTTGAGGATCGGCGTGCCCGTGTCGACGCCGAAGACGCCGACGTTCGTGATGGTGACCGTGCCGCCCTGCATGGCCGCCGGGGAGGTCTTGCCCTCGCGGGCGGTGGCGACCAGCTCGCCCAGCGACTCGGCCAGCTGCGGCAGGGTCTTGGCGTGGGCGTCCTTGATGTTCGGGACGATCAGGCCGCGGGGGGTGGCCGCCGCGATGCCCAGGTTCACGTAGTGCTTGCGCACGATCTCCTGGGCGGCCTCGTCCCACGACGCGTTCACGTCCGGGTTGCGCTTGATGGCGACCAGCAGGGCCTTGGCGATGAGCAGCAGCGGATTCACCCGCAGGCCGGCCATCTCCTTGTCCTGCTTGAGCTCCTCGACCAGCTTCATCGTGCGCGACACGTCGACGGTCACGAACTCCGTCACGTGCGGCGCGGTGAACGCGGAGCCGACCATCGCCTGCGCGGTGGCCTTGCGGACACCCTTGACCGGGATCCGGGTCTCCCGGGCCCCGTCGTACGAGGCGACGGGCGCCGGAGCGGCGGCGGCCTGCACCGGGGCCGGAGCCTCGGTCACCGCGGGCACGGCCACGGGCTGCGCGGCCGGAGCGGCCACCGCGGCGTGCACGTCCTCGCGCGTGATGATTCCGTCGGGGCCCGACGGCGTGACCGTCGCGAGGTCCACGCCGAGGTCCTTGGCGAGCTTGCGGACCGGCGGCTTGGCCAGCGGACGCTGCCCGCCGTGGCCGTTCAGCTCGGCCTGGATCGCGGTGGCCGCGTAGTACGTCTCGGACGGGGCGTCGGCGCGGACCTCCGCCCCCTTGCGGGCACGGCGCTTGGTGGACGCCTCTGCGACCCCGTACCCGACGAGGACCGGCTTGCGCTCGGCCTTCGGCTCCTCGGCGGCCGGTGCGGCCGGCGCCTCGGCGACGGGGGCCTCGGGGGCCGGGGCGCCGGCACCGCCGGACACGTCCACCGAGATGATCACCTGGCCCACGTCCACCGTGGTGCCCTCGGGAAAGCGCAGCTCGCTGACCACGCCGTCGAACGGAATGGGCAGCTCCACGGCGGCCTTGGCCGTCTCGACCTCGCAGACGACCTGGCCGTCGGTGACCTGGTCACCGGGCTGGACGTACCACTTGAGGATCTCGGCCTCGGTGAGCCCCTCGCCCACGTCGGGCATCTTGAACTCGGCGAGCCCGGAGGCGGTCTCTGTCATCGTCGTCACGACCCTCTCCCTCAGTACGCCAGCGAGCGGTCGACGGCGTCGAGCACCCGGTCCAGGCCCGGCAGGTACTCGTCCTCCAGGCGCGCCGGCGGGTACGGGGCGTGGTAGCCGCCGACCCGCAGGACGGGGGCCTCCAGGTGGTAGAAGCACCGCTCGGTGATGCGGGCGGCGATCTCCGCGCCCGTACCGAGGAAGACCGGGGCCTCGTGGACCACGACGAGCCGGCGGGTCTTCTCGACGGACGCCTGGACGGTGTCGAAGTCGATCGGCGACATGGAGCGCAGGTCGACGACCTCCAGGGACTTGCCCTCCTCGCGGGCGGCGTCGGCGACCTCCTGGCAGACCTTCACCATCGGGCCGTACGCCACCAGCGTCAGGTCGGTGCCCTCGCGGACCACCCGCGCCTTGTGCAGCTCGCCGGGGATCGCGCTCGTGTCGACCTCGGACTTGTCCCAGTAGCGCCGCTTCGGCTCGAAGAAGATCACCGGGTCGTCGCTCTGGATGGCCTGCTGCATCATCCAGTACGCGTCCGCCGCGTTCGACGGGGAGACCACCTTCAGGCCCGCCACGTGCGCGAACAGCGCCTCGGGGGACTCGGAGTGGTGCTCGACCGCGCCGATGCCGCCGCCGTACGGGATGCGGACGACGACGGGCAGCTTGATCTTGCCCAGCGCCCGGGCGTGCATCTTCGCGAGCTGCGTGACGATCTGGTCGTACGCCGGGAAGACGAAGCCGTCGAACTGGATCTCCACCACGGGGCGGTAGCCGCGCAGGGCCAGGCCGATCGCGGTGCCGACGATGCCCGACTCGGCGAGCGGGGTGTCGATGACCCGGTCCTCGCCGAAGTCCTTCTGGAGACCGTCGGTGACCCGGAAGACACCGCCGAGCTTGCCGACGTCCTCGCCCATGATGAGGACCTTGGGGTCGGTGTCGAGGGCCGTGCGCAGCGACTCGTTGATCGCCTTGGCCAGCGCCATCTTTTCTGCTGCCATCGCTACTTGCCCTCCCCTTCGTCCGCGAACGACGCCTGGTAGGCGGCGAACTGTGCCCGCTCCTCGTCGACGAGCGCGTGCCCGTCCGCGTACGCGTTCTCGAAGATCGCGAAGTGGTCCGGGTCCGGCATGGCACGCACCACGTCACGCACCCGCTTGCCCAACGTCTCGCTCTCGGTCTCGAGTTCCGCGAAGAACGCCTCGTCCGCGTGGCCCTCGGCCTCCAGGTGGGCGCGCAGGCGCAGGATCGGGTCCTTCGCCTCCCACGCCTCGCGCTCCTCGTCGGCCCGGTACTTGCTCGGGTCGTCGGAGGTGGTGTGCGCGCCCATGCGGTACGTGTACGCCTCCACCAGGGTGGGGCCCTCGCCGTTGCGGGCCCGCTCCAGGGCCCACTTGGTGACGGCGAGGCAGGCGAGCACGTCGTTGCCGTCGACGCGGACGCCGGGGAAGCCGTAGCCCTGCGCGCGCTGGTAGAGCGGGACGCGGGTCTGCCGCTCGGTGGGCTCGGAGATCGCCCACTGGTTGTTCTGGCAGAAGAACACGACGGGGGCGTTGTAGACCGCGGAGAAGGTGAACGATTCGGCGACGTCGCCCTGGCTGGAGGCACCGTCCCCGAAGTACGCGATCACGGCCGAGTCGGCGCCGTCCTTGGCGATGCCCATGGCATAGCCGGTGGCGTGCAGGGTCTGCGAGCCGATGACGATCGTGTACAGGTGGAAGTTGTTGCTGTTCGGATCCCAGCCGCCGTTGTTCACGCCGCGGAACATGCCGAGCAGGTTCGTCGGGTCGACGCCCCGGCACCAGGCGACGCCGTGCTCCCGGTAGGTCGGGAAGACGTAGTCGTCGTCCCGGGTGGCCCGGCCCGAGCCGATCTGCGCGGCCTCCTGGCCGAGCATCGACGCCCACAGGCCCAGCTCGCCCTGGCGCTGCAGGGAGGTGGCCTCGGCGTCGAAGCGACGGCTCAGCACCATGTCCCGGTACAGGCCACGCAGCTCTTCGGGGGTGATGTCGGCGACGTACGCGTCGTACGTGGCGTCCTTGACCCGCTTGCCTTCCGGGGTCAGCAGCTGGACGAGTTCGGGCTCGGCGCCCGGGGCCGCCTTGGCGGCCGCGCCGGCCCGCCTGCTCGCGGCGCTCTTCGTACCGGCGCTGCGTCGCGGCTTGCGCGCGGCAGTGCTCTCCACGGTCACGTGTGCTCCTCCGTCGGTCCGGCCCCCGGGGTTGCCGGGTGGCCAGTGCGGCTCGCCTGATCCCGATCCCGCGCACGGGGTGGGTGCCGCTCGGCCGGGAACAGACGTGACAGGTGCCCCGGCGAGCGCCCTGCAAGATGCACGTTACCCAGTGCTCCACATTTCTGTGAAACCCCGCCTGACCTGCGATTTTGCTTGGATTTCCAAGTACTTTCCACGAGGGGTTCCAAGTGCGTCGCTCAAGTCGGGAACAGTCGCTGGTCACAGCCTTGCAGGGGGCCGGAACACGGGCACGTTATCCCGGTCACCCCGGGCACGGGAAGACTTGACCTCAGGCGGGTATTCCTGCCGTGTGTGAAACTGACCCCGTGCGCGAAGACGGGAAAATCACCGTATTTCTCCTCGACGACCACGAGGTGGTGCGCCGGGGCGTCCACGAACTGCTCTCGGTGGAGCCCGACATCGTGGTGGTCGGCGAGGCAGGGACGGCGGCCGACGCCCTGGCGCGGATTCCGGCCACCCGCCCGGACGTCGCCGTGCTGGACGTACGGCTCCCGGACGGCAGCGGCGTGGAGGTGTGCCGCGAGATCCGCTCGGCGGACGAGAACATCAAGTGCCTGATGCTGACCTCCTACGCCGACGACGAGGCTCTTTTCGAGGCGATCATGGCGGGCGCCTCGGGCTACGTCCTGAAGGCCATCCGGGGAAACGAGCTGCTCACGGCCGTACGGGATGTCGCCGCCGGGAAGTCCCTGCTCGACCCGGTGGCCACCGCCCGCGTCCTGGAACGGCTGCGCGACGGGGGTCCCAAGGCCGACGACCGGCTCGCCCGGCTCACCGACCAGGAGCGCAAAATCCTCGACCTGATCGGGGAGGGCCTCACCAACCGGGTGATCGGCGAGCGGCTGCACCTCGCCGAGAAGACGATCAAGAACTACGTGTCCAGCCTGCTGGCCAAGCTCGGCATGGAGCGCCGGTCCCAGGCCGCCGCCTACGTGGCCCGCCTCCAGGCGGAGAGCCGCCGGCCCTGACACGGCCGTTCGGGACTTTCGGCTCCTCTTTCCGGGGCGGGCGACCCTGTCTCCCCGGGGCCCGGTGCCCGAGATTGGTGGGCATGCCCACCGAAGAACAGCTCGCCGTGGACCTGCTCGGCCGCGTCCGGCACGGCCGGGCGGCCACCAGCATGCGCGCGCTGCCCTTCCTCGCCCCCGCCCGTCACATTGTCGCGGACGGACGCGTCCTGCTGCGCCTGCACCGGGGCTACGGGTACCACCGGGCCTGCGGAGGCGGAGTCGTCGCGTACGGCGCGGACAACCTCGGCTGCGCCCGCCCCGGCGAGGGCCTGTGGTCCGTGCAGGTCGTCGGGCACTGCGAGAGCGCCGACCCGACCCCGGCCGAGCTCGACCGCCTCGGACCCGGTCCGGAACTCGTGGACGGCGAGCCCTTCGATCCGGTCCATCTGGTGATCGAACCGCGCTTCGCCACCGTGCACACCATCGACGGTGGCCTGGAACGGCGGTTCCAGCACGTCCTGTGACCGAAGACGACTGTCTGTGACAAGCGCGAGGTCGGAGGTCCGGATCGTGCCCTAGCATCTGGCGCGTGCCGCGCCCATCTGTACCACCCCCTACGACTCACACGCCCCCCTTGGGTGCCCTTCTGCGCCGCTACGCCGCCGGGTCCGCGCTCACCTGCGAGCCCGTCGACCAGGGCCTCCTCAACCGCGGCTACAGGCTGTGCACGACCCGCGGCCGCTACTTCCTCAAGCACCACTTCGACCCGGAGACCGCCGACCCCGCCGCCATCGCCCGGCAGCACCACGCCACCCGGCGCCTCGCGGACCTCGGGGTCCCCGTCGCCCCGCCGCTGGCCGCCACCGACGGCCGCACCGTCGCCGTCGTCGGCGGCCACGCCTACGCGCTGCACCCCTGGATCGACGGCGGGCACCGGCACGGCGGCCAGCTCACCGGCGAGGAGTGCCGGCGCCTCGGCGCGCTGCTCGGCCTCGTACACGCCTGCCTGGAGCGGGTCATGCCGGCGGACGGGCGGGCGCCCGGGAAGCCCGCGGACGGCGCCGATCCGGCCGACACCCGCGCGCTCATCGACGACCTGCTCGGGCACGTGAACCGGCGCCGGCCGCCGGACGCCTTCGACGAACTGGCCCGGCACCGGCTCCTGGAGCGGCGGGCGCTCCTGGAGGAGCACGCGGACCGGCGTCCCCCGCGCGGCGGCTCCGTGGGGTGGGTGCACGGCGACTTCCACCCGTACAACCTGCTCTACCGGGACGGCGAACCGGCCGCGATCGTCGACTGGGACCGGCTCGGCGTGCAGCCCCGGGCCGAGGAGGCCGTCCGCGCCGCGGTGATCTTCTTCGTCCGCCCGGACGGCACCCTCGACCTGGCGAAGGTGCGGGCCTACGCGCGCGCGTACCGGCGTTCGGCGGGCGCCTCCGGCGCCGAGTTCGCGGCGGCCGTGCACCGCGTGTGGTGGGAGCGCCTCAACGACTTCTGGATACTGCGCTGGCACTACGAGCGCGGCGACACCCGCGCCGACCCGCAGTTCCCGGCCGCCTCGGCCCTGGTGATGTGGTGGACCCGGGAGTACGACGCGGTGGGCGAGGCGTTCGCGGGCTGAGCGGCGCGGGCGGCCCGGCACCCGACGGACCCGGAAAAGCGGCACGCGCGCGTGGAGCCCGTCTCCGGGCCGCACGCGCGCGTGTGGCGGGGGCCGACCCGGGCTCAGAGCCCGTCGCCGCCCGCGGTGTCCTCGCCGCCCGACGGGTCCGCCGACGGCGGCGGCTCGCTGGAAGCCGGCGGCTTCGTCGACGGGGTCGTCTTCGTCGGCGGCACCTTGGTCGGCGTCGTCTTCGTCGGCTTCTCCGTCGGCTCGTCCGTCGGGGTCTCGGACGGCGTGTACGAGGGCGTCCAGTCGTCGCCGGTGCCCGTGCTCGTGCCGTTGTCCGTGGAGTCCTCGGTGGCCTTGCCCGTGGAGTCGTCGCTCGGGCTCGCGTCGTCGCCCTTGTCCTTGGACGTGGTCGCCGTGGGTGAGGTCGTGGTGCCGTTGCCTCCGCCGCCCTCGCCCCCGTTGTGGTTCAGCGCGAGCGCCACACCGGCCGCGATGGCGATCACCGCGAAGACCGCGAGGATCCACAGCTTGCCGCGGCCGCTGCCGTGGTTGCCGTGTCCCTCGAAGCCGCCGTCGTCCCCGCCGGACTGCGGCAGCAGCGGCGAGGGGATCTGCGTGGTGCCGGAGTCGCCGGGATGCGGCAGCATGCCCGCGCCCGCGAAGCCCGCGGCAGGGGTGTGCCGTCCCTCGTGCACCGTGACGGGCCCGGTGTTCCAGGTGCCGGTGTGGCCGCCCTGGTCGTAGAGCATCTGCAGCGCGTACTGGACCAGGCCGCGCATCTCCTCGGCGGTCTGGAACCGGTCGTCGGGCTCCTTCGCCAGCGCGCGCATCACGAGCCCGTCGAGCTCCGGCGGCACCGTGTCCGACACCGTCGACGGCGGCGCCGGGATGTCCTGCACGTGCTGGTAGACCACCGACAGCGGCGTCTCACCGGTGAACGGGGGCCGCAGCGCGAGCAGTTCGTAGAGCAGGCAGCCCGTCGCGTACAGGTCGGAGCGGTGGTCGACGGCCTTGCCGAGCGCCTGCTCCGGGGAGAGGTACTGAGGGGTGCCCATGACCATGCCGGTCTGGGTCATCGTCGACTGCGCGCCGTGCAGGGCGCGCGCGATGCCGAAGTCCATCACCTTCACGGCACCCGTGTCCGTGATGATGACGTTGGCGGGCTTGATGTCGCGGTGCACGATGCCGTGCTGGTGCGAGTACGCCAGCGCCTCCAGGACGCCGGAGACGATGATCAGCGCCTGCTCCGGGCCCGGGGCCTCGGCGTTGAGCAGCAGGTCGCGGATCGTGCGGCCCTCGACGATCTCCATCACGATGTACGGCACGACGCCGTGGCCGACCGCGTCCTCGCCGGAGTCGTACACGGCGACGACGGCGTGGTGGTTGAGCCCGGCCACCGACTGGGCCTCACGCGTGAAGCGGGCCTTGGAGACCGGGTCCTCGGCCAGGTCGGACCGGAGCAGCTTGACCGCGACGGTGCGCCCGAGTCGTACGTCCTCGGCCGCGAACACCTCGGCCATACCGCCCCGGCCGAGTCTGCGGGTCAGTCGATACCGGCCGTCGCCGACCAGCCCGCCGTTACCCCACATCTCCGGCGCATCTGACATACCGCCGCCAGTCGCCTCGGGGTCGGACGGGCCCTGAGCGCGCTGCTGCTGTGCCATCAGTCCTCGCCGTCGTTTCTGCCCGCGGTCTGCGCGGTGGTTGTTACGGTCTCCGTCGGGCCACGCTACAGGCTCCGCGCAAGGCGCTGGTCCGGGTTGGATTCGAGATGGACCGGCCATGAAACCCGCAGCGGGTCCCCGCGTGCAAATCCTGTGTACCGGCCGTACGCCACCTGTAACGCTTCCGCGACGCTTCTTTCGCGTACGGTCACGGAACGGGCACCGAGCTTGACGTGTCACTGCCCTCGGGCAGACTTGGCCGGGAATAGCGCATTGGATCACCGAGGACCGAACGCGGGACGCGGACGCACGAGAGCCGCTGCCGCCGCGCCGATGGGGGACGCAGAAACATGAGCCAGGACGGCGCACAGGGCCGGTACGCGGGGCGTGCGGTCGCCGGCGGGCGCTATCAACTGCGCGACCTGCTCGGCGAGGGCGGGATGGCCTCGGTGCACCTCGCGTACGACTCGGTGCTCGACCGCCAGGTCGCCATCAAGACCCTGCACACCGAACTCGGCCGCGAACAGGCGTTCCGCGAGCGCTTCCGCCGCGAGGCCCAGTCGGTGGCCAAGCTCACGCACACCAACATCGTCTCGGTCTTCGACACCGGCGAGGACGACCTCGACGGCATGACGACGCCGTACATCGTCATGGAGTACATCGAGGGCCACCCGCTCGGGTCGGTCCTCGACGAGGACATCCGGCAGTACGGCGCCATGCCCGCCGACAAGGCCCTGAAGATCACCGCGGACGTCCTGGCGGCCCTGGAGATCAGCCACGAGATGGGCCTGGTCCACCGGGACATCAAGCCGGGCAACGTGATGATGACGAAGCGCAACGTCGTCAAGGTGATGGACTTCGGCATCGCCCGCGCCATGCAGTCCGGGGTCACGTCGATGACCCAGACCGGCATGGTCGTCGGCACCCCGCAGTACCTCTCGCCCGAGCAGGCCCTCGGCCGGGGCGTGGACGCCCGCAGCGACCTCTACTCGGTCGGCATCATGCTGTTCCAACTGGTCACCGGGCGGCTGCCGTTCGAGGCGGACTCGCCGCTGGCCATCGCGTACGCGCACGTCCAGGAGGAGCCGGTCGCGCCCTCCTCGGTCAACCGCTCGCTGCCCCCGGCGGTGGACGCGCTGATCGCCCGCGCGCTGAAGAAGAACCCGAACGAGCGCTTCCCGAGCGCCGAGGCGATGCGCGACGAGTGCCTGCGGGTGGCCCAGTCGCTGCACGGCACCGCGCCGAACATCGTGCCGGGCGCGCAGACGCCGAGCGGTTCCGGTGTCGGCTCCGCCGTCTTCCCGCCGGTCGACCAGTCGGCCCCGGCCCCGCCCGGCCCGGTCCAGACGCCGTACCAGCCCGGTCCCTACGGCCCGCCCACCCCGTCGCCGCAGCACACCCCGGCGCCGTCCTACGGCTACCCGCAGCAGGGTGGCTACCAGCCTCCGCCGCAGACCTCGGCGTACGCGCCGCAGCAGGGCTCGCACACCCCGCCGCCGTACAACCTCGCCCCGCACCAGGCGCCCCAGGGCGGTTCCGGCGGCGGGAAGAGCAACAAGAGCGTGATCATCGGCTCGGTGCTCGTCGCGCTCGTCGCGATAGGCGGTCTGATCACGGCACTCACGATGAACGGCGGCGGTGACGACGACAAGGGCCGCGACGGCGGCTCCTCGTCCTCGGCCTCCGCCTCCGAGGTCGCCGGCCACAAGGGCCCGGACACCACGAAGACCATCGAGACGTCGAAGTGCACGGAGCCCGACGAGTCGTACAACGACCCGGACAAGATCAAGGTCCCCGACTTCACGTTCCGGTACATCAAGTCCGTCAAGTCGTGCTTCCAGGCCGCCGGCTGGCAGCTGAAGGAGAAGCCGGTCGACGAGAACACCTACGGCGAGGGCACGGTCATGGACCAGTTCCCCGCCGCGGGCACGGACGTGGACCCCAAGGACATGCCCTCCATCGAGCTGCGGGTCTCGACGGGCGACCCGGCCTGACCGGCTGAGACCGCCGCCGGCCACCGCCGGCGCACCGAGGGCCCGGCACGAGTGCCGGGCCCTTGCGTGTGTACGGTCGCCGGACTCCGTCCGGCCGCCGCCGTCCCCGACGGCCGCGCTCTACAGGTACGGTCCGCCGGAGCGGCCGCCCGCGCGCGGGTCCTCGCCGTCGTCACCGCCGCCCACGCCCGGCGGCAGGGCCCGGCGCATGGTCTCCAGCTGAGCCCTGGCCGCCATCTGCTGGGCGAACAGGGTCGTCTGGATCCCGTGGAAGAGCCCCTCCAGCCAACCCACCAACTGGGCCTGCGCGATGCGCAGTTCGGCGTCACTGGGGGTTCCCTCGTCCGTGAAGGGGAGGGAGAGGCGCTCCAGCTCCTCGACGAGCTCGGGCGCAAGGCCGTCCTCCAGCTCCTTCACGGAGCTGGCGTGGATCTCCTTGAGCCGCACCCGGCTGGCCTCGTCCAGAGGGGCCGCGCGCACTTCCTCCAGCAGCTGCTTGATCATGCTGCCGATGCGCATCACCTTGGCGGGCTGTTCCACCATCTCCGTCACCGGGACCTCCCGGGAGTCCTCGTCCCCGGCGCCTCCGAGAGGCATTCCGTCCTGGCCCACGACCAGGATCTGGGGGTTCTCCGGCGACCGTTCGTTCCTCGGCATCTCCATGCCGCCATTGTCTCGCACACGCCCACCTCATCACGGTGGCGCCCCCGCCGGGCAGTGATCCACCCTTCGGCCCCCGACGGGATGCCGGGATCCTCACCTCATGTGAGGCTTGTCTCGTTGATCTTGGCGAACTCTCGCACCGGGAGGGGGTCACGGACGTGACTCCAAGGCTGCGCACACAGCGGCAGGGCGGCCACGGGCCGTACGCGGCGGGACTGGGCCTGCTGCTGGTCCTGCTGGCCGGCGGCACCACCCATACCTCGTACGCGTACGCGGCCCCGGCAGCGCGGGAAGCCCCGCCCTCCCCGTCCGTCTCGTCGTCCCGCACCCCGGCGGCGGGCCCGTCCCGCTCCCCGGCGCCGGACACCTCGCGCACCCCCCGGGCCGACGCGTCGCGCGCCGGGAGCGAGGCGGGCGAGGGCCGCAGGCGTCCGGGACGCGAGGAGCCGGCACCGCGCGAGGAGGACGCGGGAGCGACGCACGCGGGCCGCGACCCCGACGGCCGCAAGCGCCCGGACCGGCCGGTCCGGCCCGCGGGCCGTACGGACGCGGACGCCGGGGACGGGACGTCCGAGGCATACGACACGGACGGCTCCGGCGTCGCGGACAGCGACGGCGTCCCCGAGAGCGCCGTCGCCTCCGAGGCGCCCGGGGACACCGGGCTGCAGCCGCCCTCCCCGGCCCCCGCAGGGCGGTCCGTCACCCGGTCCGCGCCGCAGGAGCCCGTGCTGCAGATACTGCCTCTGGGCAGCGGGCTGATCCTCATCGGCTGCGGTCTCGGGCTCGCCTTCCTCGCCCTGCGCGTCCGGCGCGGCTGAGACTCCCGCCCGGCCGGGCGCCTACGGCACGACGAGCAGCACCTTGCCGATGTGCCCGCTCTCCTCAAGGACGCGGTGCGCCGTGGCCGCGTCGCTCATCGGGATCTCGCGGTCCACGACGGGCCGGACGTGCCCGGAGGAGATCAGCGGCCACACGTGCTCGCGCACGGCCGCCACGATGGCCGCCTTCTCGGCGAGCGGCCGGGCCCGCAGCGAGGTCGCGCTGACCGCGGCACGCTTGCCGAGGAGCGTGCCGATGTTCAGCTCGCCCTTGACGCCGCCCTGCATGCCGATGATCGCCAGCCGGCCGTTGACGGCCAGCGCCCGGACGTTGCGGTCCAGGTACTTGGCGCCCATGTTGTCGAGGATGACGTCGGCGCCGGCTCCGTCGGTGGCCCGCTCCAGCTCCTCGACGAAGTCCTGCTCGCGGTAGTTGATCAGGACGTCCGCGCCGAGGTCGGCGCAGAACCGCAGCTTGTCCTCGGTGCCGGCCGTGACGGCGACCTTGGCGCCGACCGCCTTCGCCAGCTGGATCGCCATGGTGCCGATGCCGCTGGAGCCGCCGTGCACGAGCAGCGTCTCACCGGGGCGCAGGTGGGAGATCATGAAGACGTTGGACCAGACGGTGCAGGTCACCTCGGGCAGCGCGGCGGCCCGGTGCAGGTCGATGCCGTCCGGCACCGGCAGCAGCTGGCCGGCCGGGACGGCGACCTTCTCGGCGTAACCGCCGCCCGAGAGCAGCGCGCACACCTCGTCCCCGACGGCCCAGCCCGACACCCCGGGGCCCAGGGCGGCGATCCGCCCGGAGCATTCGAGACCGGGGTAGGGGGACGCGCCGGGCGGCGGGTTGTAGAAGCCCTGGCGCTGCAGCAGATCGGCTCGGTTGACGGCACTGGCCACCACCTCGACCAGGACTTCGCCCTCCCCGGGCTCCGCGTCCGGGACCTCGTCCCACACCAGAGCCTCGGGTCCACCAGGTTCGGCAATCGTGATCGCTCGCATGCCGCGAGGCTACTTCAGGAGACCCGCACGATCGCGATGAGACGGTCCGTCAGTTCCAGGGTGCCGATGGCGGGATCGTCGTATCCGAGGACCCGGTGACCTCGTACGACGCTCACCACCAGGTCGCCGACCTCGCGCACCCCCTTGCCCACCTCGGCCTTTATGACCGGGCGTTCGACGATGTCGAGTCCGCTGCCCTGCTGGATGAGGTCCTCCATGACCAGGCCCGCGCTGGGGCTGAGCACCGAGAGGCCGAGCAGGCGCCCGGCCGCGCCGGCACTGGTGATGACGGCGTCGGCGCCGGACCGGCGCAGCAGCGGCGCGTTCTCCTCCTCCCGCACCGCGGCCACGATCTTCGCCGTGGCGTTGAGCTGCCGGGCCGTCAGCGTCACCAGCACGGCCGTGTCGTCCCGCTGCGCGGCGATGATGATCTGGCCGGCCCGCTGCACCTCGGCCCGCAGCAGCACGTCGCTGCGGGTGCCGTCGCCGACCACGCCCGCGTAGCCCTCGGCCGCCGCCGCCTCGATCACCTTCGAGGCCGGGTCGATGACGACGATCCGTTCCTTCCTCAGTCCCGTCGCGCAGACGGTCTGGACGGCCGACCGCCCTTTCGTCCCGAAACCGACCACCACGGTGTGGTCACGCAAGGCGGGCCTCCCACGAATCGACGGACGTCACCCGCGCCGACGTTACCCACCTGGAGGCCAAGATCCGAGAGCATGGCCCCGGTACCGGTCCGCCGACCGGGCCGCGAGCCGCTGGGAGCAGGCCATGAAGGACGGACAACAACGACCGCCCAGGACAGCAGCGCACGGAGCGGGCACGGGCCGCGGGGACCGCGGCCGACGCGACCCGGGCCGGACGGACGGGCGGGGCGGGGCCACCCGGGAGGACGGTCCGGGCGCGGGACGCTTCTCCATCCTGCGCTCCCTCTGGTACCGCTCGCGCACGGAGGCCCTGGACGACGCCGAGGCGGGCCGCTCGATCCGGCTGCCGGTCGAGGTCACCGTGCCGCCGCTCCAGCAGGTGCTGCGGCGGCTGGCGATGGCGCTGCTGGTCCTCGCGTTCACCACGTTCCTGGTCTGGCTGGACCGCTCCGGCTACCAGGACAACTCCGACGGCTCGGTCGACCTCCTCGACGCCGCCTACTACGCGACCGTCACCCTCTCCACCACCGGCTACGGCGACATCACCCCGGTCAGCGACACCGCCCGGCTCACGAACATCCTCGTCATCACCCCGCTGCGCGTGCTCTTCCTGATCATCCTGGTCGGCACCACCCTGGAGGTCCTCACCGAGCGGACCCGGCAGCAGGTGCGCATCCACCGCTGGCGCTCGCGGATGCGGAACCACGTGGTGGTCGTCGGCTACGGCACCAAGGGACGGCACGCCATCGAGACGCTGCTCGGGCAGGGCATCCCGAGGCACCGGATCGTCGTCGTCGACCCGCAGCAGAAGACGGTGGACGCGGCCGGCAGCGACGGACTGGTGTCCGTGCTCGGGGACGCCACCCGCTCCGACACCCTCCTCAAGGCCGAGATCCAGCACGCCGCCCAGGTGATCGTCGCCCCGCAGCGCGACGACACGGCGACCCTCGTCACGCTCACCGCCCGCCAGCTCAACCGGCGCGCCACGATCGTCGCCGCCGTCCGGGAGGACGAGAACGTGCCGCTGCTCAAGCAGAGCGGCGCCGACATGGTCGTCACCAGCTCCAGCTCGGCCGGGCGCCTGCTGGGCGTCTCGGTGGGCAGCCCGCACGCCGCCGACGTCCTGGAGGGCCTGATGACCTACGGCAGCGGCCTCGACCTGACGGAACGCGCCGTGTCGGAACGGGAGATCGGCGCCGCCCCGCGGGACTGCGCCGACCTCGTGGTCGCCGTCGTACGCGACCGGAGGGTGCTGGACCATGCCGCGCCCGACACCGCGCCGCTGCGGGCGGGCGACCGCCTGATCACGATCAGCCGGACGGGCAACGGCACGCCCCACCCGTAGGCGGACAGCCGGCCCGGCCGCCCGCCCGCTCGGCGGCTAGGGCCTGTCGTTTGGATCAGGCCAGTGTCGCGGGGTCGCCGGGACGAACCGTCCGTCACGGCCGACCTGATCCAAACGACAGGCCCTAGGCGAGACACGCCCCGAGGCCGGCAAGCGCCCAGGGCAGGTCGAGCAGTTCCACGTCCTGGCCCGCCCGGGCGCCGCCGGGCGGCACGACGGCCAGCGCGTCGGCCGCGGCGATGCCCCGCAGCATGGCGGGGCCGTTGTAGTGCAGCGGCACGGCCTGCTCCGCCCGCAGCACGACGGGGATCAGCCGGGTGTCGTACGGATGCCCGTGCACGCCGTCCTTCAGGGGCATCCCGTACGGCTCCGGAGCCGTCCGCCCGGCCAGGGCGCGCAGCAGGGGCTCGGCGAGCGTGAGCAGCCCGGACACGGCGGCCAGGGGGTTGCCGGGCAGGCCGACGAGGTGCTGGTCCTCCTTGATGCGGGCCAGCAGCATGGGGTGGCCGGGGCGGACCTTGACGCCGTCCACGAGGAGTTCGGCGCCGAGCCGGTCCAGCACGGGGTGCACGTGGTCGACCGGGCCGAACGCGGTACCGCCGGTGGTGACGACCAGGTCGGCGGCGGAACCGGCGATCGCCCGGTGCAGCGCCTCGGCGTCGTCGCCGAGCCGCCGCACGCCGAGGACCTCGGCGCCCAGGGCCCGCAGCCACGGCGGCAGCATGGGGCCGAGCGCGTCCCGGATGAGCCCGTCCCGGGGGAGACCCGAGGTGAGCAACTCGTCGCCCAGGACGAGGACTTCGACCCGCGGGCGGGGGAGGACGGCGAGCGTGTCGTACCCGGCGGCCGCGGCGAGACCCAGCACGGCCGGGGTGACCAGCGCGCCGACGGGCAGCAACTGGTCGCCGCTGCGGCACTCCTGGCCGCGCGGGCGGATGTCCTGCCCGTGCACGACCTCGCGGGTGGCGTGCAGCCGCCCCTTGTCGTCGGTCCGTCCGTGCTCGCTGCGCAGCACGGCGGTGACGTCCTGCGGGATGCGCGCCCCGGTGGCGATCCGCACCGCCTCGCCGTCGGTGAGCCGTGCCGGCTCGGCGTGCCCGGCGAGCACGCCTTCCTCCCGCACGTCCCAGGGGCCAGGACCGGCCAGTGCCCATCCGTCCATCGCGCTGGTGTCGAACGAGGGCAGGTCGGTCAGCGCGCCGAGCGGGGCGGCGAGGACCAGGCCGAGGGAGGCGTCGAGCGGCACCGACACCGGTGCCCGGCGTGCTCCGGCACGGCCGGCCCGCTCGGCCGCGGTGCGGGCCCGCGGCCAGGGGGTGGCCCGGTGTCCGGCGGGCGCGGCGGGCCGCCCGTGCCGTTCGCCCTCCGGTACGGGCGCGGGCTCGGGACTGCTCGTGGGGCCGGGCACGGTCTCCCCCTTGACCAGGGCGAGGGCCTCTTCGACGTCGAAGTCCTCGTCCTCCTGGCTGTTGCGGGTGCCGCCAGCGGCGGTCATCCGGCGTCCGGACGGACGACGGGACCCTCGCCGGCCGGGGCGGGCGGCGGCGCGGGGAGGTCCTCGGCCTCCCAGGCCCGCGCGAGCGCCGACGCCTTGCGGGCGGCCTCGGCCACCGCCTCGGGGCCGCCTCCGGCCCGCGCGGCCGCGTAACCCACGAGGAACGTGGTCAGCGGCGCCGAGGGCCGTGCCACCGAGTGCGCGGCGTCCCGGGCCAGGTCCAGCAGGATGCCGGTGTCGACGTCCAGGTCGATGCCCAGTTCGTCCTTGACTGCGGAAATCCATTCATCCAACACGAGCCCATGCTCCCTGATGCGTGACCGAGCGGTGGCGATGTCGTCCCAGGTGTCGCAGTCGAAGGAGGCGACGGGGTCCGGGAGACGGGTGAGTTCGAGGGCGGCGGTGACCTGCCGCAGGGGCAGCCCGTCCAGCCCGCCCCGCGCACCGGCCAGCCCCTCCAGCACCCTCCGCAGCGCCTGCGCCCGGTAGACGGCCACCAACGGCTGCTCCCGCCCGTCCCGGTCGGTGAGCAGCACCCCGTCGGGAGGGGTGCCTTGCGGGGGGCGGGGTGCCTGGGCGGCGGGATGCGGGGCCGGGACGGTGTCGCCACGGTGGGGCTCGCGGGGATGCGCGGGCTGGGCGCTGCCGGGGGCGGCGGGGGGTACGGGGCCGGTGACTTCGGCGCTCACAGCGGGGGCGACGGGGGACGCGGAGCCGTTGGGTTCGCGGCCCACGACGGGGGCGGGGCCGGGAGCGGCGGAGGGCGCGGAATCGGTGGGTTCGCGGCTCACGGCGGGTGCGGGGCCGGGAGCGGCGGAGGGCGCGGAATCGGTGGGTTCGCGGCTCACGGCGGGTGCGGGGCCGGGAGCGGCGGGGGGCGCGGAATCGGTGGGTTCGCGGCTCACGGCGGGTGCGGGGCCAGGTCCGTCCGGTGCGACGGGTGCGGGGCCGGGTCCGTCCGGTGTGGCGGGCACGGGGTGCCGCGGGCGGCCGGTGCCCCCGTCCTTCTCCGCACCGGGGCCGGCGGCGTCTCCCGGGCCGGGGCGGGCCGGGCCGGCGTCGCCCGTCAGCAGGGCCGAGAGGAGGCGCCGTACCGTCCCCGCCGTCAGGAACGGCAGGTCGGCCGAGAGCACCACGACGTACTCGGCGGTGATGTGCCGGAGTCCCGCGCCGAGGGCGGCGACGGGTCCCGCGCCTGGCGGATCCTCACGGGCCCACACCACGGGCCGGGCGGTCGCCCTGGGGTCGGCCACCACGACGGTGGTCCCGGCTCCGGCGCACGCGGCGAGGACCCGGTCGAGCAACGCCCGTCCGCCCACCCGCACGCCGGGCTTGTCCGCGCCCCCGAGACGCCGCGCGCCGCCCCCGGCGAGCACGACGGCGTCATAGGCGGCGGGCGCGGCGCCCGGAGCGGGGACGCCGGCCGCGACGGCGTCCGCCGTGCCGACGGCGGCGCCGAGTGGCTCGTGCGCGGTCATCCCCCGAGTATGGGCGCCCGGGGGATCATTGCCACCCCCGCGCACAGCATGTGGACGGCGGCGTCCCCCGGTGGCCTACAGCGTCCGCAGCAGCACCGCCGGCCGCTCCACGCAGTCCGCGACGTACCGCAGGAAGCCGCCCGCCGTACCGCCGTCGCACACCCGGTGGTCGAAGGTGAGCGAGAGCTGCACGACCTGTCGTACGGCCAGCTCGCCCTCGTGCACCCACGGCTTGGGGACGATGCGGCCGACGCCGAGCATGGCCGCCTCCGGGTGGTTGATGATCGGCGTGGAGCCGTCGACACCGAACACGCCGTAGTTGTTCAGCGTGAACGTGCCGCCCGTCAGGTCCGCGGGCGTCAGCGTCCCGGTGCGCGCCGCCTCGGTCAGCCGCCCGAACTCCGCGCTCAGCGACTCCGCGTCCCGCGTGTGCGCGTCCCGGACGACAGGCACCACGAGCCCGCGCTCGGTCTGCGCGGCGAAGCCCAGGTGCACCCGGTCGAGCCGCACGATCTCACGGGCCTCCAGGTCGACCGTCGAGTTCAGCTCGGGGTGGCGGGCCAGCGCGGCCGTGCAGATCCGCGCGAGCAACGCCAGCAGCGAGATCTTCGGGCCGCCCGCCGCGTTCATCGCCGCGCGCGCCCGCATGAGTTCGGTCGCGTCGGCGTCGACCCAGCAGGTCGCGTCGGGTATCTCGCGACGGCTCCGGGAGAGCTTGTCGGCGACGGCACCGCGAACGCCCTTGAGCGGCACGCGCACACCTTCCCCGGCAGCGGGCGTCCGGACCGCCCCGGCGGCGGCCGGGACTCCGGTCCCGTCGCCGCGCACGGCGGAGGCCGCGTCGGCGAGGGCGGCACCGGTGGCAGCGGGTCCACGGCCCTCGGGCACCCGTACGGCACCCCGGCCGGCGGCCGCCCGCAGCGCGGACTCGACGTCCGCGCGCAGGATCAGCCCGTCGGGCCCGGTCCCCTCAAGCGCACGCAGGTCCAGCCCGTTCTCCCGGGCCAGCCGGCGCACGAGGGGGGAGATCACCGGAACGGGACCCTCCGTCCGCCCGGCGACCGCACGGCCGTCCACGGCACCGCCCGTCCCGAACGTCCCGGCGGCCTCGGGCCGGGCGGACCCGGCCGTCCCCGCCCCGGCGGACTTCCCGGACGACGGCGCGGCGGCTCCCGCGAGGGAGGGCGCGGCTCCGGCGGACGCGAATCCGTCCGCGCGGCTCCCCGACGGGGTCCCGGGCACCGGCGACGCCGGCCGGACCCTCCTGCGGCGCCCGGGCGGGGCCTGGGTGCCGTATCCCACCAGTACGTTGCCCGATCCCTGGTCGCCGTCGCCGTCGCCGTTCGAGGACGCGGACGGCCGGGACGCGGGCGCGGGCGCGGATTCGGACGCCGACGCGGGCGCTCCGACCGCGACCGTGATCAGCGGGGCGCCGACGGGCAGTTCGGTGCCTTCCTCGCCGAAGCGGGCGGTGACCACGCCCCCGTAGGGACACGGCACCTCGACCATGGCCTTGGCGGTCTCGACCTCGACGACCGGCTGGTCGACGGCGACCACGTCACCGACCTGGACGAGCCAGCGGACGATCTCCGCCTCGGTCAGGCCCTCCCCGAGGTCGGGGAGCTTGAACTCCAGCACCTGGGCCATCAGCTCTCGCCCTCCCATTGCAGCCGTGCCACCGCGTCCAGGATGCGGTCGACACCGGGCAGGTGGTGGCGCTCCAGCATCGGCGGCGGATACGGGATGTCGAACCCGGCGACCCGCAGCACCGGCGCCTCCAGGTGGTGGAAGCAGCGCTCGGTGATCCGCGCGGCGATCTCTCCGCCCGGTCCCCCGAACCCGCCCGACTCGTGCACGACGACGGCGCGCCCGGTCCGCCGGACGGCCGCGCACACCGTCTCGTCGTCGAACGGCACCAGGGAGCGCAGGTCGACGACTTCGAGGTCCCAGCCCTCGGCCCGCGCCGCCTCGGCCGCCTCCAGGCAGACGGGCAGGGACGGGCCGTACGTGACGAGGGTGGCGCTGCGGCCGGGACGCCGGACCACCGCGCGGCCGATCGGCTCGACGGCCGGCGGCTCCTGCGGGTTCCAGGTGTCCTTCGACCAGTACAGGCGCTTGGGCTCCAGGAAGACGACGGGGTCGTCGGAGGCGATGGCGGCCCGCAGCAGCCCGTAGGCGTCGGGGACCGTGGCGGGCGTGACGACGTGCAGCCCCGGGGTCGCCATGTAGTACGCCTCGGAGGAGTCGCTGTGGTGCTCGACGCCGCCGATGCCTCCCCCGTAGGGCACGCGGATGGTGATCGGCAGCGGCATCGCGCCGCGCGTGCGGTTGCGCATCTTCGCGACGTGGCTGATCAGCTGCTCGAACGCCGGGTAGGCGAAGGCGTCGAACTGCATCTCGACGACCGGCCGCAGCCCGTACATCGCCATGCCGACGGCGGTCCCGAGGATGCCGGCCTCCGCCAGGGGCGTGTCCGTGCAGCGGTCCTCGCCGAACTCCGCGGCGAGCCCGTCGGTGACCCGGAAGACACCGCCGAGCGTGCCGACGTCCTCGCCCATGACGTGGACCGTCGGGTCCTCGGCCATGGCGTCCCGCAGGGCGCGCCCGAGGGCCTGCGCCATGGTCGCCGGTTTCTGGGCAACGGTGGTCATCGCCCGGCCCCTTCCGACCCGTGCGAACCGTCCGACTCGGCGTCGAGCTCGGCGCGCAGCTGCGCCTCCTGCTCGCGCAGCTGCGGGGTGGGCTCGGCGTACACGTGGGCGAAGAGGTCCATGGGGTCGAGCACCGGGTCCTGGTTCATGCGCTCGCGCAGATCCGCGGCCATCGCCTCGGCGTCCTCGCGGGCGGCCCGTACGCCGTCCTCGTCGAGCAGGCCGCGCTCGGTCAGCTCGCGTTCCAGCAGGGCGATCGGGTCGTGCGCGCGCCAGGTCTCGACCTCGGCGTCGCCGCGGTAGCGGGTGGCGTCGTCGGCGTTCGTGTGGGCGTCGATGCGGTACGTGACGGCCTCGACGAGCGTCGGGCCGCCGCCCTCGCGGGCACGGCGCACGGCGTCGGCGAGGACCTCGTGGACGGCGGCCGCGTCGTTGCCGTCGACCAGGCGGCCCGGCATCCCGTAGCCGACTGCCTTGTGGGCCAGCGAGGGGGCCGCGGTCTGCTTGGCGAGCGGGACGGAGATCGCGAAGCCGTTGTTCTGCACGAGGAAGACGACCGGGGCCTGCCAGACGGCCGCGAAGTTCAGCGCCTCGTGGAAGTCGCCCTCGCTGGTGCCGCCGTCGCCGACCATGGCGAGCGCGACCACGTCGTCGCCCTTGAGGCGGGCGGCGTGGGCGAGACCCACGGCGTGCGGGAGCTGGGTGGCGAGCGGGGTGCTCAGGGGCGCGATGCGGTGCTCGCGCGGGTCGTACCCGGTGTGCCAGTCGCCGCGCAGCAGCGTGAGCGCCTGGACGGGGTCCAGGCCGCGGGCGACGGCCGCCAGGGTGTCCCGGTAGCTCGGGAAGAGCCAGTCGCGCTCTTCGAGGACGAGCGCCGCGGCGACCTCGCAGGCCTCCTGGCCGGTGGTGGAGGGGTACACGGCGAGACGGCCCTGCTTGGTGAGGGCGGTGGCCTGCGTGTTGTAGCGGCGGCCGCGGACCAGCTGGGCGTACAGCCGGCGCAGCAGGTCGGGGTCGGCCTGCGCGGCGGCCTCGGTGCCGAGGACGCGGTGGGGCAGCGCGTCGGGCAGCAGCGGCGCGGGGTCGGTGCGTGGCTGCCAGGCGGGCGGCGGTGTGGGCCGGTAAGCGCCTCGCTGCTCCATGACCGTCATGACGGCACCTCCTCGTGGGAGCGGCTGGAGAGACGCACCGGGTGTGATGCGCCTCACCTACCGATTGTTCGGTCGTCGGCACATTTTGGCTACAGGCACCGCCAGGCTGTGGACAAACGGTTCTGCACAGCCTGAGATGGACGCAGTACGTCCATGGTAGGGAGGCGGGGGGACATGGCACCTGAACAAATGGCCGAGGGAGCTGGGGCCGGGACGGAGCTGCCGCCCGCCCGTCCGCTCGACCCGATCGACCAGGACATCCTGCAGATGCTCCAGGCGGACGGACGCGCCTCGATACGGTCCGTCGCCGAGCGGGTCCACGTCTCGCGGGCCAACGCCTACGCGCGGATCAACCGCCTCATCGAGGACGGGGTCATCCGGGGCTTCGGAGCCCGCGTCAACCACGAGCGCGCGGGCCAGGGCACGTCGGCGTACATCACGCTCAAGATCGTGCAGAACTCCTGGCGCACGGTCCGCGAGCAGTTGCGGGCGCTGCCCGGGGCCGCCCACATCTCGCTGGTGGGCGGCGACTTCGACGTCCTGCTGCTGGTGCACACCCCGCACAACCGCGCCCTGCGCGAGCTGGTGCTCACCCGCCTCCAGGCCATCCCCGAGGTACTCAGCACGCGCACGCTGCTGGTCTTCGAGGAGGAGGACGTGGAACCCGAGGCGTGAGCGGGCCGGACGGGGTCCCGTGGCGTGGGCGGCTCGGGCGGAGGTCCCGTTGAACCCGAGTGAGGCATAGGGGGCCTGGCCAGGAGGCCCCGTGGCGTGGGCGGCCTGGACAGGGTCCCGTGGCGTGAGCCGCCCGGACGGGGCCCCGTTGAACCCAAGTTAGGCATAGGGGGCCCCGTTGAACCCAAGTTAGGCATAGGGGGCCCCGTGGGAATCCGGGGCCCGGACAGGGCCCCCGTCAGGAGTGTCAGCCCTCCTTGCGGAGCCCTTCGAAGACCAGGCGTACGACAGCGTCGGCCACCTCGCGCTCGGCGGAGCCCCGGCCGTCGGGCCGGTACCACTCCACGATCGAGTTGATCATGCCGAACACCAGCCGCGTCGCGAGCCGGAACTCGATGTCGTCCCGTACGTCGCCGTCGGCGGCCGCCGCCCTCAGCAGTTCGGCCACCCGGTGGTCGAAGTCCCGGCGCCGCTCCAGGGCCCAGCGCTCGGTGTCCGTGTTGCCCCGCACCCGCAGCAGCAGCGTCACGTACGGCAGCTCGGCGGTGAGCACCTCGACCATCCGCCGTACGACGTACTCCAGGCGCTCCACGGAACGCCCCACGCGCGCGTGCTCCTCGTCGAGGATGCCGAAGAGGCCGTCCAGCGCCCGGCGCACGGCCCTGCCCAGCAGCTCCTCCTTGCCCGCCACGTGGTGGTAGATCGAGGACTTGGAGATGCCGGCGGCCTTGGACAGGTGCTCCATGGAAGTGCCGTCGTAGCCGCGCTCGATGAAGACCTGCACGGCGACATGGAGCAGCGTCTCCGGGGTGTACGTGTCCCGCTTGGCGGTGGTCACGAGGTGCCCTCCCGCTTCTCGGAGGCGTGCCCGTGGCGGTACAGCGCCAGGGAGGGCGCGTAACGGCCCGAGGGCTCGCGCAGGTGCAGCTCCTCCAGGAGGTCGTGCGCCCAGGTCCGGCCGAGCCTGCGGCTCCACTCGAAGGGACCCAGGGGGTAGTTCACGCCGAGCCGCATCGCGGTGTCGATGTCCTCCTCGGTGGCCACCCCCTTGGCGACGGCGTCGTGCGCCAGGTCGATGATCCGGGCCACCGTCCGGGCGACGATCATGCCGGGGGCGTCCCCGATGACGCTGACGTCCTTGCCGAGCGCCTGGAAGAGACCGGTCGCCTCGGAGAGAGTCCGGGCGGCGGTGTCCTGGGAGGCCGACAGGGCGATCCGGGTGGCCCGGCGGTAGTCGAGCGCCAGGTCGAAGTAGACGACGTCACGGAACTCGACCGAGGTCTGTCCGTCGGCGAGGACCAGCTGACCGCCGGAGGGCAGCAGCAGCCGGGTGCCGTGGTCCTCCTCCTCCTCGCGGACCTGGATGCCCGCCTCGCGGATCAGCGCGACGAGTTCGGAGGCGGGGCCGAGGTCGCCCTCGACGGTGACGTGGGCGGGCGCGGGCGCCTTCTCCGCGGTGTGCGGCTCGGGGCGCTCGGCGCCGTCCGCGTAGTCGTACCAGCCGTGACCCGACTTGCGGCCGTGCCGGCCCGACTCCACGAGCCGCCGCTGCGCCAGCGAGGGCGTGAAGCGCACGTCCTGGAAGAACGCCTGCCACACGGAGTGCGTGACGGACTCGTTGACGTCCTGGCCGATCAGGTCGGTCAGCTCGAAGGCCCCCATCCGAAAGCCCCCGGACTCGCGCAGGACGGCGTCGATGGTGGCCGGGTCGGCGGCCTGGGACTCGTGGACCGCGAAGGCCTCGGCGTAGAAGGGCCGGGCGATGCGGTTGACGATGAAACCGGGGGTGTCCGCGCAGGCGACCGGGGTCTTGCCCCAGGCGCGGGCCGTCTCGTACGCGCGCGTGGCCGACGTGACGTCCGTGGCGAACCCGGAGACGACCTCCACCAGGGGCAGCAGCGGAGCGGGGTTGAAGAAGTGCAGCCCGACCAGGCGGCCCGGGTTGCGCAGCGCGCCGCCGATGGCCGTCACGGACAGGGAGGAGGTGTTCGTGGCGAGCAGGCAGTCCTCCCCGACGACGTCCTCCAGGTCGCGGAACAGCTGCTGCTTCACGTCGAGCTGTTCGAGCACCGCCTCCACGACGAGTACGCAGTCGGCGAGTTCGCCGAGGCTTGCCGCCGGGTGCAGCCGGGCGCGCGCGGCGTCCCGGTCGGCGGCACTGAGCCGCTCCTTGTCGACGAGCCGGTCCAGTCGCGCGCCGATCGCGGAGGCGGCCGCTTCGGCACGTCCGGGCACGGCGTCGTACAGCCGCACGGGCCGGCCTGCGACCAGCGCGACCTGGGCGATGCCCTGGCCCATGGTGCCGGTACCGACGACGGCCACGGGGCTGCTGAGGTCGAGTGCTGTCATGCTCGCGATCCTCCCGCACACGGTTTTCCACAGTTGCGGCGGTCCCCCTTGTCCCGACCGATCGTTCGGTTACTCTAACCGTGTCCGTCCATTCCTGCCCAGCTCGCGAGCTCGACGAGGAGCTCCTGAGACGAGGAGTTGGTCCTAGATGGCCGCCGAACTCACCGCGCACCAGCTGATCGCCCAGCACCGGCCCACCCTCGACCAGGCGCTGGAAGCGATCCGCACGCGCGCGTACTGGTCCCCGCACCCCGAGCACCCCAAGGCCTACGGGGAGCACGGGAGCCTGGGCATGGCGGAGGGCAAGGCCGCCTTCGACGCCCTGCTGGGCACCCGTCTCGACCTCGGCCAGCCCGGCACGGACGACTGGGTCGGCGGCGAGGTCTCGCCGTACGGGATCGAGCTGGGCGTCAGCTACCCGCACGCGGACGTCGACGTACTGCTGCCGGCCATGCGCGCGGGCATGCGGGCGTGGCGGGACGCGGGCGCGGAGACGCGCGCGGTGGTCTGCCTGGAGATCCTCAAGCGGATCAGCGACCGGACGCACGAGTTCGCGCACGCGGTCATGCACACCAGCGGCCAGGCGTTCATGATGGCGTTCCAGGCGGGCGGCCCGCACGCGCAGGACCGCGGCCTGGAGGCGGTGGCGTACGCGTACGTGGAGCAGGTCCGCACGCCGGACACCGCGGAGTGGACCAAGCCCCAGGGCAAGCGCGACCCGCTCGCGCTGACCAAGCAGTTCACACCGGTGCCGCGCGGCATCGCCCTGCTGATCGGCTGCAACACCTTCCCGACGTGGAACGGCTACCCCGGCCTCTTCGCCTCCCTGGCCACGGGCAACGCGGTCCTGGTCAAGCCGCACCCGCGCGCGGTGCTGCCGCTCGCGCTGACCGTGGCCGTGGCCCGCGAGGTGCTCACCGAGGCCGGCTTCGACCCGAACCTGGTCGCGCTGGCCGCCGAGCGCCCCGGAGAGGGCATCGCCAAGACCCTGGCGGTCCGCCCCGAGATCCGGATCATCGACTACACGGGCTCCACGGAGTTCGGCGACTGGCTGGAGACCAACGCCCGTCAGGCCCAGGTCTACACGGAGAAGGCCGGCGTCAACACGGTGCTCGTCGAGTCGACCGACGACTACAAGGGCATGCTGTCGAACCTCGCCTTCTCGCTGTCCCTCTACAGCGGCCAGATGTGCACGACGCCGCAGAACCTGCTGATCCCCCGTGACGGCATCCGCACCGAGGAGGGCCCCAAGTCGTACGACGAGGTGGTCACCGACCTCGCCAGGTCGGTCGACGGACTCCTCGGCGACGACGCCCGCGCGAACGCCCTGCTCGGCGCGATCGTCAACCCCGACGTGAAGGCCCGCCTGGAGGCCGCGTCCGGCCTCGGCGAAGTCGCCCTCCCCTCCCGGGAGGTCGCCAACCCCGAGTTCCCGGGCGCCGTGGTGCGCACCCCGGTGATCGTGAAGCTCGACGGCGCCCGGAAGTACTGGGACGGCGCCGAGGACGAGGCCGCCTACCTGAGCGAGTGCTTCGGCCCCGTCTCCTTCGCGGTCGCCGTCGACTCGGCGGCGGACGGCGTGGACCTGCTGCGGCGCAGCATCCGCGACAAGGGCGCGATGACGGTCGGCGCGTACACCACCTCCGACGAGGTCGAGCAGGCCGTCCAGGAGGTCTGCTTCGAGGAGTGCGCCCAGCTCTCGCTGAACCTGACCGGCGGGGTCTACGTGAACCAGACGGCGGCCTTCTCCGACTTCCACGGCTCCGGGGGCAACGCGGCGGCCAACTCCGCCCTGTGCGACGGCGCCTTCGTCGCGAACCGCTTCAGGATCGTGGAGGTCCGCCGGGAGGCGTAGGCCGCCCGGGCCCGCCGGGCCTCAAGCCGAGGCGCCCCCGGTGGTGCTCCAGTGGAACAGGGTCATCGCGACGCTGGTCGCGAGGTTGTAGCTGGAGACCTGGGGGCGCATCGGCAGGGACACCAGGTGGTCGGTGCGGGCGCGCAGTTCGGCGGACAGCCCGCTGCGCTCGGAGCCGAAGGCGAGGACGGCGTCGTCGGGGAGCTTCAGCCCGCGGATGTCCTCGCCCTCCGGATCGAGGGCGAAGACCGGCCCCGGCGGCAGCTCGGCGACCGTCAGCCGCTCCACGGCGGTCGCGAAGTGCAGCCCCGCCCCGCCGCGTACGACCGTGGGATGCCAGGGGTCGAGCGTGCCGGTGGTGACCACTCCGGTCGCCCCGAAGCCCGCCGCGAGCCGGATGACGGCGCCCGCGTTGCCCAGGTTCCTGGGATTGTCGAGCACGACGACCGGCGCCGTGCGGCCCGGACGCGCCAGGGCCTCCAGGTGGGCGGTCCGGGAGGGTCGTACGGCCAGCGCGGCCACCGCGGTGGGGTGCGGACGTGGCACCAGAGCCCGCAGCGTCGTCTCCGGGACCTCGCTGAGCAGCCCGTCGAGCACCTCCCGTACGTCGGGGGCCAGCTCGTCCGCCAGGGCGAGTGTGGCGGACCGGTCGGCGCTGACGGCCACCGGGACCGAGGCGCCGAAGCGCACGGCGTGCTTGAGGGCGTGGAAGCCGTCGAGCAGCACCGCATCGTCGGCGAGCCGGTGCCAGGCCCGCACGGCGTCGTTCGCGCCGCCGGTGCCGCCGTCGCCGTTCGTGCCTCGCCTGTCGCCGGGGTCGTTCATGCCGTGAAGCCTACGTGCGTCCCCTCCACGGGATCCGGCTGCTCACCACGCGGGCCAGGGACCGTGCGGCCCCTGTACCTGCCGCGGAACAGCCCCCCACGCGCGCGTGCCACCCGTCCGCCCACGCGCCGCAGGAAGGACGTCGGCAGGAACACCGCGTCGGCGGCGATCATCGCCAGCGAGAAGAACGGCAGGCCCAGGACCACGGCGATCACGGCGTGCTCGGTCATCATCACCGCGAGCAGCACGTTCTTCACCCGCCGGTTGAACAGCGTGAACGGGAAGGCGACCTGCACCACGACCGTCCCGTACGTCACCAGCAGCACCGCGGTCCCGTGTGCGGACAGCAGGTCGGAGAGCGCGGGCCAGGGCGAGAAGTAGTCCAGGTGGAGCGGGTAGTAGACGGCGGTGCCGTCCTGCCAGCGCGAACCCTGGATCTTGTACCAGCCGGCCGTCGCGTAGATCAGGCACGCCTCGGCCATGATCACCAGCAGGGCCGCGTTGTGCGCGAGGTTCGCGACGACGTCGAGCAGGATCCGCGGCTGGGCGGTGCGCGCGCGACGCCCGACGGCCCACCACAGCCCCTGCCCGGCCCACAGCCCCCAGTAGACGGCCGGCCAGCCCCCGAGCAGACCGCCGTCGATCTTCCCCGTCAGCGTCGCCGCGAGCAGGGCGAAACCCAGTACGGCCCACAGGGCGGCTCCGACGGGATCGGACCCGTCCGCCGTCCCCCTCGCCGCCGGGGCTTCCGGGGTTTCCCGCGTCCCCTGGAGCACGTCGTGGCCGGGGAACGCTCCACGCGCGCGTGCCGCTTGCCGGAGCCGGGCCCGCCGTTCGTCCAGCGACCACACCTGCCCGCAGCGCGTGAAGACGAGGTAGATCGCCATCAGGTGGATGACGTTGTCACCGCCGTCCCCCATGAAGACGCTGCGGTTCTGCAGGGAGAGCACGCCGACCATGAACAGCACGGACATGGTCCGGGTCCGCCAGCCGAGCATCAGCAGAAGGCTCGACAGCACGGCCAGGGCGTAGACCGTCTCGAACCACAGCTGGCTGTCCGACCACAGCAGGACCGTGAAGGAGTGGTTGCTCGCCACGAGTTGCTGCGCCAGGTCCCAGCTCCAGGGCCCGTCGGGCCCGTACAGCTCCTGGCGGTGCGGGAACTCGCGCAGCAGGAACAGCAGCCAGGTGGCCGAGAAGCCGATACGGATCACCGCCGACTGGTACGGCCCGAGGGCGGTCTCGGTGACGCGGGCGATCCCGCGCGCGAGACAGAGGGAGAACCGGTTCATCAGGCGCTCGCCCCCGCCCCGCCCGTCGGCACCCGCCACCAGGGCAGCACGCGGAGCACCGGCTTGTCGGACACCGGCTCCGTGCTCCAGTCGGGAGGCGGCACGTTGGTCGTGCGGGAGCGGACCTGCACGCGCTCCACGACGCCCCCGTCGGCGTCCACCCGCTCCCGGTCGAGGCGCAGCACGACGATGCGGCGCAGGTAGCGCTCGGCGAGGTCGCCGCGCAGGCCCGCCGGACGGTTCTCGCTGTCGTGCGAGGCGACGAAGAAGTCCCAGGCCCGGCGCAGTTCGTTCTGCTGGGTGTGGCTCGGCAGCGGATTGCCGTCGATGGCCTCGCCGTCGCGCGCCGACAGGTCGTACCAGCCGGTCGTACGACGCCCGCCGTCCGCGGTCCTGACCTCGGCCCGGACCTGGACCGCGATGTTCTGCTGGAGTGGATTGGGCGCGAACAGCTTCCAGTTCTGCTCGAACTCGGGGTAGATCCACTCCTCGACGGTCCGGCCGTGCTGCTTGGTCGCCGTGTTCGAGGGTGCGACATGCAGGAACACCATGCCGAGGTGCACGCAGGCGGCCACCATGACGAAGGCGAGGGCCCCGGCGGCCGCGATCCGGTAGGGCAGCGACAGCGCGGCGAGCCCGACCCGGTCCGGCGCCACCGCCGCGCGGCCGGCGGGGTCCGGCCACACCTGCGCAGCCGTTTCGACCGGCTCGGTGCGCACGGCTTCCGGGCCGGGACGGACCCGTTCCGGCTCACCGGAAGGGCTCGCGTCGGCCTCGGCGCCGGGGCGGGTCAGGACCGGGTCGTCCGGTACGGGGCTGTCGGAGGCGCCGTGGTGGTCGGGCTCGTCGGACGAAAGCGGCACGGAACCACCGGGCGGGGGCGGCACAGGTCCCCCGGGCGTAGGCGGTGGGGAACCACCGGGCGGGGGCGGCACGGAGCTACCGGGCGGGGGCGGCACGGGTCTGCCGGGGTGGTCGGGCCCGTGGCGGGCGTCCGAGCCCTCGTCGTACGCGTCCATTCCGCCCCGTTTCCCGATCCCGGTCCGCTTCCCCGCCGTCCGGCCGTACGGCGCGGTATCACTCGCGCACCACGCGCCCCGACGTTCGCACCGGAACGGAACGGTACTCAGACCCGCGGTCCAGCACAGCCCCACGGGCCACAGCGGTCGAACCGGGCCCCGTGAGGTTATCCACAGCGGTTGACACCTTACGACGCTCGCCCGACCATGGTTTCGAGCGAACCGAACGATCGGTCGGTAGCCAGGAGCGAGAGGTCGAGGGGGACCGCATGGCAACAGCAGCCGCGCAGCGTACGACCCGCACGGAGGCGGACCCGGCGACGGACGGCGCCGCGCAGGAGGCGTACGAGCGCGCCTTCGACGCCGCCGTGGCGGCCGACGAGCGCATCGAGCCCCGCGACTGGATGCCCGACGCGTACCGCTCGACGCTGGTGCGCCAGATGGCGCAGCACGCGCACTCCGAGATCATCGGCATGCAGCCCGAGGCCAACTGGATCACGCGCGCGCCCTCCCTGCGCCGCAAGGCGATCCTGATGGCCAAGGTGCAGGACGAGGCGGGGCACGGCCTGTACCTGTACAGCGCCGCGGAGACCCTGGGCACCAGCCGCGACGAGCTGCTGGACAAGCTGCACAGCGGCCGCCAGAAGTACTCGTCGATCTTCAACTACCCGACGCTGACCTGGGCGGACGTCGGCGCGATCGGCTGGCTGGTGGACGGCGCCGCGATCACGAACCAGGTCCCGCTGTGCCGCTGCTCCTACGGCCCGTACGCACGCGCGATGGTCCGCGTCTGCAAGGAGGAGTCCTTCCACCAGCGGCAGGGCTACGAGCTGCTGCTGGCCCTCAGCCGCGGCACCCCGGAACAGCACGAGATGGCCCAGGACGCGGTGAACCGCTGGTGGTGGCCGTCCCTGATGATGTTCGGCCCGCCGGACGACGAGTCCGCGCACTCCGCGCAGTCGATGACGTGGAAGATCAAGCGCCACTCGAACGACGAGCTGCGCCAGCGCTTCGTGGACATCTGCGTGCCGCAGGCGGAGTCCCTCGGCCTGACCCTCCCCGACCCGGACCTCCGGTGGAACGAGGAGCGGGGCCACCACGACTTCGGCGCGATCGACTGGGCCGAGTTCCGCGAGGTCCTCAAGGGCAACGGCCCGTGCAACGACCAGCGGCTCACCCAGCGCAGGCAGGCCCACGAGGAAGGCGCCTGGGTCCGCGACGCGGCCGCCGCGTACGCGGGCAAGCAGGCGGCCAGGACGGACACGGCCGGCACCGGCCGGCCCGAGGACGCACACGGAAAGGCGCGAGCATGACCACCGACTGGCCCCTCTGGGAGGTCTTCGTGCGCTCGCGCCGCGGCCTCTCCCACACCCACGCCGGCAGCCTGCACGCCCCGGACGCCGAGCTGGCCCTGCGCAACGCGCGCGATCTGTACACCCGCCGCGGCGAGGGCGTCTCCATCTGGGTCGTCCCGTCCACCGCCGTCACCGCCTCCTCGCCCGACGAGAAGGACCCCTTCTTCGAGCCGTCCGCCGACAAGCCCTACCGGCACCCGACGTTCTACGAGATCCCGGAAGGGGTGAAGCACCTGTGACGCCCACGCTGCCCGCGGCCGGCACCACGGCCGCCGCCGCCCTCTGCCTCGGGGACGACGCCCTGGTGCTCTCGCACCGCCTGGGGGAGTGGGCCGGCCACGCCCCCGTCCTCGAAGAGGAAGTGGCCCTGGGGAACATCGCGCTGGACCTGCTCGGCCAGGCCAGGGTGCTGCTGTCGATGGTCGGCGACGAGGACGAGCTGGCGTACCTCCGCGAGGAGCGCGCCTTCCGCAACCTCCAGCTGGTCGAGCAGCCGAACGGCGACTTCGCCCACACGATCGCCCGCCAGCTGTACTTCTCCACCTACCAGCACCTCCTCTACGGGCGCCTGGCGGCCGGTGACGGCGCGCTGGCGCCGCTCGCCGCGAAGGCCGTCAAGGAGGTCGACTACCACCGGGACCACGCCGAGCAGTGGACACTGCGGCTGGGCGACGGCACCGAGCTGAGCCACGAGCGGATGCGTCAGGCCAGCGACACGCTGTGGCGGTTCACCGGCGAGATGTTCCAGCCGGTCGAGGGCCTGGACCTCGACTGGGAGGCGCTGCGGACCGACTGGCTGACCTCCGTCACCGACGTCCTGCGCCGCGCGACCCTCGACGTGCCGCAGGGACCGCAGTCCGGCGCGTGGACGGCGGGCGCCGGGCGGCAGGGCCTGCACACGGAATCGTTCGGCCGGATGATCGCCGAGATGCAGCACCTGCACCGGAGCCACCCGGGAGCGTCGTGGTGACCCCCGCCCCCACGGCCGAGGGCCGCACGACCGCGCTCGAGGAGGAACTGCGCAGGCTCGCCGGTTCCGTCCTCGACCCGGAGCTGCCCGTCCTCACCCTGGAGGAGCTGGGCGTACTCCGCGCGGTGCACGTCCGCGAGGGCGGCTCGGTCGAGGTCGAGCTCACCCCTACGTACACCGCCTGCCCCGCCATCGAGGCGATGACCGTCGACATCGAGCGCGTGCTGCACGAGCACGGGGTCGCCGAGGTGTCCGTGCACAAGGTGCTCAGCCCGGCCTGGTCGACGGACGACATCTCGGACGAAGGCCGCCGCAAGCTGCGCGAGTTCGGCATAGCGCCGCCGCGCGGCGGCCGCCCGGCGGGCCCGGTGACGGTCGGCCTCGGCCCGACCCGCACGCTCACCGCGCAGGAAGCGACGCCTGCGCCGACGACCCCGGGCGCGACAGTTGCCGGCGCCGAGGCCCCCGCTGACGAGCTCACGGCGGCCCGGACGCCGGCGGCGGAACCCGTGCGCTGCCCGCTCTGCGGCTCCGGCGACACCGAACTGCTCAGCCGCTTCTCGTCCACCGCCTGCAAGGCACTGCGGCGCTGCCTGACGTGCCGTGAACCGTTCGACCACTTCAAGGAGTTGTGATGGCCCGGTTCCACCCGCTCCCGGTGGCCGCGGTCGACCGGCTCACCGACGACTCCGTCGCCCTGACCTTCGCCGTGCCGCCCGCCCTGCGCGAGGAGTTCCGGCACGCCCCCGGCCAGCACCTCGCCCTGCGCCGCGTCGTCGACGGCACGGAGATCCGGCGGACGTACTCGATCTGCTCCCCCGCGCCCGACCCGGCCGACCCCGAAGGCCCGCGCACCCTGCGCGTCGGCGTGCGGCTCGTCGACGGCGGCGCCTTCTCGACGTACGCGCTCAAGGAGATCCTGGCCGGCGACGAGGTGGACGTCATGACACCGGCCGGACGCTTCACCCTGGACCCGGCGCCCGGGCTGTACGCGGCAGTGGTCGGCGGAAGCGGCATCACGCCGGTGCTGTCGATCGTGACGACCTTGCTGGCGCGCGAACCGGAGGCCAGGTTCTGCCTGATCCGCAGCGACCGGACGGCCGCCTCCACGATGTTCCTGGAGGAGGTCGCCGACCTCAAGGACCGCTACCCGGAGCGGTTCCAGCTGGTGACGGCGCTCTCCCGGGAGGAGCAGCAGGCCGGACTCCCGACGGGCCGGCTCGACGAGGAGCGCCTGACCGCGCTGCTGCCGGCGCTGCTGCCCGTGGACCAAGTAGCGGGCTGGTTCCTGTGCGGGCCGCTCGGTCTCGTCGAGGGCGCGGAGCGGGCGCTGCGCGGCCTCGGGGTGCCTCGCACACGGCTGCACGAGGAGATCTTCCACGTGGACACCGTCGCCGCGCCCGCGGTCACCACACCGGCTCCCGCCCACAGCATGGTCACCGCCCGGCTCGACGGCCGGGGCGGGACCTGGCCCGTCCAGGACGGCGAGTCCCTCCTGGAGACAGTGCTGCGCAACCGCCCCGACGCCCCCTACGCCTGCAAGGGCGGGGTCTGCGGCACCTGCCGCGCCTTCCTGGTCTCGGGTGAGGTGCGCATGGACCGCAACTTCGCGCTGGAGCCGGAGGAGACGGACGCGGGTTACGTACTGGCCTGCCAGTCCCATCCGGCCACGGAGAAGGTGGAGCTGGACTTCGACCGCTGACCCCAGTCTCAGGTGACCCGGCACCCCTGCCGGGTCACCGGACGGCCTGCGCTCCCGGTGACGTGACCGATTCCCGGTGACGACAGCGGCGACGGTGCTCGTCGCCGCGCTGTGCGGGACGGACCCCAGCCCGCCCTCGGACCCCTCCCTCTCCACCCCTGCCCTCGTCACCCGTTCCCTTCTTGTAGAACCTGTTCTATCTTGACGAACCGTCAGATCCGTCGGAGCAACCCGACCGACGATCCGCCGGTTCCACCGGTTCGGGCGGCACGACGGGTGGCAGGACGGGTGGCCGGGTGCGTGGGAGGGGCGGGACCGTGGACTTCACCTTCACCGAGGAGCAGCAGGCGGCGGCCGAAGCGGCGAGGGCGGTGTTCGCCGGGGTGGCACCGGACGCCGTACCCAGCCCCTCCATGACCGCGAGAGCCGTCGCCGAGGACTTCGACCGGCCGCTGTGGGCGAAGCTCGCCGACGCCGACCTGCTGAGCCTGCTGCTGGACGCGGAGTCCGGCGGCACGGGCCTGGACGCCGTCGCGCTGTGCCTGGTGCTGCGCGAGTCCGCGAAGGTACTGGCCCGGGTACCGCTGCTGGAGAGCACCGCGGCCGCGGTGACCGTACAGGCGCACGGCAGCCCCGAGGCGAAGGCGGACCTGCCGGCACGGGCCGGCCGTGGGGAACTCGTGCTGACCGTCGCCGCGAACGGCCGCACCGGCCACGACCCGGCCGAACTCGCCGTGACCGCCCGCGAGGACGGCGACTCCTGGATCCTGGACGGCCTGCAGACCGCCGTGCCCTGGGCGCACGACGCCGACGTCATCGTCGTACCCGCACACACCGCCGCCGGCCGGACCGTCCTCGCCCTCCTCCCCCGCGTCCACGAGGGAGCCGTACTCGCCGAGCAACTCTCCACCACCGGCGAGCGGTTGGGCGAGCTGCGCCTGGACTCGGCGCGGATCGCCGCACGGGACGTCATCGAGGCGGACGGCGCCTGGGAGGAACTGCGCGAGCTGCTGACCGTCGGGACGTGTGCGCTGGCGCTGGGGCTGGGGGAGCGCGTGCTCGGCATGACGAGCGCGTACACGAGCAAGCGTGAGCAGTTCGGCTTCCCCGTCGCCACGTTCCAGGCCGTGGCCGTACAGGCCGCCGACCGCTACATCGACCTGCGCGCCATGGAGGTCACGCTGTGGCAGGCCGCGTGGCGGATCTCCACGGGTGCGAGCGGTGCGTTGCCCGCCGCGGCCGACGTGGCCGTCGCCAAGACCTGGGCGTCCGAGGGCGTACGACGTGTCGTGCAGACCGCGCAGCATCTGCACGGCGGCTTCGGTGCGGACGTGGAGTACCCGTTGCACCGCTACCACGCCTGGGCCAAGCAGCTCGAACTCTCCCTCGGCCCGGCGGCAGCCCACGAGGAGGCCCTGGGCGACCTCCTGGCAGCCCACCCCTTGAGCTGAACGGCGGCTCACCGGATGACGGCTCACGGCCACCGACGGCGGGGACCCCAACCCCTGGCCCCCGCCCTCGCCCCGCCGGTCATCCGCCTCCGCGGTTACCTGCTCAGAGCACGAACCCCTGCTCGCCCTTGTCGTTCACGACGGGGCGGCCCGCGGCGGCCCAGACCTGCATGCCGCCGTCGACGTTCACCGCGTCGACGCCCTGCTGTACGAGGTACATGGCCACCTGCGCCGAACGTCCCCCGGAGCGGCAGATCACATTGACCCTGCCGTCCTGCGGCGCCGCCTCGGTCAGCTCGCCGTAGCGGGCCACGAACTCACTGATCGGGATGTGCAGCGCCCCTTCGGCATGACCCGCCTGCCACTCGTCGTCCTCGCGGACGTCCAGCAGGAAGTCTCCGTCCGTCAGGTCCTTGACCTCGACGGTGGGCACACCAGCTCCAAAATGCATGCCTCGACGCTACCTGACCGCACCAGTACTCCGTCGCCCCAGCCATCCGGCGCCCACCGACAGCCCCAGCTGCCCGAGGTCCACCGGCAGCCTCAGGCGCCCGAGGTCCACCACAGCCACTGCCACCCGTCGGCGGACCGACAGCGCACGCCCCTCGCCGACCGATCAGCTCCGCTGCTGACCGATCAGCTCCGCCAGCTGGGCCTCGCGCTGCCCGACCTGGGCCAGGAGCTGCTCGGCGATCTCCTCCAGCAGCCGGTCGGGGTCGTCCGGAGCCAGCTTGAGCATCGCGCCGATCGCGCTCTCCTCCAGGTCACTGGCTACGAGCGTGAGCAGTTCCTTGCGCTGCGAGAGCCATTCGAGGCGGGCGTAGAGCTCCTCGCTGCGGCTCGGCTTCCACTCCTCCGGCACGGGACCGGCGGCCCACTCGGCGGACAGCTCCCGCAGCAGGACCTCGTCGCCGCGCGCGTAGGCCGCGTTGACCCGGGTGATGAACTCGTCGCGCCGCGAGCGCTCGCCGTCGTCCTGCGCCAGGTCCGGGTGGGCCTTGCGGACGAGTTCGCGGTAGAGCCTGCGGGCCTCGTCGCTGGGCCGCACGCGCTGCGGGGGCCGCACCGGCTGGTCCGTGAGCATCGCCGCGGCCTCCGGGAACAGGCCCTCCGAGTCCATCCAGCCGTGGAACAGCTCCTCGACGCCCGGCATGGGCATGACCCGGGCCCGCGCCTCGTCCGCCTTGCGCACGTCCTCCGGGTCACCGGTGCGGGCGGCCTGCGCCTCGGCGATCTGGGCCTCCAGCTCGTCGAGCCGCGCGTACATCGGCCCGAGCTTCTGGTGGTGCAGCCGCGAGAAGTTCTCGACCTCGACGCGGAAGGTCTCCACGGCGATCTCGTACTCGATCAGCGCCTGCTCGGCCGCGCGCACGGCCCGCTCCAGCCGCGCCTCGGGCCGCGCGTCCTCATCGGCCACGACACCGGCACCCGCTCCGACGGCGCCTGCCTCAGCCGCCGCGCCCGCGCCCGCACCGGCACCGGCACCGGCACCGGCACCGGCACCGGCACCGGCACCATCATCGGCACCGACCTGATCGCCCTCAACGCCCGCGCCACTCCGCGCATCCGCAGCGACCTGACCGCCCTCGACGCTCGCGGCGCTCTGCGCATCCGAACCGACCCGCTCGCCCCCGGCGGCCGGAACGCTCTGTCCGCCGGGGGACTGAGCCCCCGTGCCCTCGTCGGGCTGCGGGCTCGCGGTGCTGCGGGAGCTGGCGTCCTCCGTCGTGCGGGCGGCGTCCGCCTCGCTGCGGCTGGGCTGGCTGTGCTCGGCTTCCGGGGTCGTCACCCGTCCAGCCTAGGCCACGGGCCCCCGGGGTTTCCCGGGCCGACCCGCGACGCCGCCCGACCCTCCCGTCACACGCCCGCCTCCGCGGCCACGCGGCCCTGCGCGACCGCCGCCACCAGCTCCGCGTGGTCCGCCTCCGTACGGTCCGCGTAGGCCACGGCGAAGGCGGCCATCGCCTCGTCCAGCTCCTCGTTCTTGCCGCAGTAGCCGGCGATCAGGCGCGGGTCGGCGCTGTGCGTGTGGGCGCGGGCGAGCAGGGCGCCCGTCATCCGGCCGTAGTCGTCCACCTGGCCGGGGGCGAGGGCGGCGGGGTCGACGCTGCCCTTGCGGTTGCGGAACTGCCGCACCTGGAAGGGGCGCCCGTCGACCGTCGTCCAGCCGAGCAGCCAAAGAGCTACGCAACATAGGTGGGTCTGAGCTAGGATCATGTCCATGCGGACAGACACGTTGGCGACAGCGACCGAAGTTGCTGCCGGAAG
>NZ_JBVHTO010000012.1:0-377482 GCF_055565855.1 Streptomyces sp. NPDC028308
CGCCCACAACAACAAAAAAAACCCCGCCCCAAGCAAAAACTCACGGACAACCCCCCCCACCCCCCCCCCCCCCCCCCCCCCCCCCCCCCGCCCCCCCCCCCCCCCCCCCCCCCCCCCCCCCCCCCGGCCTGATCCGAACGCATGCCCCAGTGGTCCCGTGCCTGTCACGGCCGGACCCCGCCCCGCGCGTCAGGCGTTCTTGCGGCACAGGATCTCGCCGTGCAGCACGGCGAACCAGCCGTCCTCTGCCTCGCCCCACGCGCGCCACGCCTCCGACACCACCCGCAGTTCCTCCCCGGTCGCGTGACCGCCCTCGACGGCGCGGTCCGCGTAGGCCGAGGCGAGGGTGCGGTCGGCCCACAGCCCGCTCCACCACTGCCGTTCGGCGTCCGTGGCGAAGGTCCAGGTGCTCGACGTAGCCGTGATGTCGTCCAGCCCGGCTCGCAGCGCCCAGGACTTGAGACGGCGGCCCGCGTCCGGCTCACCGCCGTTGGCGCGCGCCACCCGCAGATACAGCTCCAGCCAGTCGCTCATGCCGGGGGAGCGCGGATACCAGGTCATCGCCGAGTAGTCGGAGTCCCGGACCGCGACGAGCCCGCCCGGCCTGGTGACCCGGACCATCTCCCGCAGCGCGGCCACCGGGTCCCCGACGTGCTGGAGGACCTGGTGCGCGTGCACCACGCAGAACGTGTCGTCGGGGTAGTCCAGCGCGTGCACGTCGGCGACCGCGAAGTCGACGTTCGGCAGCCCCCGCTCCGCCGCCGTGGCCCGCGCCTGCTCCAGGACGTCCGGCGCGCGGTCCACGCCCGTGACCCGGCCCTCGGGCACCAGCGCCGCCAGGTCGGCGGTGATCGTGCCGGGGCCGCAGCCGATGTCCAGGATGCGCATGTGCGGCTTCAGGGAGCCGAGGAGGTAGCCGGCCGAGTTGGCGGCGGTGCGCCAGGTGTGCGAGCGCAGTACGGACTCGTGGTGGCCGTGCGTGTAGACGGCGCTCTCCTGCGACTTCGGCATGACCGTTCCCCTTCGCGGCGTACGGGCCCGCGGAGCCGCTGCTCCGCGGGGCGATGTGCGCCACGGTACGCGCCTTGGCCGCATGGTGAGATCCGTATCTCACCATGCGGTCTGACATAGTGTCAGTCCCGGTCGGCCGGGCGGTAGACCGTCAGGGCCTCTCGGGCCTTGCCGAGGGTCAGCTCGCCCGCGGCCTCCGTGACCTCCCCGTCGTATGCCAGCGGGGTGCCGGGCGGGAGGCCGTCCACCCGCAGCCGGTCCACCCGCACCGCGGCGTGCGCGGGGGAGCGGGTCAGCGGTCCCGCGAGGGCCGCCGCGAGCAGGCGCACCGCGGGCCGCCGGCCGCCGTGCACCACCCGTACGTCCAGCCGGCCGTCCGCGAGATCGAAGCGCCGGGCGGGCGCCAGACCCACCCGGTGGTACGTGCCGTTGCCCGCGAACAGCAGCCACAGCGGGTGCTCACGGCCCTCGAACCCGGTCCGCAGCGGACGGCGGTCGGCACGCAGCACGCGCAGCGCCCCGATCACCCCGGCGGGCCAGCCGCCGACCGCCCGGGACCAGCGCTCCCGCTCGCGCACCAGCTCGGGATAGACACCCAGGCTGCACGTGTTCAGGAAGCACCCCTCGGCGGCGTCCGAGGAGAACAGCCCGACGTCCACCCGGACGGCCTCGCCCCGCCGCAGGGCACGGGCAAGCCCCCGCGCGTCCTCGACACCGAGGTCGTACGCGAAGTGGTTCAGCGTGCCGCCGGGCAGCACCGCGAGCGGCAGGCCGTGCCGCAGCGCCACCTCCGCCGCCGCGTTCACCGTGCCGTCGCCGCCGCACACGCCGAGGACCCGGGCGTGCGTCGCCGCCTTCTCCAACTCGGCGCGCACGTCGGCGGGTTCGCACTCCACGAGCTCCGCCCCCGGCAGGGTCTCCAGCAGCGCGCGGGCCCGGCCCGCGGTACCGGCACCCTTGTTGGCCACCATGACCAGGCCCTCGCCCTCGGGCAGGGCGGGGGCCTCCGCGGCCGTCCGGCCGGGCGGCGGCAGCCCGTCCCGGTCCCCGGTCGGGACGAGTCCGCGCACCGCGTACGCGGCGCCCGCCCCGAGCGCCGCGCCCACGAGCACGTCACTCGGGAAGTGGACGCCCGTGTAGACGCGGGAGAAGGCCACCGCCGCGGCCACTGGAGCCACCGCGGCACCCAGGCCGCCGGACTCCATGGCCACCCCCGTCGCGAAGGCCGCGGCGGACGCCGAGTGCCCGGACGGGAACGAGGTCGTGATCGGCTGCCGCTTCAGCTGCCGGACCAGCGGCACGGGGTCCAGTGCCGGCCGGGCGCGGCGCACCGAGCGCTTGCCGAGGGTGTTGATCGTGGCGGACGCCAGGGTGAGCGAGGCGAGACCGCGGGCGGCGGCACGACGGGCCCGGGGGCTGCGGCTCGCGGCGAGCGCCGCCGCCGTGGCGAACCAGAGCACGCCGTGGTTCGCGCTCCGGGTCAGCCTCGGCAGCACGCGGTCGCCGCCCGGCCAGTGCCGCGCCGCGACCGCTTCGAAGAGCCGGCAGTCGGCGGCCAGGAGCCGGTCCCGGAGCACGTGATGGCCCGGCGGGCGGACGGTGAGGTCGACGTCTGGGGTCGCAGTCATGGGGGTTCGGGTACCCAAGGGCGCGGGATTCCTGCCGCACCGGGGGCTAGCGCGGGCCGGGGTGACGCAGGCCACGTCGGGGGCCTGCGGATATGCGTTTGCCCGGCGAGGGCGCCGCCCCGGACAATGCCTGACCATGGGACACCTCGAAGCCGCGCATCTTGAGTACTACCTCCCCGACGGGAGGGCGTTGCTCGGCGACGTGTCGTTCCGGGTGGGAGAAGGGTCCGTCGTGGCCCTCGTCGGCCCGAACGGCGCCGGGAAGACCACCCTGCTCCGCCTGATCTCCGGAGAGCTCAAACCGCACGGCGGCACGGTCACCGTGGGCGGCGGCCTCGGTGTGATGCGCCAGTTCGTCGGCTCCGTACGGGACGAGACGACCGTGCGCGAGCTGCTGGTGTCGGTGGCGCCCCCACGGATCCGCGAGGCCGCGCGGGCGGTCGACGTCGCCGAGCACGGGATCATGACCGTCGACGACGAGGCAGCCCAGCTCAAGTACGCGCAGGCGCTCTCCGACTGGGCCGAGGTGCGGGGGTACGAGTCCGAGACGCTCTGGGACATGTGCACCATGGCGGCGCTCGGCGTGCCGTACGAGAAGGCGCAGTGGCGCCAGGTGCGGACGCTGTCCGGAGGCGAGCAGAAGCGGCTGGTGCTGGAGGCGCTGCTGCGCGGCGGCGACGAGGTGCTGCTGCTCGACGAGCCGGACAACTACCTCGACGTCCCCGGCAAGCGCTGGCTGGAGGAGCGGCTCAAGGAGACCCGCAAGACCGTCCTGTTCGTCTCCCACGACCGCGAGCTGCTCGCCCGTGCCGCCGAGAAGATCGTGAGCGTCGAGCCCAGCCCGACCGGCGCGGACGCCTGGGTGCACGGCGGTGGTTTCGCCACGTACCACGAGGCGCGGCGCGAGCGTTTCGCCCGCTTCGAGGAACTGCGGCGCCGCTGGGACGAGAAGCACGCCCAGCTGAAGAAGCTGGTGCTGAACCTGCGTCAGGCGGCCTCCATCAGCCATGAGCTGGCGTCCCGGTACGCGGCGGCGCAGACCCGGCTGCGGAAGTTCGAGGAGGCCGGTCCGCCGCCCGAGCCGCCCCGCGAGCAGGACATCAGGATGCGGCTGCACGGCGGCCGTACCGGCGTCCGGGCCGTCACCTGCAAGGGCCTCGAACTCACCGGCCTGATGAAACCCTTCGACCTGGAGGTCTTCTACGGGGAACGGGTCGCCGTGCTGGGTTCCAACGGCTCGGGCAAGTCGCACTTCCTGCGGCTGCTCGCCGGCGGCGACGTGGCGCACACGGGGGAGTTCAAGCTCGGCGCCCGCGTCGTGCCGGGCCACTTCGCGCAGACGCACGCCCACCCCGAGCTGGAGGGGCGCACGCTGCTCGACATCCTGTGGACCGAGCACGCGCAGGACCGCGGCGCGGCCATGTCCAGGCTGCGCCGCTACGAGCTGACCGCGCAGGCCGAGCAGCGCTTCGAGAAGCTGTCCGGCGGCCAGCAGGCCCGGTTCCAGATCCTGCTGCTGGAGCTGGAGGGCTCCACGGCGCTGCTCCTGGACGAGCCCACCGACAACCTCGACCTGGAGTCGGCGGAGGCCCTCCAGGAGGGGCTGGAGGCGTACGAGGGGACGGTCCTGTCGGTCACCCACGACCGCTGGTTCGCCCGCTCCTTCGACCGCTACCTGGTCTTCGGGTCGGACGGCCGGGTGCGCGAGACGACCGAGCCCGTGTGGGACGAGCGCCGGGTGGAGCGGGCCCGGTAGGCAGGCCGCCCCTCCCCGCGCGGGGAGGGGGCCGCCCGCGGGTGCGCAGGCCCGGCGCGCCGGATGTTCGTAGAGTGGAGACAGCGATGCCACGGCCTTCTCCGGGAGGCCCCGGGCTATCGCGTGCCGGGTGGGTACCCGGACCGCAGAGGACCACGACGATCGGGGTACCGCGATGACCGGAGTCGACCCGGACCGGCTGGACGACCAGCAGCTGATGCGGGAGCTGGAGACGATCCACCGCACCCGCCACGACACGCTGCTGCACGGGTCCAACGACGCGCTGCGGATCCACAACGAGCGCATGGCGCAGCTGGAGGGCGAGTACCTGCGCCGCCACCCGCGCCGCCCGATCGTGGCGGGCCGCACCCGCGAGGGCGCTCGCGAGCGCTGACACGGCCGTGCCCGGGCCCCACGGGGACCCGGGCACGGACTCGCTCGTCGCCGCCGCGGGCGTCAGCCGCTCCGGCGACCCTTCGCGAACTCGGCGAGGAGGGCCTCGTCGAACGCCTTGAGGTCGTCCGGCTTGCGGCTGGTGACGAGGGTGTTCGGCCCGTGGTCGCAGACCTTCACCTGCTCGTCCACCCAGGTGCCGCCGGCGTTGGTGATGTCCGTGCGCAGGCTGGGCCACGAGGTGAGGACCCGGCCGGAGACGACGTCCGCCTCCACGAGCGTCCACGGCGCGTGGCAGATCGCGGCGACCGGACGCCCCGACTCGAAGAAGTCGCGGACGAAAGACACCGCCTTCTCCTCGGTCCGCAGGAAGTCCGGGTTCGCGACGCCACCCGGAAGGACCAGTCCGTCGAAGGAGTCGGCCGACACGTCCGTGACCACCTGGTCCACGGGAAAGGTGTCCGCCTTGTCGAGGTGGTTGAAGGCCTGGATCTCCCCGGGCTGCGTCGACACGAGGACGGGCTCGTGGCCCGCGTCGGTCACCGCCTGCCAGGGATCGGTCAGCTCGATCTGCTCGACGCCCTCCGGCGCCACCAGGAACGCGATGCGCATGGTGTCCCTTCTCCTTTCCCGGCGTCCGGCGGGCCGCGTCCGCGGCCCGCCCGCCGGTCGTCCGCCGCCCTCGGGCGGCACGGTGTCTCCTCGCCGTACTCCGGGCCTCAGGACGGCCCGGTGCGCACGACCGCCTCGGCCAGTTCCCCGGCCGTGCCGTAGTGCGCCTCGCGCGGCAGCCGCTCCACGGCCTCCACGAGAGCGTCCGGCGCGTGCTTCTCCCGCAGTACGCCGCCCAGCTCGCGCGGGCCCGCCGGGAACGAGGTCCGGCCCAGGATCCGGGCCATCTCCAGACGCACCGTCTCCAGGGAGGCGGCCCCCCGACCCGGTACCACGGGACCGCCCGCGATCACCGGATCGTCGTCGGCCGTGGGCTCCGGGTCGTGCCACTCCTCGGCCCGGGTCGGATGCCCGGACCGGAGCAGTCCCTGAAGCTCGTGCTTCATCTCCTCGTCCCGGTGGACGCTCAGCCGGTCACTGCCTCGCTGCATGTTTCCCTCCAGAGGTTCGGGAGTGGTCGACGCGTACCCGAGCACCCGGGGTCGACACGTCCGCCCGGACCTCACTTCCCGCGCTTGTCGCGGCCCGGCAGGAACTCCTGGACCTTGGCCTTCAGCCCCTGGCGGACCACCGAGCCGCGGTCGGCGTCGCCCTTGAGGATCGACGCCGCGGTGGCCTCCATCTGCTCCCAGGTGGCGTGCGGCGGCACCGGTGGGACCGCCGGATCGGTCAGGAACTCGATCACCGCGGGGCCGTCGGCCGCCAGCCCGGCGCGCCAGGCGTCCTCCACCTCCTCCGGCTTCTCGACCCGGATGCCGGTCAGCCCCAGGGAGCGCGCGAAGGCGGCGTACTGCACGTCGGGCAGCTCCTGCGAGGGCAGGAACGAGGGGGCGCCGCCCATCGCCCGCAGCTCCCAGGTCACCTGGTTCAGGTCCCGGTTGTTCCAGACGCCCACGACCAGCCGCGGGTCCTCCCAGCGGTCCCGGTACTTCGCCGCGGTGATCATCTCCGCGAGCCCGTTCATCTGCATCGCCCCGTCCCCGGCGAGCGCGATCACGGGCCGGTCGGGGTGGGCGAACTTCGCGCCGATCGCGTACGGCACCGCGCAGCCCATCGTCGCCAGCGTGCCGGAGAGGGACGACCGCATGCCGTCCCGCAGGGTGAGGTGCCGGGCGTACCAGTTCGACGTCGAACCGGAGTCGGACGTGACGATCGCGTCGTCGGGCAGCAGCGGGTCCAGCGCCCGGGCGACGTACTCCGGGTTGATCGGGTCCGCCGAGACCTCCGCCCGCCGCCTCATCACCTCGTGCCAGCGCGTGACGTTCGCGCAGACCGTGTCGTACCACTCCCGCCCGCGGTCCCCGTCGAGCAGCGGGATGAGCCGCTGAAGCGTCGCCTTCGCGTCCCCGACCAGGTTCACCTCGTACGGATAACGCATCCCGATCATGTGCGGGTCCAGGTCGATCTGCACCGCCCGCGCCTTGCCGAACTCCGGCAGGAACTGCGAGTACGGGAAGGACGAGCCGATGGTGAGCAGGGTGTCGCAGTCGCGCATCAGCTCGTACGAGGGACGCGTGCCGAGCAGGCCGATCGACCCGGTGACGTAGGGGAGTTCGTCGCTCAGGGCGTCCTTGCCGAGCAGCGCCTTGGCGACGCCCGCGCCGAGCAGCTCCGCGGTCCGCCGCACCTCCGCCCGCGCGCCCGCAGCGCCCTGCCCGATCAGGATCGCCGTCCGCTCACCGGAGTTGAGGACCTCGGCGGCGCGTTCCAGGGACTCCTGCGAGGGAGTCGTCGTCCAGGAGCCCAGGTCGAGACTGGAGGGGACCATCTTGAACTCGTGCGTGGGCGGCTCGTAGTCCAGCTCCTGCACGTCACCGGGGATGATCACGGCGGTCGGGGCCCGGCGCGCGTACGCGGTGCGGATCGCGCGGTCCAGGACGTTCGGCAGCTGCTCGGGGACGTTCACCGTCTCCACGAAGTCGGACGCGACGTCCTTGAACAGCGTGTGGAGGTCGACCTCCTGCTGGTACGAGCCGCCCATCGCGGTGCGGTGCGTCTGGCCGACGATCGCCAGCACCGGGACGTGGTCGAGCTTGGCGTCGTACAGCCCGTTCAGCAGATGGATGGCGCCCGGCCCCGAGGTGGCCGCGCAGACACCCAGACGGCCGCTGAACTTGGCGTATCCCACCGCCTGGAACGCGGACATCTCCTCGTGCCGCGACTGCACGAAGCGTGGCCGGTCCTCGGCCCTGCCCCAGGCGGCCAGCAGACCGTTGATGCCGTCCCCCGGATAGCCGAAGACCTGCTCCACGCCCCATTCACGCAGGCGCTGCAGGACGTGATCGGCGACCTTGGTGCTCATGACGGAACCTCCTGGAGGCAGGGGGGACGGACACAACACCTTCCGAGTCACCACCCCAGACGCCGGAAAACCTCGGGTGTTTGCCACGCATGACTCGGGGCAGGCGCGTGAGAGTGCTTCGGACAGGAGGCACGTCCGTGGGAGCGGTGGAACCGCGCCCCGGGTGTACCCGTCCGGCGCGCGGGCGCGCTCCCACGGTGACTGTCCATCTAAGGCACCCCCCAAGGGAGTTGCAGGCACCATGCGAACCCAAGCGAGCGTGAAGCACCACCCGCACGACGACGCCCCCGACACGGCTGAGGCGTTCCGCAGGCTCGCCGAGCTGCCCGCGGGCCCCGAGCGAGACGCACTCCGGGACCGGATCGTGGAGGCCTGGCTGCCCATGGCCGAACGTCTCGCGGGACGCTTCCGCAGCCGCGGCGAGAGCTACGAGGATCTGCGGCAGGTCGCGGCGCTCGGGCTCGTCAAGGCCGTCGACCGGTACGACCCCGAGCTCGGCAACGCCTTCGAGAGCTACGCGGTGCCGACCATCACCGGCGAGATCAAGCGCCACTTCCGCGACCACATGTGGACCCTGCACGTACCGCGGCGCGTCCAGGACCTGCGCAACCGCGTGCGCTTCGCCAGCCAGGACCTGTCGCAGACGATCACCGGCCGCAGGCCCACCGTCGCGGAGATCGCCGAGCACGCCCGGATGAGCGAGGAGGACGTGCTGACCGGCCTGGAGGCCCTGGAGAGCTTCACCGCGCTCTCCCTCGACGCCGAGCTGCCGGGCAGCGAGGACGGCTACTCGCTCAGCGACGCCCTCGGCTCGGCCGACCCGGCGCTGGACACGGTCATCGACCGCGAGGCCGTCAAGCCCCGGCTCCAGGCGCTCCCGGAGCGGGAGCGCGCCATCCTCTACATGCGGTTCTTCAACGACATGACGCAGAGCCGCATCGCCGACGAACTGGGCATCTCCCAGATGCACGTCTCGCGCCTGATCAGCCGCTGCTGCAGCAGGCTCCGCGACCAGGTGATGCGCGACGCCGCGTAGGCGTTCCGCCGGGTGAACCGGCACAGCATCGCGAGGGGGCCGGACGCGCGGGAGCGCCCGGCCCCCTCGCATGTCGCCCCCCTCGCCCGGGGGCCGTTTCCGTGGCCACCGTTTCGCGCCCCCGCGGGCTCCCGGGTCCCCCGTCCGGCGGCCCGGGTAGCGCGAATGGTGCCCGGCGGCGCGCGCCCGGCCGCCGCCGGGGCTGTGATGGGCTCTGGGGGCACGACGGCCGTGCCCTCACCGCAGAGCCGGCCGAAGGAGCCCATCCCATGCGCCGTACCGCTCGTGTCCTGTCCGCCACCGCCCTGGCCAGTGCCGCCCTGGGCGCGACCGCCTCGGCCGCGTTCGCGGACCGGGCCGCGGAGGCCGGCTCCCGCGCCGTCGGCCCCGGCGGCACGGTCAGCGCCTCCGCGTTCCGCGACGGGACCGGCGCGCACGTGCCCGCGCACACCGCCCGGGCCCTCGGCCCCCTCGGCCCGCGCAGCGTGGACCCGGAAACCTACGAGGACGGCGGTGCGGGCCAGGCCGGGGCCGACGGCACCGCGGGCGGTGACGGGCGTGTCCTGGCACCGGACGGCACGGAGCCGGGCGACGCGGGCTCCCGGGCGCTGGGCCCGGAAGCCGCCGGGCCCGCCGACACCGTCCCGGACGCCGTGGAGCCCGGTGACGGCGGCGCGGACGGGACGAGCCCCGGCGACGTGGGCCCCGACGCCGTCGGCCCGGACAGCGTCCCGGAGGACCTGGGACCGGCCGGCGTCCCCGAAGGCGTGGGCGCGGACGGCGTCCCGGAAGGCGTGCCGCCGGAACCGGTCGGCCCGGACCGTGCGCCCCAGGAGGCGGCGCCGGACGCCCTGGAACCCGTACCCGGCGAGAGGCACACCCCCCGCGACGGCACGGCCCACGACGGCACCGCGCCCCACGAGCCGCGCGAGCACCCCGGCGTCGACAGCCGGCACGGCGTGCGCGCCGGGCAGGGCGGCGCCTTCACCGACTCCCTCCCGGCCCTGATCACCGGCGGCGTCCTCATCGCGGGCGCGGTCGGCGCCGCCGTCTACCGGCTGCGCCGCGGAGGCTCGACGCACCGCCGCTACTGAGGCCGTGACCGCGCGACCCGGTGACCGGCCATGGTCGCCTGGTCCGGGGGTAGGGAGACGCCTGTGGGGCGGGGGACGGCACAGGACCGGCCACCGGCCACGGACGGCACGGCGGCGACACGGCACCACGGACTGCGCGGAGGTCACGGATGGGGCGGACGTACCCGGAGGGGCACGGGCCCGTTCGCTACGGCCCGACCCTCCCCGACCAGGGGCTGCCCCTGCTGCCCGGACTCCGCGAGGTCCTCGCCCGGTCCGCGGGCCGGTCCGGCGCCGAACCCGCGGGCGGCGGCCCGGCACTGCTCGACGCCGCCTGCGGCTACTGGTCCCGCCGCGGACTGCCCGCCACCGCCGGCCGGGTGGCCGCGGCGCCCGGCGCCGCCTCCCTGCTGCTCGCGCTGACCGCCGCGGTCGGCGGCGACGTCCTGCTCCCGCGGCCCTGCGCCGCCTGGTGGGCGCCGCAGACCAGGCTGCTGGGCAGGAACGCGTTCCACGTGGCCACCCCCGCCGAATGCGGCGGCGTCCCCGACCCGTACGCGCTCCTGGAGACCGTGCGCAGGGTCCGCGCCGAGGGCGGCGACCCGCGACTGCTCCTGCTGTCCGTCGCCGACGACCCCACGGCCACGGTCGCACCCCCCGAGACCGTCCACGAGACCGTGGAGGCCGCCGTCGCCGAGGGCCTGCACGTGGTCAGCGACGAGACCTGGCGGGACACCCTGCACCGGCCCCTGGACACCGTGTTCCTCAGCCCCGCCGAGATGCTGCCCGACGAGGTCACCGTGCTCACCGACCTCTCCGGCCCCTTCCTGCCGCTCGGCTGGCCCGCCGCCGTCGCCCGGTTCCCGGCGAACCCGTACGGCTCCACGCTGCGCGCCCGCGTCCTCGACGTGCTCACCGCGCTCGGCGCCCGCCCGGCCGACCCGGTCGCCGCGGCCGCCGCGTACGCGCTGGAGGAACCCGGTGACGTCGACGGGCGGCTCACCGCCTCGGCCCGCCTGCACGCGGCCGTCGCGGACGCCGTGCACCGCACCGTGGTCGCCGCGGGCGCCCTCGCCAGACCCCCGCGGGCCGGCCGGCACCTCTACGTGGACCTCGGCCCGCTGCACGGCGAGCTCACCGCCCGGGGTGTCGGCGACGCCCAGGAGCTGGAGGACCTCCTCACCGCCCGCCTCGGATACCCGGCGCCGGGCGGCCACCGCTTCGGCGACGACCTGGCGGCGCCGCGGGTACGGCTGTCCACCGCCCCCCTGCTCGGCACGACGGACGCGGAGCGCGAGGAATGCCTCTCGTCCCCCACACCGTTGGAACTGCCGTACGTGCAACGCGCGTTGACCCACCTGGGGTCGGCCTTCGACGAACTACGCGACGACGCTCAGCGATGGGAGCATCCTCGATGACGCAGCGGTCCGAGTCGACCACGACGACACAACAGGACGCGGTGGCACCGGAGTCCGCGACGGCACCCGCGGCCGGGACACCGGCCGTACTGGGTCCCCACGACTCCCTCGTCCTGCACGAACCACGGGAGGCGCCCGCCCCGCTCCCGCCGCCCGCCGAGCCGCGCCCGCTCGGCGAACAGCGCGTCTGGCCACGGTCGTTCACCGACCGGCTCACCGCGCCGCTGCCCGGCCTGCGGGCCTTCGCGCGGTTCGCCCGCGAGGGCGCCCTGCGGCCCGACGCCGCCGGCCTCGCCGACGTCCCGCGCCTGCCCTTCGAACCGGGCCCGCTGCCCGAGGTGGACGCCCGCACCGTCGCCGTCTCCTGGGCGGGGCACGCCAGTTGGGTGATCCGCATAGGCGGCCTCACCGTGCTCACCGACCCGGTCTGGTCCCGCCGGATCCTCGGCACCCCGGCCCGCGTCACGCCCGTCGGCGTGCCGTGGAGCGCACTGCCCCGCATCGACGCCGTGGTCATCAGCCACAACCACTACGACCACCTGGACGCCCCGACCCTGCGCCGCCTGCCGCGCGACACCCCGGTCCTCGTGCCGGCCGGGCTCGGCCGCTGGTTCCGGCGCCGCAGGTTCACCGCGGTCACCGAGCTGGACTGGTGGGAGGCGGCCGAACTGGGCGGTGTCCGCTTCGACTTCGTGCCGTCCCACCACTGGTCCAAGCGCAGCCTGATCGACACCTGCCGCACGCTGTGGGGCGGCTGGGTCCTGACGTCCGGCGAAGGACAGCGCGTGTACTTCGCGGGCGACACCGGCTACGGCCACTGGTTCTCCCGCATCGGCCGGCGCCACCCCGGCATCGACCTCGCCCTGCTCCCCATCGGCGCCTATGAGCCCCGCTGGTGGCTCAGGGACGTCCACTGCGACCCGGAGGAAGCGGTGCGGGCCGCCGTCGACCTCGGCGCGCGCCGCATGGCCCCCATGCACTGGGGCACGTTCGTCCTGTCCGCGGAGCCCGTGCTCGAACCGCTCACCCGGGTGCGGGCGGCCTGGGAGAAGGCCGGCCTCGACCGGGACGACCTGTGGGACCTGCCGGTGGGCGGCTCACGCGTCCTGGACTGAACCGAGGCGATCCCGCCGGGCGCCGGTCCCGGCACGCCCGAGGACGCCCTACGAGGTCCCGCGCACCCGGCGCCACAGCCCGGGCGCCGCGCCGACCAGCAGCGTCAGGACGACCGCGGCGGCCACGCCCTCCCAGGGCTCCTCGAACAGGGAGCCGCCCAGGATGCCGATGAGCTGGTAGGTGAAGGTCCACGCGAGGCAGGCCGGGACGTCGCCGCGCGCGAAGGTGCGCAGCGGCATCTTCGCCAGCAGGCAGGCGAGCATCACCGGGATGCGCCCGGCGGGGACCAGCCGGGACAGGACCAGTACGGCGACACCGTGGTCGTCCAGCTTCCGCTGGGCCTGGGCGAGGCGGTCCTCGGGGGCGCGGTCGCGGATCGCCGCCAGCCAGCGCGAGCCGTTCTTCGAGTGCATGCCCCGCCGGCCGAGCCAGTACAGCGAGATGTCGCCGAGGAACGCCGCGAGCGACGCCACCCCGAAGACCAGCGCCAGCGAGAACGGCGCCGTCTGATGGAAGGCCACCACCGCCGCCGAGCTGACCAGCGCCCCCGTCGGCACCACCGGCACCAGCGCGCCGATCAGCACCAGCAGGAACAGCGACGGATACCCGAGCGCCTGCTGAGTGGACTCGGGCGGGATCGTCGCCCCTGCCGTACCCGCCGCGGACAGCACCACCGCGGACCGGAGGATCACCGGGCGACCTCCGGACGTATGCTCTCGCCCTGTCCCAGCCGGTGCACCGCGACACCCGGCGCCCAACGCGCGGCCCGGCGCACGAATTCGTCGCCCGGCGTGTGGAATTCATGGGGGCGCACGGCGTCCATCCCGATCGGCCAGTACGTGCCGTAGTGCACCGGCACGGCGGTGCGCGGCGCCAGACCGGCCAGCGCCCGGGCGGCGCGCTCCGGGTCCAGGTGCCCCTCGCCCAGGTGCGGCCCCCAGCCGCCGACCGGCAGCAGCGCCACGTCGACCTCCCCGACCTCCTCGGCCATCGAGTCGAACAGCCCGGTGTCCCCGGCGAAATACGTACGGGCCTCGCCCTCGACCACGTAACCGAGCGCGGGCGCGCGGTGCGGTCCGAACGGCAGCCTGCGCCCGTCGTGCGCCGCGCGCACCACCCGCACGTTCAGCTCGCCGAGCTTCACGCTCTCGCCCGGTGCCACCTCCGTCAGCCGCAGATGACGGAGCCTGCGCAACCCCCCGACCGCCCGCGGCGCCCCCCGCGGCACCAGCAGCCGCGTACCCGGCTCCAGGCGTGCCAGCGAGGGAACGTGCAGGTGGTCGGCGTGCAGATGCGAGACGAGCACCACGTCCGCGACCGCCGCCCGCGGGGGCGGCGGGGGTCCGCCCCGGCGCCGCAGATGCGCGAGCCTCCGCGCGAACAGCGGGTCCGTCAGCACACGTGTCCCCGAGTCCTCCACCGTGCAGGTGGCGTGACCCCACCAGGTGATCTCCACCGGCACTCCCTTTGCCTCCTTCGCGCGACTCCCCCCGAGCCTACGGGCAGGAGTAGGGTCGGCGGCGAAACCGGGAGGTGAGGGGACGCATGGGAGAAGCAGGCGCCGCCTCCGGCGTGCCCCGGCCCACGTTCTCCGCTTCGTACGAGCAGGGGGGAGACGCCTTGGTGCGTGTCACGGCGATCGCGAGTCTGACGCCGCTGGAGGAACTGGACGCCGATCCCTTCCTCGTCGACTCCCGCAGCCAGCACGCGATGTGCGCCCGCTGGGCCGCGGAGCGGGGCTACGTCGTCACCCGGGAACTCCTCGTCGGCGGACTGCGCTCCGACCACTGCGCCCTGTGGGACGACGTCGAGGCCGGACTCGTCGACCTGTTCGTCGCGCCGAGCCGCCGCGTCCTGGAGCGCGCGCTCGCCTCCGTCGACGAGTTCACCGCCGAGTGCGCGCGGCGCGGGGTGCGGGTCGAGACGGTCGGCCGCGCCGAACCCTCCTACGACGCCCAGATGAAGGCCCGCGTGCACCGGCGCCTGTCGATGCCGACCGCCGGGTACGACGGCCGCTGAGCCGCGCCCGCGGCACCGGCGGGCCGCTCGCGCTCTCGTCCCACGGGTGACATCCGGGCCCTTCCGGGCGTTGTGACAGGGTGGGAGACGGTCCGCGCACCGGGCGGGCCGTGAGGGCTCGCGTTCCGGCGGGTCGGGACGTGAGGTGGCTGGGCGTGGGCGGCGGGCGTTGGCGGAGCGTGCTGAGCGGGGTGTGGCGGAGCATCACCGTGTGGGCCGCGTCCACGGTCACGATGCTCGTCCTCGCCGGAGTGCTGCCCGACTTCCAGCTCCAGTCGGACACCGGGGACAGCGCGACCCGGATCGCCCTCACCGCGGCCGCCGGCGCCGGGGTCTTCGGACTGCTGTCGTCGCTGGTCTGGCCGCTGCTCGTGCGGGCGCTGCTCCTCGTGCCCGCCCTCGTGCTCGGGCTGCTCGTCTTCTTCCTCAACGGCTCCCTGCTGCTGATCGCCCTGCGCATCAACCCCTCCGGGCGCGGCGAGGCCGCGCCCGAGACCGCTGTGGTGGTGGCCGCAGTCATGTCGGCCGTCGCCTCGGCCACCGGCGCCGCCCTCGCGGTCCGGGACGACGACGCGTACCGGCGCAGGCTCTACCGCCTCGCGGACCGGCGGCGGCGCGCGACGGGCGGAGCGGGGCCCTCCAGCCCCGGCACCGTCTTCCTCCAGCTCGACGGCGTCGGCCACGACGTGCTGTGCGAGGCCGTCGCCAAGGGACTGATGCCGACCGTGGCCGAATGGCTCGGCGCGGGCCCCGGCACCGGGCGCGGAACCCTGCCCCGGGCCGGCCGCGGGCCCACCCACCGGCTCACCTCCTGGCGCACCGACTGGTCCAGCCAGACCGGCGCCAGCCAGCTCGGCATCCTGCACGGCACCAACCACGACGTGCCCGCCTTCCGGTGGTACGAGAAGGACAGCGGCGAGGTGATGGTGTGCAACCGCCCCTCCAGCGCCGCCGAACTCCAGCGCCGCGCGGTCGAGCGCACCGGCGAGGGCGGACTCCTGGCCTTCGACGGCGCCAGCCGGGGCAACCTCTTCAGCGGCGGCGCCGAGCAGCTCGCGCTGGTGCTGTCCATGGCCGCCCGGCGCGGCCCGGACAACCGCTCCCGGGCGGGCTACTTCGCGTACTTCAGCGACCCCGCCAACGCCGTGCGGACCGCCATGTCCTTCGTCGCCGAGGTCTTCCGGGAGATCGGCCAGTCCACCCGGGCCCGCCTCGGCAAGTGCCGGCCGCGGGTCAAGCGCGGCGGCCTGTACCCGTTCATCCGGGCCTTCGCGACCGTCGTCGAACGGGACGTGGTGGTCGCCGCGGTCATCGGCGACATGCTCGCCGGCCGCGCCGCGGTCTACGCCGACCTGGTGGCGTACGACGAGGTGGCGCACCACTCCGGGCCGCGTAGCCGGGACGCCCAACGGGTCCTGGAGCGGCTCGACCGCTCGCTGGCGCTGATCGCGAAGGTCGCCGAGCACGCCCCGCGGCCGTACCGGATCGTGCTGCTGTCCGACCACGGGCAGAGCCCGGGGGAGACCTTCCTGACCCGGTACGGGCTGACGCTGGGCGATCTCGTGCGGGCCGGCTGCGGACTGCCCGTGCCGCGCCGGGTGCGGCGCACCCACAGCGGCGCCGAGGCCCGGTCGGCCGTACGGGCCGCGCTGCGCCGCCCCGTCGAGGAGGGCGGGCAGTACCGGCCCTCGCACCGCCCCGCGGAACCGCTCGTGCTGGCCTCCGGCAACCTCGGTCTGGTCTCGTTCCCCGACGTGCCGCACCGGATGAGCCGGGAGGAGATAGACCGCCGCCACCCGGCGCTGCTGTCCACCCTCGCCAACCACCCCGGCGTCGGCTTCGTGCTGGTCCGCAGCGAGGAGCACGGCGGGCTCGTGCTCGGCGCGCACGGCGCGGAGGTGCCCGTGGACGAGCTGAGCGACGAACACCCGGGCCCGCTGGCCGACTTCGGGCCCGGCGCCGCCGACGCCGTACGGCGCACGCACGGGTTCCCGCACACCGCCGACCTCATGGTCAACTCCTGGTACGACCCGGAGGAGGGCGAGGTCCTCGCCTTCGAGGAGCAGATCGGCTCGCACGGCGGGCTCGGCGGAGCCCAGGGGCGCCCCTTCCTGATGTCGCCGGTGGCGCTGTCCGCACCCGTCGAGGACGGCGGCGAACTCGTCGGCGCCGAGCGGGTCCACCACGTGCTGCGGCGCTGGCTGCGCGAGTCCGACGGCCCCCAGGTGCCGCTGACGGCCCGCCGGAAGGACCGGCGGGCCGCCTGACGGGCGCCCCCGGGCGGGCGGGGCGGCCACCCGCCGGCGCGCCGCCCTCCTGAGCGGGACCGGCGCCGCCGGAAAAAAAATGGGCTGCGGTGCGGGGACGTTCCCGCCCACACTGGCCGTCTCGGACACCGCGCACCTGCGCGCCCCGTCGACCCCCTCCCAGGAGCCCCGCGTGCAGGCAGCCGCCACCGTCACCCCCGCCCGGATACCCGAACTGCTGCTGGGCCTCGCGACCGTGCGGCCGGTCTTCATCTGGGGCGCCCCCGGCATCGGAAAGTCCTCCCTGGTCAGGGAGTTCGCCGAGTCGCTGGGGCTGGAGTGCGTGAGCCTGCTGGGCACCCAGCTGGCGCCGGAGGACCTCATCGGCGTCCCGCAGATCCGCGACGGGCGTTCGGTGTTCTGCCCGCCGGAGGCGATCGCCCGCGACGAGCCGTACTGCCTGTTCCTCGACGAGCTGAACGCGGCCACGCCCGATGTGCAGAAGGCCTTCTACTCGCTGATCCTGGACCGCCGCATCGGCGCCTACGAACTGCCCGCCGGGTCGATCGTGATCGGCGCGGGCAACCGCGCCACCGACAACGCGCTGGCCCGCCCGATCGCCTCGGCGCTGGTCAACCGCCTGGCCCACGTGCACCTGGAGGCCTCGCCGAAGGACTGGCTCGCCTGGGCCGCCGCCAACGGCATCCACCCGTGGATCCTGGACCACCTCACCGACCGGCCCGACCACCTCTGGTCCAAGCCGCCGAAGACCGAGGAGCCGTTCTCCACGCCCCGCTCGTGGCACATGCTCTCCGACGCGCTGCACTCCTTCGGGCCGGACCTCGACGAGGACACCCTCAAGGTCGTCGCCCACGGCACACTCACCCCCGCCCACGCCGTCGCCTTCTGCGGCTACGTCAAGGTCGTGCGCAGCCGGTTCGGTATCGAGGCCGTCATCCGCGGCGACGCCCGCTGGCCGGGCCGCCTCGAGGACCGCGACCTGCTCTACTACCTCGCCGAGTCCTTCCGCGGCCGCCTCGTCAAGGAGCTGCCGGCGAGCAAGGAGCACCTCTCGGCGAACGGACGGCAGACGGCGTACCGCGCGAAGTCGCTGCTCGTGCAGCTCGCCGAGATCTCCGTCGAGGTCGCCCAGAACGTCATCGCCTCCGACGCCGACGGCAACCCCGTCCTGCCGGCCTGGTTCCTGGTGGAGGCGGCCCGCGACCTGCCGCGCCTGGTGGAGGCGCGCCGGTGAGCCGGGCCGCCAAGCGGGCGCCGAAGAAGCCGGACCGGGCCGCGGAGGCGTTCGCCGCCGGACTGCGGCTCGTGCGGGCCAATCCGGCGCTGGCCGCCCTGGACGTCAGCATCTGCCGCGAGGAGAGCTGCACCGTCGCGCCGCACGACGGCCTCGTCCGCGTCGACTCCGGCAGCACGCTCCACGCCCACCCCGTCCGGCCCCGGGATCCCCGCCGCCCGAACGGGGGCGCGCCCGTCACCGAACCCGCCGAGTGGGCCTGGGCCATCGCGCACGGACTCATCCACGTCGGCTTCGGCCACGTACCCGCGGCCACCGGCGAGCGCGAGCAGCCCGACCGCTTCGACCTCGCCGCGCGCTGCGTCGTCGTCAACCGCTTCCTGCTCACCTTCTCCGTCGGGCTCACCCCCGAGCACCTGCCGGCCGCCTACCCGGACGGCGACGAGGAGCAACTCGCCACCCGCTGGCGCCGCGACGGCATCCCGCCCGCCTACGAGCGCTGCGGTACCGCGGGCGGCGCACCCGACCAGATCCTGCTGCCGTGGAACAGCTGGAACGGTCAGGTGCCGGACTGGCAGCTCGCCTTCGCGCACGCCCTGACCCGGACCATGGCCACCGCGATGGACCTGGCGGGCGGCCGGCGCGACTCGATGGGCGGCGGCCCCACCCGGCTCCAGCCCTGGGAGCGGGCGCTCGGCTGGTTCGTCTCCTCGTACCCGCTGCTCGGCGGGATCGCGGCCGGCATCACCCTCGTCGCCGACGCCGAACTCGCCCGCGCGCACGACATCTCCGTCGCCGCGGTCGACGCCGAGGCGGGCGAGATCTACGTCAACCCGCTGCTCCGGCTGGACGACGAGGAATGGCGGTTCGTCCTCGCCCACGAGATGCTGCACGCCGCGCTGCGCCACGGCGACCGCTGCGGCCCGCGCGACCCGCTCCTGTTCAACGTCGCCTGCGACTACGTGGTCAACGCCTGGCTGCTGGAGATGCAGATCGGCACGATGCCCGAAGGGCTGCTGTACGACCCGGACCTGCGGGGCCTCTCGGCCGAGGAGGTGTACGACCGCATCGTGGGCGATCTGCGCCGGATGCGGCGCAGGTCCACGCTCTGCGGGAAGGGCCGGCCGGACATCCTCGGCGGACCCCTCGGCCCGCCCCGCGACGTCGTCGACCTCGACGAGTTCTACCGCCGCGGGCTGGCCCGGGGCCTGGACCTGCACCAGCAGCAGGAGCGCGGCTTCCTGCCCGGCGGACTGGTCCAGGAGATCCGTACCCTCAGCCATCCGCCCCTGCCCTGGGACGCCCGGCTGGCGCGCTGGTTCGACGAGTTCGTGCCGCGGCCCGAGCCCGTCCGCACCTACGCCCGCCCCGCCCGCCGCCAGGCCGCCACCCCCGACATCCCGCGCGCGGGGCGCTACTTCCCGCCCGAGGAGGTCGCCCGCTGCACCTTCGGCGTCGTCCTCGACACCTCCGGCTCCATGAACAGCACCCTGCTCGGCAAGGCCCTGGGGGCGATCGCCTCGTACGCCGAGGCCCGCGACGTACCGGCCGCACGCGTCGTGTTCTGCGACGCGGCGCCCCACGACGCCGGTTACCTCCCGGTCACCGAGATCGCCGGCCGGGTCCGGGTCCACGGCCGCGGCGGTACGGTGCTCCAGCCCGGCGTCGACCTGCTGCACCGCGCCGACGACTTCCCGCCGGGCGCGCCGGTCCTGGTGATCACGGACGGGTACTGCGACGTGCTGCGGATCCGGCGCGAGCACGCGTACCTGATTCCCCAGGGCGCACGCCTGCCGTTCACCTCACGTGGGCCGGTCTTTCGCGTGACCTGAGCCGGAGTGTGATCGGATAGGGGTCACGAACACCCGGGTACGGGACCCCATCCGAAAGGACTCATCGTGGCAACCACGCGCTCCGCCCACACTGTGTGGGAAGGCAACCTGTTCAAGGGCAACGGCGTCGTCACCTTCGACTCCTCCGGCAGCATCGGTGAGCAGCCGGTGTCGTGGGCGTCGCGCGCCGAGGAGGCGAACGGCAAGACCAGCCCGGAGGAGCTGATCGCGGCCGCCCACTCCAGCTGCTTCTCGATGGCCTTCTCGAACATCCTCGACAAGGCCGGCACGCCGCCGACCAAGCTGGTCACCTCCGCCGACGTGACCTTCCAGCCCGGCGAGGGCATCACCGGCATCCACCTCAGCGTCGAGGGCACGGTGCCGGGGATCGACGAGCAGGCCTTCGCCGCCGCCGCCGAGGACGCCAAGGTCAACTGCCCGGTCAGCCAGGCCCTCACCGGCACGACGATCACCCTGTCGGCCAAGCTCACCTGATCCCGCGCACGCACGACGGCGATGCCGCGCCCCTCGCGAGGGGCGCGGCATCGCCGTCGTGCGTGCGCGGCATTGACAGACGCGCACTCAAGTTTTGTGCTGGAGGCGGGTAGCGGCCGGTCGGAAGGGGACGGACATGGCACGTGCGGTCGGGATCGATCTCGGTACGACGAACTCGGTGGTGGCCGTCCTGGAGGGCGGTGATGCCACCGTCGTCGCCAACGCCGAGGGTGCGCGCACCACCCCCAGCGTGGTGGCCTTCGCGAAGAACGGCGAGGTCCTCGTCGGTGAGGTGGCCAAACGGCAGGCCGTCACGAACGTGGAGCGGACCGCGCGTTCGGTCAAGCGCCACATGGGCGACACCGCCTGGCGCTTCCCCGACCGGGGCGACGTCGACGGCACCCGCTACCGCGCGCAGGAACTCTCCGCGCGGGTCCTGCAGAAGCTGAAGCGGGACGCGGAGTCCTACCTCGGCGAGGACGTCGCGGAAGCCGTGATCACCGTGCCCGCCTACTTCGACGACGCCCAGCGCCAGGCGACCAAGGAGGCCGGCGAGATCGCGGGCCTCACCGTGCTGCGGATCATCAACGAACCGACGGCCGCCGCCCTCGCGTACGGGCTCGACCGGGGCGAGGAGCAGACCGTCCTCGTCTTCGACCTGGGCGGCGGCACCTTCGACGTCTCGCTCCTGGAGATCGGGGACGGCGTCATCGAGGTCAAGGCCACCAACGGCGACACCCGGCTGGGCGGTGACGACTGGGACCAGCGGATCGTCGAACACCTCGTCAAGGGCTTCAAGGGCGCGTACGGCGTCGATCTCGGGCAGGACAAGATGGCGCTGCAACGCCTGCGCGAGGGCGCGGAGAAGGCCAAGATCGAGCTGTCCAGCTCCTTGGAGACGACGATCTCCCTGCCGTACATCACGGCCTCCGCGGAGGGACCGCTGCACCTGGACGAGAAGCTGACGCGGGCCCGCTTCCAGGAACTGACCGCCGACCTGCTCGACCGCTGCCGGACCCCCTTCCACCAGGCCGTGAAGGACGCCGGTGTGAAGCTGTCCGCCGTCGACCACGTCATCCTGGTCGGCGGCTCCACGCGGATGCCCGCCGTGACCGACCTGGTGAGGGAACTCACCGGCAGGGACCCGCACAAGGGCGTCAACCCCGACGAGGTCGTGGCCGTCGGCGCGGCCCTGCAGGCGGGCGTCATCCGCGGTGACGTCAAGGACGTCCTGCTGCTCGACGTCACCCCGCTGTCCCTCGGGATCGAGACCAAGGGCGGCATCATGACCAAGCTGATCGAGCGCAACACCACCATTCCCACGCGGCGTTCGGAGATCTTCACGACGGCCGTCGACAACCAGCCCTCGGTCGGCATCCAGGTCTTCCAGGGCGAGCGGGAGATCGCCGCCTACAACAAGAAGCTGGGCGTGTTCGACCTGACGGGGCTGCCGCCCGCGCCCCGCGGCGTCCCGCAGATCGAGGTCGCCTTCGACATCGACGCCAACGGCATCATGCATGTCTCCGCCAAGGACCTCGCCACGGGCCGCGAGCAGAAGATGACGGTGACGGGCGGCTCGGCGCTGCCCAAGGACGACATCGACCGCATGATGCGCGAGGCCGAGCAGTACGCCGACGAGGACCGCAGGCGCCGCGAGGCAGCCGAGACCCGCAACCAGGCCGAGCAACTCGTCTACCAGACCGAGAAGTTCCTCCGCGAGAACGAGGAGCGCGTACCCGCCGACACCAGGACGGAGGTCGGTTCGGCGATCACCGGACTCAAGGCCCTCCTCGACGACCCCGCCGACACCGCCGCCCTGCGGGCCGGCATCGAGAAGCTGGCCGCCGTCAGCCAGCGGATGGGCCAGGCCATGTACGAGCAGGCCAGGCAGTCGCCCCCGCAGGAGCCGCGAGCCGACGGGTCCGCACCGGCGGACGAGGAGGGCGTGGTGGACGCCGAGATCGTCGACGACGACCGCGGCGACCGCAGCGGCCGGGACGGCAAGGACGGCGGTCCGGGCACGGGCTGAGCGCCTGCCGAGCGGCCGGGCGGGCTCAGAAGTTCTCGCGGTACTCCCGCAGGAGCGACTTGGTCCGCTCGGCGGAGGCCGCCCGCGCCGACATGTGGTCCAGCACCTCCAGGTGCAGGGCGACCTCCTGGCGCGAGTCGAGATACAGGGCGCCGGTCAGGTACTCGCTGTAGACCATGTCGGGCAACTCCGGTTCCGCGAAACGGAACAGCGTGAACGACGTGTACGTCCCCGGGTGCGGGCCGTCCGCGTACTCGGCGATCTGGAGCGTGACGACGTCGTTCTCGGTCGCCTCCAGCAGCCGGTCGATCTGGTCGCGCATGACCTGCGCGCGCGTGCTCACCGGGCGCCGCAGCACCGTCTCGTCCATGATCACCCAGAAGCGGGGCGGCTGTTCGCGGGTGAGCAGCTTCTGCCGGGTCATGCGCAGAGTGACATGCCGCTCGACCGCCGCGGGGTCCCTCTGTCCGACGGTCCCCGCCTCCATCACGGCGCGCGCGTACTCCTCGGTCTGGAGCAGCCCCGGCACGAAGTGCGGCTCGTAGGACCGGATCATCCGGGCGGCGCCCTCCAGGCTGATGTGCATGCTGAACCAGTCCGGCAGCACGTCGTGGAACCGCTGCCACCAGCCCGCCTGGTTCGCCTCCTCGGTCAGCGCGACGAACGCCGCGACCTCGTCGTCGGGCACCCCGTAGGTCGACAACAGCACCTGGACGTACGGGATCTTGAGCGCGACCTCCGCCATCTCCATGCGCCGCACCGTCGCCGGGGCCACGCGCAGCACGCGCGCCGCTTCCTCGCGCCGCAGGCCCGCGGCCTCCCGCAACTCCTGGAGCCGCCGCCCCAGGATCACCTGCCCCACGGTGGGCGCCGCCCGCCGCTCACTCACGCCACGCCTCCCCACGCGCCGAAGTACCCGGGCAGTGTGTCATGTTCCCCCGGAACACTCACGGGTGCGTACGCATCGCACCTGTCACACACGTGGACCGACGGAGCGTCAGAAATGCATCTCGTGAAGGTACTTGGCGGTGGCCGGGTCGGCCGGGAGGAACGTCTCGATGGCCAGCTCGGCGACGGTCACGTCCATCGGGGTGTTGAACGTCGAGATGGACGAGATGAACGACAGCACCCGCCCCTCGTGCTCGATCCGCATCGGCAGCGCGAAGTGGGCGACCGGCTCGGCGCTCTCGTCATCGGCCGCCCGCTCCGGCACCGGGTGGGCCGCCACCTCCTCGTACAGCGCGCGCAGCGCGTCCGAGCGGTGCAGGGCGATCTGGCGCTCCATCTGCGCGAGCAGATGGCCCCGCCACTCGCGAAGGTTCCGGATGCGGGGAGCCAGCCCTTGCGGGTGCAGGGTGAGCCGCATCGCGTTCAGCGGGGGTTCGAGGAGGAAGCCGGGAACGCCGTCGAGCAGCATGGTGATGCCGCGGTTGGCGGCGAGGACGGTGTACGTGGCGTCGACCACGAGCGCCGGATACGGCTCGTAACCCTGGATCAGGCGCTCCATGCCCTGGCGCAGCGCGTCCATCGCCGGGTCGCCGAGCGGGGTCTCCGGGTAGTGCGGCGCGTAACCGGCCGCCAGCAGAAGGGCGTTGCGCTCGCGGACGGGGACGTCGAGGTGCTCCGCGAGACGCAGGACCATCTCCTCGCTGGGGCGCGAGCGGCCGGTCTCGACGAAGCTGATGTGGCGGGCCGAGGAGCCCGCCCGGAGCGCCAGCTCCAGCTGGCTCACCCGCCGCTGCTCCCGCCAGCCGCGCAGCAGGGGGCCGACGCCCTTGCCGGGAGGAGCGGTCGGGAGCGGGACGGCACCGGAGGCGACTCGGGTCATGGGAGGACCGTAACCGAGGGCGGGGCGGGGTGGCGGAGGCGGCTGGGCGGTTCCGGGGCCGGCGGGGCCGGATGCCTGGGGTGCCTGGCGTGTCCGGGCGGCCGGGACCGGGTCCGGACCGGCTCCCTGTGGCACGCTGGCCGCAGCCCGTGCGCACCCCCGCCGTGAGGAAGGACCCAGGTCATGGCCGTCGAGCCGCTGTCGCAGCAGGAGATCGAGGACCGTCTGGCGGAGCTGCCGGGCTGGTCGCTGGAGGGGGACCGGATCGCCCGCTCCTACCGGCTCGGTTCGCACTTCGCGGCGACCGCGATGGTCGTGCACATCGCGCAGGTGCAGGAGGAGCTCGACCATCACTCGGACCTCACCCTCGGCTACGACACCGTCTCCCTCACCGTGAACACGCACAGCGTCGGCGGCGCGGTCACGGCGCTCGACTTCGATCTCGCCCTCAGGGTGGAGGCGCTGGCCGCCGCCCACGGCGCACGCTGAGCGGCGGCACGGCTCCCGCCCCGGTGTCCCGTCGCCGCTCGCCTAGGGAACTGCTCGCGGGGCGAAGTCCATGACCCAGTTGGTCAGCCAGGTCTCTTCGTGGTCGACGGAGAAGGCCTGCTCCCAGCGGGCCGTGGTGGGCGAGATGCCCGACCACAGGTACCGCACACGTACGTCCCTGCCGTCGTGCGTGTCGTCCCCGTGGAACGTGCCCAGGCCCTCGGTGAACCCGCCGACCACCGGCGGGAACAGCCGGCCGCTTCGGCTGGACGACCAGTGCAGCGACCATTGCCCGCTCTCCGGCTCGAAGAGCCGCAGTGTGAGCCCGGTCCAGCCCTGGTCCGGCACCTTCATCTCGTCGATGTTCGCGGCCCCGCCGAACAGGCTCCAGCAGCGGCCCATTGCCCGGAACTCCTCCCAGTCGCTGCCGGGGTCGAGGAAGTCGGTGCGCCGGCGGTGGGCGACGTCCCACGTGCCGTGCAGGAAGTCGAAGTCGTGCGGGCTGCTCATCGGCGGTCTCCCGTGGTGCCCTCGGGGAGCGAGTCCGCCAGGTAGGCGCCGAGGTCGGGGGAGCCGGGCGCCAGTACGTGCCGCACCCACGCGTCGCGCTCGTGCAGGACCGGCGGCAGCTCCCACACGCAGCCGATCCAGGGGCGTTCCAGGGTGACGAAGTGCGCCGGGTCGCGGTCGGGGCAGCCGAGCACCGGCTGGCCGGCCGCCGCCCCGCGGAAGTGCAGGACGTTGTCCCACACCCAGCTGTACGCGTTGAGGTACGCGCCGTCGTCACCGCCCCGGTGCAGCACGACGAACGTCGCGGGCGGGGTGCCGTCCGCCTCCGGGAGCAGCCGCGGCAGCATCGCGTACGCCGCGCGCCGCACGTCGGGCGCGATGCCCGCCGGGTCGGCGGTGACGTGGTAGCGCTTGATCCACCGCCCGGCCACCTCGACCGGGGGCAGCACGGTCAGCAGTTTCTCGGAGAAATTCGCGGTGGCCGTCGGGGCGGGCGTGTGCGCGGGAACGGGCACGGCGGGGGCGGTCGGGCTGTCGCTGGATGTCATGGGGCGAAGCTAGGACGCCTTCCCTGACACCTCCTGTCAGTGGAGCCCGTACGGATCTGGGATTCTTCACGGGTGAAGTCAGCGCGCCTCGTGTCGATCCTGCTCCTGCTCCAGACCCGGGGGCGGATGACGGCGGCCGAACTCGCCGAGCGGCTGGAGGTCTCGGTGCGCACCGTCTACCGGGACGTGGAGGCGCTGCACGCCGCCGGTGTCCCGCTCTACGGGGACGCGGGTCACGCGGGCGGCTACCGGCTCCTCGACGGCTACCGCACCCGCCTCACGGGCCTCAACGCCGACGAGGCCGAGGCCCTCTTCCTGGCGGGCGTTCCGGGCCCCGCCGCCGAACTGGGCCTCGGCTCGGTCCTGGCCGCCGCCCAGCTGAAGGTGCGGGCCGCTCTGCCGCCGGAGCTGCGCGAGCACGCCGACCGGGTCGGGGGCCGCTTCCACCTGGACGCGCCCGGCTGGTACGCCGACGGCGACGCGACCCCTTACCTGCCGGCCGTCGCCGACGCGGTGTGGAACAGCCGGGTCCTGCACGTCCGCTACCGGCGCTGGCGCGCGCCCACCGACGTGGAGCGGCGCCTGGAACCGTACGGCCTGGTCCTGAAGGCCGGCCGCTGGTACGTGGTCGCCGGACCCGGACCGCGGACGTTCCGCGTCGACCAGATCCTCGAACTGACCTCGTCGGAGGAGGAGTTCACCCGTCCCGAGGACTTCGACCTGGCGGCCTACTGGACGGCGTACCAGCGGGACTTCCACCAAAGGCTGCGCCAGGGAGAGGCGGTGGTCCGGCTGGCACCGGGCGCCGCAGCCCGGCTGTCCGGCCCGGCGGCCCGCGCGGTCGAGGTCAACGGCCGCCCTGAGCAGGGCGGTTGGGTGCGCGCTGTCGTCCCCGTCGAGTCCGTCGAGCGGGCCCACGACGAGTTCCTAGGCCTCGGCACGGACATCGAGGTGCTGGAGCCGGCGGAGCTGCGTGACCGTATCGCGCACACCGTCCGCGTACTGGCCGCCCGGTACGGCAACTCCGCTCTCGCCGGGGGCGACTGAGGGGAACAGAACCCCTCTGTTCCCCTCTGGAGGAACCAACGTGAGGCACCCGCAACCGCACTGCACGCACAGACGCGCGGTCTCCCGCACCCGCGTCTTCCTGACCGCAGTCGCCTGCGGCGCGCTCGGCGCCGCTGGACTCACCACCCTCACCGCGCCGCCGCTGACCGCCCGCCAGGTGGAGAGGCTCGCCCCGCGGCCTGGTCAGCGTCCACACCCTCGCGTCGTGGTCGACCGCAGTTCCCGAAACACCTGGCGCTTTCAGCACAACCATGTCCGGTCTTCACGAGTCCTCCATTCGTCGTTCAACTTCTCAGGGGGGAATGTGCACATCCGATTCCGAGCCGCAGTCGTCCTGGCTGCGATGCTCCTCCCGCTCGTCTCCGCTTGCGGCGACAGTGACCAGGGCACAGCCGAACGTGCCGGCAGCCAGACGAAGGCCGACAGCAGTGGTGGAGGCACGAAGACCGACGACGAGAAGGATGCGGCGGACGAGCCGACCGAAGACGACAAGCCCGACACCGAACTCGCCGTCGGCGACACGTTCCGCTACACCGACGGGGTCAAGGTCACCGTCGACCGCATCGCCAAGGTCACCGCTTTCGGCGAATTCGATGACCGGCCGGACGCCGACGAGACCGCGTTCCGCGTCACGTGGACCGTCGAGAACGGCACGAGCAAGCCCGTCGACCTCGACTCGTGGGGCTTCAACCCCCAAGGTGCCACCACCGGCGGGGAGACCAAGTTCATCTACGTCGAGAAGGGGTCCAAGCAGATGGCCGGCCGCCTCGCCCCGAGTCGCTCCGGCACCTACACCGGCGAGTACTCGCTGCCCAAGGCCGACGGCAAGGAAGTCGTCGTCGAGGTGGCCCGCATGGACGACGCGTGGATGAAGAGCGACGACGCCTTCGGCGACGAGCCGAACTGGACCGGCACCATCAAATAGTGTGCACACTCGCCCAGTTACCCCTCCGGCGCCGGTGGTCCCCGTACCGTCGGTGCCGGAGAGGCCGCGGGGGCGTCGTGCGGCCGGTCACGCGAACACGTAGTACTCGGCGAGGCAGATGCGGGAAGCGTCGTACGTGGTCAGCGACCCCTGGTAGCGCGTCGACCGCCGCCGCATCGCCGCACCCCACAACAGGCCCGCCGCCGCGACGACCAGCCCGGGCAGAACGTCGCCCGACACCGCCAGCGCGATCCCCACGACGACCGCGACGAGGGCCACCATGGGCTGCCCTTTCGGCGCGTTCGGAGGCGCGTACCGCCGCCGGTTCGGCGACTCCGCCGGAAGATCCTCCCAATACCCGCGCAGCCGCCGCACGTTCGGCGACTGGCACTTCGGACACACCACCGCGACCTCCAGAGTCTCGCACCGGGTTGGCGGCAGCCTGACCAGCGGTCCGGCGGGCAGCAAGGTCTACCGACGGGTCTGTGAGGAGGGCCACAAACCAGGTGTGGCAAGAGCCCCGCCCGTCACGGGCGAGGCTCCCGAGTAGCCGTGTGACTACGTGCCGGAAGGCTTTGGGAATGGGTCCGATCCGGCCCTCCGTGAGCGTCACGCCCACCTGGAGCCCGCCCACGGGGTGGTGGTCCCCCCGGATCAGCCCGCCCCGCACACCCCCTCTCCCACCCGGAACGACGTCGGTTTCGTGTTCGTGGTGGACCAGGTCCCCGTGAAGCCGAGGCTCACCGCGGCGCCCGGGGCCACGCGGGCGTTCCAGGGGAGGTTCCTCGCCGTGACCGCCGGGCCGGACCGGGCCGGGTCGGCGTTCCACATCTGGGTGATCCGCTGGCCGTCCGGGAAGGTCCAGCCGAGCGACCAGCCGTTCCAGGCGGTGGTACCCGTGTTGGCGAGCGTCACGTCGGCCTGGAAACCGCCCGCCCACTGGTTGGTGACGCGATACGTCACCGAGCAGTCGGCCGCCGGTTCCGGACCGGGGCCGCCACCGTCCCCCGTACCGGCGACGTCCCCGTAGACGATCCCCCGCCCGTTCGTCGACACGTACACCCGCCCGTACACCCGCGGGTCGCCGGTGATGGCGGCTCCGGTCCAGCCCCACTGGTGGGCGTCGTCGTTGACGCGGGTCCAGCTCGCGCCCTTGTCCGTGGAGCGGAAGACACCGCGCACGCCGCCGATCTTCGCGCTCGTGTACAGCGTCTGGTACGAGGCGTCCGGCGCCGCCTTCCCGAAGCCGATCGCGTCGGCCTCATCCACCCCGGCCAGCCTGGTGAACGTGCCGCCGCCGTCGGTCGAGTGCCACAGGCCGTACGGGCCGTCACTCGCGCCGCCCGCCAGCCAGATGTCCCCCTTCGTGCCGGGGAGCGCCTTGAAGCGCACGCTGTCACCGGCGGGCAGACCGGTCGCGGACGAGGCGGTGAACGTGGCGCCGCCGTCCGAACTCACGTAGAAACGGCCCGACTTGAAGCCGTAGAACGTCTTCGGGTCCACCCGGTCCGACTCGACGACCGCGCCCGCCGGGATGCCGCTCGACGCGGACCAGGAGGTGCCGAACCCGGTCGTGTACCGCACCCCGGTGCCCTGCGGGCTCCACACGAAGCGGCTGCCGTCGGCGGCCGCCGCGACCGTCCCGCCGCCGCTCACCCCCGAAGGGTCCGTGCCCGCGGACCAGTGGGCGCCGTTGTCCGTGGAGAACGCCACGTGCGGTCCGGAGTCCAGGTCACCGACGCGCACCACCGTCCCCGGGTCGGTCTCCGCGTAGTCCAGGCTCGTGGTCGTCGTGAAGTTCGGCGAGGTGTACATCATCGGCGGCACCTTGCCGAGGTCCGTGTGCCGGAAGCCCCCGATGTCGCCGAGCGCGCTGAACAGCCGGGCCTCGCCGGACGGGGGAGCGGCGAGGTCGTTGACCGCGGTCTCCTCCAGTCCCCGGACCATCGGAGTGATCGTGAACTTCTCCCCGTGGTCCCAGTCGGTCAGGTCCTCGGTGCCGTAGACCGTGGCACCGGTGCCGTACATCATCCGGTCGGAGTCGAAGGGGTCGATCTCCAGCGACTCGGTCATCCAGCCGAGTTTCGGGGCCTGTTCGGGCGGGGCGGGACTGGCGCCCCAGGAGAGCCAGGGCGCGGACGAGACGTCCATCGTGTAGCGGTTCGAGCGCTCCGGGTAGGCGGTGTATTCCCAGGCCTTCGTCCAGGTGCCGCCGCGGTCCGTGGAGCGGAAGATCTGCGTGTCCGGCCACCAGGAGCTGTACGCCGTGGCCATCACCGTGCCGGGGTGCTGCCGGTCGACGGTCAGCCCGCTGAAGCCGTAGTACGTGTCGGCCTCCGCCACCGGACTGATGTCCGTCCACGTCCCCGTCCCGGTGGCGTACCGCCACAGCCGCCCCTTGCCGCCGTCGTACGGGCCGCCCGTGTCGCTGTAGGCGAGGTAGAGGTAGCCGTTCCCGGCGTCGAGGACGCCCTTGTGGGCGAGGTACCCGGTGGGCTGCCCCGGCAGGCGCGACCAGGTGGCGCCGCCGTCCGTCGAGCGGTACACCGCGTTGTCCTTGTCGGCGACCCCGACGTACACGGACTGCGTGGTGTGCCCGGCCGACCCCGTGGACTCGTCGAAGGTGACCCACACGACGCCCTGGTTGTCGCCGGCGTAGCCGCTCGTGTCGGCCGGGTCCTGGACGTAGGTGCCGGCGTTCGGGAAGTCCGCGACCTGGGACCAGCTCACCCCCGAGTCCGTCGACCGCCACAGGCCCTTGCCGCTGGGCGCCCCCAGGTACAGCACGCTGTTGCGGTTGGGGTCCACGGCGAGGCGCTCACCCATCCCGCGGCCGGGCATGTTGCCGCCGAGCTTGAAGGGGAGGTCCGCCTTCCGCCAGCTCGCCCCGCGGTCGGCGGAGCGCAGGACGGCGCCGTTCCCCGGGTCCCAGCCGTTGGTGTACGTGCCGACCGCCGCGTACACCCGGTCCGGGTCGACGGGGTCGGAGGCGAGGCTGACGACTCCGGTGTGCCCCCAGTCGTCCCAGCCGACCGAGTCGAGCAGCGGTGTCCAGGTCTTCGACGACTGCACCCACCGGTAGGCGCCGCCGATGTCGGTGCGGGCGTAGGCGAGGTTCTTCTCGGAGCGGTTGAAGACGATGCCGGGGACGAAGCCGCCGCCGTCGACGCGGACGTTCTTCCAGGTGTAGGTGTCGGCGGCGGCCCTCCGCGCCGGGGCCTCGGCCGCCATGGCCGGCGGACTGCCGGCCGGCAGACCGGCGGCCAGGGCCAGTACGGCCGTGAGGATGCGGGTTCTTCGCACGGTGGGGTCCTCCCCGGGGGACGAGGTACGTGGAAAGACGCGAAGGCCGGGCGGTCCCTCGGTGCGGCGAGGGACCCGCCCGGCCCTGGCCCCGCCGGCCGTGGGACGGGCGGCGGGGCCTCGGTACGCGGAGCGAGCGGGGCTATTCGAGGAGCTCCGCGTACGAGCCCATGGCGAGTGCGATGTCCGCCTGGGCCCAGAACCGGTGGTACGTGAAGACGGGGGCGGCGCCGCCCGCGAGATAGCTCTCGATCTTCGACCAGGCCGGGTCGTTCTTGTAGAACGACCTGATCGAGGCGAAGGTCGACGAGGAGTTGACCGTGTCGCCGTTCGGCATCTTGCCGGTCCAGCCGCTCGGGACGTACACGCCGTCGTCGAAGCGGTTGTAGTCGGCGCGGGTCTCCGGGACGGCCACACCGAGGGCGTCCTGGTCGTGCTCCCACATGCCGTCGAGCAGGGCCTTCGCCGTCGTCTTCGCCTCGGTGTCACCGGACCGGTCGGCGTAGTACGTCAGGGTCTTGGCGTAGGCGGCCGCCACTCCGACGTCGTTCGTGTAGTCGGCGACGGTGACGTGCAGCCCGCTGTTGGCGCCCGGGCTGGACGCGCTCCAGGTGTCGGGCTTGCCGGACCACTTCAGCGTGGACGGGACCTGGAAGGTGCCGTCCGGGTTGACGGTCGTCTCGGACAGGGCCCAGTCGACCCACTTGTCGAGCACGGCCTTGGCGTCCGCGTCACCCGTCTGCTGGTAGTACTCGGCGACGCGTTCCATGGACCACGCCTGGAAGCCGAACCACTGGTTGGACGGCGGGTCGTGGTACACGGGCTTCTCGTCGTAGTACATGCCGTAGAAGGTGGGCGTCCCGGTCGGCGGGGTGGCGTACCGGCCGCCCCAGCTGTTGGTCGCGCCGCCCGCGATGGCGCCCTCGTCCGACTGCAGCCAGCGGTAGAACTCCAGCTGCCGGTCGAGCGACTTGGCCCAGTCCGCCTGCCCGGTCGCCGACTTGGGCTTCAGGTCGGCGTTCGAGCTGAGGGCGTAGGCGGCCAGGGGGTTCTGGTAGCCGCCGTGGGTGTGGCTGGAACCGATGCGCCAGGCCCAGCCCGCCGAGGTGTCGGTGGCGCCGCCCCAGGCGTAGTACCAGGACATCAGGTAGTGCGAGGCGTCCTTGCCGGTGCCGGCCGGGCACGCCGACGGCCCCACGCAGTTGCCGATCTTCTTGAAGTACTTGTCGTACATGGAGTAGCGCAGGTAGTCGCCCATCTTGGCGGCCTTGCCGACGGTCGCCGACACCTCGCCGCTCTTGCCCTGCTCCTTGGCCCAGACGTCGGCCCAGTAGGCCGCCTGCACGGCGCGTGCGTCGGCGTCGGGTGCGTTGGTGAACTTCCACTGCTTGGCGTAGGAGGCGTCCCCGGTGAACAGGTCCAGATAGCCGTTGGGGCCGCCGTACTTGAACGCGTCGCAGGTCGGCTGCGGGATCGTCTCGAAGACGGACTCCTGCGGTCCGCGCTGGAAGGTGTTGATGTACGAGGGTCCGGTGGCCGTGGGGCCCGCCTCGCACTTGCCGGGTTCGTTGCCGTAGCCGTAGACGTTGTCGACGTCCTGGAGCCAGTGCATGCCGTAGATGTCGTCCGTGCCGTACGCGCTCTTCAGCTCGCCGGCGATCGGGTCCGAACCGACCGGGACTCCGCTGTCGAGCTTGGCCGGGTACTCGTTCGGAGTGTCGTGCTCGGGGGCGTACGTCGCCGGCTTGGACGCGTTGTAGAAGGAGTTCGTCGGCTGGTCGGCGTGCGTGGGGATCATGTACTTCTCCATGATCGTCCACGCGGCGTTGAACTTGGACCAGTCGCCCGTGACCTTGCCGTACATGGCCTGCAGCCAGATCAGGTAGCTGTACGCCTCCGACGTCGTCTCGTGCCCGTGGTCCGGAGCCTCGACGATCAGCGTCTCGACCGAGTGGTAGGGGATGCCCTCGGGGGAGAAGTAGCCGTTCGCCGGATCGGTGATCTTGCCGTACAGCTCGAGGAACCGGGCGTCGTACTCCTTGGCCGCGGCCAGCTGTGTCACGGTGACCGTCGCCTTGGTGTGGCCGGTCGCGGACGCCGTGAAGGTCGCCGAACCGGTGCCCGAGGAGTCGGCGGTGACGGTCACCTTCTGCGCCGTGTTCCAGTTGGACGGCGTGAAGGTGAGCGAGGAGCCGCCCGTCACGGACAGACCCGTGTTCCCGTCGGTACGGGCCACGGAGACCGTGACGTTCGCATTCGGCTGCGTCGACAGCTTCACGTCGAACGTCCCGGACTTGCCCTGCTGGACACCGAGTTGGGCCGGCGAGGCGACGACGGCGGGCCCGGAGGCCACAGTGATGCCGACCGGCGTGGAGTCCGCCGAGGCGCCGAGACTGTCGTACGCCTTCGCGACCAGGGAGTGGCTGCCGGCCGTCAGCGAGCTGGTGGAGAGCGTGTACGGGGAGCTGGTGTCCGTGCCCAGCAGGGTCGTGTCGTCGTAGAACTCGACCTTGCTGACGGTGGCGTTGTCCGCCGCCGCGGCGGTGGCGGCCAGCGGGACCGGGTCGCCCTGTGTGTAGACGGCGCCCGCGGTGGGGGACGTCAGCACGGTGACCGGCGGCCGGTGCGCGCCGGCGCAGGTCGTGCCGTTCACGGCGAAGGAGGCGGGCGCGGTGTTGGTGCCGCTGTACGTGAACTGCGCGCCGGTGGTGACGGCGGCCCCGGCGGCGATCGTCCCGTTCCAGGAGGCGTTCTTCGCGGTGACCGTCTTGCCGGACTGCGACCAGGTGCCGTTCCAGCCGTTGGTGAGGGACTGGTTTCCGGTGTAGGCGTACGTCAGGGTCCAGCCGCTGATGGCGTCGGAGCCGCGGTTGGTGATCGTCAGATCCGCCGTGAAGCCGGAGCCCCAGTCGTTGGTCTTGTAGTCGACGCTGCACTGAACCGCCGCCGCCTGTGCGGTGGTCGTGCCGGTGCCGAGCATCGTGAGCGGCAGTGCCAGGGCCGCCGCGACGGCGGTCCACATCCGCCGCGCGGTGCGGCGTGCGGGTCTGGAGTGCATGTGCTGGTTCCTCCTTGCGGCTCGGAGAAGTGGGGGAGGAGCAACAAGCCTTGAACCAGTGGGAGCGCTCCCATGATGGGGAGGGGGGTGTGGGGGGTCAAGGTGCTTGAAGAGTCGAAATGATTCGATTGATCGACAGTGCGACCCCTCTGTTCTTCGCCGTGACTTGCCGCTACCTTCTTCGGCACCAGTGGGAGCGGTTCCATCAGTCGACGCGTCGAACACGACGCGCCCGAACTGCAAGGAGTCGCTCATGCGACACCCCCCGCGTTTGGCACTCTCAGTGGCCGGCATCGCGGTCGCCCTTGCCGGGACCGCGATCGCGCCGGTCGTCACGGCTTCAGGAGCCGCACCCGCGTGCACGGTGGAGTACTCCGTCACCAGCCAGTGGGACACCGGCTTCCAGGGTGCCGTGCGCATCACCAACAACAGCGCAGCGGTGAGCGGTTGGAGCCTCACCTTCGAACTCCCCGACGGTCGGAAGGTCAGCCAGGGCTGGAACGCCAAGTGGTCCCAGACCGGCTCGACCGTCACCGCGGCCAACGAGAGCTGGAACGGCTCGCTGGCCACGGGCGCCGAGGTCGGCGCCGGCTTCATCGCCTCCTCCACGGGAGGCGCCCCGACACCGACCGCGTTCCGGCTCAACGGCACGGTGTGCAACACGGACGCGGAGCCGTCACCGACTCCGTCGCCCACGCAGCCGCCGCCCTCCGGCGCGCCGCCCGCGCTGCACGTCGACGGCGACAAGCTCGTCGACACCGACGGCCGCACCCGCAGGCTGCTCGGCGTCAACCGCTCCGGCGGCGAGTTCATGTGCGTGCAGGGCCGTGGCATCTTCGACGGCCCGGTCGACGACGCGTCGGTGAAGGCGATCGCCGACTGGAAGGCGAACACGGTCCGCATTCCCCTCAACGAGGAGTGCTGGCTGGGACTTTCGAACATCGACCCCCGCTACGGAGGAGGTGACTACGTCGCCGCGGTCCGGGACCTCGTGTCCAGGATCGAGGCGCACGGCATGACACCGGTGCTCGAACTGCACTGGACGTACGGGCAGTACACCGGCAACTCGGCGGGCTGCTCGGACGTGCACGCCAGCTGCCAGAAACCGATGCCGGACGCCCGGTACGGACCCGCTTTCTGGGCGTCCGTCGCGAGCGCGTTCAAGGACGACCCGGCGGTGGCGTTCGACCTGTTCAACGAGCCCTACCCGGACCGCGCGACGTCCACCGCCGCCCAGGCGTGGACCTGCTGGCGGGACGGCGGGACCTGCCCCGGCATCGGCTACGAGGTCGCCGGCATGCAGGACCTGGTCGACGCCGTCCGCGGCACCGGCGCCAGGAACCTGATCCTGGCGGGCGGGCTCGCGTACTCGAACGACCTGAGCCAGTGGCTGACGTACCGGCCCAGCGACCCGGCGGGCAATCTCGCCGCGGCCTGGCACGTCTACAACTTCAACTCCTGCGCCACCGAGAGCTGCTGGAACTCCACACTCGCCCCCGTCGCCGAGCGGGTCCCGCTCGTGGCGGGCGAGATCGGCGAGAACACCTGCGCCCACTCCTTCGTCGACCGTGTCATGGCCTGGTTCGACGCTCGGAACCTCTCCTACCTGGGCTGGACCTGGAACACCTGGGACTGCTCCTCCGGCCCCTCCCTCATCTCCGACTACGACGGGACACCCACGTCCTACGGCACCGGGCTGCGCGACCACCTGCGCTCCCTCAACGGATAGGAACCCGCACATGAGCCGTACAAGAACAGCCCTCCTGGCGGCACTCGCCCTGGTCGCCGGCGGTTCGGGCACCGCCCTCGCGGCCGTCCCCGGCGACATCGGCCCCGCCGCCGTCCCCTGCACCGTCGACTACAAGGTGCAGAACCAGTGGGACTCCGGCTTCACCGCCGCCGTGACGGTGACCAACCACAGCGCCGCCAAGTCGTCCTGGGCGGTGAAGTGGTCGTACGCCGGCAACCAGAAGGTCACCTCGGGCTGGAACGCGAAGCTCAGCCAGAGCGGCACGGCCGTCACCGCCGCCAACGAGAGCTACAACGGCACGCTGGCCAACGGCGGTTCGGTCAGCTTCGGCTTCAACGCCTCGTACAGCGGCAGCAACGCGCTGCCCGCCACGTTCACCCTCGACGGCGTCACCTGCAACGTGGACGGCGGGGGCGGCACGGATCCGGACCCCGATCCCGAGCCGTCCGGACGCGCCGACAACCCGTACGCCGGTGCCAAGGTGTACGTGAACCCGGAGTGGGCGGCGAAGGCCGCCGCCGAGCCCGGGGGCAGCCGCATCGCCAACCAGCCGACCGGCGTCTGGCTCGACCGGATCGCCGCCATCGAGGGGGCCGGCGGCGGCATGGGGCTGCGGGACCACCTCGACGAGGCACTGAAGCAGAAGGGCTCCGGCGAGCTGGTCGTCCAGCTGGTCATCTACAACCTGCCCGGCCGGGACTGCGCCGCCCTCGCCTCCAACGGCGAACTCGGCCCGACGGAGATCGACAAGTACAGGACGCAGTACATCGACCCGATCGCGGCGATCCTCAAGGACAGCAAGTACGCGGGACTGCGGATCGTCACCACCGTCGAGATCGACTCGCTGCCCAACCTGGTCACGAACGTCACGCCGCGGGCCACCGCCACCCCCAACTGCGACACCATGAAGGCGAACGGCAACTACATCAAGGGCGTCGGCTACGCGCTGAACAAGCTCGGTGACGTGCCCAACGTCTACAACTACGTGGACGCCGGACACCACGGCTGGCTCGGCTGGGACGACAACTTCGGTCCCTCCGCCGACCTCTTCAAGCAGGCCGCCACCGCCGAGGGCGCCACGGTCGCCGACGTGCACGGCTTCATCGTCAACACCGCCAACTACAGCGCCCTGAAGGAGGACCACTTCACGGTCAACGACACCGTCAACGGCGCCTCGGTCCGCACCTCGAAGTGGATCGACTGGAACCGCTACGTGGACGAGCTGTCGTACGCCCAGGCCATGCGCAACCAGCTGGTCTCGATCGGCTTCGACTCCAAGCTCGGCATGCTGATCGACACCTCCCGCAACGGCTGGGGCGGCACGGCACGGCCCACCGGACCCGGCGCCCTGACCAACGTCGACACCTACGTCAACGGCGGCCGCTACGACCGGCGCATCCACCTCGGCAACTGGTGCAACCAGGCGGGTGCGGGCCTCGGTGAACGGCCGCAGGCGGCACCGGCGGCCGGGATCGACGCCTACGTGTGGATGAAGCCCCCGGGGGAGTCGGACGGTTCCAGCACCGCCATCGACAACGACGAGGGCAAGGGCTTCGACCGGATGTGCGACCCGACGTACACCGGCAACCCGCGGAACAACAACAACATGTCCGGCGCGCTGCCGAACGCCCCGCTGTCGGGCCACTGGTTCTCGGCACAGTTCCAGGAGCTCATGAAGAACGCCTACCCGGCGCTGTAGTCACCGGGTGAACGGGTCCGCCAGGAGCCGGCCGCGTGTGTCACGCGGGCCCCGGCCCCTGGCGGACCGCAGTCGTCCCGTCGCCGCTCGGTCCGACGCGACAGGTGCCGCCTCGTTCGCACCCTCTTGTTTGCCGTTCGCGCAACACGACTGGCCGTTTCCGGGAGGGGTGGAGCACGCTGTCCGCATGCCGAACGAGAGGCTCGCAGACATGGCGCACGCTCACCACCACGCCGGACCGTCCGGCCACGACCACACCGTCACGGACTTCGCCCAGATGCTGCCCCTGCTGGAGCAGGAGGCGGAACTCTTCACGCCCCTCTACACGAGCGCCGCGGCCTGGCTGCGGGAGCTGGAGCCGGAACCCGGGCTCGTCGTGGACGCGGGCAGCGGCCCCGGAGTCGTCTCGTGCCTGCTCGCCGAGACCTTCCCGCGGGCGCGTGTCGTCGCCGTCGACGCGGCGCAGGCGCTCCTCGACCGGGCCGCCGACCGCGCCGCCGACCGGGGCCTGACCGACCGCTTCAGCACCCTGAAGGCCGACCTCGCCGACGGGCTGGGCGACCTGGAGTACCCGGCGGACCTCCTGTGGGCGAGCAGGTCCCTGCACCACGTGGGCGACCAGCGGGCCGCCCTCGCCGGGTTCGCGCGGAGCCTCGCGCCCGGCGGCACGCTCGCCCTGCTGGAGGGCGGCCTCGCCCCGCGCTTCCTGCCGCGCGCCATCGGCATCGGCCGCCCGGGGCTCCAGTCCCGGCTGGACGCCGTGCAGGAGCACTGGTTCGAGGAGATGCGCGCGGATCTGCCCGGCGCCGTGTCCGAGACGGAGGACTGGCCCGCCCTGCTGACCGCTGTGGGCCTGCGGCACGTGGCGACGCGCACGTTCCTGCTCGACCTTCCCGCACCGCTGTCCGAGCAGGGCCGCGCCTTCGTCGTCACCTCGCTGACCCGCCGTCGCGAGGGCCTCGCCGACGGTCTCGGCGCCGAGGACCTGGCGACCCTCGACCGGCTCCTCGACCCGGACGACAAGGCGAGCGTGCACCACCGCCCGGACGTGTTCCTGCTGACGGCGCAGACCGTCCACGTCGGGGTGAAGGCGGAGTAGCCAGCACCGGACGCCTTGGCACCGGGCGCGTCCCGTGCCCCGACAGCGCGGCGGGCGGGCGCCCCGGTGGTGAAGCCGGGGCGCCCGCCCGAATGTGTTCCGCCGACGGGGCGCCGGGTGCGTGTCCCGGCGGCCGTCAGGACGTGCCGTGTCTCAGACGACGTCGAAGGAGGCCGGGTCGGGGCCGATGCGGCGGCTCTCGTCGAGCGCGCTGATCGCCGCCATGTCCTCGGCGTCCAGCTCGAAGTCGAAGACCTCGATGTTCTCCCGGATCCGCGACGGCGTCACGGACTTGGGGATCACCACGTTGCCGAGCTGGAGGTGCCAGCGCAGCACGACCTGGGCCGGCGTGCGCTCGTGCTTGCGGGCGATGGCGACGATCGCCGGGACCTCCAGCAGGCCCTTGCCCTGGCCGAGCGGGGACCAGGCCTCCGTGGCGATGCCGTGCTGGGAGTGGTACGCGCGGGACTCGCCCTGCTGGAGGTGCGGGTGCAGCTCGATCTGGTTGACCGCCGGGACGACGGACGTCTCGGCGATCAGCTTGTCCAGGTGCTCCGGAAGGAAGTTGGAGACACCGATGGCCTTGGCGCGGCCGTCCGCGTGGATCTTCTCGAACGCCTTGTACGTGTCGACGTAGGTGCCCCGGGAGGGCAGCGGCCAGTGGATCAGGTACAGGTCCACGTAGTCGAGGCCGAGCTTCTCCAGGGACGTGTCGAAGGCACGCAGGGTGGAGTCGTACCCCTGGTCGCTGTTCCAGAGCTTGGTGGTGACGAAGAGGTCCGCACGCGGGACGCCGGCCGAGGCGATCGCCTTGCCCGTGCCCTCCTCGTTGCCGTAGATCGCCGCGGTGTCGATGCTGCGGTACCCGGCCTCCAGCGCCGTGGTGACGGCCCGCTCCGCCTCGTCGTCCGGGACCTGCCAGACGCCGAAGCCCAGCTGCGGCATCTCGACACCGTTGTTCAGGATGATCGGGGGGACCTTGCTCACGAGCTCTCGATCCTTCAGTTCGTCGGGTGGTACTCCCATCGTCAACGATCACAGCGCGTGATGCATTCCTGAGCGCCCAAAACGCTCGGGGATGAGCGATGAGAACCGGATATTGGCCGGAAATGGCCCCGAAGTGCGGGGACGCGGCCCGTGACCGGCCCGGCACGCCCGTCGGCGGACGCGTCCGGGGCCGCTCAGCCGGGGTCGGCCGGGCGGGCCGCACGGGGTGCGACCAGCCCGCAGTCGTACGCGAGGACCACGGCCTGCACCCGGTCCCGCAGCCCGAACTTCTCCAGGATGTGCGCGACATGGCTCTTCACGGTCGTCTCCCCGATCCCGAGGTCCCCGCCGATCTCCGCGTTCGACAGCCCCCGGGCCAGGGCGCGCAGCACGTCCAGCTCGCGCGCCGTCAGCACGTCGAGCCGCGGCGGCACCGCAGGCGCCGTGTCGGAGGGCATGGCGGCGAAGCGGTCCAGGAGCCGGCGGGTGACGCGGGGAGCGAGCACGGCGTCGCCGGTGGCCACCGTACGGATCGACTCCACCAGGGAGTCCGCCGGCCCGTCCTTCACCAGGAAGCCGCTCGCCCCGGCCCGCAGCGCGTCCACGACGTGGGCGTCCAGGTCGAAGGTGGTGAGGATGATGACGTGGGTGGACGGGTTGCTCCGGACGATGAGGTCGGTGGCCTCCACCCCGTCCATGTGCGGCATCCGGATGTCCATGAGGACGACGTCGGGCGAGTGCCGCGCGGTCTCGGCGACGGCCTCCCGGCCGTCGGCCGCCTCAGCGACGACCTCGATGTCCCCTTCGGCCTCCAGGATGAGCCGGAAACCCGTCCGGATCATGGGCTGGTCATCGGCCAGCAGAACGGTGATGGGACGCATACGGTTCGGTTCCTCCGTCGGGGTGCCGCGGTGCGGGATCACCGCAGGTCGAGTACGGCGTGCACGCAGAAGCCGCCACCGGGCCGCAGCCCGGTGTGCAGGGTGCCGCCCACGGCGGCGATCCGCTCCCGCATGCCGACCAGTCCGTGCCCGGTGCCGTGCGCGCTCGCCGCGGGGACCCGGACGGGCGGCGAGGCGTCGGTCCGGCCGTCGTCGCAGATCCGCAGACTGAGCCGCCGCGGCCCGTCCTCCCAGGCGAGACGCACCCGGGCGCGGGTGGAACCGGCGTGCTTCAGGGTGTTCGTCAGCGCTTCCTGCACGACCCGGTAGGCCGTCAGATGGGTACCGGCCGGCAGGGGGACCGCCGAACCCGTCACCCCGAAGTCGACGTCCAGACCGGCGGCGCGCACCGACTCGATCAGGGCGGGGAGCGCGTCGACGGTCGGCTGCGGCGGCTCCTTCGAGGGATCGGCCCCGGCCTCCTCGTCGGTGCGCAGCACGTCCAGCAGGCGGCGCAGCTCCGTGACGGTGGCGCGGCCGGTCTGCTCGACCGCCGCGTGCAGCTCGTGCGCCTTCGCCGGGGTCCGGTCCTGCACCCGGTCCGCGGCGATCGTCTGCACGACCATGAGGCTCACGTTGTGGGCGACGATGTCGTGCAGCTCGCGGGCGATGCGGGCCCGCTCGTGCATCACCGCCGCCCGGGCGTTGGCGGCCTGCTCCCGCTCCAGCGCGGCCGCGCGCTCCACGGCCTCGTCCCGGATCGCGGCCCGCGCCCGCGCCAGGCGGCCCAGTGCCCAGGCGGCCAGCAGGAGCACGGCCACGGTCAGGAACGCGGTGATCCGGTGCCCCGCCGGCGCGAGCAGCGCCTCCAGCAGGGCGTCGAGCGGGATGAACACCGCCGCCACCAGGGTGGTGACCCGGGGCCCGCGGCGCGCGGCGGTGAGGAACACGGCCGTCGCGACGGCCAGGTACGTGGGCCCGATCGACGTGCCGTCCGGCCCCGCGAGATGAGGCACGTACTCCAGCGCCTGGAGCGTGGTCGCCGCCGACGCCGTGACCAGCAGACTCGCCAGGGGCAGTCTGCGGTGCACGGTGAACGGCAGCGCCGTCAGCAGCACGAGGACGAACCACCAGGCGTCCGGCGACCGCAGCTGGGGACCGTCCGCGGGGATCACCGCGGGCAGCGCGAGACAGCCGCCCGCCGCCAGGACGGCCAGCCCCGTGTCGGCCAGCGCGGCCTGTAGGCCCCCTCCGGCCGGGGAGCTCATCGCTTTCATGCCTCAACCCTAGAGCGGCGCCCGTCCCGGACCGCCGTACCCAGGGTGGAGCCGCCCCCGCCCCCGTCCTCCCTGCCGTCCCCTCCTCAAGGAGGAGACGGCCCCCGCCGGCCGGGGCGCACACCCGCATCCCCTCCTCCCGGCGGCCGAGCCCGGCCGCCCCCCTCCACCGGCCGGCGGAGGCCCCGATTCGACGCGGGGACGGAGGCCGCGGGGCGTTTCCGGCGATGGACTCGGAGTACCACCCGCCGCCCCCCACCCAGCGAGGACCCCATGCTCGGAGCACGCACCCGCAGGACACCGGCGTCCGCCCCCCTCCGCACCACCGACAGCGCCGTACGACTGACCCGCGTGACCAAGCGCTACGGCCACGGTGACGCGGCGGCGGTCGCCCTCGACGACGTCAGCCTGGGGATACCCCCCGGCACCTTCACGGCCGTCATGGGGCCCTCCGGCTCGGGCAAGAGCACCTTCCTGCACTGCGCCGCCGGACTCGACCGGCCCACGTCCGGCACCGTCCACCTCAACGGCCAGGACCTCGGGGAACTCGACGAGACCCGGCTGACCGAGTACCGCAGGACCCGCGTCGGCTTCGTCTTCCAGGCGTTCAACCTGCTGCCCTCCCTCACGGTCGAGCAGAACATCACCCTGCCCCTGAGGCTGGCCGGGACCGCCGCCGACAACGTGTCCGTGCACAGCGTCGCGGACGGCGTCGGCCTCACCGGCCTGCTGCGCCGCCGGCCCGCCGAGCTCTCCGGGGGACAGCAGCAGCGGGTGGCGATCGCCCGGGCGCTGATCACCCGGCCCGAGGTGGTCTTCGCCGACGAGCCCACCGGCGCCCTGGACCCCGACACCGCGCAGGACATCCTGCTCCTGTTGCGGCAGGCGGTCACCGACCTGCATCAGACCGTCGTCATGGTCACCCACGATCCGGTGGCGGCCGAGCACACCGACCGGGCCCTCCTCCTGTCCGCCGGACGCGTCGTGCGGCACGTCGACCGCCCCTCCGCCGACCAGGTCAGGGACGCCATGTCCGAGCTGCGGAGGACCCGCTGATGCTGCGCCTCGCCCTCGCGACCCTGCGCGCCCGCAAGGGTGCCTTCGCCGCGAGCTTCCTAGCCCTCCTGCTCGCCGCGGCCGTCGTCAGCGCCTGCGGGGTGCTGCTGGAGTCAGGTCTGCGCTCCGGCCTGCCGCCCGAGCGCTACGAGAAGGCGTCGCTGATCGTCGCCGGCCGGCAGCGGGCGGAAGTCGACGTGAGGTCCGCCGACGGCTCCACCTACCGCAGCTCCCGGCCGCTGTCCGAGCGGCTCCGGCTGCCCGCCTCCCTCGGGGACGACCTCGCCGCCGTCGACGGCGTCGCCTCCGTGACGGCGGACCGCGGCGCCACGGTCCGGCTGCTCGACGGCGACCGGACCGTCGGCGGACGCAACGGCGCGTCGCCCCGGCTGCACAACTGGGACGGTCTCTCGCTCGGCGGCTTCCGCCTCGCCTCGGGCGGCCCGCCGCACGGCGCCCGCGAGGTGGTCCTGGACTCCGACCTCGCCGCCCGCGGCGACCTGCGGGTCGGCTCCGACGTACGGCTCATGACGTCCTCGACCCCGGTCACCTTCCACGTGTCCGGGCTCGTCGCCCTGGACGGCGGCCGGACCCCGCGCCAGTCGGTGCTGTTCGCCGCCGACCCCGCGCTCCACCGGCTCGCCCCCGGCACCGCGCGCCAGGCGGACGCCTTCGGGGTGGTCACCGCCCCCGGTGTCCCGCTGTCCCGGGTCACCGCGCGGATCGAACGCGCGCTGACCGGCGAGTCCGTCTCCGTGTACGCCGGTGACGACCGCGGCCGGGCCGAGTTCACCGACCTCGCCGTCGGCGCGGCGAACGTGGTCGAGCTGGCCACCGGCATCGGCGGGAACGTCCTGCTGGTGGCCGTCTTCGTACTGTGCGCCACCACATCCCTGGCGATCCGCCACCGCCGCCGGGAACTCGCGCTGCTGCGGGCCGTCGGCACCACACCGCGCCAGCTGCACCGCATGATCGCCGCGGAGTCCGCGACGGCGGGCCTGGTCGCGGGCGTCTTCGGCTGCCCGCTCGGGGTGGGCGTCGTGCACTGGCTCAGTTCGCAGTTCGCCGGCCGGGGCATCGTGCCGCCCGACTTCCGCCCGGTGATCGGCCCGCTGCCGTTCCTGGCCGCCGTCGCCGCGACCGTGGCCACCGCCGTGACGGCCGGCTTCGTCGCCTCCCGGCGGGCGGCCCGTATCCGCCCCACCGAGGCGCTCGGGGAGGCTGCGGTCGAACCCGCCCGGCTCGGCCGCGGGCGCACCGTCACCGGCGGTGCCCTGCTGGTCCTGGCCGTCGCCGTGTTCGGCCTGGGCCTCGGGTACCGGGCCGACTTCCTGACCCTGGTGGGACTGGCCAACTCCCTGGTGCTGCTCCTCGCCGTCACCGTCGCCGTGCTCGGCCCGCTGCTCACCCGTACGGCGGTCCGGCTGCTCGCGCCGGCGCTGAACCGGACGGGTGTCGCCGGCTGGCTCGCCGCGGCCAACTCCCGCAGCGCGGCGGCCCGTACGGCCGCCGCCGTCACCCCGCTCGTCCTGGCCGTCTCCTTCGCGGCGACGGTGGTGTTCACCCAGACCACGCAGCTGGACGAGGCGGCCGAGCAGGTCCGTTCCGGCACCGTCGCCGACCGCGTCCTGACCGCACCGGCCGGAGTGTCCCCCCAACTGGCGCGCGAGGCAGCGGAGTTGCCCGGCGTGAAGGCCGCGACGGGCGTCGTGCGCTCCAAGGTCGTCGGGGTGGGCTCGATGCTGGGCGAACAGGAGACCGTGTCGCTGAGCGCGCAGGGCGTGCGGCCCCGGGCGCTGGCCGACACACTCGACCTCGACGCGCGCGAGGGCGACCTGTCCTCCCTCGCGCCGGACACGGTGGCCCTCAGTACGACGGCGGCCTCGTGGCTGGGGCTGGACGTCGGCGACCGGGCACACCTGCGGCTGGGGGACGGCACGGCCTTCGAGGGGAAGGTGATCGCCCTCTACGGCAGGGGGTCCGGTTTCGCCGACCTCACCTTCGACCACGACCTGCTGCTGTCCCACACCACCGACCGCGTCGACCAGTCCGTCCTGGTCCGCTCGGAGCCGGGCGCCGCCGGCACCGGACGCCGGCTCGCCGCGCTCGCGCACGACTACCCGGGCACCGTCCTCGGCGACGCCCTCGCGGCGGATCAGCAGATCGAGGAGCAGCGGGCCACGGCGTGGGTGAACTACGTGGTGGTCGGCCTGATCATCGGCTACACCGCCATCACCGTGGTGAACACCCAGGCCATGAACACCGTCGCCCGCAGGCGGGAGTTCGCCCTCCTCAGGCTGACCGGCACGAGCCGTTCGCAGGTGCTCGGCATGATGCGCCGGGAGAGCCTGACGGTGGTGGCCGTCGGCGCCGTGGTGGGCGTCCTCGCGTCCGTGCCGCCGCTGGTGCTCGTCGCGACGGCGCTGACCGGCGGACCGCTGCCGACCGCCCCGGTCCTCGGCTGGGTGGCCGTCCTCGGCTCCACCGCCGTATTGACCTTGGCCGGGACGATGCTCCCCACGCGCCTCGTGCTGCGGGCACGTCCGGCGGACGCGATCGGGGCGAGGGAGTAGGAGCACGGCACCGGGGCGCAGGGACGGTACGAGGCCGCCGCGCGCCGAGGCGGGGGCGGAGTACGGGAGGCATCCCGGGCCGGGAAAGCGGGCGATCCGGCGACGGGCACGGGTCGGCGGAACCCGCTTTCCCCGAGGCCAGCCACCCATCAGCCGTGTGAACAGCCCTGCGGGTCAATACACCTAGGGCCTGTCGTTTGGATCAGGTCGGCCGTGACAGACGGGTCGGCCTGATCCAAACGACAGGCCCTAGGCCCGGTACAGCGCCTCGACCTCGGAGAGGTACGCCTTCTCGATGGCCTTCCGCTTCAGCTTGAGGGAAGGCGTCAGCAGCCCCTGCTCCTCGGTGAACTGGTGGGCCAGTATCCGGAAGGTACGGATGGACTCCGCCTGCGAGACCAGCGTGTTGGCGGCGACCACGGCACGCCGCACCTCGGTCTCCAGGTCGGCGTCGCGCACCAGCTCGGACGGGGTCATCTGCTGCTTGCCGCGCATCTGGAGCCAGTGCTCGACGGCCTCCGAGTCGAGGGTGACGAGGGCCGCGATGTACGGCCGGTCGTTGCCGACGACGATGCACTGGGCGACCAGCGGGTGGTCGCGCACCCGCTCCTCCAGCACTCCGGGCGAGACGCTCTTGCCGCCGGAGGTCACCAGGATCTCCTTCTTGCGGCCGGTGATCGTGAGATAGCCGTCCTCGTCGAGGGAACCGAGGTCGCCGGTGGCCAGCCACCCGTCGTGCAGGGTGGCGTCGGTGGCCTTGGTGTCGTTCAGGTAGCCCTGGAACACGTTGCCGCCGCGCAGCCAGATCTCGCCGTCGTCCGCGATGTGCACGGTGGTGCCCGGGATGGCCTGCCCCACGGTGCCGAACCGGGTGCGCTCGGGCGGGTTGGCGGTCGCCGCCGCCGTGGACTCGGTGAGCCCGTAGCCCTCGAAGATGGTGACCCCGGCGCCCGCGAAGAACAGGCCGAGCCTGCGGTCCATCGCCGAGCCGCCCGACATGGCGTGCTTGACCCGGCCGCCCATCGCCGCGCGCACCTTGGCGTAGACGAGCTTGTCGAAGACCTGGTGCTGCATCCGCAGGGCGGCGGAGGGGCCCGGGCCGATGCCCCAGGCCTTCGCCTCGATCGCGTCGGCGTAACGGACGGCGACGTCGACGGCCTTCTCGAAGGCAGCCGCCCTGCCCTCCTTCTCCGCCTTGCGGCGGGCCGCGTTGAAGACCTTCTCGAAGATGTACGGCACCGCGAGGAAGAAGGTCGGCCGGAAGGCGGCGAGGTCGGGCAGCAGGGCCGACGCGTTGAGCTGCGGCTGGTGCCCGAACCGGACCCGGCCCCGGACCGCGGCGACCTGCACCATCCGCCCGAAGACGTGCGCGAGCGGCAGGAACAGCAGCGTGGCCGCCTCGTCCCCGCGCTTGGAGTGGAAGACGGGCTCCCACCTGTCGATGACGGTGTCCGCCTCGAACATGAAGTTGGCGTGGGTGAGCACGCAGCCCTTGGGGCGGCCGGTGGTGCCCGAGGTGTAGATGACGGTCGCGACCGACTCGGGGGTGACCGCGCGCCGGTGCCGGTGCACGACCTCGTCGTCCATGTGCGCGCCGGCCTCGTACAGCTCCTGCACGGCGCCCGCGTCGAGCTGCCACAGCTTGTGCAGCTGCGGCAGCCGGTCCACGACCGTGGCGATCGTCATCGCGTGGTCCTCGTGCTCGACCATGACGGCCGCGACCTGCGCGTCGTGCAGCATCCAGAAGACCTGCTCGGCGGACGAGGTCGGGTAGACGGGCACGACCTGCGCGCCGATCGTCCACAGCGCGTAGTCGAAGAGCGTCCACTCGTACCGGGTGCGGCACATGATCGCGACGCGGTCGCCGAAGCGGACGCCCTGGGCGAGGAGCCCCTTGGACAGGGCCAGCACCTCGTCGCGGAACTCGGCGGCGGTCACGTCACGCCACTGCCCCCGCTCGTCCTTGCGGCCGAGGGCGACGCGCAGCGGGTCCTCCTGCGCATGGTCGAACACGACGTCGGCCAGACCGCCCACGGGCGGCGGCGACGCCGGCGGAGGGTTGGTGAACTCGCGCAAACCCGCTCCTTGTGGCGCTCGGCACAGCGCCGTGAAAGCTACCCCACCCCGGGAGCGGACGGGAGGGGGGCCGAGTAGCGGGACACCACGCCGTACGCACAGGTCAGCCGAGAAAATGCGCGCACATGGGGAAGGGGCGGACAGATTACTTACGGCTCGGTAAGTTTCGGTGGCGTAATCTCCACGGAATCTGTACGACCCGCTCACCGGGCTGGCCGCCCCGGGTCCCGGGCGCGGAATCCGGGGTTCCAGGAGCCGCGTTTCCCGTCGGCCGACCGCGACGGAACCATTGAAGCCCAGGTCAGCGCCTTGCCGCTACGGTGCCGTGGTCTCGCGTCGCGAGGGCTCGGTCACGCCCGGCTCGGGACGCGGCGCCCGCGCGGACACCAGTACCAGCGCCACCGTGGCCACCCCCGTTACACCGAGGCGTCCACCGCCCTCACACCGTCCGGCCCCGCCGCCGTCACATCGGCCGAGACCGACGCCCGTCCAGCCTCGACAGGAACGCGGTGGGGGCGGCCGTACGCTCCGCGCCCGCCGGTACCCGACGCCGCCCTGCCGCCACCGTCCCGGGTATGCCGGTGGCGGGGGACGGGCGGTTCGTCGAGTGGGACCTGTGGCCCGGCGACCGCGTGGTGCGCGAGGTCAGGAAGCGGCGGCCTCGGTGAGCAGCCCCTCGGCTAGGGCCGCGGCGACCTCGCCGAGGTGGTCGAAGAGGTAGAAGTGACCGCCGGGGAAGACCTTCAGGTCGAACGCGCCGGTGGTGTGCGCGGCCCACGTCCGGGCCTGCCGCTCGTTCACCATCGGGTCGCTGTCCCCGATCAGGGCCGTCACCGGGGCGGCGATCGGCTCACCGGCCTGCCAGCGGTAGGTGCCGAGGGCGCCGTAGTCGGCCCGCAGCGCCGGCATCACCAGCTCCAGGATGTCGGGGTCCTCCAGCATGGCCTGGTCGGTGCCGCCGAGCCTGCGCACGTCGGCCAGCACGTCGGCGTCGTCGTAGAGGTGGTAGGGGACGTCGTTGGGGGTGTCCGGCGCGCCCCGGCCGGACACGAACAGCCGCTGGGGGCCCGGCAGTCCGTCCCGGGCGAGCAGCCGCGCGGTCTCGAACGCGACGAGCGAGCCCATGCTGTGCCCGAACAGGGCGTACGGCCGCGCGCCGCCCGCGGCCAGTTCGCGGGCCAGCTCCTCGGCGACCGCCTCCGCGAGCGCGGTGAGAGCGGTGAACGGCTCCTCGCGGTAACGGTCCTGACGCCCCGGATACTGCACGCACACCACGTCGACGTGCCCCGGCAAGGCGTGCGTCAGGTCCTTGAAGGCCGTCGCGGAGCCCCCCGCGTGCGGGAAGCACACGAGCCGCGGCCCGTCTCCCGTGACCGTGGTGAAGCGTCGGAACCACGTGCTGTTCACTGTCGGTGTGTCCCTTCGTCCGGGCCGGGCGAGCGGCGCCCGCGCCCTGGGCCTGTCGGTCTCGGTGGTGGTCTCATCCCCGCAGCGGCGGCCCGAACCAGGTGGCCAGCGCCGTACGCAGTGCGGAGGTGTCGGGTACGCCGCCGGAGGCCGCCCAGGCGACGTGGCCGTCGGGCCGGATCAGGAGCGCGTCGGGAGCGGGGATGTCACCGACCGCCGGGACGGGCCAGTGCTCGTCCGCGCTGCGTGCCTCGATCAGGTCGATACGGTCGGCCCAGCCCTTGGCGGCCGCCGCGACCTCGGTGCTGCCGCGCAGGTCCAGCAGCACGGGGCGGGCGGCGTGCAGCAGTTCGTGCACCCCCTCCGCGCCCTCGTACCCTTCGAGGTCGGCGTCCGGCACCCGCCGTCCCGCCAGCGGGTGTTCGCCGTCGACGGGGTAGCGCAGGTCCAGCGCCGTCAGCAGGTGACGCAGGTACTGGTTGACGTCGTCGAACACCATCAGGGCGCTGAACACCTCGCGCAGCGCGTCCGTCTGCGGGCCGGGCCGCACCAGCGCCGACTGCGCCCGCGTGTTGTGCAGCACGCGCTCCCCGACGGGGTGCCGCTCCGCGTGGTAGGTGTCCAGCAGACTCTCCGGGGCCTGGCCGCGCACCACCGAGGCGAGCTTCCAGCCGAGGTTGACCGCGTCCTGCACTCCCATGTTCAGCCCCTGCCCGCCGGCCGGGAAGTGGATGTGCGCCGCGTCGCCCGCGAGCAGTACCCGGCCCGCCCGGTACCGGTCGGCCTGCCGTGCGGCGTCGCTGAACCGGGAGACCCACCGGGGGTTGCGCATCCCGAAGTCGCTGCCCGCGACCCGGACGAGGGACTCCCGCAACTGGTCGAAGGTGGCGGGCTCGTCGCGGTCCGCGACCCGGTCGAACTCGGACGTGATCACCCGGTACCACCCCGGCTCGAAGGCGATCGCGGAGTAGTCGCCGCCGGGAGTGCGCCGCACCCACACGTAGTCCTCGGGCAGATCGGGCAGTTCCACGTCGCCGATCAGCGCGGTCATCGTCGCCTCGGTGCCCGGGAAGCCGATGCCCGCCAGCTTGCGCACCGTGCTGCGCCCGCCGTCGCAGCCCACCAGATAGCGGGCGCGCAGCGCTGCGCGCCCCCGTGCGGTGTCCAGCTCGACGCTCACGCCGCTCTCGTCCTGCCGGAGCGCACTCACCTCGCAGGACCGGCGCACCCGTACGCCGAGTTCCTCCGCCCGCTCCTCCAGGAGCCGCTCGATGGCGGACTGCAGGATCATCAGCGGGTAGGGGTGCCTCGACTCGGACTCGTCGAAGTCGAGGTAGAGGCCGGAGAAGTGGCCCACCGGCTGGAGTGAGCCCTCGGCGAGGAAGCGGTCGAGGATGCCGCGCTGGTCCAGCACCTCCAGGGTGCGGGAGTGGATCCCGCCGGCCCGTGACTCGCCCGACCGCTCGGCGAGCCGCTCGACCACCACCACGTCGGCACCCGCCAGCCGCAGTTCGCAGGCGAGCATCAGGCCCGTGGGCCCGGCGCCCGCGATCACCACATCCGTGTCCATGCCGGCGTCTCCCACGTCGTCCCCCTCTGTCACGCTGCGCCCGTCACGTCGTCGCCTCCACCGTCACGCACGCGGGGCACGCGGTTCAAGGCATTCCGGTCCCGTGAGGGGGCGCACGGCCCGAGGACTTGTCCTGTCCCGCCGGCGGGACAGGACAAGTGGTACGGCCGACGCCCGGGCCCCGCCGGAGAGCTGTCCGGCGGGGCCCGGGCGTCAAGTGAGGGTCAACTCCCGTCAGCGTCACGGGATCTCCTCCTGTCAGTGACTCAGGCGGCGTCGAGGGCGTCGGTGATCTTGCGGGTCATGGCGGCCAGGGTGGGGTTGGCGGTTCCGCCCTTGGCGGTGCGGGCGCCGGCCTCGACGGCGACCAGGACGGTGTCGCGGAAGTTGCCGGCCTCCTCGGGCGCCTGCTTCTTCAGCAGGTCCATGGCCTGGGTGAGGGCGGGCAGGACACGGTCGGCGATCTCGGCCGCGGACTTGCCGCCCAGGTCACCCACCGACGACTTCTCCGCCAGCACGTGCCCGACCGGGCCGGTCGCCGAGGTCAGCGCGATGCTGCCCTGGGTGGCCACCTTGTGCGGGGAGTCGGCCCCGGCGGCGGCGGCCATCAGCGTGACGGCCCCGTAGGCGGCGTTGCGCAGGGTGACCTTGTCCTGGTCGCTGAAGGTGACAGACATGGGGGGCTCCTTAGTACGTCGAACACCGTTCCCGGCGTCGCTCCGTTTCCGTGACCCCATGGTGGCACATATTTGGCGCCATGTGGAGCCGTTATTGGCGCCACATGCTGGGGTCACGTGACCACGGCCGGGGTAAATCTTAGGTTTATGCAGGTGAGAGCGCGCGCCACACTGGCGTCATGGTGGCAACATTTCTTATTGGAACGTCCGATGGGGAGGCCTTCGGTGGGGTACCACGGGCGCCGGGGTCGGCCGAGTGGCGCACTGGGGACCGGTTCGGGGCGGCCCGGGTGCACGGGGAGGCCCCGGGGCGGCCGGACCGTGCGCGCACGCAGCAGAGCCCGCCGGTGCCCTCGGGGGATGGTGGGGGCACCAGCGGACGGTTCGGCGCTCCGCGGAGGTTCATGACCAGCTGCATCGGAGCTCACGAACCGAGAGCGTTCCATGCGGTACTCGATCGGCACTCGCGGCGCGGTGGAGCCGGCGCGAGTGAGGCGCGCGGGCCCACCCCGAAGTCCACGGCACCCCAACCGCCTTGCTCTGCACCGTTGTTGTCGTTCGCTGTCGTGACACTGGTAACAGAACGGTGACGGGATGCCCCACAACTATCAGGGGGCACGCCGGGTCTCATCTTCCGTGGGCGGCAACGACCGGCCGTTCGCAGCGCATCCGCGCACACCACAACAGGGGGAACACGTCATGAAGTCGACCCGCCGCAAGGCAGTCACCGCAACCGTCCTGGCCGCACTCGCCCTCGGTGGCACGCTCGCCGCGACCGCGCCGGCCTCGGCCGCCACGCCCACTCAGTACAACGGTGCCTGTGGCACCGGCTACGACGTCATCAGGGCGACGCCGATCCGCTCGTCGCAGTCCACCGTCCCCGCCACCACGTTCGTGACCTACAACAGCAGTGCCGGCAAGGTCTGCGCGGTCACCGTGCGCACGAACCCCGGTACCCGGGTCTTCATGGAGGTCACGCTGGACACCTGGCCCTACAGCAGCGGCGAGGCCAAGGACTCCGGCTCCTACGGCAGCTACGCGGGCCCGGTCTACAAGGACGTCCCGGACGACGGCCAGTGCCTGACGTGGAGCGGTTCGTTCGACATCTACTACAACTCGGAGAACGGCAACTGCACCTGAGCGACGGGTGGTCGGCGCCTCGCCGTCAGACCGCCTTCGTCGCGTAGGCGATCGTCCCTCAGGCCGTACGTTCGTGAGCAGCCCCTCCCCGCAGTCCGTGCGGGTGGGGGCTGCTCGATGTCGTCGCGAGCTACTTGAGGCGAGCTCGGTGATCGCCGAGGACCTGCGGGTGAGCGTCCGGTCGGTGGGGCTCTCAGGCCGCCATCAGCGCCGCCAGGGCGCGGTCCATCGCGGCGTCGAACTCTTCCGGTGTCAGCGGCAGACGGGACTTGACGTCCCGACTCCACTGGTCGGCGAGGACCTCGGCGGAGCCCGCCTGGACTCCGTCGAGCGCCGCGTCGGCAAGGTCCGACGGCGCGATCTTGTCCACGGGCCAGCCCGCCGCCATGTCGGTGTCGGCCAGGCCGAGGTGTACCGCTGTGACGAGCGTGCCCTGCTCGGCGAGCTCCAGGCGGACGCCGTTGGTCATGGCCCAGGCGGCGGCCTTGGTCAGGTGGTAGGCATTGGCGCCCTTGCCCCCGAACCAGGACATGGCGGAGAGGACGTTGACGATCGCGCCCCCGCCGTTCCTGGCGAGCGCCGGCGCGAACTCCCGGATCATTCCCAGGTGGCCGAACATGTTGGTCTCCAGCTCGTGCCGTACCGCGTCCAGGGAACCGGTCACCAGGTCGGTCCCCGTGTTGATTCCCGCGTTGTTGATGAGCAGCGAGACGTCCGGGGCGGCCTCGGCGGCGGCCCTCACGGATGCGGGATCGGCGATGTCGAGGGTCAGCACCTCGACCCCGGGCAGGTCCACGGTCTCCGGCCGGCGTGCCGTCGCGTAGACCTTGCGGGCGCCCCTTTCGAGCAGGCGCTGGGCGAAGGCGCGGCCCAGGCCGCGGTTGGCTCCGGTGACAAGGGCGACGGAGTTGTTGATGTCCATGCCCGGTACGCTAAAACCTGACGCCAACGTCAGGGGCAAGTGCCGACCGTCAGGGCCGGGGTGAGAGGAATCACCATGACCGTCACAGGGGCCGCGGCCGAGCGGCTGATCCGCATCGGCGAGGTGGCGCGGGGCGCGGGCGTCTCGGTACGCGCGGTGCGCTACTACGAGCAGCAGGGGCTGCTCATCGCGGAGCGCAGCCCGTCCGGCCAGCGCCTCTACCGGCAGGACGCCATCCCCCGGGTCCGCTTCTTCCAGCAGATGTTCGCCGCCGGCCTGACCAGCCAGAGGATCGCGGAACTCCTTCCGTGCTGGGACGCCGGGCACACCGATGCGGAACAACGAGCCATGCTGCGAGCCGAGCGCGAGCGCATCCAGGCCAAGGCCGACGACCTGCGGGCTGCCCTGGACCGCCTCGACGAGGTCATCGCGATCACGGACACGCACCCGTAGGCCCGGCCAGCCAGACCTCCCGTCAGCGAGCTCACCTCGCTGACCTGGTCGGGGCGCTGAGGAGTCGCTGAGGGGGAACTGCTGTCGGGCGGTCGACGGTGACGACGGCCGACGTATATACGAAAACGTGGCCCATACGAGTGAAGAAGTCCCGTCGGGGCAATCCGGGCGGGGTCGGCGGACGGACCAGCGTACGAGGGTCGCGAAGAGTGCGGCCCGGGCGGCCGCGACCAGCGGCAGCGCAACGCACCTGTCTGTGAGGTAGTTCCATGCTTCGTGTGATCAAGAGCCTGTCCCTGCTGGCCGCTGTCGGCGGCGCCGTACTGGGCGGCTCCGCCGTGGCGGCGGCCGACAGCGACGCGCAGGCGGTCGCGGCGAACTCGCCCGGTGTCCTGTCCGGCAACGTCGTGCAGGTCCCCGTCCACGTGCCGGTCAACGTCTGTGGCAACACGGTCAACGTCATCGGGCTGCTCAACCCGGCCTTCGGCAACGCGTGCGTCAACGGGTCCCACCACGGCAACCAGCACGGCTCCCAGCACGGAGGCATGTGGAAGTAGCCGTACAGCCGCCGTCCGCACATCGGCGGGCGGCGGTCTCTCGCCCAGGGCACGGGACCGAGGTCCAGGCCTCCGGGCTCGCCGTCGAGGCGGCGGGCCCGGAGGTCAGGGGTTGCGGCCGATGAAGGCCAGCAGGCGGGTCTGCACGTCGGCGCTCTCGGCCACCTCCACTCGCGGCCCGTACTGGCCGCTGGCGCGGAGCACCTCGTCGAGCGGGAGCATCCCGTCGAGCAGCTGGGCGCACTTGCCGGGGTCGAGGCGCTCCTCCTGGCCGGTGGCCCGCGCCAGGTCCCAGGTGTGCATGAAGACGTCGGCGGTGTAGAACCGGTCCACCGCCTGGTCCAGCGGGACCTCTCCGATGTGCGGGTTCGACAGCACCTTGTGCTCCGTGGCCGGATCGTCTAGCAGGGCCTGCACGCCGTCGCTGTGCACCGTCCAGGCGGCCACCGGGTCGTCGTCGACCGACGGCCCCGTGGGCAGCTCGACCCCGGCGCCCGCCTTCAGGAAGGCCGGGAACCACTCGACGAGATGGCGCACCACGTCCCGGGCGACCCACCCCTCGCACGGCGCCGGGTCGTCCCAGGAGGCGGGACTCGCCGCGCGCACGCGCTCGGTGAACACCCCTGCTACGACGCGGTGTTCGTCGGCTGCACTCGTCATGATCTTGCGCCTTTCGTTTCGGTACGCCGGTCGGCGCTGCCGCTCTGGCGGCCGAGCAGTTCGTCCAGGCGCTCGTGGCCTTCCCGGACGCCGCGCTGCATACCGCTCTTGATCATCGAATCGCGGGCCTCGACGGAGTCCATCAGGGACTTGGTGGTGACGCGGGTGCGGCCGTCGAGGTCCTCGAAAGTGGTGGTCTCCAGGCTGACGCCGTCCGGGAAGCCGTCGTAGGCGAAGGTCTGCACGATGCGCTCGGCGGGGCGCACCTCGTGGAAGACGCCGCGGAAGCCGTACTCGGTGCCGTCGTCCTCGCTGTGCACGTAGCGGTACGACCCGCCGCTGCGGGCGTCGTACTCCTCGATCCGCATCGTGAGCCGGCGCGGCCCGAGCCACTGGACGACCAGCTCGGGGTCCGTGTACGCGCGGAACACGCGGTCCGGCGAGGCGTCGAACTCCCGGGTGATGAGGATGGTGGGCAGATCCGGGTCGGCCACGATCCGCGTCTCGTGCCGGCCGTTCGTCGTCGCGGCGCTCATGATGCCGCCTCCTTCGTCGCGCTGTCCGTCACCGGCTGCCGCGCCGTCTGCTCCAGGACGGCGTCGAGCCGACGGAAGCGGTCCTCCGCCTCACGCCGGTACCGTTCGATCCACTTCGTCATCAGGTCGAAGACGTCCGCCTCCAGGCGACAGGGGCGCCGCTGGGCGTCCCGGCCACGACTGACCAGACCGGCGTCCTCCAGCACCCTGATGTGCTTGGACACCGCCTGCACGGTCACGTCGTACGGCTCGGCCAGTTCGTTGACCGTGGCGTCCCCGGAGGCCAGCCTCGCCACGATGTCGCGCCGGGTCGGGTCGGCCAGAGCGGAGAACACCCGGGAAAGCCGGTCGTCGCCCACCTCGCACCTCACATCCTCAACCAGTCGGTTGAATAACCGTACGACCCGGCTCGCTGCGTTGTCAACCGACTGGTTGAATAGCTTGGTCGGCCGGGCTTCGGCCGCCCTCAGGTTGCGATTTCTCGGCACGGTGGGCCTCCCGTGGCACTCACCCGGCCGTCGGCCGGCCCCGGGGTCTCGGGCGTTCGCCCTGGGGGCCGAACAGGATCAGGTATTCGGTCGGGCCGCCGGTCCCGGCGTTGCCCACTCCGTGCGGGGTGCGCGTGTCGAACTCGGCGACCTCGCCCGCCGTGAGGACGAGGTCGTGGTCGCCGAGCGCCAGCCACAGGCGCCCGGACAGCACGCACAGCCACTCGTACCCCTCGTGCGTCATCTGCCGTGGCCGTTGCGGCTGTTCGTCCGCCGGGGGCAGGACGTGCTTGTGGGCGTGCAGGCCGCCCACGTAGTGCGTCAGCGGCAACACCACCTTGCCGGACACCGGACGCCGGGACGGCGGGCCCGCCGGCTTCCGCGCGGGGCCCGGGGCGAGGCCGGTCAGCTCGTCCAGTGAGGAGCCGTACTCCCCGGCCAGGCGCAGCACCAGCTCCAGGCTCGGTGTGCGCCTGCCGTTCTCGACCCGGGACAGCGTGCTCAGGGAGATGCCGGTCGCGCGGCTCACCTCGGTGAGTGTCGCTCCGCGCCCCTCGCGCACGGCCCGCAGCCGTGGCCCGATGGCGGCCAGGGATCGAGCGATGCCCTCGTCCGTCATCGACATCGCCCCTTTTCGGTCAGTGCCCGTACTCCGGGTCTCTGACGTGGCCATTTGCCAATCTGACAAGGGTAGTCGCCCTCCCCGGGCGGCGCGACGCATGATCGGTGCGGGGCCGAGGCCACCGCCAGTGCGAGGAGAGAATATGAACGAGCGCCAGCCGTCCGCGACGCCGCGCCACCGCACCATCGAGACATCCGGCGTACGACTGCACCTGGTCGAACAGGGCGCGGGGCCACTGGTCCTGCTCGTCCACGGATTCCCCGGGTCCTGGTACACCTGGCGTCACCAGCTCCCGGCGCTCGCGGCGGCGGGATATCGCGCCGTGGCCCTCGACGTGCGCGGCTACGGCCGCTCCTCCACGCCGTCCGCGACCGATGAGTACCGGATGCGGGCCCTCGTCCAGGACAACGTGGGCCTGGTCCACGCCCTGGGTGAGGAGACGGCCGTGATCGTCGGGCACGACTGGGGCTCGAACATCGCGGCGACCTCGGCCCTGCTCCACCCCGAGGTCTTCCGCGCGGTGGGCCTCATGAGCGTCCCCTACGCCCCGCCCGGAGGCCCCCGGCCCAGTGACGTCTTCGCGGGCATGGGAGGGGACCAGGAGTTCTACGTCTCGTACTTCCAGGAGCCGGGCCGGGCCGAGGCCGAGATCGAACCCGACGTCCGCGGCTGGCTCGCCGGCTTCTACGCGGCCCTGTCCGCCGACACCATGCCGGGGCCGCACGAACCCGACCCGCACTTCGTCGCCGACGGAGGCACGCTGCGCGAACGGTTCCCCCAGGGGCGCCTGCCGTCCTGGCTCACCGAGGCCGATCTCGACTTCTACGCCGGGGAGTTCGAACGTACCGGCATGACCGGAGCGATCAACCGCTACCGCGCCATGGACCGCGACTGGGAGGACCTCAGGCGACTCGACGGCTCGCCGGTCACGCAACCGGCCCTGTTCATCGGCGGAACGCTCGACGCCTCCACGACCTGGATGGCGGACGCCATCGAGGCGTACCCGGTGACGCTGCCCGGCCTGGTCTCCTCCCACCTGCTCGACGGCTGCGGCCACTGGCTCCCCGAGGAGCGCCCCGACGAGGTCAACCGCCTGCTCCTCACCTGGCTCGAAACGGTCTCGGAGGTCGTGTGACCCCGGGCGGCGGCCGCGTGCACGTCACCGACCTCGGGGACGTCGAGGAGATGGCAGGCATGCACGGGGGATGCCGGGGTAGGCGACCTGTCGTCGGCGGCTTCACAGAGGACGGAAGCGGTCGATCGGCTACTGGAGGGAACATCATGGCACTCACGGGCACGGTGACGGCGGACACGCACATAGCCGAGCTACCGGAGGTCGCGGATCCCTGCAAGGTCGCTCCGCGGGACGCCCGCGAGCTGTCCCGCCTCTTCTTCGACCAGCTGGCGCGTCTGGAGGAGGGGACACCCGAGTACAGCTACGCGCGCAACACGCTGATCGAGATGAACATGTCCATGGTCCGTTTCGCGGCGGGACGCTTCCGCAGCCGCGGGCCGCAGGAGATGGAGGACATCGTCCAGGTCGGCATGATCGGGCTGATCAAGGCGATCGACCGGTTCGAGCTGTCCCGCGAAGTGGAGTTCACCACCTTCGCGATTCCCTACATCGTGGGCGAGATGAAGCGGTTCTTCCGCGACACCTCGTGGGCCGTGCACGTGCCGCGGCGGCTGCAGGAGGCCCGGGTCCACCTGGCCCGCGCCACCGAGGAGCTCCGCGGACGCCTGGACCGGGCGCCCACCGTGAAGGAACTCGCCGAGCTGATGTGCCTGACCGAGGAAGAGGTCATCGAGGCGCGGCTCGCGTCGAACGGCTACAACTCCGCCTCTCTCGACGCCGCGATCTCGGGCAGCGAGGACGGCGAGAGCGCGCTGTCGGACTTCATCGGCGCCGACGACGCCGCTCTGGAGCTGGTGGAGGACTTCCACGCGCTGGCGCCGCTGATCGCCGAACTGGGCGAGCGGGACCGGCAGATCATCCACATGCGGTTCGTCGAGGAGCTGACCCAGTCGCAGATCGGTGAACGCCTGGGCGTCTCGCAGATGCACGTCTCCCGGCTGCTGACCCGCACGCTGGCGCGACTGCGCGAGGGCATGCTCACCACCCGCTGACCCCTCGGACGCCGGCGTCGACACGTCCGCCCGGAGCGCAACCGACGCGGGCGCCCCGGCTTCCGGGGCGGGCGGCGGTGGGCGCGGCAGCTGTTGGCACCATGGTGGTGGCAACCGCTCCGGTCCGCAGACGACGAGGTGTCATGGCCAGCCCCGCCCGCCCAGCCGTATGGACGTTCACCCTGGACGAGGACGACGACTGGGTCGCGGCCAGGGAACCCGCCGAAGACGAGAACCTGCGACTCGCGGTGGAGACCCTGGTCATGGGGATCGCCTCGGCCGGAGCCGCGGAGGCGTACCTGGCGGCGTGGTGCGCGGACTCGCGGCGGTGGGGGTCGGGATTCTCCCTGTCGACCATGTCGGCCGGGGTCGAACGCGTCAGCGCCGGGACCGTCGGACTGGTCGACCTCCACGGGCAGTTCGAGGACTGCGAACTCGCGGCCGAGGAGTTCGAGGCGATGCTGCGGGACTACGTGGCGACGGCGCGAGCGGCCGAGGGCAAGACCCCGGGTCCGTGACGTGACCCCCGGGGCCGCGAGGTGTCGGGAGCGGCGGACCGCCCCCCTTCGGACGGGTACGGCATCCTGACCGGCCAGGCACCGAGGGGCTCCCCGGAACCGTGGACGCCCCCCCGTGGCGAAGGTCCGGAAAACGCGTTGTCCGTTGCGCTCGTCCCGGACGACGATGTGTCGGTCGCCACGGGGGCGGCAGCCGGGACCGACCCCGCAGCCGAGGGTGTCCCCGCTCCGTGACGGGGGTGTGTGGTGCTGCGCATTCATTTCACCGCGGAGGATCTCGCCCGCACCCGCGTCGCCGGCACCGTCGGGGCCGCCGCGGAGACGTACTACGGCCTGGAGATGCTGCGCGGGCGTTCCCTCCCGGGACCCTTCCGGCGGTGGCGGGCCTCTGTGGCCGGCCGGCTCGGCGAGGACGCCGGGCCGCTCCTCGCCCTGCTGCCGAGCCGGGGCCCCGGCCTCGATCTGCTGGCGCTCGCCGGCGACTCGCCCGACATCGACCACGCCGTGGAGGCCCTGCTGCGGGCACCGCGCACCCTGCTACGCCGCGAGCTGGAGCCCGTCGGCGTCAGCCCTGCCCACATGCCGTGGGCGAGATGCGTGGCCGACGGGGGCGCCGACGCCCGGCGAGCCCTCGCGGCCGGCCTCGTGGCGTGCCACCGGGTGGCCGTCGCCCCGTACTGGACGGCGCTGCGGTCTCAACTGGACGTCGTCCGCGGGCAGTACGCGAGCACGGTGATGGAGGGCGGCGTCGAAGCCCTGCTGGCCGGACTGAGCCCTCAGCTGGTGTGCTGGCGGCCGCCCGTGCTGGAGCTGCGCCACCCCCGCCCGGTCGAGGTCCACCTGGGCGGCAGAGGGCTGATCCTCGTGCCGACCGTGTTCTCCTGGCGCCGGTTCAGCCTGCTGTACGACCCGTACGACGACGAGGCGGTGCCGCGGCTGACCGTGCCCGCCGTGACCGACCCGGCCGTCGGCGCGGCGCTGTGGCACACCGGCGGCGCGGTCACCGACGATCCCCTGGGCGCCCTGCTCGGACGTACCAGGGCCGCCGCCCTGCGGGTCGCCGCCGGCGGGTGCAGCACCACCGAGCTGGCCGCGCGGCTCGGCGTCTCCGCGCCGGCGGTCAGCCAGCACACCAAGGCGCTGCGCGACGCGCGTCTCATCACCACCAGCCGGCGCGGGAGTTCCGTGCTGCACATGGCCACCGCCCTGGGCCGCGAGCTGCTCGACGGGAACCGGTAGCGCCACCCGGGCACGGCAGTGGCCCCTTAAGCCGTGACTTAAGGGCGTGGCCGCCCGTGTCGGCAGCCCGGAGCATTCATGGCGTCCGGCGCGTCGGGGGAGGCGCCGGACTCCGGACCGCACGGCGATCGTGCCGGGTGCGCCCGTCGAAGAGCCACTGACGAGAAGGAGACCGTTGATGATCAAACGTGCCCTGTCCCGGGCGACAGCACTGGCCGGGGGGACCGCGGCGACCCTCGCCGTGACCGCCCTGCTCGCCGCACCGGCCCAGGCGACGACGACCGTCTGGAACACCTGGGACAACCTGGCGTACGCCAATCAGTGTCTCGACGGGAGTGCGTCCCAAGGGGTCCGGCTCAACACCTGCAACGGGAGCACCTACCAGAAGTGGGACTACTTCTGGGACGCCTCCGCCCAGATCAGGCACTACCAGTCCGGCCGGTGCCTCGACGGGAGCGTCACCCAGGGCGTCCGTCTCGTCGCCTGCAACGGAAGCAGCTATCAGAAGTGGCGTCCCACCGGAACCACCGGTGAGATCAGGCACGTTCAGTCCGGCCGGTGCCTGGACGGGAGCGCCACCCAGGGGGTCCGTCTCGTCGCCTGCAACGGCGGCATCTACCAGCAATGGGTCTAGTCCCGCGGACGTGAACCGCCGGGCGGGAGCGGTCCGGCGCGGACCGTAGGGCGGAGACCCCGGCAAGTCACGGGGGTGGGGGAGTCGTGCCGGGCGGTGTGTCCACGCACCGTCCGGCCGGCCCCGTCGGCCCGCTATCCGCGCCCCCGCTGCAGCCGGTCGCCGCCGCTCAGGATCGCCGCCGCCAGTGCGTCCGCCGCGTCCTGGGCCGCGGGACGGCGCCGGCCGTGGACCAGGACGAAGTCGACCTCGCCCAGCTCGGGCAGTCCCGCCCGCTCCGGCATCCGGACCAGACCCGGCGGGACCAGGCCCCGCGAGTGGGCCATCACGCCGAGTCCGGCGCGGGCCGCGGCGATGAGGCCGTTGAGGCTGCCGCTCGTGCAGACGACGCGCCACGGGCGGCCCTGTCGCTCCAGCGCCTCGAAGGCGAGGGCGCGCGTGATGCCCGGCGGCGGGTACACGATGAGCGGGACCGGGCGGTCCGGCTCCAGCCGCAGCCGCTCGGCGCCGACCCAGACCAGCTCGTCGTGCCAGACCAGCTCGCCGCGCGGGTCCTCGGGACGGCGCTTCGCCAGCACCAGGTCGAGCTTCCCCCCGGCCAGCCGCTCGTGGAGGGTGCCCGACAGCTCCACCGTCAGTTCCAGGTCGACCTCGGGATGGTCATGACGGAAACCTTCGAGGATCTCCGGCAGCCGGGTGAGCACGAAGTCCTCCGACGCGCCGAAGCGCAGCCGGCCGCGCAGCCGCGTCCCGGCGAAGAACGCGCTCGCCTGCTCGTGCACCTCCAGGATCCGCCGCGCGAAGCCGAGCATCGCCTCGCCGTCCTCCGTCAGCTCCACGGAGTGGGTGTCCCGCGTGAAGAGCCTGCGGCCCGCGGCGTCCTCCAGGCGGCGTACGTGCTGGCTCACGGTGGACTGGCGCAGCCCGAGCCTGCGGGCGGCCTGGGTGAAACTCAGTGTCTGAGCCACGGCCAGGAAGGTACGCAGATGAGAGGGGTCGTACACGCCCCCACGCTATCGCGGTACGCGATGACAGTAAGAGCGGTATGACGGATTCCCGATCATGGCCGGGAGAGGACGATGGAGAGGGCACGCCCCGTCCGAGACGAACGACGCACCGAACGAAGCAGTGGAGCACCGTGAAACGCCTGCAGTGGCCGAGCTGGATGCCGATCGACCCGTACATCCTGCTGTTGCTCGGGACGGTGGGCCTGGCGGCCCTCTTCCCGGCGCGGGGTACGGGGGCCGACGTGGCGTCGGGCGCGTCCACGGTCGCGATCGCCTTCCTCTTCTTCCTCTACGGAGCGCGGCTGTCGACCCGCGAGGCGATGGACGGACTGCGCCACTGGCGGCTCCACGTCACCGTCCTGGTCTGCACGTTCGTGGTGTTCCCGCTGCTCGGCCTGGCCGCCCGCGGACTCGTGCCGGTCTTCCTGACCGACCCGCTGTACCAGGGCCTGCTGTTCCTGACACTCGTACCGTCGACCATCCAGTCGTCGATCGCCTTCACCTCCATCGCGCGCGGCAACGTGCCCGCCGCGATCTGCGCGGGCTCCTTCTCCTCCCTCGCCGGCATCGTGCTCACCCCGCTGCTCGCGGCGGCGCTGCTCGGCAACAGCGGCGGCGGCTTCTCCGCCGACTCGCTGGTGAAGATCGTGCTTCAGCTGCTCGTCCCGTTCCTCGCCGGGCAGCTGCTCCGCCGCTGGATCGGCGGGTTCGTCACCCGTCACAAGAAGGTCCTCGGGTACGTCGACCGCGGCTCGATCCTGCTGGTCGTCTACACCGCGTTCAGCGAGGGCATGGTGCAGGGCATCTGGCACCAGGTCAGTGCCGCGCGGCTGGCCGGACTGCTGGTCGTCGAGGCCGTCCTGCTCGCCGTGATGCTGGCACTCACCTGGTACGGCACCAAGGCGCTGCGCTTCGACCGCGAGGACCGCATCGCGATCCAGTTCGCCGGTTCCAAGAAGTCCCTCGCCTCGGGGCTGCCCATGGCCAGCGTCCTGTTCGGCGCCCACGCCTCGCTCGCGGTGCTGCCGCTGATGCTCTTCCACCAGATGCAGCTGATGGTGTGCGCGGTGATCGCCAAGCGCCGCTCCCGCGACCCGCTGCCGGTCAGCGAGGCGGCCCCAGCCGCAGCGTCACGAATCGCGGTCGGTACAGGGACACGTTCCGGCTCAGGTTCGCCTGCGCGGAAACCCCCGTCGGATCCAGCCAGTTGACGTCGTAGCTGAGGACCAGGCGGCCGTCGGCACCGAGCGCCGGATGCGCCTGCGGGTTGTACGCGGCCACCTCGCCGGCGGGCAGCGGGGGGCTGAAACCCCGTGCGGGCCCGCGCCACGGGCCGGTCGGCGAGCACGCCCAGTACGACGTGACCGTGGTCAGGCCCCGGGTGCCGGCGGCCATCGTGAACAGGACGTACGTGCCGCCGTCGCGCACCACCGTGAACGCGCTGCCCACGCCGCGGCGGCGGCCGTCGCCGAGCACCGGGGCCGGGCGGGCCCGCGCCGCCCACTGCGAGCCGTCCCAGTACTCCCAGGCGCCCGGCTCGCCGAGCCGGCCGCGCGGTGCGCGTGCCACGTACGCCGTGGAGGTGGGACGCGCCGTCGCCTGCGCGTCGGTGCCGCCGAAGACGTACGTCCAGTCGCCCTCGTCCAGCGTCGTGGTGCCGAACAGCACGCGCCGGGAGGCGTCCGCGACGGAGCGCTGGTCGAGGACCGTCCGGACGCCTTCGAGCCGCAGTCCGGGCAGTGAGAGGGTGGCCACCTCGGTGGCCGTGGGCACGCCGTAGATCCACGGGGCCGCTCCCGCCGCGCGGGTCCACAGCAGTACGCGGACCACCCGGTCCGGGGAGCCGGGGGAGCGGGGCTCGACCCGGGCCGCCACCGGCCAGCGCCACTGCCCGGCCCCGGGATCGGGGAACAGCGGCGCGGGCAGCGTGCGCTCCAGGCGGCCCGACCGGGACATCAGCACCGCCGAGTTGCGCACGAGCGGTGCGGTCGTGTCGCGCCAGGCGTAGGACTCGCCGACCGGGTTGGGCGGCCCGTGCACCCGGCCGAGGTAGGTGTCGGAGAACAGCCACAGGACCCGGCCGTCCGGCAGCCGCAGCGAGTGGGTGCCGTCGCCGCCGGTCCAGTCGTCGGTGCGCGCCGGGTCGTCGCCGTACCGGGCGAACTCGTCCGTCAGCCTCCCCTCGGTCTTCCAGGACGTGAACGTGCGGGCCGCGCACGCCCCGCCGCCCTCCCGGTCGTGGTCCGGGAGGGCGGTGAGCAGCACGGCCGCGCAGACCAGGGCCAGCAGGACACCGAGGCCGGTTCCCGTCCGTCGTCGTGCTCGTGGGTCGTCGGGCACGGACGGGACGTTAGTGGCCCGCGGTCACCCGGTCCATGGGCAGCCACAGGACGGTGTCCCGGGTCCCGGCGGGCTCGCCCGAGCGGACGGCGGCCAGTTCCTCGTCGCTCAGCGCCCGGTCGTAGACCCTGACCTCGTCGACCGCGCCGGTGAAGTGGGCGCGGCCGTCCATGCGTTGCCCGACGTGCACCCCGAACGGCGAGTTGCGGCTCACCGACCCCGGGACGTCCGCCGTGCCGAGCGCAGCGCCGTCGACGAGGAGGGTGAGCCGTCCGCCGCCGCGGCGCAGCGCGAGATGGTGCCACTCGCCGTCGTTGTACGCGTCGGCGGTGCGCACCGAGGCGGTGGCCGGGGGCGCCGCGCCGTTCCTCGCGGTGATCAGCCCGGTGATCCGGTGGGACGCGGGCTCGCCGCGCAGCCACACCTGCGGCTGGGAGGTGCCGATGCCGCCCATCCACAGCAGCGGCTGCTCGCCGGCGGTGGCGGTGTAGCGGAACCACAGGGAGGCCGTGAAGTCCTTGGTCCCGAGCGGCAGCCGCTCGCTGTACGGCAGCCGTACGGCGTCGTCGGTGCCGTCGAACAGGAGGGCGTTCCCGCTCACGCCCGCCGTGGTGCCGGCGCCGCCGAGGACCAGGGCGCGCCGGGCGTGGGGAGCGCGGTCGGCCGTGGTCGGGTCCGGGCCGCGACGGGGGGCGAGCCAGTCCTCGGTGAACCGGGCGAAGCGGATCTCGTCGCGGGCGTCGACCGCGCCGCCCTCGTACAGCAGCCCCACGCGTTCGCCGTCGACCCGCACCAGGTCGGAGTAGCCGGACCAGTCGGTGGTGACGACCGTCCCGCGGTCCACGCTCTCCCAGGTGCGCCCGCCGTCGTAGGAGGAGCGGATCATCATGGTGCGCCGGCGGTCCGGGTCGCCGGGGCAGGCCAGCAGCAGCCGGCCGCCGAGGCGCAGCACGGAGCCCTGGACCTGGGGGGTGTAGAGGTCGGGGATGTCGCGGAAGGGCGTCACGAAGCTGTCGCCGCCGTCATGGCTGAGGGTCTGGGTGCGGTGGCCGAGGTCGGTGCCGTCCTGTTCGCGGCCGCTGACCAGGAGGGCCCCGTCGGCGCGTTCGGTGAGGGTCATCTCGGAGGGCTTCTGGCGGAAGGTGCCGTCGTCGGCGACCGGCCACGAGTCCGTCGCGCCGATGTCCCAGTGGTCGCCGCCGTCGTCGCTGGTGATCAGCGCGGCGTGGTTGGCGGTGACACGGCTGCCGTTCCAGGTCTCGGTGTTGACGGTGAGGACCAGCCGTCCGGCGTGCTTGCCGCGGGTGAGCTGGACGCCGTGCACGGGACCGGTGGCGTACCAGGAGTTCCAGTGGGCGGGCAGTATCTCGTCGCTCAGGTCACGGGCCCGCGACCAGGTCAGGCCGTCGTCGTCGCTGTACTGCAGGTGCGGGGTCCGGTCGCAGGGCACCGAGCAGCTGCCGCTGTCGGTGCGGCCCGTGTTGTAGGTCTCGGCCAGCAGGATGCGGCCGGTGCGGCGGTCCACGACGGGGGCCGGGTTGCCGTGCGTGTCGCCGCCGCCCTCGTTCACGACCCGCAGCGGGCCCCAGGTGCGTCCGCCGTCCGTGGAGCGCTTGACCACGATGTCTATGTCGGCGGAGTCGCCGCAGTTGAGGACGCGGCCCTCGGCGAAGGCCAGCAGGGTGCCCTCGGTGGTCCGGACGACGGCGGGGATGCGGAAGCAGGCGTAGCCGGGGTCCTGGGAGGCGCGGAAGAGGACCTGCTGCTCGAACTCGCCTGCCGCGGGCGCCTGTTCGGCGCTCGCGGGGCCGGGTAACGCCAGCAGCGCGGCGGTCGTGAGGACGGCGGTGAGAGTGGATCTCAGACGGGTGCGGAGACTCGACGGCATGGTGCGGCCCTGCCCTTCAGGCGTCTGGACATTCTGGACATCCCACGTCCAACGTTCGCGGCACAGACGCTACTTGGGCCTTCCGGGCCCCACAAGAACCGTGCGGCCGGGGATCGGCGCGGCGGCGTCCGGCCCGCGCCCCGATCGCCTGCGGCACGCCGGAAGCACCCTCGCGCGCGATGCCGGGACCGCACCCGGATGGCCCCGCCCCCGGCCGCCGAACGGGAGCAGTTCACACAGCCGTCGATCCGGATTTCCGGTACGGACGGCGGGCGCGGGCTAACGTTCCGTCATGACCGCACCTGAAGCCGAGCCCCGTCTCGCCCTCGACCCCGCACGCTCCGCACTGGTCCTCGTCGACCTGATGGACCGCATCGTCGGGCTGCCCCTGGAGCCGCGGAAGGGTCCCGAAGTCCTCGCGGCCGCCGAGCGGCTGGCCGACGCCTTCCGGGCCGTCGGGGCGCCGGTGGTACTCGTCCGGGTCGAACGGCAGGGCGTCGCCGAACAGCCGCCCGGCAGCGGTCTGGTCGCCGGGCTCGCGGCGGACGGTGACATCGAGATCGTGAAGCGGACGATCGGCGCCTTCCAGGGCACCGGTCTCGACGAGCGCCTGCGCGAGCGCGGGGTCACCACCGTGGTGTTCGGCGGTGTCGCCACCAACCTCGGGGTCGAGTCGAGCGCCCGCGCCGCCGGTGACCTCGGCTACGACCTGGTGTTCGTCGAGGACGCGATGGCCGCGCTGACCGCCCCCGAGCACGAGGCCTCCGTCGGCCTGGACTTCCCGCGCCTCGGTACGGTCGTGCACTCCTCGGAGGTCCGCTTCACCACCGGCTGAGGTCGGGGAAACGGGCCGGCGGGACGGGTACGGGACGGATACGGGCGGGGCCCCGCCGGCGCAGGGGGCGCTCCCCGCCGGTCGGGGCCCCGCCGCCGTGTCGCGGGGGAGCCGGTCAGCCCTGTGCGGCCGCGGCCCGCAGGGCGATGCGGTGCTCACCCGCGTACACGTTCATGGAGGCGCCGCGCAGGAAGCCGACCAGCGTCAGTCCCGTCTCGGCGGCCAGGTCCACCGCCAGCGACGAGGGGGCCGACACCGCCGCCAGCACGGGGATTCCCGCCATCACCGCCTTCTGCGCCAGCTCGAAGGAGGCCCGGCCCGAGACCAGCAGCACCGCCCGCGACAGCGGCAGCGCGCCGCTCTGAAGCGCCCGGCCGACGAGTTTGTCGACGGCGTTGTGCCGGCCCACGTCCTCCCGGATGTCGAGCAGTTCGCCGTCCTCGTCGAACAGGGCCGCCGCGTGCAGGCCCCCGGTCCGGTCGAAGACCCGCTGCGCCTCGCGGAGCCGGTCGGGGAGACCCGCGAGGAGCGCCGGCTCCAGCCGCACCGGGGGAGTGTCGTCGATCGTCCAGCGGGCCGTCGTGCGGACCGCGTCCAGGCTCGCCTTCCCGCACAGACCGCAGGACGAGGTCGTGTACACGTTGCGTTCCAGTGTGATGTCCGGGACGACCACGCCGGGAGCGGTCCGCACGTCGACGATGTTGTACGTGTTCGAGCCGTCCACGGTCGCGCCGGCGCAGTACGCGATGTTCTGCAGCTCGTCCGCCGCGCCGAGCACCCCCTCGCTGACCAGGAAGCCCGCCGCCAGCGCGAAGTCGTCGCCCGGCGTGCGCATGGTGATGGCGAGCGGCTTGCCGTTGAGCCGGATCTCCAGCGGTTCCTCGGCCACCAGCGTGTCGGGGCGGGTGCTCACCACGCCGTCCCGGACGCGGATCACCTTGCGTCGTTCCGTGACTCGTCCCATGTCCTGATCAGCCCCGGTTCTGTACGTGCTGGTGGCCGAGAGCGGCCCTTGCTGCGGAGGTGGCCCGCGGGTCACCGGCCGTCGTGCGGCGAGGTGACCCCCGGCGTCCCATTGTCCCGCACCGGCGGAACGCGGCGGCGGTCCGCCCGGCGCGCTCAGGCGGCAGTCCGCAGCGCGAGCAGGTCCGAGATGGCGTGGACGGTGCGCAGGGTGGGCACCGGGACGCCGGTGATCTCGGCCAGTTCGACGACGGCGGCCAGCAGCACGTCGAGTTCGAGCGGCTTGCCGCGCTCCAGGTCCTGGAGCGTGGAGGTGCGGTGGTCGCCGACGCGCTCGGCGCCCGCGAGCCGCCGCTCGATGGACACCCCGACCTCGCAGCCGAGGGCCTCGGCGACGGCGAGCGTCTCGGTCATCATGATCTCGATGACCTTGCGGGTTCCGCCGTGCAGGCACATCTGCCGCATCGTCGCGCGGGCCAGCGCGCTGATGGGGTTGAAGGAGATGTTGCCGAGGAGCTTGAGCCAGATGTCGTTGCGCAGGTCGGGTTCGACCGGGCACTTGAGGCCGCCCGCCTGCATGGCCTCGCTGAACGCGGTGCAGCGCGGCGACACCGAGCGGTCGGGTTCGCCGACGGAGAAGCGGGTGCCTTCGAGATGGCGGACGACGCCCGGTCCCGCCAGCTCGGTCGCGGCGTACACCACGCAGCCGATCGCCCGTTCCGGCGCGAGCACCGCACTGACCGCGCCGCCGGGGTCCACGCTCTCGACGCGGTGGCCGTCGTGGGGTCCGCCGTGCCGGTGGAAGTACCACCAGGGGATGCCGTTCTGGGCGGCGACGACCGCCGTGGTGTCGTGGAGCAGGGGCTCGATCAGCGGCCCGCACGCCGCGTACGAGTTGGCCTTGAGGCCGAGGAACACGAAGTCGACCGGGCCGATGTCGGCCGGGTCGTCGGTGGCGTGGGCGCGCGCGGTGAAATCACCGCGCGGGCTGAGCACGCGGACGCCGTGCTGCCTCATGGCCGCGAGATGCGGTCCACGGGCGACGAGATGCACGTCGGCGCCCGCACGGTGCAGCGCCGCACCGACGTAGGCGCCGATCGCACCGGCGCCGAGAACTGCGACTTTCACTTGGTGAGCTCCGTCCGGTCGAGGGTACCGAGGAACTGTCGCACTGTGTCGACGAAATATTGTCTACAGGATGGAATGAGAGGCGGCAATACTTCGCGCAGCACGGGCAAACCGCCCCTCCCCGGCCGGCAGGGGACCGAGGCCGCCGCGGGAGGCCGCCGGCCGGACCCGCGGGGGCCATCCGGAAGCCGTTCGTCCGGTCGCACCGACCGTTCGTCGCGCCAGAGGGACCGCTCGTCGCAGACCGCCCGGCCGTCGACGCCGAGCGGGTTCCCAACGGAGCAACCGCTTCCTATCGTTCGGGATCATGAGCCCCCCTGTCGCACCGCCGGGCTGGAGCCGCTGGCTCGTCCCGCCGGCCGCCCTCTCGGTCCACCTCGCCATCGGCCAGGCCTACGCCTGGAGCGTCTTCAAGCCCCCGCTGGAGTCCGCGCTCGGCCTGAGCGGCACCCAGAGCGCCCTGCCCTTCCAGCTCGGCATCGTCATGCTCGGCCTGTCCGCCGCCTTCGGCGGCACGCTCGTGGAGCGCAACGGGCCGCGCTGGGCCATGACGGTCGCCCTCGTCTGCTTCTCCTCCGGATTCCTCATCGCCTCGCTGGGCGCCGCCACCGAGCAGTACTGGCTGATCGTCCTCGGCTACGGCTTCGTCGGCGGGATAGGCCTCGGCATCGGCTACATCTCCCCGGTGTCGACCCTGATCAAGTGGTTCCCCGACCGGCCCGGCATGGCCACCGGAATCGCGATCATGGGGTTCGGCGGCGGCGCGCTCATCGCCTCGCCCTGGTCGGCGCGGATGCTGGAGTCCTACGGCTCCGACTCCACCGGCATCGCCCTCGCCTTCCTGGTGCACGGACTGACGTACGCCGTCTTCATGTCCCTCGGCGTGCTGCTGGTGCGGGTGCCGCGCGGTGAGCGGCCGGTCGCGGCCGGGCCGAGCGCTGTCGATGGCGTCCAGGTGACGGCGAAGAGCGCTGTGCGCACACCCCAGTTCTGGTGCCTGTGGGTCGTGCTCTGCACGAACGTGACCGCGGGCATCGGCATCCTGGAGAAGGCCGCGCCGATGATCACCGACTTCTTCGCCGACAGCTCGACACCGGTGTCCGTCTCCGCCGCCGCCGGGTTCGTCGCGCTGCTCTCGGCGGCCAACATGGCCGGCCGCATCGGCTGGTCCTCGACCTCCGACCTCATCGGCCGCAAGAACGTCTACCGCGTCTACCTCGGCGTGGGCGCCCTGATGTACGCGCTCATCGCCTGGTTCGGGGACTCCTCCAAACCACTGTTCATCGTCTGCGCGCTGGTGATCCTCTCCTTCTACGGCGGCGGCTTCGCGACGATCCCCGCCTATCTGAAGGACCTCTTCGGCACCCACCAGGTCGGCGCGATCCACGGCAGGCTGCTCACCGCCTGGTCCACGGCGGGCGTCCTCGGTCCGCTGATCGTCAACTGGATCGCGGACCGGCAGGAGGACGCCGGCAAGCACGGGGCGTCGCTCTACGGCCTGTCGTTCCTCATCATGATCGGCCTGCTGCTCGTCGGCCTCGTCGCCAACGAGTTCGTACGCCCCGTCCACACCCGTCACCACATCCCCGCGCCGAGGGAGGCCGCCGATGCCGAGCGAGAGCAGTCCGAGTCAGCCTGACCGCCGGTGGCTCGTGGCGCTCGCCTGGGTCTGGGTGGGGGCGCCGCTGTGCTACGGGCTCTACGAGCTCGTACTGAAGGCCAAGCAGCTGTTCACCGGGTGAGGGCGGGCACGCGTACGTAAGGTGTGCCGGCGTCCGACGGCCTGACAGAAGCCGACAAGCATGGCGCCGCAATCCTGTGGCATCACCTGCCGTCGTACCCGCGAGTCACTGATCAGACTGGTGGATCCCGCTACCCAAGGCAACGAGGGGACCCACCCATGAACGGCTCACGGATCGCCGCCGTCGGTCACTACCAGCCCGCCAAGGTGCTCACCAACGAGGACCTGGCGGGCCTGGTCGACACCAGCGACGAGTGGATCAGGAGCCGCGTCGGCATCCGCACCCGCCACGTCGCCGGGCCCGACGAACCGGTGGACGAGCTGGCCGGGCACGCCGCCGCCAAGGCGCTCGCCGCCGCCGGCCTCGGCCCGCGCGACATCGACCTGGTGCTCGTCGCCACCTCCACGGCGATCGACCGCTCACCGAACATGGCGGCCCGGGTCGCCGCCCGCCTCGGCGTCCCCTCCCCGGCCGCGCTCGACGTCAACGTCGTCTGCGCCGGGTTCACCCACGCCCTCGCCCTCGCCGACCACTCGCTGCGGGCCGGGGCGGCGACCCGGGCGCTGGTGATCGGCGCCGACAAGATGACCGAGGTGACCGACTGGACCGACCGCACGACGTGCGTCCTGGTCGGCGACGGCGCGGGGGCCGCCGTGGTCGAGGCGTCGGACGAGCCGGGGATCGGCCCGGTGCTGTGGGGCTCGGTCCCGGAGATGGGCCACGCCGTGCGCATCGAGGGCACCCCGCCCCGGTTCGCGCAGGAGGGCCAGAGCGTCTACCGGTGGGCCACCACCAAGCTGCCCGCCATCGCCCGCCAGGCCTGCGAACGCGCCGGACTCGCCCCCGAGGACCTCGCCGCGGTCGTCCTGCACCAGGCGAACCTGCGCATCATCGAGCCGCTCGCCGGGAAGATCGGCGCCGTGAACGCGGTGGTGGCACGCGACGTGGTCGACTCCGGGAACACCTCCGCGGCCAGCATCCCGCTCGCCCTGTCCAAGCTCGTGGAGCGCGGGGAGATCACTTCGGGCGACCCCGTCCTGCTGTTCGGCTTCGGCGGGAACCTGTCGTACGCGGGACAGGTCGTCCGCTGCCCCTAGGGCCTGTCGTTTGGATCAGGTCGGCCGTGACGGACGGTTCGTCCCGGCCGACCCGAGCGGGGTCTGGTGCGTGCAGCTGCAAGGCGGAGGAGGGAGTCGAAGCGATGGGGGTCCCCCCGCTCGAGCGGAGCCGAGAGTGGGGGAGTCGGCGACCGACGACAACGCCGCAGATGTGCGTGCCAGACCCCGCGACACCGGCCTGATCCAAACGACAGGCCCTAGGTCCCGGAGTCCGAGGGAGTGCCCTCGTCGGGGGCGGTGTGACGAGCGCGACCCCCGCCCGGTCTGGTCATTGTGCGCCGTAGACTGTAGACGAAAGGCAATTCATACTGACTTCACGGAGCCGCGCCGTGACCACTGGTCGCCCGGTGCCGCCGCTGCCCAGAGGGGAGACCGCGATGTTGTCCACCGGACTGCCGCAGGGGGCGGTGCCCAGGCTCGAACGTCCCGGCCCGCTGCGCGACCGCGTCTACGAGGCCCTGCTCGAACTCATCATCACCCGCGCCCTGTTGCCGGGGCAGCACCTGGTGGAGAGCGAGCTCGCCGGACACCTCGGCGTCTCCCGCCAGCCCGTACGCGAGGCACTCCAGCGGCTCAACACCGAGGGCTGGGTCGATCTCCGGCCCGCCCAGGGCGCGTTCGTGCACGAGCCGACCGAGCAGGAGGCCGACCAGCTCCTCACGGTCCGTACGCTCCTGGAGGCCGAGGCGGCCAGGCTCGCCGCCACCTCGGCGGACGACGCGGGCATCGCCGTCCTGGAGGAGCTGTGCGCCGAGGGCGAGCGCGCGGTCGCCGCCGACGACGTGGACACCGCGGTAGCCCTGAACGCCCGCTTCCACACCAAGGTGATGGAACTCGCGGGCAACACGGTCCTCGCGGAACTCGCCGCGCAGGTCGAGCGGCGCGTCCGCTGGTACTACACCCCCGTCGCCCGCCAGCGCGGCCACCGGTCCTGGGAGGAGCACCGCGAGCTGATCGCCGCGATCGCCGACCACGACGAGGAGCGGGCCACGGCGGTGTCCCGCGCCCACACGGAGCACACCCGCAAGACGTACCACGAGCGCGAGCGGTAAGGCCGGCCCGCAGGGCGGGAGCTATTGGCAGGGCGGTGGCCACGACGGCCGCCGCCCTTTTGCGTGCCCCTCAAGAGCCCATCGGGCAAGGGCTGTTGGCCCCGGGGGCCCTCTCCTCGCCCGTCTTTGTCCTGTGAGTGGAGAAAGTCTGCGGCAATTCGTGCGCGACTTCTTCCCACTCCCGGCAGCCGCTGCTACGTTCACCTCGAAAGCCCGACGGAGACGGCCGATTGAGGCGGGGAGGGGCACGTGAGACGCATGACGGCTCGACCCGCGAACGCCCACCAGGCGCGGCTGCTGCGCCTGTTGCGGGACGGCGGCCCCAACTCCCGTGCCCAGCTGGGTGACCAGATCGACCTCTCCCGGTCGAAGCTGGCCGTCGAGGTGGAACGGCTCCTGGAGACCGGCCTCGTGGTCGCCGACGGACTCGCCGCCTCCCGCGGTGGCCGCCGCTCCCACAACATCCGGCTGGCCCCCGCACTGCGCTTCCTCGGCGTCGACATCGGGGCGACCTCGATCGACGTGGCCGTCACCAACGCCGAGCTGGAGGTCCTCGGACACATCAACCAGCCCATGGACGTGCGCGAAGGACCCGTCGCGGTCTTCGAGCAGGTCCTGGCGATGGCGGCGAAACTGAGGGCGTCCGGGCTCGCGGAGGGTTTCGACGGCGCCGGCATCGGCGTCCCGGGGCCGGTCCGCTTCCCCGAGGGCGTCCCGGTCGCGCCGCCGATCATGCCCGGCTGGGACGGCTTCCCGGTCCGCGAGGCCCTCAGCCAGGACCTCGGCTGCCCGGTGATGGTCGACAACGACGTGAACCTGATGGCCATGGGGGAGCAGCACGCGGGCGTAGCGCGCTCCGTGGGCGACTTCCTCTGCGTCAAGATCGGTACCGGCATCGGCTGCGGGATCGTCGTCGGCGGTGAGGTGTACCGCGGTACGACGGGCAGCGCGGGCGACATCGGACACATCCAGGCGGTGCCCGACGGCCGACCCTGCGCCTGCGGGAACCGCGGCTGCCTGGAGGCCCACTTCAGCGGGGCCGCGCTCGCCCGCGACGCGACCGAGGCCGCGCAGCACGGACTCTCGCAGGAACTCGCGGCACGGCTGGAGGCGGTGGGCGCGCTCACCGCCGTCGACGTCGCCGCCGCGGCGGCCGCGGGGGACGCGACCGCCCTCGACCTGATCCGCGAGGGCGGCAACCGGACCGGCCAGGTCCTCGCCGCGCTCGTCAGCTTCTTCAACCCCGGCCTGGTGGTGATCGGCGGTGGGGTGACGGGTCTCGGCCACACCCTGCTCGCCGCGATCCGCACCCAGGTCTACCGCCAGTCGCTCCCCCTGGCGACCGGCAACCTCCCCATCGTCCTGGGCGAGTTGGGCCCCACCGCCGGAGTCATCGGCGCGGCCCGGCTCATCAGCGACCACCTGTTCTCACCCGCGTAGCACCCGCGGCCGACAGGCCCCGGCACATCTCACCCGCACGCCCCGCTGCTTCGCCCTGCCCTGAACACGCCTGTCCCGAACACGCCTGCCCCGAAACCGACTTCGCCGCAAGCGCCCTGCCCTGCAACCGGCCCGCACGCCCGCCGAGGGGAACCGTCATGGCACCCGAACCACCGCTGCTCACCATGTCCGGCATCACCAAGTCGTTCCCCGGAGTCCGCGCCCTGGACGGCGTCGACCTGGAGGTCCAGGCCGGTGAAGTGCACTGCCTCCTCGGCCAGAACGGCGCCGGCAAGTCCACCCTCATCAAGGTCCTGGCCGGCGCCCACCAGCCCGACGACGGCACGATCGGCTGGCGCGGCGAGCCCGTCACGCTCCGGTCCCCGATCGCCGCCATGCGCCTCGGCATCGCCACCATCTACCAGGAACTCGACCTGGTGGAGGGCCTGTCGGTGGCCGAGAACGTCCACCTCGGGCACGAACCCACCACCGCCGGCTTCGTCGTACGGGGCAAGACGGCCCGGGACTCCACCGGCGCGCTGCTCGCACGGCTCGGGCACCCCGAGATCGACCCTGGACGACTGGTCGGAGACCTCTCGGCGGCCCAGCAGCAGATCGTCTCCATGGCCCGGGCGCTCTCCCACGACGTACGCCTCATCGTCATGGACGAACCGTCCGCGGCACTCGACCCCGACGAGGTCGACAACCTCTTCCGCATCGTCGGCGACCTCACCGCGGACGGCGTCGCCGTCGTCTACATCTCCCACCGGCTGGAGGAGATCCGCCGCATCGGGGACCGCGTGACCGTCCTCAAGGACGGGCGCGCCGTGGCGGTCGGGCTGCCTGCGAAGTCCACCCCGACCCGCGAGGTGGTCGCCCTGATGACGGGCCGCAACGTCGAGTACGTGTTCCCGGACCGGCCGGACCGCGAACCCACGTCGGAGCCGGTCCTGGAAGTCCGGGGACTCACCAGGCAGGGGGAGTTCGAACCGCTCGACCTGGAACTGCGCCCCGGCGAGATCGTGGGCCTCGCGGGACTGGTCGGCTCCGGCCGCTCCGAGATCCTGGAGACGATCTACGGCGCGCGCAAGGCGACCGCAGGGCAGGTCGTCGTCGGCGGCACCCCGCTGCGGCCCGGCAGCGTCCGCGCCGCCGTCCGCGCGGGACTGGGACTCGCCCCCGAGGAACGCAAGGCCCAGGGCCTGCTGATGCTGGAGTCCGTCACCCGCAACGTGTCCGTCTCCTCCATGTCCCGCTTCTCGCGCGGCGGTTGGGTGGACCGGCGGGCCGAGCTCGGCGCGGCGCGCGCGGCGACCCGGGAGTTGTCGCTGCGGCCCGACAACCCCTCCGCGCCGGTGCGCACCCTCTCCGGCGGCAACCAGCAGAAGGCCGTCCTCGCGCGCTGGCTGCTGCGCGGCTGCCGGGTGCTGCTGCTCGACGAACCCACGCGCGGCGTCGACGTCGGCGCCCGCGCCGAGCTGTACGCGGTCATCCGCCGGCTCGCCGACGAGGGCCTCGCCGTCCTGCTGGTCTCCAGCGAAGTGCCCGAGGTGCTCGGGCTCGCCGACCGCGTACTCGTACTGCGCGAAGGCCGGGTCGTCCACACGGCGCCCGCCCGCGAACTCGACGAACACCGTGTGCTCGACCTCGTCATGGAAGGCGGCCCGGTGGCCAGTGAAGGGAGCCCGGCGTCATGACGCAGCCCGTATCCCCGCCCAGGGATGACACCCGCAAGGCGGCACCGACCAAGGACCGCACACCGTGGCAGACGCTCGGGGTCCGCGCCGACGTCCGCACCCTTTCCCTCCTCGGCGTGCTCGCCGTCCTGATCCTCATCGGAGGCATCACCAAGCCCGACGAGTTCCTCGACACCCGCAACCTCCAACTCGTCCTCACCCAGGCGTCGGTGATCGGCGTCGTCACCGTCGGCATGACCTTCGTCATCATCTCGGGCGGCATCGACCTGTCCGTCGGCGCCATCGTCGCGCTCGCCTCGGTCTGGGCCACGACGGTCGCCACCCAGGAGTACGGCTTCGCCGGCATCCTCTTCACCGCGGTGATCGTCGGCGTGGGCTGCGGCCTGGTCAACGGCCTCCTCATCGCGTACGGGGCGCTGGTCCCGTTCATCGCGACGCTCGCCATGCTGGCCTCCGCCCGCGGACTCGCCCTCCAGCTCACCGACGGCAAGACGCAGATCGTCACCGTGGACGGGGTCCTGAAGCTCGGCGAGCGCGACTCCTACGTGCTGGGCATCCCGCCGCTGGTCCTCGTCTTCGCCGTCGTCACCGTCATCGGCTGGCTGGTCCTCAACCGCACCACCTTCGGGCGGCGCACGGTCGCCGTCGGCGGCAACGCCGAGGCGGCCCGGCTCGCGGGCATCGACGTACGCAGGCAGCGGCTCTACCTGTACCTGCTCTCCGGACTGTGCTGCGGCATCGCCGCGTTCCTGCTGATCATCCTGTCCGGCTCGGGCCAGAACACCAACGGCAACCTGTACGAACTCGACGCCATCGCGGCCGCCATCATCGGCGGCACGCTCCTCAGCGGAGGCCGCGGCACCATCACCGGGTCCGTGCTCGGCGTCCTGATCTTCACGACGATCACGAACCTCTTCGCGCTCAACAACCTGCAGAGCGACGTCCAGCAGATCGCCAAGGGCGCGATCATCGTCGCCGCCATGCTCGCCCAGCGCCGCACCGCCCACACCACCTGAGCCGCACCGTACGGAAAGGTCCACCGCCATGCCAGAACGCACGAGCCGCACGAGCCGCAGAGGACTGCTCTTCGGGACCGCCGCAGTCTCGGCCGGAGCCTTCCTCACCGCCTGCACCAGCAACGACCCCAAGGAAGACAAGACGGCCGCGAACGACCAGCCGGCCGCCGACGACAAGCCCGGCAAGCAGGTCACCATCGGCTTCGCGGGACCGCAGGCCGACCACGGCTGGCTCAACGCGATCAACGACAACGCGAAGAACCGCGCCAAGAAGTACTCGGACGTCACCCTGGAGATCACCGAGGGCTCCAACGACACCGCCGCGCAGATCGGCCAGATCGAGACGCTGATCAACAAGAAGGTCGACGTCCTCGTGGTGCTGCCCGCCGACGGCAAGGCGCTCACCCAGGTCGGCCTCAAGGCCATGCGGGCCGGCATCCCCGTCATCAACCTGGACCGCATCTTCAACTCCCCGCAGGCGTACCGCTGCTGGATCGGCGGCGACAACTACGGCATGGGTCTCAGCGCCGGCCACTACATCGGCGAGAAGCTCAAGGACAAGAAGAACGCCCGCGTCATCGAACTCGCGGGGCTGGACAACCTGGAACTCACCAAGCAGCGCACCGAGGGCTTCGACGCGGCCCTGAAGAACTACCCGAACATCAAGAAGGTGGCCCGCCAGGCCGCCGAGTTCACCGTCGAGTCCGGCCAGGCGAAGATGTCCCAACTCCTCCAGGCGCAGTCGAAGTTCGACGCCCTGTGGAACCACGACGACGACCAGGGCGTGGGCGCGCTGCGCGCGATCAAGCAGGCCGGACGCGACGACTTCCTGATGGTCGGCGGCGCCGGCGCGCTCTCCGCCTTCCAGGCCATCGAGGCCGACGACAGTGTGCTCAAGGCCACCGTCCTCTACCCGCCGACCATGGCGGCGTCCGCGATCGACCTCGCCCGCGCCCTCGGCCAGAGCAAGGGGGTGGGGGGCCTCGCCGAGTTCGAGATCCCGGCCTCGCTCACGCTCTACTCGGCCGTCGTCGACAAGGAGAACGTCGACCGTTACATGCCCACCGGCTTCAAGTGACGGGACCCGCCCGGCCCCGCTCAGCCGGGCCGGGCCCCACCCCCCACCGCGCCACGACGACGAGGAGGACATCGGCATGGGACAGCCGCACCAGCGCGAGGAAGCCGGGGCCGAGGCCGCGAAGCCGCCCCTGGGCGTGGGCCTGATCGGCTACGCGTTCATGGGCGCCGCCCACTCCCAGGGCTGGCGCACCGTGGGCCACGTCTTCGACCTGCCCCGCCGGCCGGTCCTCGCCGCCGTCTGCGGCCGCGACGCCCAGGCCGTACGGGAGATGGCCGACCGGCACGGCTGGGCCGCGACCGAGACCGACTGGCGTGCCCTCATCGCCCGTGACGACGTCGACCTGGTCGACATCTGCACCCCCGGCGACAGCCACGCCGAGATCGCCGTCGCCGCGCTGGCCGCGGGCAAGCACGTGCTGTGCGAGAAGCCCCTGGCCAACTCGGTCGAGGAGGCGGAGGCGATGACCCGGGCCGCCGAGGAGGCCGCACGACGCGGCCAGCTGGCCATGGTCGGCTTCAACTACCGGCGGGTGCCCGCCACTTCGCTCGCCCGGTCGATGGTCGCCGAGGGCCGCCTCGGAGCCCTGCGGCACGTGCGGGTGACGTACCTCCAGGACTGGCTGGTGGACCGCGACTTCCCGCTGACCTGGCGGCTGCGCAAGGAGCTGGCCGGGTCGGGCGCGCTCGGCGACCTCGGCGCGCACATCGTGGACCTGGCGCAGTACCTGGCGGGGGAGCCGGTCGTCGGCGTCTCGGCGCTCACCGAGACCTTCGTGCGGGAGCGGCCGCTGCCCGCCGGCGCCTCCAGCGGCCTGTCGGCGGCCGGAATCCAGGCCGGGGCCGACGACCCGGCGACCGCGCTCGGCACGGTCACCGTCGACGACGCGGCCCTGTTCACCGGCCGCTTCGCCTCCGGAGCCCTCGCCTCCTTCGAGGCCACCCGCTTCGCGACCGGACGCAAGAACGCCCTGCGCATCGAACTCAACGGCGAACTCGGCTCGCTCGCCTTCGACCTGGAGCGGCTCAACGAGCTCTCCTTCCACGACCACACCGAGCCGGGCACCTACGCGGGCTTCCGCCGCATCCTCGTCACCGAGCCCGACCACCCCTACCTCGACGCCTGGTGGCCGCCGGGCCACGGCCTCGGCTACGAGCACACCTTCACCCACCAGGCCCGCGACCTCGTACGCGCGATCGCCGCGGACCGGGCGCCCGTGCCGTCCTTCGCCGACGGGCTGCAGGTGCAGCGCGTGCTGGCCGCCGTCGAGGAGAGCGCCGCGAAGAACTCCGTCTACACGACCGTCCCGGCCTGACCGTCCCGGCGCCCCGAGGAGGCACCCGAGCATGCCCCGCACCTTCACCCTCTTCACCGGCCAGTGGGCCGACCTGCCGCTCGAGGAGGTCTGCCGGCTCGCCCGCGACTTCGGCTACGACGGACTCGAACTCGCCTGCTGGGGCGACCACTTCGAGGTCGACAAGGCCCTCGCCGACCCCTCGTACGTCGCGTCCCGCCACGAACTCCTCGACAAGTACGGCCTCAAGTGCTGGGCGATCTCCAACCACCTGGTCGGCCAGGCCGTCTGCGACGCGATCATCGACGAACGCCACCAGGCGATCCTGCCCGCCCGGATCTGGGGCGACGGCGAACCCGAGGGCGTACGCCGCCGGGCCGCCGCCGAGATCGCCGACACCGCGCGCGCCGCGAACGCCCTCGGCGTCGACACCGTCATCGGCTTCACCGGCTCCGCGATCTGGCACCTGGTGGCCATGTTCCCGCCCGTCCCCGAGGCGATGATCGAACGCGGCTACGAGGACTTCGCCACCCGCTGGCACCCGATCCTGGACGTCTTCGACGCACAGGGCGTGCGGTTCGCGCACGAGGTCCACCCCAGCGAGATCGCCTACGACTACTGGACGACCCGGCGCGCCCTTGAGGCCGTCGACCACCGTCCCGCCTTCGGCCTCAACTTCGACCCCAGCCACTTCGTCTGGCAGGACCTCGACCCCGTCGGGTTCCTCTACGACTTCCGCGACCGCATCTACCACGTCGACTGCAAAGAGGCCCGCAAGCGGCTCGACGGCCGCAACGGCCGCCTCGGCTCCCACCTGCCCTGGGGCGACCCGCGGCGCGGCTGGGACTTCGTCTCCGCGGGCCACGGCGACGTCCCCTGGGAGGACGTCTTCCGGATGCTGCGCTCCATCGACTACGCCGGTCCGGTGTCCGTCGAATGGGAGGACGCCGGCATGGACCGGCTCCAGGGCGCCCCGGAGGCCCTGGCCCGCCTCAAGGCGTACGACTTCGAACCGCCTTCGGCCTCCTTCGACGCGGCCTTCGGCGGCAACGACCAGTGAGCGCCCGCGGCCAGGGCAGGGCCCGGCCGCGGGACCCCGCAGAGCCACCCACCACACCTCCGGGGTGACGGCGCACCCCGGCGACACCGCACCCGCCCGTACGACCAGCCCCTTCATGGAGGCATTTCGTGCACCCGAACGGCAGGAACAGGAACACCGACAGCCACACCGGACGCCCGAGACTCCGCAGAGCACTCGCCCTGCTGAGCGGCGCGCTGCTCGCGGCCGCGTCCCTCTCCCTGACCGCACCGGCGGCCGGCGCCGCCGTCGCCGACCCCGGTGACGCCCCGGCCGTCGCCGCGGAGGACTTCCAGCAGGTCACCCTCGCCAAGGGCGAGCCCGAGGTCGGCGAGCCCATGTCGCTCGCCGTCCTGCCCGACCGCTCCGTCCTGCACACCTCCCGCGACGGCGAACTCCGCCTGACCGACGCCGCGGGCAACACCAGGATCGCCGGCAAGCTCGACGTGTACACGCACGACGAGGAAGGCCTGCAGGGCGTCGGAGTCGACCCGGACTTCGCCGACAACCGCTTCATCTACCTCTACTACGCGCCGCCCCTCGACACCCCCGCCGGCGACGCCCCCGAGACCGGGACCGCCGCCGACTTCGCCCCCTTCGACGGCGTCAACCGGCTCTCGCGGTTCGTCCTGAAGACCGACGGCACCCTCGACGCGGCGAGCGAGAAGAAGATCCTCGACGTGCGGACGTCCCGCGGTATCTGCTGCCACGTCGGCGGCGACATCGACTTCGACGCGGACGGCAACCTCTACCTGTCGACCGGGGACGACTCCAACCCCTTCCAGTCGGACGGCTTCACCCCCATCGACGAGCGCACCGACCGCAACCCCGCCTTCGACGCCCAGCGGACCTCCGGCAACACCAACGACCTGCGCGGCAAGATCCTGCGCGTCAAGGTGAACGCGGACGGCTCGTACTCGATACCCGAGGGCAACCTCTTCGCCCCGGGCACCGACAAGACCCGGCCCGAGATCTACGCCATGGGCTTCCGCAACCCGTTCCGCTTCAGTGTCGACAAGAAGACCGGCATCCTCTACGTCGGCGACTACGGCCCGGACGCCGGCGCCGCCGACCCCGCGCGCGGCCCCGCCGGCCAGGTCGAGTTCGCCCGCGTCACCCGCCCGGGCAACTTCGGGTGGCCCTACTGCACCGGTGACAACGATGCCTACGTCGACTACGACTTCGGCACCAAGACCTCCGGGTCCGCCTTCGACTGCGCGGCACCGAGGAACGACTCACCGCACAACACCGGACTCACCGACCTGCCCCCGGCGCAGGCCGCCTGGATCCCGTACGACGGCGGTTCCGTCCCCGAGTTCGGCACCGGCTCGGAGTCCCCGATGGGCGGCCCGGTCTACCACTACGACGCCTCGCTCGACTCCCCGGTGAAGTTCCCCGAGGCGTACGACGGGGACTTCTTCGCGGGCGAGTTCGGCCGCCGCTGGATCAAGCGGATCACCTCGGACGACAACGGCACCGTGCAGTCCATCGACGACGTGCCCTGGACCGGCACCCAGGTCATGGACATGGCCTTCGGACCGGACGGGGCGCTGTACGTCCTCGACTACGGCACCGCCTGGTTCGGCGGGGACGAGCACTCGGGCCTGTACCGCATCGAGAACGCCACCGACGGGCACTCACCCGTCGCCCAGGCCGCCGCGAACCGGACCTCGGGACAGGCCCCGCTGCGGGTACGGTTCTCCTCCGCCGGCACGAGCGACGCCGACGGTGACGCCCTCACCTACAGCTGGGACTTCGGCGACGGCGGCACCTCCACGGCCGCGAACCCCACCCACAGGTACCGCACGAACGGCACGTACACCGCGACGCTGACGGCCAAGGACGCGACCGGCCGCACCGGAAGCGCGAGCGTGCAGATCGTCGTCGGCAACACCGCGCCCGAGGTGGTCCTCGAACTCCCCAAGGACGGGCAGCTGTTCAGCTTCGGCGACGCCATACCGTTCAAGGTGCGGGTCACCGACCCGGAGGACGGCGACGCGGTCGACTGCGCCAAGGTGAAGGTCACCTTCGTCCTCGGGCACGACAGCCACGGCCACCCCGTCACCTCGGCCAACGGCTGCTCCGGCACCATCCAGACCAGCGCCGACGGCGGCCACGACGACGACGCCAACATCTTCGGGGTCTTCGACGCCGAGTACACCGACGGCGGGGGCGGCGGCCAGGACCCGCTGACCTCCCACGACCAGAACGTCGTCCAGCCCAAGCACCGCCAGGCCGAGCACTACGGCAAGCAGTCCGGCGTCACGGTCCAGAACAAGGACACCGCGCACGGCGGCAAGACGGTCGGCGACATCCACAACGGGGACTGGATCTCCTTCACGCCCTACGTCCTGAGCAACGCCAGGACGCTTACCGCGCGGGTCTCCTCCGGCGGGGCGGGCGGCACGCTCGAAGTCCGCGCGGGCTCGCCGGCCGGACGGCTGCTGGGCAGCGCGAAGGTCCCGGTGACCGGCGGCTGGGACACCTTCCAGGACGTCAGTGCCCCACTGTCCAAGGCACCCTCGGGCACGACCACGCTCTACCTGGTCTTCAAGGGCGGCGGCACCGGTGCGCTGTACGACGTGGACGACTTCACGTTCACGACGACGGGCTGACAGGAGAGTGGGTGTCATGCGCGCATCGGCGCGAGTGATGACGGCCGCCGCGGCCGCGGCCCTGCTCATCGGCTGCGTGTCGGGCCCGGCCGCCTCCAAGGGGTCCGACGGGACACGGGTGCTGGTCTTCTCCAAGACCGCCGGCTTCCGCCACGACTCGATTCCCGAGGGAGTCGCGGCCGTGCGTGAACTGGGCGCCGAGAACGGTTTCGCGGTGGACGCCACCGAGGACGCGACGGCCTTCACCCCCGCGAACCTCGCGCGGTACGAGGCCGTGGTGTTCCTGTCCACCACGGGCGACGTCCTGGACCCGGCCCAGCAGTCCGCCTTCGAGCGGTACATCGGACGCGGCGGCGGATACGTCGGCGTGCACGCCGCCGCCGACACCGAGTACGACTGGCCCTTCTACGGCGGCCTCGTCGGCGCCTACTTCCGGTCCCACCCGGCGATCCAGCCCGCGAGGGTCCTCGTCGAGGACCGGGGCAACCCGGCGACCTCGCACCTGGAGGCGACCTGGGACCGTACCGACGAGTGGTACGACTACCGCTCGAACCCCCGGGACCGGGTGCACGTCCTGGCCTCGCTCGACGAGTCGTCGTACACCGGCGGTTCGATGGGCGGCGACCATCCGATCGCCTGGTGCCAGACCTACCGGGGCGGCCGCGCCTTCTACACCGGGGGCGGTCACACCAAGGAGTCGTACACCGACCCCGCCTTCCGGCGGCACCTGTCCGGCGGCATCCGGTACGCCGTCGGCGACGCACAGGCGGACTGCCGCCCGGAGAACGGCTACCGGCCGCTCTTCGACGGCACCGCCGCATCGCTGACGGGGTGGAAGCAGGCGGGACCGGGCTCCTTCTCGCTGGACGACGACGGGTCGCTGACGTCGTCGGGCGGGCTGGGCATGCTCTGGTACGCGGGCACGGAAGCCGGCGCGCACTCCGGTTCCGCTTCGGACTCCGGTTCCGGTCCCGGTTCTGGTCCCGGGTCCGGGTCCGGGTCCGGGTCCGGCGGGAGCTTCGGCTCGTACTCGCTGAAGCTGGACTGGCGGACGGCCGGGGACGACAACTCCGGTGTCTTCGTGGGCTTCCCGGCCTCCGACGACCCCTGGTCCGCCGTGGACAACGGCTACGAGATCCAGATCGACGCGACCGACGCCCCCGACCGCACCACCGGGGCCGTGTACAGCTTCCAGTCCGCCGACCTCAAGAAGCGCGACCGCGCGCTGAACCCGCCGGGGGAGTGGAACACGTACGAGATCCGCGTGGAGGGCGAACGGCTCCGCGTCTGGCTCAACGGCGTGAAGATCAACGATTTCACCAACACCGATCCGGCCCGGAGCCTGCGGGACGGCCACGTCGGCATCCAGAACCACGGCCCCGACGACCAGGTGTCCTTCCGGGACATCCGGATCAAGGAACTGCCCGCGCGCCCCGCCGCGCCGGGCGACTGAGCGACGGCGGGCGGGAGACGCCGGACTCCCGCCCGTCGTCCCACCCCTGACCACACCCCCGACTCCGCCCCTGGGACCCGCGTGGCCGGCCGCCGCCGAAGCGCACCGCACCGGCCGCACCGGCCACGCAGGTCCCCGCGCCGCGCCGGCCGTCCGCACCGGGCCGGTCACCGCACCGACCGGCCGGGCACACGCACGTCGGTCACCAGCGCCACACGTCTCACCAGCGCTACGTGCGCCACCTGCGCCACCAGAGTCATCCGCGTCACCGCGTCACCGCGTCACCGCGTCGCGTACGGAAAGTACGGCAAGTACGACAAGGAGGCTGCCCATGTCCGCGTCCCTCTCTGACCCCCGGGTGGGGGTGTGGCTGATCGGGGCCCGCGGCTCCGTCGCCACCACCGTCGTCGCGGGCTGCGCCGCGACGACCGCCGGTCTGCATCCACCGACGGGGATGGTGACGGAGACGGACCTCTTCTCCGGCAGCGGCCTGCCCGCCCTGTCCTCCCTCGTCTTCGGCGGCCACGAGACGGACGACTGTCCCCTCCCCAAGCGGGCGGAGGCGCTGGCCGCCGGGGGAGTGCTGCCACCCGGACTGCCCTCCGCCGTCGGGGCCGAACTCCTCGACGCCGACCGGGAGATCAGGCCGGGCGGTCCTGTCGCGGGGGACACCAGGAGCCCCGGTGAACTGATCGACACCTTCGCCGCCGACATCCGCGACTTCGTACGGCGCAGAGGGCTCGCCCGAGCCGTGGTGGTGAACGTGGCGTCGACGGAGCCCGAACCACCGGGCGCGGCCCCCGGCCCGGCCCAGGCGGTCACGGCTTCGAGCGGCGCCGAGGAGCACGCGGGGAGCGGACGGCCGCTCCCCGCCAGTTCCCTCTACGCGGCGGCGGCCCTGCGCGCGGGCTGCGCCTACGTGAACTTCACCCCGTCGGCGGGCCTGCACCATCCGGCGCTCGCCGCGATGGCCGAGACCTCCCCGCTGCCCTACGCGGGCCGTGACGGCAAGACCGGCCAGACCCTGCTGCGGTCGGTGCTGGGTCCGATGTTCGCGCAACGGGCGCTGCGGGTCCGTGCCTGGTCCGGCACCAACCTCCTCGGCGGCGGCGACGGCGCCTCCCTGGCCGACCCGGCCGCCGCCGCGGCGAAGAACGCGGGCAAGGAACGAGTGCTCGCGGACACCCTGGGCTCGGTGCCGCAGGGCGAGGTGCACATCGACGACGTCCCCGCCCTCGGCGACTGGAAGACCGCCTGGGACCACATCGCGTTCGACGGTTTCCTCGGCACCCGCATGGTCCTGCAGACCACCTGGCAGGGTTGCGACTCCGCGCTCGCCGCACCCCTCGTCCTCGACCTGGCCCGGCTGGCCGCCCGCGCCCACGAGGCGGGCCTCGCCGGTCCGCTCGGTGAACTCGGCTTCTACTTCAAGGACCCCGTGGGCGACGGACCCGCGTCCCTGGGCGAGCAGTACGCGGCCCTCGCGGAGTTCGCCGCACGACTGCGCGCGCTTCCCCGGGCGGCCGGATGAGGCCCCGGCTCGGTACGCGCGCCCGGGCGACGGCACGGGCCTGGGCCGAACTGCTGCGCCTGCCCGCCCTGTTCACCGTCCCCGGCGACGCGCTCACGGGCGCCGCCGCGGCCGGCGCGCGCCCGGGACCGCGCACCCTGCTGGCCATCGGCTCCTCGGTCTGCCTGTACGAGGCGGGCATGGCCCTGAACGACTGGGCCGACCGCGCCGAGGACGCCGTCGAACGCCCGCACCGCCCGCTGCCCTCTGGCCGCGTCCGTCCCGCATCCGCCCTGCTGGCGGCCGGCCTGCTCACGGCGGCGGGGCTCGCCCTGGCCGCCCGTGCGGGCCGCTCCGCCCTGGCGGTCGCGGTGCCCCTCGCGGCCACGGTGTGGGCGTACGACCTCACCCTCAAGCACACCCCCGCCGGTCCGGCGGCCATGGGCGCCGCCCGCGGCCTGGACCTGCTGCTCGGCGCGGCGGCCACCACGGGCGGCACCCGGGGCGCCCTGCCCTCCGCCCTCGCACTGGGCACGCACACCTTCGCGGTGACCACCGTCTCCCGCGGCGAGACCCGAGGCGGCTCGCACCTCGCCCCCCTGGCCGCCCTCGCCACGACAGCCGCGCTCACCTGGGACCTGACGAGATCCCGAGCCGGCGTCCACACGCCCCCGGCCACCCCGGCGGACGCCGCTCGCCAGGGCCCGGCTACCGGTCCTCACGTGTCCGCTGCTGGTGAGGGCAAGCCTGACGGTCCTCACCTGACTGCTGCTCGCCAGGGCCGAACTTCCGTTCCGGGCCCGGGTGTTGCTCGCCGTGGTCGAACTGCCGCTTCCGGAAAGGGCGTTGCTCGCCGGGGGCGAACTGCCGCTCGCGGAGAAGGCGTTGCTGGCAAGGGCGCGGCTCCCGGTCCCGACCCGAGCGTTGCTCTCAAGGGCGGGCCTGCCGCTCCTCACCCGGGCGCCGCTCGCAACGGCGAGCCCGCCGGCCTCGCCCTGACCGTTGCCCGTACGGGCCCGTTCGCCGGTTCCGGTCCGGTGGGCGTCGCTCTTCAAGCGTGGCGTCCGAGACCCGGGCGTTCGCCGTACCCGAGTGCGCACGACGCTTTGCGGGCCGCCCTCACCGTCGGCTACGCCGCGACCGCCGCGCGCCCTCTCCTGCACGCCGCGCTCAATCCGTCACCCCCGCTCACCCAGCGGGCCGTCGGCGGCGGCATCCGCGCGCTCATCCCGCTCCAGGCCGCGCTGACCGCCCGCGCGGGCGCCCCCGCCGTCGCGTTCCTGACGGCGGCGCTGGCCCCGGCGGCACGCACGTTCGCGAGGAAGGTGAGTGTCACATGAGCACCGGCCAGGGCCCGGCCGCGTACGCGCGTCCCGACGCCGCGCCCCACCCGCTCCGCTTCGGCTACGGGACGAACGGACTCACCGACCTCCGGCTGGACGACGCGCTCGGACTGCTCGCCGACCTCGGGTACGACGGCGTGGGCCTGACCCTCGACCACATGCACCTCGATCCGCTGGCCCCCGACCTCGCCGACCGCACCAGGCAGGTGGCCCGGCGCCTCGACGCGCTCGGTCTGGACGTCACCGTCGAGACCGGCGCCCGGTATGTGCTCGACCCGCGCCGCAAGCACGGGCCGTCGCTCCTCGACCCTGACCCCGAGGGCCGCGCGCGCCGCGTGGACCTGCTCGTCCGGGCCGTACGGGTGGCCGCCGACCTGGGAGCCCACGCCCTGCACTGCTTCAGCGGGACCACCCCGCCCGGTACGGACGAGGACACCGCCTGGAGGCGGCTGGCCGAGGCGCTCACCCCGGTCGTGGAGGCCGCGACCGAGGCGGGCGTCCCCCTCGCCGTCGAACCCGAGCCCGGCCACCTGCTCGCCACGCTCGCCGACTTCCACCGGCTGCGCGAGACGCTCGGCGACCCCGGCGTCCTCGGCCTCACCCTGGACATCGGCCACTGCCAGTGCCTCGAACCGCTGCCGCCCGCCGACTGCGTGCGCGCCGCCGCACCCTGGCTGCGCCACGTCCAGATCGAGGACATGCGCAGAGGCGTCCACGAGCACCTCCCGTTCGGGGACGGGGAGATCGACTTCCCGCCCGTACTCGACGCCCTGGCCGCGACCGGCTACCAGGCGCTCACCGTCGTCGAACTGCCCCGCCACTCCCACGCGGGCCCCCACTTCGCCGGCCGATCCCTTCCGTTCCTCCACCGCGCGGCCCGGGCGACCCCCGAGGGCCCCGAAGGGAGAACCCCGTGAACCACACGCACCGCACCCTGCACACCAGGGCGGACGACACCGCCGTCGCCGCCCTGCGCGCCCGCCTGGACGCCCGCCTCGGCGGCGCCGCCCGCGCCTGGCTCGACCAGGCCCTCGACGAGGCCGCCGACCATCCGGGGACCCACGGGCCCATCTCCGTCTGGGAGCTGCGGATCGCCGAGGCGGGCCGCCGGTGCGGGCCCGAGCACGCCGACGCCGTCCGCGTCCTGCTCCTGCACGCGGCCCGGGCCGACACCGGCGCCCTCACCCGCGTCTACCGGCAGGGCACCGCCGCCGAACGCCGGGCCGTCCTCCAGGCCCTCCCGCACCTCGTGCCCGGCCCGGACGCGCTGCCCCTGGTCGAGGACGCGCTGCGCACCAACGACACCCGGCTCGTCGCCGCGGCCGTCGGCCCGTACGCCGCCCGCCACCTCGACGCCCACAACTGGCGTCACGCCGTCCTGAAATGCCTGTTCACCGGCGTCCCGGTCGACGAGGTGAGCGACCTGCCCCGGCGCGCCCACGGCGACCGCGAACTGGCCCGCATGCTCGGCGCCTACGCCGAGGAACGCCTCGCCGCGGGCCGTCCCGTGCCCGAGGACCTGCGCCGCGTCCTGGCGCTGACCGAGTCCCGCGGCCCGGCGGCGGCCCCGCCAGGCACACCCCGTACGGCCGGGGCGTCCGGCAGCCCCGACGACCATCCCGGTCCCGGCGCGCCCGCCCAGCCGGGCGTGCGTCCCCCGTCCGGTACCTCCCCCACGCCCGGCCGCCGCGGCCGGTCCGGCAAGGAGTCCTGATGCGCATCTTCGACCCCCACATCCACATGACGTCACGGACCACCGACGACTACGAGGCGATGTACGCGGCCGGTGTCCGCGCCGTCGTCGAACCGGCCTTCTGGCTGGGCCAGCCCCGCACCTCGCCCGCCTCCTTCCTCGACTACTTCGACTCCCTCCTCGGCTGGGAACCCTTCCGCGCCGCCCAGTACGGCATCGCCCACCACTGCACCCTCGCGCTGAACCCCAAGGAGGCCAACGACCCCCGCTGCCTCCCCGTCCTCGACGAACTCCCGCGGTATCTCCTCAAGGACCAGGTCGTCGCCGTGGGCGAGATCGGGTACGACTCGATGACCCCCGCCGAGGACGCCGCCCTCGCCGCACAGCTGCAGCTCGCCGCCGACCACGGCCTGCCCGCGCTCGTGCACACCCCGCACCGCGACAAGCTCGCCGGGCTCCGCCGCACCGTCGACGCCGTCCGCGCCTCCGCGCTGGCACCGGAACGGGTCCTGCTCGACCACCTCAACGAGACGACCGTCAAGGAGGCCAAGGACAGCGGCAGCTGGCTCGGCTTCTCCGTCTATCCCGACACCAAGATGGACGAGGAGCGCATGGTCGCCGTCCTGAAGGAGTTCGGACCGGAGAAGGTGCTCGTCAACTCCGCGGCGGACTGGGGCAGGAGCGACCCGCTGAAGACCCGCAAGGTCGGTGACGCGATGCTCGCGGCCGGGTTCACCGAGGACGACGTCGAGCGGGTGCTGTGGCACAACCCCGTCGCCTTCTACGGACTCAGCGGACGCCTGGACCTCGACGTCGCCGGCACGGCCGCCACCCACGAGGGCAACTCCATCCTGCGCGGCGCTCCCGGGCCCGGGAGCCCCGAGGAGGCGCCCGACGGCACACCCGCGACGGGGGCGTGAGCGATGCGCTTCCGCCACCCCGACGGCTCCACCGTCCACCTCGCCTACTGCACCAACGTGCACCCGGCCGAGACCCTCGACGGCGTCCTCGCCCAGCTCCGCGACCACTGCGAACCGGTCCGCCGGCGCCTGGGCCGCGACCGCCTCGGCATCGGCCTGTGGCTCGCCAGGGACGCCGCCCGCGCCCTCGTCACCGACCCCGCCGCCCTGCGCGGCCTGCGCACCGAGCTCGAACGCCGCGGCCTGGAGGTCGTCACCCTCAACGGCTTCCCCTACGAGGGCTTCGGCGCCGAGGAGGTCAAGTACCGCGTGTACCGGCCGGACTGGGCCGACCCCGAACGGCTGGACCACACCACCGCCCTGGCCCGCGTCCTCGCCCAGCTCCTCCCCGACGACGTCACCGAGGGCAGCATCTCCACCCTGCCCCTCGCCTGGCGCACCGCCTGTGACGACGGCCGGGCCGCCACCGCACGCGCCGCGCTGACGACGCTCGCCGAACGCCTCGACGCCCTCGCGGAGACGACCGGCCGCTCCATCCGGATCGGCCTCGAACCCGAACCCGGCTGCGTCATCGAGACCACCCACGACGCCCTCGCCCCCCTCACCGCGGTCGGCCACCCCCGCATCGGCGTCTGCGTCGACACCTGCCACCTCGCCACCTCCTTCGAGGACCCGGACACCGCCCTGGACGCACTCGCCCGCGCCGGTGTCCCCGTCGTCAAGTCCCAGCTCTCCGCCGCCCTGCACGCCGAACACCCCCACCTGCCCGAGGTCCGCACGGCCCTCGCCGCCTTCGACGAACCCCGCTTCCTGCACCAGACCCGCACCCGCACCTCCGCCGGCCTGCGCGGCACCGACGACCTGGGGGAGGCCCTCGGTCGCGTCCGCACAGTCCCTCCTGCCCCGCGACGCCTGGCACGCCCTCTCGCCGCACCGGGCACAGCCCCGAGTACGCCCAGTACGAGGGACTGCGCCCGGCACGCCGAGAGCACGCACCAGACGCCGCAGGGCCCGCCCTCCGGGCGTACGAAGGGACTGTGCGGACACGACCCAGGCGGCGACGTCCTGCCCGACGGCTCACCCTGGCGCGCCCACTTCCACGTCCCACTGCACGCGGCCCCCGCCGCGCCCCTCACCTCCACCCTCCCCGTGCTCAAGGCCGCACTGGCCCGGCTCGTCGGCGGCCCCCGGCCCCTCACCCGCCATCTGGAGGTCGAGACCTACACCTGGCAGGCGCTCCCGCCCGAACTGCGCCCCCGCGCCCGCGCCCAGCTCGCGGACGGCATCGCCGCCGAACTCACCCTCGCCCGTGACCTGCTGACGGACCTCGGCCTCAAGGAGCTGCCGTGACCCAGGCCCCACCCGGACACCCCCGGCCCACCCCTCTCCTCGTCCTGGACGTCGTCGGCCTGACCCCCCGCCTCCTCGACCACATGCCCCGCCTCAAGACGCTCGGCCAGGCCGGCTCCCGTGCCCCCCTCGGCACCGTGCTGCCCGCCGTCACCTGCGCCGCGCAGTCCACCTTCCTCACCGGCACCCACCCCGGCGAGCACGGCATCGTCGGCAACGGCTGGTACTTCCGCGAGCTGGGCGACGTACTCCTGTGGCGCCAGCACAACGGCCTGGTGGCCGGCGACAAGCTGTGGGACGCGGCCCGGCGCGCGCACCCCGGCTACACCGTCGCCAACATCTGCTGGTGGTACGCCATGGGCGCCGACACCGACATCACCGTCACACCCCGTCCGGTCTACTACGCCGACGGCCGCAAAGAACCCGACTGCTACACCCGTCCTCCGGCCCTGCACGACGAACTCACCGACAAACTCGGCACGTTCCCCCTCTTCCACTTCTGGGGGCCCGGCGCCGACCTGGTCTCCAGCCAGTGGATCATCGACGCGACCCGGCACGTCAACCGCACCCGCGGACCCGACCTGACGCTCTGCTACCTCCCCCACCTCGACTACGACCTGCAGCGCTTCGGCCCCGACGACCCCCGCTCCCACCAGGCCGCCGCGGACCTCGACGCGGCCCTGGCACCCCTCCTCGACGACGCCGGGGCCGAGGGGCGCACCGTCGTCGCGCTCTCCGAGTACGGCATCACCCGCGCGGACCGCCCCGTCGACATCAACCGCGCGCTGCGCCGCGCGGGCTTCCTCGACGTGCACACGCAGGACGGCATGGAGTACCTCGACCCGATGGCCTCGCGCGCCTTCGCCGTCGCCGACCACCAGATCGCCCATGTCTACGTGCGCCGCCCCGAGGACCTCTCGGCGGTGCGGGCGGTGCTCGCCGAACTGCCCGGCGTCGGGCAACTCCTCGACGACGAGGGCAAGAAGGCCCATCACCTCGACCACCCGCGCTCCGGCGAACTCGTGGCCGTCGCGGAGCCCGACGCCTGGTTCACGTACTACTACTGGCTCGACGACGCGCGCGCTCCCGACTTCGCGCAGCTCGTCGAGATCCACCGCAAACCCGGCTACGACCCGGCCGAACTCTTCATGGACCCCCTCGACCCCTACGTCAAGGTCAAGGCGGCCGGCGCCCTCGCCCGCAAGAAACTCGGCATGCGGTACCGGATGGCGGTCGTGCCGCTCGATCCCTCACCCGTCAGCGGCAGCCACGGCCGCCTCCCCGCGAGCGACGACGAAGGTCCGCTCATCATCTGCTCCACCCCCCACGCCTTCCCCGGCCGCGTCGCGGCCACCGAAGTGAAATCGCTCCTGCTCGCCCTCGCCGGCCTGCCTGACACGGCGTGACGAGCGACTACGGAAAGTGAAACACGCGCCACTGACAACGCGCCCCGCACGCACCCAGGCAGCAGCCCCACCGGCACGCACCCAGGCCGCCACGGCCGTGTCCGCCACACGCCGCTCCATGGCCGCGTCCGCACCCGTCCGAGCCGTACACCGACCCGAAAGAGAGACACCGTGACCGCGTTCAACGACGAATCCGGAGCCGGCGAGGCCCTGCGCCGCACCCTCGGCGTCAACCGCCGCCGTTTCCTGAGCACCTGCACCGCCGCCGCGACCGCGGCGATCGCCGCGCCCGTCCTCGGCGCCTCGCCGGCCCTGGCCCAGGACCGGAGCAGAGGCCACGGACACGGCGGCGACGTCCTGGTCCCCGCGGCCCGGCGCGGCATCATCCTCTACACCGTCCGTGACGCCGTGGGCCGCGACCCGCTCTCCACCGACCTGCCCTCCGGTTTCCGCGAGGTCTTCAAGCAGCTCTCGCGGTACGGGTACCGCCAGGTGGAGTTCGCGGGCTACGGACAGCACGCCAACGCGCCGGGCGGCGCGAACCTCGAATCCGTCGAGGGCGCCCGGCTGCTGCGTTCCTGGCTCGACGACCACGGCCTGCGCGCCCAGGGCAACCACGGCTTCATACCGGGTTCCTGGCCGCTGACGACCCCCGACCTCGACACCTTCAAGAAGCACCTGGAGATCGCCAACATCCTCGGCATGGACCACATGGGCACCGGTGGCGACCCCACCGGCAGCGCCTACCGGGCCGACTGGGACGTGGCCGCGGACAAGTGGAACGCGCTCGGCGCCATCGCCCGCCGCGAGGGCATCAAGCTCTACACCCACAACCACGACGCGGCCTACGGCTTCCTGCTCGACGGAGGTCCGCTCGACGCCGAGGGCCGCCCGACGCGCAGCTCCGGCATCCGCAAGCTGGAGTACTTCCTCCAGGTCACCGACCCGAAGGCGGTGTGGCTGGAGATGGACATCTTCTGGGCCCACGTGGCCCGGTACAAGTTCCACACCTACACCGCCCACGACGGCTCGGTGCGGGAGAAGATCTTCGACCCGGCCGGGCTGGTCGCCTGTCACAACAAGCGCTACCCGCTGTTCCACGCCAAGGACGGCGTCGTCAACACCACCAACGGCATGGGGTACGACATGGTGCCGTTCGGCACCGGTGTCATCGACTACACGACGTTCTTCTCCCGCGTCGGCGACAGGAACTACCACAACCCGATGGTCGAGCAGGACAACGCCCCGAGCGCAACCGATCCCGGCCAGTCGCTGCGCCACGCGAAGACGGGCTACGACAACCTCGCGGCGCTGCGGCGCAGGCACGGCCGGTGAGCACCGCCCTGACGGGCTGAACGGCCCGGTTCGTGCGGCGGTGGTGCGGCGGCGGCCGGACCACCGCCGCACCACCGCGCGGACGCCCTCCGCGCATGGGCCGCCCGCGGTGTCGGTGGCCCGGGATAAAGTCCCTCCCCACGACAGCAGTACCCGGACGCGCACAGGGGGGAGACCTGGCATGAGCGGCGGAGAGAGCGGCACGCACGAGGGGTTCACGGCCGAGGAACGGGCCGCGATGAAGGACCACGCCAAGGAGCTGAAGACCGCGGCCCGCCGTGGTTCGCGCGCGGACAAGGCGGCGGAGGCGGAGCGGGAGGTCCTGGCGAAGATCGCCGAGATGGGGGACTCGGACCGGGTGATGGCCGAGCGCGTCCACGCGGTCGTCAGGGCCGCGGCCCCGTCCCTCGCGCCGAAGCTCTGGTACGGCATGCCCGCCTACGCGCTGGACGGCAAGGTCGTCTGCTTCTTCCAGAGCGCGGCGAAGTTCAAGGCGCGTTACGCGACCCTCGGGTTCAGCGACCTGGCGAAGCTGGACGACGGCCCGATGTGGGCGGCCGGTTTCGCCCTGACCGAGGTCACGCCCGACGTCGAGGCGCGGATCGGCGCGTTGGTGAAGCAGGCGGTGGGCTGAGTCCCGTCGCGCGCCGCGGCGGCCCTCTCCCCGACGTGCGTCGCGGAGAGGGCCGCCCGGTGCGGTGCGGTGCGGTGCGGTGTGCCGGCCGTCCGGTCAGCCCGCGGGCTGCGGGCCCGGAGCCCCGCCGGCCTTCGCGGTGCGTCCCGGCTGCCTGAGCAGCAGGGCGACGGCCGCCGCGGCCATCGAGACACCTCCGGCCAGCGCATAGGCGCCGTCGTAGCCCCAGGCGGCCACCACCATCGAGCCGAGTCCGCCGCCGAAGAGGCCGCTGATCAGCTTGCCGCTGTAGACCAGCCCGTAGTTGGTGGCGTTGTAGTTCTCGCCGAAGTAGTCCGGCGTCAGGGCCGCGAACATCGGGTAGAACGCCCCGCCGCCGAACCCGGAGAGGAAGGCGAAGAACAGGAACAGCCACTCGCTGTGGACGTCACCCGCCCAGATCACGCCGAACTGCGCGAGACCGAGGACGACGATGACGAACACCAGGGTCTCCTTGCGCCCCCAGAGGTCGGAGAGCCAGCCGACCACCCCGCGGCCGACGCCGTTGACGACGGCCATGACCCCCATCGACGACGCCGCCACCAGCGGCCCGAACCCCACCTCCTTGGCGAAGTCGACCTGGAAGGAGATCCCGAAGATCGACACGCCCGCGGACATGACCAGGGCGATCCACATCAGGGGCAGCATCCCCGTCCTGACCGCCTCCTTCGGCGTGTACTGCTTCACCGCCGGAGGGTTCTTGGCCAGGGACGCCGCGCCCTTCTCCGTGCCGCCGTACGTCAGCGGGTCGATGTCCGCCGGCCACCAGTTCTTCGGCGGGTCCTTGAAGAAGAACGCCGAGGACAGCACCACGATCATCACGTAGCAGCCGATGAGGTCCAGGACGCGGTGGTAATTGGCGGTGTCGAAGCCGTAGTTGAAGATGAAGATGAACGGCAGCGAGCCGTACGCGAACCCGCCGTTGACGAACCCGGTCCTGGCCCCCCGGCGTTCGGGGAACCACTTGCCGACCATGTTGATGCAGGTCGCGTAGACCAGCCCGGACCCGATGCCCCCGATGACGCCGAAGCCGAGGATCGCCAGGACCACATCGCTCAGGTGCGAGAGGGCGAGGAACCCGACCAGGCACATGCCCGAGCCGAGGTACATGGCCCGACGGGCGGTCAGCACGCCCCTCTCCCGCAGCCAGCCCGCGGGAAAGGCGATGCCGGCCTGGAAGAAGACCCACACGCTCAGGATCCAGAACGTGTTGCTCTGCGTCCATCCGTGCGCGTGGGACAGCGTGTCCTCGGCCGAACCGTACGCGTACTCGAAGACGCTGATGGCCATCATGGCGATCCACGGCAGATACACCATGAGCTTGCGCGAGTGGCCCAGGATGTCGCGGTCCGTCTCGCCCACGCGGTAGACGCGGCCCCTGGGATCGGTGACTTCACGGTACGAGCGGTGCGCGGCGCCGGGTTCCTCCGGCGCGTCGTTCGCGGCGACGGGTTCCGCCGTCATGCAGCCGCCTCCTCGCCTGTCGGGTGCGGGTTGGGGACGATCTGCCGGGCCTGCGGCCTGCCCGGCGCTTTCAGGAAGAGCGCGAGCACGGCCGACGCCAGCCCGATGGAGCCCGCGATGACGAAGGCGCCCTCGTAGTCCCAGGCGCCGACCACGACGGCGCCCATGCCGGAGCCCACGAGCCCGGAGATGAGCTTCGAGCTGTAGACCATGCCGTAGTTGGAGGCGTTGTGGTTCTCACCGAAGTAGTCCGCCGTCATGGCCGCGAACAGCGGGAAGATCGCGCCGCCGCCGAAGCCGGAGACCATGGAGCAGAACAGGAAGAACGGCATGCTGCCCATCTGGCCGGAGACCAGCACACCGAACTGCGCGGTGCCCAGCACCAGACACACGATGATCAGCGTGTGACGGCGCCCGGCGCGGTCGGATATCCAGCCGATGACACCGCGCCCCGTGCCGTTGACGATGGCCTTCAGGGACATCGCCGTGGCCACGATCCCGCCCGCGAACCCCATGTCCTTGCCGAACGGCACCTGGAAGGCGATGCCGAAGATGTTGATCCCCGCCGTGCACAGCAGGCAGAACCACATCATCCACAGGACGGGCGTGCGGGCGGCCTCCCTCGGGGTGTACTGCTTCACCGCGGGCGGGTTCTTCTCCAGCGCGCGGCGGACCCTCGGGTCGTCGGACACCTTCAGCGGGTCCGCGTGCGCCGGCCACCAGCCCTTCGGCGGGTCCTTGAAGAACCAGCCCGCGAAGGCCACCACGGAGCAGCAGACGAGTCCGACGGCGACCAGGACGGTCTCGTAGTTGCTCAGGTCCATGTACGACGTGAACAGGAAGACGAAGGGCACGGAGCCGTACGCGAAACCGCCGTTGACCAGGCCGGTCTTTCCGCCCTTGCGCTCCGGGTACCACTTGCCCACCATGTTGACGCAGGTGGCGTAGACGAGTCCGGCCCCGATGCCGCTGAACATCCCGAACCCGAGGTACGCGACGATCACGTGCGGCGCGAACGCCAGGGACAGATAGCCCAGGATGGTGCCGAGCGCGCCGAGCATCATGGCGTAGCGCGCGGGCAGCTTCCCGCTCTCCCGCAGCTGCCCGGCCGGGAAGGCGACGGCGGCCTGGAAGAACACCCAGACACCCATCAGCCAGAAGATGTGCCCACTGCTCCACAGGTGGGCATCGTGCAGTGTGTCCTCGGCCGACGTGAACGCGTACTCCGAGGAACTGATGCCCAGCATCCCCATCCAGGGGAAGAGCACCATCGTCCAGCGTGGTCGGCCCATGATGTCCCGATCGGTCTCACCGATGCGGTACAGGCGGCCGTTGACGTCCGTCACCTCTCTGTAGGGGACGGGCGTCGAGAAATCGGTGGTAGTCATCGTGCTCAAGCACCCCTTGCGTCGAAAGATCTGGTCAGCGCCCCCTGCCAAATGCCTTTCGTGCGCCCACGGGTCCCGGGGGCGGCCGACGCGCACCGTCGGCCGCCCCCGTGTGCACTCAGGTCATGGACCCGCCCCCCAACAGCCCTGCCGCACGGGCCCAGCGGTACTTGGCGCCGAGCACGGCCACCGGCAGCTCGGTCGTGTACGGGTACGCCACGACGCCCCGCTCGAAGAGGTACCGGCAGGCCTCCTCGACCTCGACGTCGCCCGCGAGCGACGCGACCACGGGCTTCTCGATCCCGCGCGCGCGGAACTCGGCCACCACGCGCGCGGTGAGCTCGGCGAAGACCATGGGAGGCGTCACGAGGGTGTGCCAGTAGCCGAGGACGAGCGCGTGGACGCGCGGGTCGCTCAGGCCCAGCCGGATCGTCGCCTCGTACGTCGACGGCGGCTCGCCTCCGGTGATGTCCACCGGGTTGCCGGCGGCGCCGAAGGGCGGGATGAACGCCCGGAACGACGCGTCCAGGTCCGGCGGGATCTCCATCAGGGACAGGCCGTTGTCGGTCACCGCGTCGGACAGCAGCACCCCGCTCCCGCCGGCACCGGTGATGATCACGACGTTGTCGCCCCGGGGAGCCGGGAGCACCGGCAACGCGCGCGCGTACTCCAGCATGTCGCCGAGGCCCGGCGCCCGGACGACACCGGCCTGCCGGAGGATGTCGTCGTACACGGCGTCGTCTCCGGCGAGCGCGCCCGTGTGCGAGCCGGCCGCCTTCGCGCCGGCCGCGGTGCGCCCCGCCTTGAGGACCACCACCGGCTTCTTCGGCACCGTCGCGCGGGCCGCCGCCACGAAGGCGCGGCCGTCCTTGAGGTCCTCCAGGTGCATCGCGATGCACTCGGTGCGGGGGTCCTCACCGAACCAGGTGAGCAGGTCGTCCTCGTCCAGGTCCGACTTGTTGCCGAGCCCGACGATCGCGGAGACGCCCGTCCTGGTGGTCCGCGCGAAACCCAGGATGGCCATCCCGATACCGCCGGACTGCGACGTCAGCGCCACCCCGCCCTTGACGTCGTACGGCGTGCAGAAGGTGGCGCACAGGTTCTGCCACGTCGCGTAGTAGCCGTAGATGTTCGGTCCGAGCAGCCGCACGCCGTAGCGCTCGCCGATCGCCACGACCTCGTCCTGCAGGGCGTGTTCACCGGTCTCGGCGAAGCCGGAGGGGATGAGCACGGCGTTGGGGATCCCCTTGCGGCCCACTTCCTCCAGGACGGAGGCGACGGCTTTGGCGGGCACAGCGAAGACCGCCACATCCACCTCACCGGGAACGTTCGTGACACTCTTGTACGCCTTGCGGCCCGCGATGTCACCGCCCTTGGGGTTCACCGGGTGGATCTCCCCGGCGAATCCGCCGTCGACGAGGTTGCGCATGACCGAATTGCCGATCTTGCCCGCCTCGTTGGACGCGCCGATCACCGCCACCGAGGACGGCCGCATCAGCCGGCGCATCGAGGTGAGGATCTCCTCGCGGGTGTAGGTGCGGCGCTCCTTCGGGGCCTCCTCGGCGAGGATCACGCGGATGTCGGCCGCGACCGCGCCCTCCGGGGTGGCGATCACGGGGTTGAGGTCCACCTCCGCGATCTCCGGGAAGTCCGTGACGAGCCGGGAGACCCGGCGGATCTGCTCGGCGAGGGCGGACCGGTCCACGGCGGGCGCGCCGCGCACTCCGCGCAGGACCTCGGCCGCCCGGATCGAGTCCAGCATCGACAGGGCCTCGCCGCCGTCGACGGGGGCGAGCCGGAAGGTGACGTCCTTGAGGACCTCGACGAGGACACCGCCGAGGCCGAAGGCCACGACCTTCCCGAAGGTCGGGTCGGTCACCGCGCCGACGATGACCTCCTGCCCCGAGGGCAGCAACTCCTGTACCTGGACGCCCTCTACGCGCGCCTCGGGATCGTAGGACCCGGCGTTGGCGACGATCTCCGCGAACGCGGCACGCACGTCGCTCTCGCCCTCGACGCCGACGATCACGCCGCCCGCGTCGGTCTTGTGGGTGATGTCGGGGGAGACGATCTTCATCACGACGGGCCCGCCGAAGCGTGCCGCGTGCGCCACCGCCTCGTCGGCGTCCGCCGCCAGCGCCTCGTCCGGTACGGCGATCCCGTACGCGTCGGCGATCACCTTTCCCTCGGGCGCGGTGAGCGTGGTCCGCCCCTCGGCGCGCACGGCGTCGAGCAGCGCGCGCACCCTCGACGCCGGGTCCCGGTCCGTCACGTCAGATCACCCCGCTCGACCTGAGCAGGCGCAGTTCCCCGTCGCCGAGGCCCAGTTCGCCGACGTACACCTCTTCGTTGTGCTCGCCGAGCAGCGGCGAGGTGGTCACGTCCACGGGGGAGTCGGAGAGCTTGAGGGGACTGCCGACGGTCACGAACTCGCCCCGCTCGGGATGCGGCACCTTCACGACCATCTCGTTGGCCGCCAGCGACGCGTCCTCGATGATCTCCCGGGTGGACAGGATCGGGCCGCACGGGATGTTGTGGGCGTTGAGCTTCTCCAGCACCTGCCACTTGGGGAGCGTGCCGGTCCACTCCTCGATCAGCTGGAACATCTTCGTCAGCTTCGGCAGCCGGGCCTCGGGAGTGGCCCACTCCGGGTCCTCGGCGAGCTCGGGCCGGCCGATGAGCTCGGCGACGGGCTTCCAGCCGACGGGCTGCACGATCACGTACACGTAGTCGTTCGGGCCGCCCGGCGCGCACCTGACCGCCCACCCGGGCTGCCCGCCGCCGGACGCGTTCCCGGACCGGGGGACCTCGTCGGCGAAGTCCTCGTTGGGATACTCCGCCAACGGTCCGTGTGCCAGGCGCTGTTGGTCCCGCAGCTTCACCCGGCAGAGGTTGAGCACGGCGTGCTGCATGGCCACGTTGACCCGCTGCCCGCGCCCGGTGTTCTCCCGCTGGAACAGCGCCGCGAGGATGCCCGCCACGGCGTGGATGCCCGTGCCCGAGTCGCCGATCTGCGCCCCGGTGGCCAGCGGCGGCCCGTCCTCGAAGCCGGTGGTCGACATGGAGCCGCCCATGGCCTGCGCGACGACCTCGTACGCCTTGAAGTCGGTGTATGGGCCCTCGCCGAACCCCTTGATGGAGGCGTAGACGATACGGGGGTTGATCTCCCGTATGCGGTCCCAGGTGAAGCCCATCCGGTCCACCGCGCCCGGCCCGAAGTTCTCGACCATCACGTCGGAACGCCGGATCAGCTCGGTGAGGATCTCCTTGCCGCGCTCCGTCTTGGTGTTGAGGGTGATGCTGCGCTTGTTGCAGTTGAGCATCGTGAAGTAGAGGGAGTCGACGTCCGGGAGGTCGCGCAGCTGCCTGCGTGTGATGTCTCCGCTCGGCGCCTCCAGTTTGACGACGTCCGCGCCGAGCCAGGCGAGGAGCTGCGTCGCGGAAGGACCGGACTGTACGTGCGTCATGTCGAGGACGCGGATGCCTTCGAGGGCTTTGGTCATGCCGGGTCACCTCACTGGTGCATCGTCAGGTTCGGGGTTCCGGTGGCCTGTGCGTCCGGTCCGCCCCGGACGGTGATGGCGCCGGTCAGCCGCCTTCACGGGTTCGGAGAAGGGGAGTCGAGAAGTCCCTCCCGTGCTGCCTGGAAGCGGCCGTTGGCACATTGCATACAGTCGACGAATACTGTATGAAGATTGTTATCCCGCATCCGATGGGTGATGTCCAGGGGGCGTGCGCCACTTTCAAGACAGGAGCCGAAGATGGACCTGTACGAACATCAGGCGAGGGCACTCTTCGAGGAACACGGCATCGTCGTGCCCAGGGCCGAGGTCGCCGACTCCCCGCTGAAGGCACGTGAGTCGGCCCGCCGGCTCGGGGGGCGCGTCGTCGTCAAGGCCCAGGTGAAGACCGGCGGACGCGGCAAGGCCGGCGGGGTGCGCCTCGCCGAGGACCCGGCCGCCGCCGAACTGACGGCACGACAGATCCTCGGCATGGACATCAAGGGCCACACGGTCCGCGAGGTGATGCTGGCCCAACCGGTCGACATCGAGAGCGAGTTCTACGTCGGCTACGTCCTCGACCGGGCCGCCGGACGCTTCCTGGCGATCGCCTCCGCAGAGGGCGGCACGGAGATCGAGGAGGTCGCCGCGAGCCGCCCCGAGGCCGTGGCGCGCGTCCACATCGACCCGGCCCGCGGAGTCACCTCGGCGAAGGCGGCCGAGATCGCCGAGGCGGCGGGACTGCCCCCGCAGGCCGTCGACGTCCTGGTGCGGCTGTGGGAGGTGCTGACCCGTGAGGACGCCGTCCTCGTCGAGGTGAACCCCCTGGTCCGCACCGTCCAGGGACAACTCGTCGCCCTGGACGGCAAGGTCACCCTGGACGACAACGCCCGCTTCCGGCAGGCACGTTGGGGCGAGCAGGGGTCCGCCCACGACGACCCGCTGGAGGCGGCCGCCGCCGCCAAGGGCCTCAACTACGTGAAGCTCGACGGCGAGGTCGGCATCATCGGCAACGGCGCGGGACTGGTCATGTCGACCCTCGACGTCGTCGCCGGCTGCGGAGCCCGCCCCGCCAACTTCCTCGACATCGGCGGCGGCGCCTCCGCCCAGATCATGGCCGACGGACTCTCGGTCGTCCTCTCCGACCCCGACGTCAGGTCCGTCCTCGTCAACGTCTTCGGCGGCATCACCGCCTGCGACACGGTCGCCGAGGGGATCGTGCGGGCCCTGGACACCGTCCGGCCGACCAAGCCCCTCGTCGTGCGCCTGGACGGCAACAACGCCGCGCGCGGCCGCGCGGTCCTCGACGCCCACGCGCACCCGATGGTGCGGCAGGCCACCACCATGGACGGCGCCGCACGCCGTGCCGCCGAACTCGCCAACTCCACCTGAAGGAGCGGGACATGGCTGTCTTCCTCACCAAGGACTCCAAGGTCCTCGTCCAGGGCATGACCGGCGCCGAGGGCATGAAGCACACCCGGCGGATGCTCGCGTCCGGCACCGACGTGGTCGGCGGGGTCAACCCGCGCAAGGCCGGCCGCAGCGTCGAGTTCGACCTGGCCGCCGGTCCCGGGGGCCTGACCGGCGCCTCCGTGACCGTGCCCGTCTTCGGCTCGGTACGCGAGGGCGTCGAGGCCACCGGAGCCGACGTCAGCGTGGTCTTCGTGCCGCCCGCCTTCACCAGGGCGGCCGTCATGGAGGCCGCGGACGCCGGGATCGGCCTCGCCGTCGTGATCACCGAGGGCGTCCCCGTCCACGACACCGTCGCCTTCCAGGCGTACGCCGCGCGGCGCGGCACCCGGGTCGTCGGCCCCAACTGCCCGGGACTGATCAGCCCCGGCCGGTCCAACGCCGGCATCATCCCCGCCGACATCACCGGACAGGGCCCGATCGGCCTGGTCTCCAAGTCCGGCACGCTCACCTACCAGCTCATGCACGAGCTGCGCGACATCGGCTTCTCCACCTGCGTGGGCATCGGCGGCGATCCCGTCGTCGGCACCACCCACATCGACTGCCTCGCGGCCTTCGAGGCCGACCCGGAGACCGAACTCGTCGTGCTCATCGGCGAGATCGGCGGCGACGCGGAGGAGCGGGCCGCCGCGTACATCCGCGACCACGTCACCAAGCCCGTCATCGGGTACATCGCCGGGTTCACCGCGCCCGAGGGCAGGACCATGGGCCACGCGGGCGCGATCGTCTCCGGCTCCTCGGGCACCGCGCAGGCGAAGAAGCGGGCCCTGGAGGCGGCCGGGGTACGGGTGGGCGGCACCCCGACCGAGACGGCACGGCTGGTGCTGGACCGCCTGGAGGCGGAGCGTGACGTGGCTCATGGTTGACCCGCGCCGACTGTCGCGGACCGGCCCGCCTCACTACCGTCGTCCGTACGTGCGCGCCGACTTGGGCGCACGGACCGGCGTACGACCACCCTGCGCCACGACCGCGGTCCCGGGCCACCGCCCGCACGGCCGCGCCCACCGCACCCACCCGAGCCGTACGTGCCCACGGCGCGCCCGGCCCGCCGTACCCGACAGCCGCCGAGCGCCGAGCGCGGAACGCCTACGCGACCGGCCCGACCCCCGTCCCCGGACGACCACTGTCCCGGGACGACCAACCGCCGTACCCGACCACCGTCGGGGCGGACAGCCGTACCTGGTCACCGAGCCGGGACGGACAGCCGTACCTGGTCACCGAGTCAGGACGGACAGCCGTACCTGGTCACCGAAGCCGGGACGGACAGCCGTACCCGGTCACCGAGCCGGGACGGACAGCCGTACCCGGGCTCACCGAGCCGGGACGGAGCGCCGTACCGGCCACGGAGCCGGGACGGATAGCCGAGCGATCCGGCTCGGCAGCCGAGCCACGCACCCCCGCCCCCGACTGTGCACCGAGAGCGGAGACATCCGAATGGCAACAACCCCCGACGAGAGTCGCCCCACCCTCACCCTGAAGAAGGGGACGTCCTGGACCGACGCCTGGCAGCGCTGCCTGGCCGTCGCCCCCGAGGCGTTCCGCGACGACCGGGTCCTCAACCTCTGGGGCTCCGAGTGGCGGGCCGACGGCCGCGCGCTGCCCGCCACCAGCCCCGTCGACGCCGGCCCCATCGCGGGCCCGCCGCGCCTGGACGCGGCCACCGCCCAGCAGGCCGTACGCGCCTCGCTCGACCAGCACCGCGCCTGGCGCCACGTCCCCCTCGCCGAGCGCCGGGCCCGCGTGGCGGCGACCCTCGACGCGCTGACCCGGCACCGTGAACTGCTCGCCCTGCTGCTCGTCTGGGAGATCGGCAAGCCCTGGCGCCTCGCGCAGGCCGACGTCGACCGGGCGATCGACGGCGTGCGCTGGTACGTCGACGGCATCGAGCCCATGGTCGAGGGGCGGACGCCGCTCGAAGGACCGGTGTCCAACATCGCCAGCTGGAACTACCCGATGAGCGTGTTGGTCCACGCCATGCTGGTGCAGGCGCTGGCGGGCAACGCGGTCATCGCCAAGACCCCGACCGACGGCGGCGTCGCCTGTCTCACCCTGGCCTGCGCGCTCGCCGCCCGCGAGGGCATCCCCGTCACCCTCGTCAGCGGCAGCGGGGGACAGCTGTCCGAGGCGCTCGTGCGGGCACCGGAGATCGGCTGCGTCTCCTTCGTCGGCGGCCGTGACACCGGCGCCGCGGTGGCCACGGCCGTCGCCGACCTCGGCAAGCGGCACGTCCTGGAACAGGAGGGCCTGAACACCTGGGGCATCTGGAACCACACGGACTGGGACGCGCTGACCGCCGTCATCCCGAAGCTGTTCGACTACGGCAAGCAGCGCTGCACCGCCTATCCGCGCTTCGTCGTCCAGCGCACGCTGTTCGACGAATTCCTCGCCGCGTACCTGCCGGCCGTCCGCACCCTGCGGGTCGGCCACCCCCTCGCGGTCGAGCACCCCGACGACCCCTGTCCGCAACTGGACTTCGGGCCCGTCATCAACGCGGCCAAGGCGAAGGAACTGCACGACCAGGTCGCCGAGGCCATCGACCGCGGCGCCGTCCCGCTGCACCGCGGCAAGCTGTCGGACGCGCGCTTCCTGCCCGGACAGGACACCTCGGCGTATGTCCAGCCGGTCACGATCCTGAACCCGCCGCCGTCCTCACCCCTGCACCACGCGGAGCCCTTCGGTCCGGTCGACACCATCGTCCTGGTCGACACCGAGGCCGAGCTGCTCGCCGCGATGAACGCGTCCAACGGCGCCCTGGTCGCGACGCTGTCCACGGACGACCGGGCCACGTACGACCGGCTGGCGCCGCAGATCCGCGCGTTCAAGGTCGGGCACGGGACGCCGCGTTCCCGCGGTGACCGCGACGAGCTCTTCGGCGGTTTCGGCGCCTCCTGGAGCGGTGCCTTCGTCGGCGGCGAACTGCTGGTCCGCGCGGTGACGCACGGCCCGGCGGGGGAGCGGCTGCCGGGCAACTTCCCGGAGTACCACCTGATGCCGTGAGGTGAGGGCGGCCGGCGTCACCGGGCGCACGCCGCCCGGTGAGGTCCGGTGAAGCGAGCCGTGGTGCGTGGGCCAGCGTCCCGGAGCGCGGCGCCGCTCCTCGTACCGCCCGGCAGGCGGACCACGGGGTGCGGCCCTGGTCACCCGATGCCCTGCCGGTCGGGCGTCAGGGCGAACGCCCGGTCGGCGGCCTCCGGCACCGCGCGCTCCACGGCCTGCGCCAGCAGTTCACGGTGCCGTACGAGGGGCGCGCGCCGTCCGGCCGGCGTGATCCGCAGCAGGTCGTCGAGCCCGGCCGTCATCCGCCGCGTGACCTGGGGGGTGCCGACGGCGCACCCCCGGATCTCGGTGAACGCGAGATCGACCAGCTCCGTCCAGCCCGGCACCGGCTGGACCAGCCGCACCTCTCCCCGCCGGTCGCGGTGCAGCGAGGTGTCGAGCGGCCGCCCCGCCACGGCCGCCAGGAACTGCACGATGCGGTCCAGCGCCTGTACGGCGGTGGTCGGGTCGTTCACGGCGGCGGACAGCGCGCGCAACGCGATGTCGGACAGCTGCCGCAGTCCGAACGAGAGGTCCTGGTGGAAGGTGCGCTCCACCCCCACGGAGACGGTGCCGCGCAGCCGGCGCGGGGCGGGAGCGGCGCCTCCGTGCACCGCCAGTACGGGCGTGCCCGGCACGACGAAGTCACCGATGCGCGGGATCAGCCGCAGTACGACACCCTGCCGCCGGGCGGCGCGGACCAGCCGGGAGACATGCACGTCCCGCAGCACCCCTGCCCTCCCGTGATGGATCACCTGCGCGGTCACGGGCCCGAGCGCGACAGGACCGGCGTCCGGCGCCGGATCACGCCCGGACGCCGGGGCGGTGGTGCGGGCGATGACGCGGAACGCCTCCCGGGTGATCCGGTCGATGACGTGCCCGACCCGCATGAGCCGCAGCATCGCGTTCACGTACATCACGAACAGCAGCAGGCTGAGCCCCACCATCAAGAGCGTCAGGAGCGACTGCACCAGGGGCACGGACACGACGAGCCGGGGGTCGCGCTCCCCGTCGAAGCCGGTCAGCACGAGCAGCGACAGCACGAACGTCGCGAGGAAGACGGCGAAGGTCGCCTTGCTGATCCGGCTCCGTACGAAGATCCGCACCACGCGGGGACTGAACTGGCCGCTCGCCATCTGCAGGGCGACCAGCGAGATGCTGAACACCACGCCGATGAAGGTCATCATCGCGGCGCTGACCGTGGTCACCACGACCCGGGCGTCGTCGGCGAACTTCAGAAGCTCCTTGAGCGACTCGTAGTCGCCGGACTCCCGGAGCGCATCCACGATCCGGGCGTCGGCCTCGGCGGCCGCCGCCCACACGAGGAGGACCAGCAGCATGGCCGCGGTCGGCGCGAACCAGAAGGTGTCGCGCACGTGCTCGCGCAAGGGCGACAGCGCCCGCGGGCGACGCCCCTTCCAGCCGTCCGCCGTAGTCGTCCAGTCACCCATGGTGAGACTGTAGGCGCACCCCCGCGGGGCCCCGCGGCACCGCTCCGGCGGCCCGGAAACGCAGGTGAAAGGCACTCTGAAAGCTTGGTATTGTTGTGCATGTCGCCGCGCGGGGAACACCCCCGCCCTGGCGGCAGACACCTGGTCCGGGTGGCGGAATGGCAGACGCGCTAGCTTGAGGTGCTAGTGCCCTTTATCGGGCGTGGGGGTTCAAGTCCCCCCTCGGACACACAGAAACACAGGAGACGTTCAGGCGATCGTCCCCGTCATGTTCACGAGAAGCCGGTGATTCGGATGAATCACCGGCTTTCGTCGTTCCTGCCGCCCGGGTGGGCCCCGGCGGGACCGGACCGGGCCCTCCGGAGCCGCGCCCGGCGGGCAGGTCACTGATACTGAGAAAATGGGCAAAGTTGGGCAATCCGGGACGGCGATCCTTCGGGGCGACCGCGTGCCGCCGGAGGCCGGGCCGCCGGAAAGGGGCCCGGAGGCCCGTCACCGTGCGGCCGGCCGGCGGGTGCGGGCGTTGCTGAAGCCGCGCAGCGTCGCCGGTCAGGTCTTCCTGCTGCAACTGGTGGTCGTCCTGCTGCTCATCGCCACGGCCGTGGTGGTGCTCGTGCTCCAGGACCGCAACCGTGCGATCCAGGAGGCCGGCGACCGGTCCCTGGTGGCCGCCGAGTCGTTCGCCAACGCCCCCGGCACCGCCTCGGCGATGAAGAGCCGGGACCCCACGGCCGCGCTCCAGCCGCACGCCGAGGCGGTGCGCAAGAAGACCGGCGTCGACTACGTCGTGGCGCTGAGCCCCTACGGCTTCCGGTGGACCCACCCGGACCCGAAGCAGATCGGCAAGCACGTCTCCACCTCCTACGGCGAGGCGCTCGAAGGCGAACCCCACCAGACCACGTTCGACAGCAGCCTGGGGAAGGCGGTCGACTCGACGGTGGCCGTGTTCGACGAGCAGGGCACCGCCGTCGGGCTCATCACCGTGGGGGTCACGGTGGACAAGGTGTCCGGTGTGGTCGACGACCAGCTGCCGGTGATCTTCGCCGCCGGCGGAGTCGCGCTGCTGCTCGCCGCGGGCGGGTCGGCGCTGGTCAGCGGGCGTCTGCGGCGCCAGACCCGGGGCCTTGGCCCGGTGGAGATGACCCGCATGTACGAACACCACGAGGCGGTGCTGCACGCGGTCCGCGAAGGCGTGATCATCCTGGACGGCGACGGACGGCTCCTGCTCGCCAACGACGAGGCACGCCGGCTGCTCGCCCTGCCGCCCGAGGCCGAGGGCAGGGCGGTCGGCGAACTCGGGCTGACCCCGCCCCTGGCCGAGCTGCTGGCGTCGGGCCGGGCCGTCACGGACAAGGTCTTCCCGGCCGGGGACATCCTGCTCGGGGTCAACGTGCGCCCGGTGGGCGCGAAGGGCGGCAGCGTGGCCACCCTGCGGGACACCACGGAACTGCGCGCCCTCGCGGGCCGTGCGGACGTGGCGGCCGTGCGGCTCCAGCTGCTCTACGAGGCCAGCACGCGGATCGGCACCACCCTCGACGTACAGCGCACCGCCGAGGAGCTGACCGAGGTGGCGGTCCCGCGCTTCGCCGACTTCGCCACCATCGAGCTGCTGGAGCCCGTGCTGCGGGGTGGTGAACCGACCGGGGCGAGTACGGAGATGTACCGCGTCGCGTCCCAGGGCATCCGGGACGACGTGCCCCTCTACCCGGTGGGAAGGCGGATGCGTTACGCGCCCGGCAACCCCGTGGCCACCGGTATGGCGACCGGCCGACCGGTCCTGGTGACCGACCTCGCCCTGGCCGAGGGGTGGCGGGTCCAGAACCCGGAGCGGGCCCGGCGGGTCATCGAATACGGTGTCCACTCCATGATCTCGGTGCCGCTGCGGGCCCGGGGCCAGTTGCTCGGGGTCGTGGAGTTCTGGCGCTCGGATCAGGACCCGTTCGAGCCGGACGACGTCTCCCCGGCCGAGGAGCTCGCCGCCCGGGCGGCCGTGTGCATCGACAACGCGCGCCGCTACACCCGCGAGCACATCACCGCCGTCACCCTCCAGCGCAGCCTGCTGCCCGGCGCGCTGCCCGAGCTCTCGGCGCTGGAGGTCGGGCACCGGTACCTGCCCGCCCAGGCGGGGGTGGGCGGCGACTGGTACGACGTCATCCCGCTGCCGGGTGCCCGGGTCGCCCTGGTGGTCGGCGACGTCGTCGGACACGGTCTGCACGCCGCCGCGACGATGGGCCGCCTGAGGACCGCCGTGCACAACTTCGCCGCCCTGGACCTGCCCCCGGACGAGCTCCTCGCGCACCTGGACGAACTGGTCACCCGGCTCGACCAGGGCACCGAGGCCGAGGGCGACACCGAGTCCGTCACCGGCGCCACCTGCCTGTACGCGGTCTACGACCCGGTCTCCGGGCGGTGCGTCGTCGCCCGGGCCGGTCACCCCGGGCCCGCGCTGGTCTCGCCCGACGGCTCCGTGACCTTCCCCGACGTCCCCGTCGCTCCGCCACTCGGCGTGGGAGGGGGCCTGCCGGTCGAGACCGCCGAACTCCGGCTGGCCGCCGACAGCCGGCTGGTCCTCTACACCGACGGTCTCGTCGAGGCCCGCGGCCGTGACATCGACGTCGGGCTCGGCATGCTGAGGGAGGCGCTCGCCGACACGGCCGACGCCACCCCGGACGAGACCTGCCGGGCGGTGCTCGACGTGATGCTGCCCACCGGCTCGGTCGACGACGTGGCCCTGCTCGTCGCACGCACCCGGCTGCTCGACCCGGAGCAGGTCGCGGAGTGGGAGGTGCCGGACGACCCGGCGGCCGTCTCCCGGATCCGGGCCGAGGCCACCCGCAGACTGGAAGCCTGGGGGCTCGGCGAGGCCGCCTTCACGACCGAGCTGATCCTCAGCGAACTGGTGACGAACGCCATCCGGTACGGCGGGAGCCCCATCGGTCTGCGGCTGCTGCGCGACGGCGACAGCCTGATCTGCGAGGTCGCCGACGGCACCAGCACCTCCCCGCACCTCCGCCGGGCGGCCTTCACCGACGAGGGGGGCCGCGGTCTGTTCCTCGTCGCGCAGATGTCCCGCCGCTGGGGGACCCGGTACACCGACCGCGGCAAGATCATCTGGGCTGAGCAGGCGCTCGACGCCGGCCCCGCCTGGGACCTGGGCGATCTCCTGGCCGACCTGTGACGCAGGACGGACTCCGGACCGCCGCGCACCCCGGGGGTGAGGCGTCCGGAGCGCTCAGGAGCCGGCGGCGACCGTGAAGTACGGGATCTTGGCCGGGTCCTGGCCGAACGCGGCCCCCAGGTAGACGACCGACAGTTTGGCGAGCGTCCCGTCGTCGATCAGCTGCTCGATGATCCGGTCCAGTTCGCGCCGGTCGGGTGACCCCTTCGGGTACAGGGCGCCGTAACCCTGGTCGGTGCGGTACTGGCCCACGAGCCGCACCCTGCCCTCCCGCTTCTGGGGATACGCCAGCAGGATGGTCGTGTCGTGGACGACCGCGTCGATCCGGCCCTCCTCCAGCGCCGTCACCATCTCCGGGTCGTTGGCGAAGGCGGTGACGGGTTTGGTCGGCTTGAGCCGGTCCTCGACGAACGCGTCGCCCGTGGTGCCCTCCGCCACTCCGATGCGCACGTCGCGGATGTTGTCCGCGCCGACGTTCTCGTCGTCCCTGATCAGTACTCCCAGGGTCGAGGAGAGGTAGGGCGGGGAGAAGTCGGCGACCCTGCGTCGTTCCGGAGTGATCGTGATCTGCGCCAGGGCGAGGTCGAAGTCGTCGGTCCTGCCGGACACGACCTCCGGGAAGGGGGCGTTCTCCACCTTCACCCGGTCGAGTCCGGACCGGTAGGCGATGTTGGCGGCCATGCAGTACTCGTAGCCGCTCTTGACGGAGTCCGCCGCGTCGCCGTTCCACCAGCCGGGTGCGGGCAGGGTCGTCTTGACCGTGAGCGCGCCCGCCGTCTCGGGCGACAGGTGGAACTCCCCGTACCGCCCCGAGACCTCGCAGTCGCCGTAGTGGGCCTCCGACGCCTCGGACCCGTCCTGGTCGCAAGCCGCTGTCGCGACGACGAGCGCTCCGCTGAGGGCCAGAGAGACGATCGCTGCCGCGGCGCGCATCATTGCACCTCCGGTAGGGGCATTCTCCTTGAGTCACCATAAAACACCCCGAACCTTACGACCGCCGCAGCGACCTGCGAGGACACCGGGGCGCGGGTCGCGGCGTTCGCCGTCCGGCGGTGCCCCACGGAGTCCCCGGTCAGGACGAGCCGGAACCGGCGTCCAGCGCCGTCCGCAGCGCCAGTGGCGTCGCCGCGGCCCACGCCTGGGGCGAGCACGAGTGCGGATAGGGGACCGGGCCCGTGGCGCGGGTGCGGTCGTAGCCCGCCATCACCTCGGGGAGGCGGTGGCCGTGGTGGGCCGCCGCCGAGGTCAGTCCCTCCGCCACCGTGCGCACCTCGTCGTGGAGGCCCGCCCGGGCCAGGCCCAGCGCGATGACCGCGTTGTCGTGCGGCCACGCGCTGCCCCGGTGGTAGGAGAGCGGGTGGTAGGGGCGCTGGCCGGCGGCGAGGGTGCGGATCGCCCAGCCGGAGAAGAAGTCGGGGGCGAGGAGTCTGCGGCCCACCCGGCGGGCGTGCTCCTCGTCCAGGATGCCGGACCACAGCAGGTGCCCGGCGTCCGAGGCCAGGGCGTCCACCTGACGGCCCTCGCCGTCCAGGGCCAGGGCGGGGAAGCCGGCGTCCGGCATCCAGAAGTCCCGGGTGAACCGGGCGCGCAGCCGGTCCGCGTGCCGGTCCAGCTCCTCGGCGTAGGCGTCGTCGTGCCACACCTCCCGGGCCAGGCGGGCGGTGCGCAGCAGGGCGTCGTACGCGTAGCCCTGCGCCTCCGACACGGCGATGGGGCCCTTGGCCTGGGTGCCGTCGGTGAAGCAGATCGCGCCCGCCGAGTCCTTCCAGTTCTGGTTGACCAGGCCGCCCGGGTCGGGGGTGTAGACGAGGTAGCCGTGGCGGGTCAGGCCGCCGTCGTCCAGCATCCAGTCGACCGCGGCGCGGGCGTGCTGTTCGAGGCGGACGGCGAGGGCGGGGTCCTCGGTCGTCTCGTGGTGCGCGTGCAGCAGCACCAGGAAGAGCGGGGTCGCGTCGACCGCCCCGTAGTAGCGGCCGTAGGGGATCTGCCGGAAGTGGGCGAGTTCGCCGTGCCGGATCTCGTGGACGATGCGGCCGGGCTGCTCGCCGCTGAACGGGTCGTGGCGGCGGCCCTGGGTGGCGGCGAGGGCGCTGAGGGTCCCGGCGGCGGCCGAGGGCCGGTAGGGGAGCAGGAAGAAGGACGTCAGCAGGGAGTCCCGGCCGAACAGGGTGAGGAACCACGGGATGCCGGCCGCGGGTACGGCGACGGGTTCGCCGTCGACCCCGGTCGCCGTGACGGTGAGCAGGTCGAGGTCGGCCAGGCCCTGGCGGCACGCCCGGTCCAGGTCGTCGTCTTCGCCCGGCGGCAGGTCGGCGACCGGGCCGGGCGCGGGCGCGACGGGAGTGGCGTCCGGGACCCCGTGCGGGCGGGCCTCGACCGTCAGCCGGAGTTCCGCCTCGCCGTGGGGCGGCAGGGGCAGGTTCCACAGCAGCCGGTGTGCCGTCCCGTCGGCGTCCGCCGGGTCGGCGTGTACGGCGTCGGGGCGCGGGCTGCCCGTGACGGTGGTCCGCGCGTGCCAGTCCGCCCGCCGGTAGTCGAAGTGCGCGCCGTCCGCGGTGGGGTGCGCCTGTCGGACGGAGTCGGGCTTGGGGTAGTGGCGGTCGTCGGCGCGCAGTTCGAACAGGTCGGCGAAGTCGGCGTCGACGGTGACCTCGACCCGCGCGGTCACCGGATCGGGCCGGTTGCTGACCAGCCGCAGGTGCTCGGTGAGCCGGCCCGCGGTGACCTCCTGGCGGCGGAAGACCGTGTACGCGGCCGGTTCGTCGCGGGTGCCGGCCGGGGTCAGGACGCACTCGGCGGTGCCGTCCGGGCGGGCGGCCGAGGGCAGCAGGACGCCGGGGGAGTCCCCGTCGACGGTGAGCCGCCAGCGGCTGAGGTGCCGGGCGTCGCGCAGGAAGAGACCGTCCGGAGCGGCGCCGCGGGAGCCGTTGACGCTCCCGTCGTCGCCGAGGACGGCGAAGGTGGCGTCCCGTACGAGCTGGACGCGGGCGGTGCCGGTCATGACACGGGCTCCTTGTCACCGGCGCCCGGCAGGTCGAGGCCGTCGGCGCGCAGCAGGTCGAGGGTGAGGGCGGCGGTCCAGGAGAAGTCGCGGGTGCCGCGGCCCTCGCCGGTGGCGGAGTCGACGTACTCGGCGAACCGCGAGGCGCCCGCCGTGTCGAGGAAGGCGGCGCGCAGGCGGTCGGCGCGTGCCGTGCGGCCGTGGACGCGCAGCCCGCGCTCGATGAGCCAGGCGGTGTTGAACCAGGCGGGGCCGCGCCAGTACCTGGTGCTGCTGAAGGCGTGGCCCGTCAGGTCGTAGCTGGGCACGAGCGCGCCGGGTCCGGTGTGGAAGTGCGGGCCGTCCAGGGTGCCGGCCAGCCGCTCTACGACGTGGTCCGGCAGCCCGGGGACGAGGAGGGGGACCAGTCCCGACACGCTGCGTTCCGGGACGAGCCGGTCGTCGGCGAGGTCGCGGGCTAGGAACAGCCCGCTCTCCTCGTCCCACAGGCGGCTCACCAGGGCCCGGGTGAGGTCGTCGGCGCGGGTCTCGTGCGGGACGGGGTCGGCGCCGACCTCGCGGGCGATCCGGGCGAGCGCGAGTTCGCTGACGGCCAGCAGCGCGTTGAAGCAGGGGTCCTCGACGGCGAACGTGTGCGGATCCGCGTCGTCGTACCCGGACGCGCGGTAGTCGGCGGCCAGTTGGACGTAGCGGCCGTAGTCGAGGTCCGTGGGCCGGTCGGCGGGATGGCCGTGGTCGAGGTCGGCCCTGCGGTACGTGCCGGGCGCCGCCGGGACGACGCGGGCCAACGGCCGGTCCCAGCAAGGGCTGTTGTCCATGCCCGGCTCCCACGGGTGGACGACCGCCGCGAGGCCGCCGCCCGCCAGATCGCGCCGGGTGAGCAAGTAGTCGTGCCAGGCGGCCAGTTGGGGATACAGGCGGGTGAGGAACTCGCGGCGCCCGGACTCCGCGGGGTCGGCCCGGTGGACGAGCCAGGCCGCTAGGGCGTGGACGGGCGGCTGCACGATGCCCGAGGTCTCCGTCGCCACGGGTGCCCCGGCGTCGCGGCCGGCGCGGGAGGACTGCCAGAAGTCCGGGCTCGGGAAGTACGCGTCGAAGGGCAGGGCCGGGTTGAACACGATGTGCGGGATGCGGCCGTCCGCCCACTGGGCCGCGAGCAGCGCTTCGAGTTCGCGCTGGGCGCGGCGCACGGACAGGTGCCGCAGGCCGATCGCGATGAACGCGGAGTCCCAGCTCCACTGGTGCGGGTAGAGCGTCCGGGAGGGGACGGTCGAGGTGCCGGTCCAGTTGTTGATGAGGACCCGCGCCGCACCGCGCCCCAGGGTCAGGTCTGCGGCGGCGGTGGGCGCGGGCCGGTCGAGAACTCCCCTCACGCGCCGGACCTCTTGAGGAAGGCGGGAACGGAGCGGACGGCGTCGACGGGGTCGCCCGTCAGCCGGCATTCGGCGGCCAGGTAGCCGTCGTAGCCGATGGTGTGCAGGGCGCCCAGCCAGGCGGGCCAGTCGAGGTGTCCGGCGCCCGGCTGGAAGCGGTTGGAGTCCGAGACCTGGGCGTGCCCGATGAACTCGGCGTGGGCCAGGATCGCGGCGGCGGGGTCGCTCTCCTCGATGTTCATGTGGTAGCTGTCGATGCCGATCCTGACCGAGTCCAGGCCCGTCTCGCGGATCAGGTCGGCCGCCTGCTCCAGGCGGTTGACCATGTGGTCCTCGTAGCGGTTGAGCGGTTCGAGGAAGAGGGTGACGCCCTCGGAGCGGGCGTGCTCGCCGAGTTCGGACAGCCCGGCCAGCAGCACCTCGCGGTCCTGCTCCTCGGTGCGGGGCGGCTCGAAGGGGGGCAGTCGGCGGGAGAACATGCCGTAGGAGGCGGGCGTCTGGGCGCCCAGGCCGCCGATCTCCGCGATCACGGTGAGCTGCGACTTCATCTGTACGAGGGCGTCGCGGCGCAGGTCGTCGTCGAAGGCGCCGAAGAAGTGCAGCATGTCGACGCAGACGGTCGGCATGACGACGCCGTCCTTGCGGGCCTGCCTGAGCTCGGGCAGGCGGGAGGCGAAGTGGAGGTCGCCCCGGGCGCGCAGCTCGATGGCGTCGTAGCCGGCGTCCTGCGCGAACTCCCACTTCTCCTGGAGGGTCTCGCCCGGCAGGAGCTGTTCTTGTGCGGCGGTCTTGAGCATCGGGGGGCCTCTCAGAATTCCAGGACGACCTGGAGGGCGTCGGCGGGGCGTTCGTCCAGCAGCACGTACGCGTCGGCCGCGTCGGCGGCCGGTACGACATGGCTGACCAGGGACGCGACGTCGACCTGGCCCTCCGCCACCAGCCGCAGGAAGGTCTGCTGGAGCCGCTCGACCGTCCAGCGTCCGGACAACTGCGGGGGCACGCCGCCGATCTGGGAGCAGATGAGCTGGACGCGGTTGTGGTGGAACTCGTCGCCCAGGCGCAGGCCGATGCCGTCGCCCTGGTAGAAGCCGGACGCCACCACCCGGCCGCCGACGGCGACCGAGCGCAGGGCCTCGTGCAGGGCCGGGTAGGCGCCGCTGATCTCGATGGCGAGGTCGGCCCCCGCGCCGCCGGTGGCCTCGCGGACGCGCTCGGCGACGGAGTCGGCGCGGGCGTTGAGGGTCCGGTGGGCGCCGTACCGCTTCGCCGTCTCCAGCCGTCCGTCGAGGGCGTCGACGGCGGTGACGCGGGCGCCGTTGAGCTGGGCGAGGCGGGTGGTCAGCAGGCCGATGACGCCCTGGCCGAACACGGCGACGTCCTCACCGACGTGGATGTCGCCCGCGAGCACCGCGTTGTAGGCGATGGCGCCGACGCGGGCGAAGGCTCCGGCCAGCGGGTCCAGTCCGGCCGGCAGGGTGTGGCCGATCATGCGCTCGGCGGGGACGACGCCCTCGCTGCGGTGCCCCCAGATGCCCCAGACCAGGTCGCCCGGGGCCGGCAGACCGGGCGTGCCGGACAGCTCGGGGGAGACCTCGGTGACCTCGCCGACCTCGGAGTAGCCCCAGCCCGCGACGGGATAGGCGATGCCGGCCGAGCCGTCGCGGAACAGCCGTGCCCCGGCGTCCCAGGTGCGCGTCAGATAGGGGTTCGTGCCGCGGTACGCCGTGAGTTCGGTGCCGGCGGAGATACCCGAGTAGCGGGTACGCACGCGCAGATGGCCGGGGGGAAGCTCGGCACGGGGGTGCTCGGCCACCTCCACCTGGCGTGGGGCAGTGAATTGGACGACGCGTTCCACGGACGGCTCCGGAAGGGTTGCGGGCTTCGGTTGCGTCGAGAATATCTCGCACTTATGTCTTGTCAACCAGCAAAAGTAGTGCTGAGATGCGTGCTCAGTAGACGTAAGTCGGCGATGAGGACATGCAATGCGCACGAGGACCCGGCGGTCGAGGACGACCGCGGCCGGTGTCACGGCAGCCCTGGCATTCGGACTGCTCACCAGCTGTGCCAACAGCACAGGACCCGGTAGACCGGACCGGGAGATCACCGTCTGGTCCCAGGAGAACCTCCCCGACAGGGTGGCCGCGACCCAGAAGATCGTCGACGGCTTCGAGAAGAAGACCGGGATCAAGGTCCACCTGGTGGGCGTCGACGAAGGCCAGATGCCCCAGCTGATCATGTCCGCCGCGGCCGCCGGGGACCTGCCCGACGTCATCGGCGCGGCCCCCATGGGCCAGACCTGGCAGATGTACACCAACGGGCTGCTCAACACCGACATCCCACGGGAGATCATCGGGGAACTGGGCCGCGGCACCTTCAACGCCAACGCCCTGGACCTGACCTCCGACGGCGGCAAGAGCCTCGGAGTCCCCTCCGACGCCTGGCTCCAGCTGCTGGTCTACCGCAAGGACCAGCTCGACAAGGCCGGCCTCGGCGCCCCCGACACCTACGCGAGCGTCCTGAAGGCGGCGAAGGAGCTCACCACCAAGGGCCACGACGGGATGTCCGCCGCCACGGACCCCAGTGACGTCTTCACCTCGCAGAGCTTCGAGAGCCTCGCCCTCGCCAACGGCTGCCAACTCGTGGACGACCGGCACGAGGTCGCCCTCGACTCACCGCGCTGCGAGGCCGCCTTCGACACCTACGACAAACTCGCCCGCGACTACGGGGCACCCGGCACCCAGACCGTCGACTCCACCCGCGCCACCTACTTCGCGGGCCGCTCCTCGATGGTCATCTGGTCCTCCTTCCTGCTGGACGAGCTGGCGGGACTGCGCAAGGACGCGCTGCCGAGCTGCCCCGAGTGCAAGAAGGACCCCCGCTACCTCTCGGACAACAGCGGGATCGTCACCGCGCTCAAGGGCCCGGGCGCGGCCCGGCCGGCGCAGTTCGGCGAGATCACCTCCTGGGTGACCACCAAGACCGCCGAGACGGCGGCCTCCCGCGAGTTCATCGAGTACATGATGGGCGCCGGCTACGAGTCCTGGTTCGGCATGGCCCCCGAGGGCAAGATCCCCGTCCGCCGTGGCACCGCCGCCCAGCCGGAGAAGTACCTGGACGCCTGGCGCCACAGCGACCTCGGCGTCGACACCCGCAAGCCCCTGGACCAGGTCTACTCCGACCGGCTCCTCACCCAACTCGCCGACGGGGTCACGAACATGCGCCGCTGGGGCATCACCCAGGGCGAAGGAGCCCTCGTCGGGGCCACCAACGGCGAACTGCCCGTCCCCAAGGTCATCGGCGCCATGACCGGCGGCCAGCTCACCCCCACCGAAGCGGCCCGCGAGGCCGACGACGAAGTCGCCGCCCTGAAGAAGTCCCTGCAGTAGCCGTTCGCCGCACGTCACCAGAGGTCTCGTCATGACAACAGCCCCATCGGGCGCGAAGCAGCGCCCCCAGCCCCCGGGTCCGTCCGACAGGAAGCCCGACACCCCCGCGGCTCCCCGCCGGCCGATGACCGCGAGCCGGCGCGCGAACCGCGCGGGACTCGCCTTCGTCTCACCCACCTTCCTCGTCGTGCTCGTCGTGGTGGTCCTGCCCATCCTGTGGACGGTGCTGCTCGCCTTCCAGGACGCCAAGCTCGTCGACATCCAGGGCATGGGCCTGTTCGGCAACTGGTCCCTGGACAACTTCAGCCAGGTCTTCGGCTCCGAGGGTTTCTGGTCGAGCCTGTCCACGACCCTCGTCTACACCGTCGGCGCCACCGGCGGTTCCGTACTGCTCGGACTGATCGCGGCGCTCGCCCTGCGCAAGCCCTTCCGCGGCCGGGGCCTGCTGCGCGCCGCGATGCTCCTGCCCTACGTCGCGCCGGTCGTGGCCGTCGCGTTCGTCTGGGAGGTCGCCCTCAGCCCGCAGTACGGCGTGGTCAACGACTGGGGCCGGCGCCTGTTCGGCTGGGACGACCCCATCGCCTTCCTCTCCACCCGCGAGTACGAAGTCCACCTGCTGGGCCTGCACTTCGACATCCCGCTGGCCCTGCTGACCGTCATCGCCTTCGAGACCTGGCGCTACTTCCCGTTCGCCTTCCTCTTCATCCTGGCCCGGCTCCAGGCGGTGCCCGACGGCCTGGAGGAGGCCGCGCTGGTCGACGGCGCCACCCCCAGCCAGCGCTTCCGGCACATCCTGCTCCCGCAGCTGATGCCCGTGATCGCCCTGCTGTGCGTGCTGCGCTTCATCCTGACGTTCAACAAGTTCGACGACGTCTACCTGCTCACCGGAGGCGGCGCGGGCACCGACGTCGCCGCCGTGCGCGTCTACGACTTCCTCACCGCCCGCTACGACGTGGGAGCGGCGGCGGCCCAGGCCCTCGTCCTGGCCGGCTGCCTGGTGATCCTGCTGGGCCTCTACTTCAAGTTCTTCGGCAACAAGGTCCAGGAGGAAGCGTGACCCGCAAGGCGGCCCTGACCCGGGCCCGATTCGAGGAGCGGTTCTTCGGCGTCCTGCGCTGGTTCGTCATCGCGTTCCTCGTGGTGATCACCGTCCTGCCCTTCTACTACATGGTGCTGCTGTCGCTGAAGCCCATCGACGCGCTCCTGCTCGACCCCGGCTCCCTGTGGGTGTCGGGCAAGGACTTCACCCTCTCCACCTACCAGGACGTCCTGCGCTCCGCCGACGACGGCGGCCAGGGATTCCTGAACTTCCTGCTCAACTCCGCGCTTGTGTCGCTCGGCACCGTGATCCTGACCCTCGTCGCCGCCGTGCCCGGCGCCTACGCCGTCAGCCGGCTGAAGTTCTTCGGCCACCGCCAGATCAGCGCGTTCTTCCTCGCCGTGTACCTGTTCCCGACGACGCTGCTGGCCGTCCCGCTCTTCGTCATCTTCGCCAGGATCGGCCTGTCCTCCAGCCTGGTCGGCCTCGCGATCGTCTACGTCGCCCAGACCGTGCCCGTGACGATCTACATGCTGAAGAACTACCTCGTCACCATCCCCTACTCCATCGAGGAGGCGGCGGCCCTCGACGGAGCCTCCCGGCTCCAGACCATGCGCAAGGTGATCCTGCCGCTCGCCCTGCCGTCCCTGATGGCGACCGGGCTGTACGTCTTCATGATCGCCTGGAACGAGTTCCTGTTCGCCCTGCTGTTCCTCGCCGCCGACCCGGACAAGTGGACCGTGTCCCTCGGCCTCGCCCAGCTGTCCAACGGCATCGAGGTGCCCAAGACGGTCCTCATGGCCGGATCCGTGGTGCTCACCATCCCCGTGGTACTTCTGTTCTTCGCCGCCGAACGCCTGCTCACCGAGGGCCTCACCAGCGGCGCCGACAAGAGCTGAACAATGGGGGAGCACATGATGACGCCGAACCAGGCCAGTCCGGGCGAACTGCTCGACCTGATCCGCAGTGGCCGGGCCAACACCCGGGCCGACCTGCAACGCGTCACGGGCCTGTCCCGCTCCACCGTGGGACAGCGCCTGGACCTCCTGAACCGCGCGGGCTGGCTCCGCCACGCCGAAGGCACCTCCACCGGCGGGCGTCCCTCCCACCGGCTGGTCTTCGACCCGACGCACGCCTCGGTCATCGCCATCGACCTGGAGACCCGCCACGCCCGCGCGGCCGTGCTCGACCTGGCCGGCACGATCCTCGCCGAGCACACCGCCCCGCTGCACATCAGCGACGGCCCCGACCAAGTCCTCGACCGGCTCGCCGGCTGGTTTCCCGACCTGATCGCCGCCGCCGGGACCGACCCCGCGCACATCTGCGGGATCGGGCTGTCCGTCCCCGGCCCGGTCGAGTGGGAGACCGGCCGGGTCGTCCAGCCGCCGATCATGCCGGGCTGGGACCAGTACCCCATCCGCGAGCGCATGCAGGAGGCGTACACCCAGCACGTGGGACGCAGCCTGGAGGACGGGCCCGTGCCCGTCTTCGTCGACAACGACGCCAACCTGATGGCGCTCGCCGAGTACCAGGCGAGCCACCGGGAGTGCTCCGCCTTCGTCCTGGTGAAGGTCTCCACCGGCATCGGCGCCGGAGTCGTCGTCAACGGCGAGGTGTACCGCGGTGTCGACGGCGGCGCCGGCGACATCGGGCACATCCGCCTGCACGACCGCCCGGACGCCCTGTGCATGTGCGGCTCCCACGGCTGCCTGGCCGCCGTGGCCAGCGGGCGCGCACTCGCCCGTGAACTGTCCGAGCTCGGCCTCGACACCGCCTCGGGGTCGGACGTCAGACGGCTGCTCGCCGACGGGCACCCCGACGCCATCCGGCTGGCCCGGGAGGCCGGACGGCGCGCCGGGGAGGTCCTGGTGACCGTCGTGACCCTGCTCAACCCCGGAGTCCTCATGCTCGCCGGCGACCTCTCCGGGGTCCCCTTCATGACCGGCGTCCGCGAACTGCTCTACCAGCGCGCCATGCCGCGCACCACCGCCAATCTCCAGATCGTCACCTCCCGACTCGGCGACCACGCCGGCCTCATCGGGGCCGCCGCCATGGTCGTCGAGTTCCTCTACTCTCCCGAACGCGCCGACGTCCGCCTCACCGCGCACACCGGCTGACGGCGCCCGCACAGACAGGACACCCCCCGTGACCGCCGCACCAGCAGCCTGGACCGACCGCCCGGTCGAGGTCGGCCTCGTCGGAGCCGGGCCGTGGGCCCGCGCCATGCACGCCCGCACGCTCGCCACCGGCCCCGAGACCCGCCTCGCCGCGGTCTGGGCGCGCCGCCCGGACGCCGCACGCGAGACCGCCGCACCGTACGGCGCCCGTGCCGTCGCCACGTTCGAGGAACTGCTCGACAGCTGCGAGGCCGTCGCCTTCGCGGTGCCGCCCGCCGTCCAGGCCGAACTCGCCCCGCGCGCGGCCAAGGCGGGCAAGGCCCTGCTCCTGGAGAAGCCCCTCGGCCCGGACCTCTCCTCCGCCGAGCGGCTGGCCGACGCGGTGGACGAGGCCGGCGTCGTCTCCCAGCTCGTGCTGACCAAGCGGTACCACCCGGTCACCCGTGCCTTCGTCGACGCCGCCCGGCGACTCGACGTCGCCGGGGCACGCTCCTGCTACCTCCACGGCGCCTTCCTGGGCGGCGACTTCGCCACGACCTGGCGCCTTGAGCACGGCGCCCTGCTCGACCTCGGCCCGCACCTCCTGGACCTGCTGGACGCCGCCGTCGGACCCATCGCCCACGTCCGCGGGACGGGGGACCCGCGCCGCTGGATCGAGCTGACCTGCGAACACGTCAACGGCGCGATCAGCCAGGCCTCCCTGTCCGGCTCGGTGAACCTCCCGCACGCCGTCACCCGCGTCGAACTCTTCGGCCCGCACCCCGAACTCGTCTACGACACCGCCGAACTGGACCACGAGGAGTGCTGGCCCGTGCTGCGCCGCGACTTCGCCGTGGCCGTGCGCACCGGCAGGAGCCCGGAACTCGACGCCCGGCGCGGCCTGCACCTCCAGCGGCTCATCGCCCAGGCCACCCCGGCCGCCTGACCCGGGTGCCGAGTGCGACGGCCAAATCTCTGAGCTCGACGGGTAGTTGACGTCGGCACGGACCGGGCGGCACCGCACCGGGCCCCGGCGACCACCGCCCACGCCTACTCCGTGCGCAGTGCCGTCGCCGTACGGGTCCGGGCCGCCCAGCCCGCCGGGAGCAGCGCGCCGAGGAGGGCGATCGCGAGACCGGCCAGGCCCAGCAGGGCCAGGTGCCAGGGCGCGTAGACGTCGAGGACCGACGGCGGGAGTCCGGTGCCCGCGGCGCGTCCCATCACCGGCAGGACATGGCCGTGCAGCGCGAGTCCGGCCGGTACGCCGAGCAGGGCGCCCAGCACGCCGATCACGCCCACCGAGGCGAGGACGAGCCCCACGGTCTGCCGCGGCGACATGCCGAGCGCCTTGCAGACACCGAGGTCGTGGACGCGTTCCCGGGTGTCGATGACGACGGAGTTGAGCACCCCGAGGCCGGCCACCGAGACCAGCATGAGGGTGAGCAGGCCCGCCATCGCCTCCAGGAGCAGGATCATGTTCTCCCGCTCCGAGGGGGTGCCGGCGATCGCGTCGCCGCCCAGCGGACGTACCACCGCGGCCAGCTTCGCGGCGTACTCGGCGGGGACGACGCCCGGCTTCACGTCGACCTGGTACACCTGGGGCTCGGCGCCGGCGAAGTCGGCCATCCGCGCGTGGACGCGCAGACCGCCGTCCGACGTGTCGAAGACCTCGCCGACGATCCGCAGCGCCCGCGTCCGCCCGGCGTACGTCACCCGCACCGAGTCACCGACTGCGGTCGCGGTCTTCTCCAGGAAACGCGTGGGCACGACGATCTGCCCGGCGCGCTCGATCCAGTGCCCGGAGATCATCTCGTAGCCCGCGTCCCCGGAGTCGCCCTCGTAGAGGGTGGCCCGCGTCGGGCCGGCGAGACCGGTCGCGCTCACGTCCACCTCGCTCGTGCCGTACGCGGAGGCCGTGCCGGGCTGCGCCTCGACGGCGGCACGTACCCGCGCCGGGTCCGCGGCCGGCCCCGGCGTCCCGTCCTTCTCCCTGCGGACGGGCCCACTCCCGTCGCGGGGCGCGCCGCCGCCGGTGATCACGGTGACCGCGACCCGGTCCTCGGGGTCCTGCGCGTCGCCGACCGCGTTGAGCGACGCGGTGAGTCCGACCGCGAACGTCGCGGCGACCGTCCCGAAGGACACCGCCAGCAGCAGCGCCGCCGCGCGGACCGGGTGCGTGAAGGGGGCGGCGAGACCGTAGGTCACGGCCCGCGGCAACGGGAGCCGCCCCGCCGCCCGGTGGGCCCACCGGCCGCGTCCGGTCCTGGGCGCCCGGCCGACCGCGATGGCCTCGACCGTCCGCAGCCGCCCGGCCCGCAGCGCCGGCACCAGCGCCGCGAGCGCGACGACCAGCAGCGCCGCCGCCGGAACCACGACGTCCACCCACCACGCCACCGACAGCGAGGCGCCGCCGTACGCCTGCTCGGTGTCCTGAAGCAGCGGCACGGCCAGCAGGTTGCCCAGCACCACCCCGAGGGCGATACCCGCGCTCGCCGGGATCAGCGCCTGCGCGACATAGGCGCGCACCACCTCGCGCGGTGTGAAACCGATCGCCTTGAGGATGCCGATCCTGCGCAGGCCGGTGCCGACGGCGCCGCCGATGACACTGCCGACGATGATCACCGACATGACGATGCCGAGTACACCGAAGGCGACGAGGAAGGGGATGGTCGGCGCCGCGCCCCGGTCGCTCTCCCGCTTGGTGTCCAGGTAGGACTGGCTGCCCAGCAGCGCCCCGGACGGCACGGCGGCGGCGATCCGCTTCAGCCCGGCGGTGAGGTCCGCGCTCGTGCCCGCGGAGTCCAGCCGGTAGAGCATCTGACGGGTGAGCGGGTTGTCCGCCGAGGCAAGTGCCTCGACCTGAGCGGGAGTTGCCCAGGCGTCGGCGGTCCTGCTCGTCGACACGGCAAGGCCGACGACGGTCAGCGCCCTGCCGTCCGCCGCGTCCGAGGCGCGCAGCACGGTGCCGAGTCTGAAGGCGGGGCCGGCGAAGGACGCGGAGAGCACGATCTCGCCGGGCCCGGCCGCCCAGCGGCCCGACGTCAGGTCCAGATCGTCCACGTCGGCGTGCGGCGCGGACCGCCCGACCAGGGTGAGGCGCGGCAGATGACCGCCGCCCTCGTCCACCGGGCTGACCGTCGTGGCGGGGTACGGTCCCGCGCTCGCGCCGACGCCCTCCTGCCGTGCGGTGGCCGCTACCCGGTCCGCGCTCGCCTTCCCCGGGTCGAAATGCGCGGTCAGGTGTGCGCCGTGCTGTCGGGCGAAGGCCCGGTCGAAGGGCGCGTGGGCGGCGACCATGAGCGAGCCGGCGACCACGGCCGAGGCCACCGCCATCATCGTGGCGACCGCGACGACCACCGTCTGCACGCGCCGCCGGCCCACGCCGGACCGTACGACGCGGCCGAGCGCGCCGGTGCCGAGGGGGCTCAACGGACCGCCTCCGCCCGCGAGTCGAGGGCGAGGTGCCCGTCGACCAGGTGGATCGTGCGGCTCGCGCAGGCCTCGGCGAGCGCGAGGTCGTGCGTGACCAGGACGACGGTCTGGCCGCCTCGGTGCAGGTCCACCAGCAGGTCCCGTACGTCCTGTCCCGAGGCGGTGTCCAGCGCGCCGGTCGGCTCGTCGGCGAGGAGCAGCGCGGGCCGGTTCACCAGTGCCCGGGCCACCGCGACCCGCTGGCGCTCGCCGCCGGAGAGCCGTCCCGGGTAGGCGCGGGCGTGCTGGTGGATGTGGAGCAGCTCCATGAGTTCCGCGGCCCGGGCCGCCGCCGTCCGCCGGGAGGTTCCGGTGAGCTGGGCGGGAAGCTGGATGTTGTCGGCGACGGTGAGGTCGTCGAGGAGGTTGAAGAACTGGAAGACCATGCCGACGTGTTCGCGCCGGAAGCGGGCCAGCGCGTGCTCGCCGAGCCCGTCGATCCGCCGCCCGGCCACGGTCACCGTGCCCGCGGTCGGCTGGTCCAGGCCCGCGACGAGGTTCAGCAGCGTGGACTTGCCGCTGCCGGAGGGGCCGGTCACGGCGAGTGCCTCGCCCCGGTCCACGGAGAGCGTGAGCGGGCCGAGCACGGGTGCGCCGGCGCTGTCGTAGCGCTTGGCGGCGCCCTCCAGCTGGATCACCTGGGTCATGGGAGTGGTCCGTCCTTCGGATCGGTCGGTTCGGGACGTGCGGTGCCGGCCAGGCGAACGTAGGGGCCGGACGGCCGGGGGCGCGTCGGCCGCGGCACCGACATCCGGCCCTCCCCGCGGAGGACCCGGCGCGGGGTCCTCCCTGCGGCGTACTCCCCGGGTACGGAGGTCCGGTCGCACAGGCGGACGCGGCGCCGGGGGAGCGGGCTCCACAATGACCGGATGGAGACGGACGGCCGGCGGGCGTGGCGGCGACGACTGCGGGACGCGCTCGCACCGGAGGGGCAGCCGCCCCCGCCGCCGAGGCGCGCCGTCTACGCGGACGTGGCGCTGGCGGTCGTACTGACCGTCATCGCCCTGTACGTGGCGGCGCGTTACCCCGGCGACGGACCGGTACGGGTCGGGCCTGGCGGCGCTTACGGCCCGATGCCTCCGGTCCCTCCTGAGCCGGCCCTGCCCCCGGCCCCCGGAGGGCCGCTGCTGGAGGAGCGGCCCCCCACCGCGCACTGGGCGCTGGTCGTGCTGTCGGCGCTGCCGCTGGCGGCGATGCGCCGCCGTCCGCTGGCCGTGTTCGCGGTGGTGCTCGGCGCCGCGCTGGTCATCGGGGACGACGCCTCCTGGATCAACGTGCTGACCTGCGTCATCGCGGCCTACGGCGCGGTCGTCCACAGCCGCCACCGGGCGCGCGCGACGGTCGGGCTGATCGTGGCCGCCGTCCTCGCGGCCTTCGCGTTCCGGGAGACGGAACCCATGCTTCCGGGATGGTCGAGCCCCGCGGTCGTGCTGCTGGTCGCGGGGGTGCTGGCCGGTCTGGTCCGCTTCTGGCAGAGCCGGCTCGCCGCCAGCCGGGAACGCTTCACCGCGTTGCAGCAGGGACAGGAGGAGGCCATGCGCCGGGCGGTGGAGGAGGAACGCGCCCGGATCGCCGCCGAACTCCACGACGTCGTCACCCACAATGTGAGCGTGATGGTCATTCAGGCGGGCGCGGCCCGTACGGTGATGGACGCCGCGCCGGAGCGCTCGAAGGAGGCGCTGCTGGCGGTCGAGGCCGGCGGCCGGGCCGCCATGGCGGAACTGCGGCACGTGATGGGCCTGCTCGCCGGACCCGACGCGGGCCGCGCCGAGACCCCCGCCGACGGCCTCGAACCGCAGCCCGGTCTGGCCCGGCTCGACGCCCTGGTCGTGCGGGTCCGCGCGGCCGGGACACCGGTCGGCGTCGCGGTCTCGCTGCCCCCGGACCCCCTGCCGCCCGGCGTGGACCTCACGGCGTACCGGGTGGTGCAGGAGGCGCTGACGAACACGCTCAAGCACGCGGCGGGCGCCGAGGCGTCGGTCGTGATCGGCTACACCGACGACCGCCTGGAGATCGAGGTCGTCGACACCGGCGGGGCACACGACCGTCCGCCGGTGGACGGCAACGGCCGCGGGCTGATCGGACTGCGTGAGCGCCTGGCGGTCTACGGCGGCGACCTCACCGCCGGCCCGACCCTCGCCGGCGGCTACCGGATCAAGGCCCGGGTGCCGTGGCGGACCGCGTGAACGAGCCGGCGCTGCGCGCGGTCATCGCGGACGACCAGGCCCTGGTCCGCACGGGCTTCGGGATGATCCTGGCCGCCGACGGCATCGAGGTGACGGCCGAGGCGGCGGACGGGGCCGAGGCCGTCGCCGCCGTCCGCCGCACCCGGCCCGACGTCGTCCTCATGGACATCCGGATGCCGAACATGGACGGCATCGAGGCCACCCGGCACATCCTGGGCGACGCGGGCCTGGCGGGGACCCGGGTCGTCATCCTCACCACGTACGACCTGGACCACTACGTCTACGCGGCGCTGACCGCGGGCGCGAGCGGGTTCCTGCTCAAGGACGTCACCCCGGAGCATCTGGTGGCCGCCGTACGCCTGGTGCGGTCCGGGGACGCCCTGCTCGCGCCCGCCATCACCCGCCGGCTCATCGAACGCTTCGCCCACCGGGAGGAGGCGCCGACGCCCGGCGTCCACAGCGACCTGTCCGAACTGACCCCGCGCGAACTGGAGGTGCTGCGCCTGCTGGCGACGGGGCTGAGCAACGCGGAGCTCGCGGAGCGGCTGTTCCTCAGCCCGACGACGGTCAAGACACACGTGGGCCGCATCCTGTCCAAGCTCGGCCTCCGCGACCGCGTCCAGGCCGTCGTCCTCGCCTACGAGACGGGGCTGATCTCCCCGGGCGGTCCCGCGGGGCCCGCCTGACGCGCCACCCCGCGGCGGCTAGACGCCCCGGCGGATCCGGGCGGCCTTGCGGGCCTCGGCGGTCTGGCGGGCCTCGGTGGCCCGGCGGGACTCGCCGCCGACGCGGCCCGGGCGGGTGCCCATGCCGCGGAACGGGGTGCCGCCCCGCTTCGGACGCTCGATGACCGGGGCGCCGCCGACCGGCACCCCGGACGGCGTCTGCGCCCCGGTGATCCGGCTCAACTCGGCCTCGCCTGACCGCACTTGGGTGACCTGCGGCCGGATGCCCGCCACGGACATCAGGCGGCTCATGTCACGGCGCTGGTTGGGCGTCACCAGCGTGACGACGCTGCCGGACTCCCCGGCGCGGGCGGTACGGCCGCCGCGGTGCAGGTAGTCCTTGTGGTCGGCCGGCGGGTCCACGTTCACCACGAGGTCGAGGTCGTCGACGTGGATGCCGCGCGCCGCGACGTTGGTCGCGACCAGCACCGAGACGCCACCGGACTTGAACTGGGCGAGCGTACGGGTGCGTTGGGGCTGCGACTTGCCGCCGTGCAGCGCCGCGGCCTTCACCCCGCTGCTCAGCAGGTGCCGGGTGAACTGGTCGACCGCGTGCTTGGTGTCGAGGAACATGAGGACGCGCCCGTCACGGGCGGCGATCTCGGTGGCCGTGGCGTACTTGTCGGTGCCGTGCACGTGCAGCACGTGGTGCTCCATCGTGGTGACCGCGCCCGCCGACGGGTCGACCGAGTGGACGACCGGGTCGTTCAGGTAGCGACGGACCAGCAGGTCGATGTTGCGGTCCAGCGTCGCGGAGAACAGCATGCGCTGGCCGTCCGGGCGGACCTGGTCGAGCAGCTCGGTGACCTGCGGCATGAAGCCCATGTCGGCCATCTGGTCCGCCTCGTCCAGGACGGTGATGCTCACCCGGTCCAGACGGCAGTCCTTGCGCTCGATGAGGTCGGTGAGGCGGCCGGGGGTCGCGACGACGACCTCGGCGCCCGAGCGCAGCGCACTGGCCTGGCGTCCGATCGACATCCCGCCGACGACGGTGGTGAGCCGCAGCTTCAGCAGCCGGGCGAAGGGCGTGAGCGCGTCGGTGACCTGCTGGGCCAGCTCGCGCGTGGGGACGAGCACGAGGGCCAGCGGCTTGCGGGCCTCGGCGCGCTGACCGGCCGTACGGGCGAGGAGGGCGAGGCCGAACGCGAGCGTCTTGCCGGACCCGGTGCGCCCGCGGCCGAGCACGTCACGGCCCGCGAGGGAGTTCGGCAGCGTGGCGGCCTGGATGGGGAACGGCTCGTGCATGCCCAGCTCGGTGAGCTTCCCGAGCAGCTCGGCGGGAAGATCGAGTTCCCCGAACGCCGTGACGGCGGGGAGAGCGGGCGTGACGGTTACCGGCGGCGCGAACTCACCCTGCGGTGCGGAGGGGCGGCGCCCGGAGCCGTCCGGACGGGTGACGGGACGCCCCTGGCCCTGCGGGCGGAAGCGGGCACCCCGGTCGGAACCGGCGAAGCCGTCTTTACGCTTTCCGGAGTAACGGTCGTTCGTGCGAGCTGAACGGTTCATGGAGAACCTTCCTCGATATGGCACGTATCGAGGAATTCTCGGCAGCCGTGGGCCGAACGAATTGCAAGAACGAGCCGAATGCAAATAAAACCCGGCCGGTCGCCCGGCGCGGGAAGACGGAGGGGCCGGCGGAAGAGGGCCGGAAATCCACTGGAATGGACGACCGGCCCGCGTCCGCGGCCCCGTGCCCGGGGCCCGGAGGTACGCGGTTCACCCTGCGTACATCGGCGGGACACCCGGGAAAGCGACAAGCTGGGGCCCGCACCGCGAGGTGCGGGCCCCAGCTGTCTAGTGCGCTGTCAGCGTCAGGCGGGAGTGATGTTCTCCGCCTGGGGGCCCTTCTGGCCCTGCGTGACGTCGAAGTTCACCTTCTGGCCTTCCTGGAGCTCGCGGAAGCCCTGGGCGGCGATGTTCGAGTAGTGGGCGAAGACGTCCGGGCCGCCACCCTCCTGCTCGATGAAGCCGAAGCCCTTTTCCGCGTTGAACCACTTAACGGTGCCAGTAGCCATGTCTAATTCTCCTTCGGGGCTGTGCCCAGGGGCCCGCACTGTGTGGACCCCGGCGTCGCCGTAATGAACCCCGTCCGGAAAAACAGCACCGGAAATACAAAAGTGCCCGACGACGATATGTCGTCCAAGGCACTTGAAGTTTACGGGAACCACAACTGCAACTGAGATTGAGCCTAGCATGATGTGCGCTTGGGGGCGCGGCAAGTACGACTTTCGGAGCGTCGTGTCGTGCCCTGGGGCCGTATTTCTCACTTCGGCGGCGCATATTTCCTGCGCTGCCGGTGCGGCGGGCGCGATGGATCTCCGCGACGGGCAGGCCGAGGTGACCTTTCGCGCAGATGTGCCCGAGGTGGCCGAGGCGCGCTGTGGGGGCGGCTGGGGAAGGCACACGGCGGCGGCCGCGGCAGGCGGATCCGCCGTCCGGTCCGGTGTCGAGGGGAGGCCGCTCATGGCCAGTACGTTCCAGGAGCGCAAGTTGCGGGGGATGTTCGCGGCGTTCGACGCGGACGGTGACGGCTTTCTGCGCGAGGGCGATTTCACGGAGCTGGTCGCCCGCTGGAGCCGACTGCCGGGGGTGGAGCCCGGCACGCAGCTGCGCGGCCGGGTGGAGACGCTGCTCATGGGCTGGTGGGCGGCGCTCCTGATGGCCGGGGACGCCAACGGGGACGGCTCCGTCGATCTCGGCGAGATGCTCGCCCTCGTCGACCGGCTGCCGGCCATGGCCGACGCCGTCACGGCGACCGCCGACACCCTCTTCGATGTCGTGGACGCCGACGGTGACGGCCGTATCTCCCCCCAGGAGCACCGCGCGCTGGTCGAGACCTGGACGGGGCGGCCCATGGACCTGACCGGCGTCTTCGACCTGCTCGATCCGCAGGGCGAGGGCCACCTCGGCCGCGAGCGGTTCGCGTCGCTGTGGCGCCAGTACTGGATCAGCGACGAGCCGACGGAACCCGGCAACTATCTCTGCGGCCGGTTCCCCGCCTAGGGAGTACTCGTCGCCCCGTCGGCGTCGTCCGCCGGAAGGCCGCCCGCGCCGGGCGGCCTTCCGGTCTGTGCGGGGGCTGAAGCGCCCTCGGGGCGCCCGCGTCGCACCGCCCGCTCGCCCGCGCCCGCGGAAACCGCGGCGGACCTCTGGACAACACCGCCCACCCGCTCCAGAATACTGACTACTCCATACTGTATGCAGTTTGCTCTCCGTTCGACGGTGACGCGGTTCCGATCCGACCCGAGTGAGGTAACCCACCATGTCGACTTCAGCGCACCGCCCCACGCGAACCGCCGGGACCGCCGTCGACGACGTGCCGGTCACGGAGCGGCTCGTGGAGGCCAACAGGGTCTACGCCGCGAGCTTCGCCGACCCCGGCATGGGCGCCCGGCCGGTGCTGGGCGTGGCCGTGGTGGCCTGCATGGACGCCCGCCTCGACCTGCACGCCGCGCTCGGCCTGGAACTGGGCGACTGCCACACGATCCGCAACGCGGGCGGAGTGGTCACCGACGACGTGATCCGCTCCCTCACGATCAGCCAGCGCGCCCTCGGCACCCGGGCGGTCGTCCTCATCCACCACACGGGCTGCGGTCTGGAGTCCCTCACCGAGGGCTTCCGGCACGACCTGGAGCTGGAGGTCGGCCAGCGCCCCGCCTGGGCGGTGGAGGCCTTCGCCGACGTCGAGCAGGACGTACGGCAGTCCATGCAGCGCGTGCGCACCTCACCGTTCCTGCCGCACACCGAGGACGTACGCGGCTTCGTCTTCGACGTCAGGACGGGCCTGCTGAAAGAGGTCGACCCTCGGGTCTGACGCCTCGCCCGACCGGGCCGCCGTCCGACGGCGGACCCGCACACCACTCCCGAGGGGGTCGCCCCGTGTCGTACCGCACCACGCTCACCCACGTCCTCAGCACCGTCATAGCGCCCGGTGCCGCCCGGACCGGAGCCGAGGGGAGGTTCCCCCGCGGCGCCGTGACGGAACTGGGGCGGGCCGGGCTGCTCGGCCTCACCGTCTCCGCCGAGTCGGGCGGCGGCGGGCGCGGGCTGCCGGAGGCCGCCGAGGTGGTGGCCGAGGTCGCGCGCGTCTGCCCGGCGACCGCCGCCGTGCTGCGGTCCCACTACGCGGCCGTCGCGGTCGTCGAGGCGTACGGCAGCCCGTGGCTCCGCCGTGAGATCGCCGCCGGACGCCACCTCAGCAGCCTCGCCCTGGCCGAGGTCGGGGACGAACAGCCGACTGCGCGGGGCGAGTCGCGGTCCGGTGGCTCCACGGCCGTCCGCACCGGCGAGGTCGTCGCCCTGCGCGCGCACAAGCGGCGGGTGGTCGCGGCGGGCGAGGCCGACAGCTACGTGTGGTCGTCCCTGCCGCTGGCCGCGCCGGACGGCCTGACCCTGTGGACCGTCCCGGCCCACGCCCCCGACCTGTTCGTCCCCGCCCGGCCCGGCGGGCCGGGGCCCCGCGGCAGCGCGACCTCGACCGTGTGCGCCGATCCGGTCCTCGTCCCCGCCGACGCGATGCTCGGGCCGGACGGCGGTGGGCTGGACATCGTGGTGCGCACGGTCACGCCCTGGCTGCTCGAACTGCGCACCGCCGCCGACGACCACGCGGTGGCCGACACCCGCACTCCGGCCGTCGGCACTCTCGCGCCGTCCTGAGGACGCGCGGTCAGTCCTGCTCCGGGCCGGCGGCGATCTGCTTGCGGTAGAAGTCGGTGGTGCGCTGGGTGTGCCTGCGCATGATCTCGCTAGCCCGGTCCGCGTCACCCTTGGCGATGGCCTTGATGAGCTGGGCGTGCTCGTTCCACGCCTCCTTGCCGCGGGGCCGCGCGATGGGCGTGTAGTACCAGCGCACCTTCTGGCCCACCTGGGAGATCAGGTCGGCCAGTACGGCGTTGTCGGCGACCGCGGTGAGGCAGGCGTGCAGCGCGGTGTTGGCGGCGACCAGCCGGTCGACGTCCCCGGCGGCGAGCGCGTCGACGCCCTCCTGGTGGAGCTCCCACAGGCGCTCGACGTCCTCGGGCTTCGCGTTCTCGGCGGCGAGCTGGGCCGAGTACGTCTCCAGCACGGCGCGTACGCCGAGGAGTTGGGCCGCCTCCTCCTCGGTGGGGGAGTGCACGAAGGCGCCCTGGGAGGGGCGCAGATCGACCCAGCCGTTGGTCTGGAGGCGTTGCAGCGCCTCGCGCACCGGCTGGCGGCTGACGCCGAGGTGCTCGGCCAGCTCGGCCTCGACCAGGTGCTGGCCGGGCTTGAGGGAGCCGTTGACGATCAGCTCGGTCAGGGCGTCGTAGACGGCCTGACGCAGCGGTGCCGGGCGGGCGACGCGGCGGGACGCCGCAGCCGACAGGGCCTCGCGCATGGTTCCCCGTTCCGCCGACGGCCGGTGGGCCGGCGGCTCTGCCAGAGGTGGCCGCCCGTGCGCTCACGGTCGGCGGGCAGGGCGAGCATACAGGTTTTCGTATGCAAGATGGCGAGTGCCTTGAGCGGCGCTCAAGGCCGGGGAGTGGAGCCACATCGGCCCCTGGAGGCTCTGGGTGAACCTTCTTCGTCGGGCTTCTGTATACAGAAGTCTGTATGGGGTATGGTCGCGATGTCCCGCCAGCATCGCTGGGAAGAGCGGCTCTGTTCGTCGGTCACGGACCCCGCGGATCCGCAGGAGACGGAAGGCGAAGCGATCATGACGACCAGCGGGAGTGATGTGACGGTCGAGAGCGTGGTCCGCAGACTCGTGGCCGGTCACCGGGATCAGCGCGGTTCGCTGCTGCCCGTACTGCACGCCGTACAGGCCGAGTTGGGGCATGTGCCGCAGGAGGCGGTCCCCGTCCTCGCCGAGGAACTCAACCTCTCCCGGGCGGACGTCCACGGGGTGGTGACCTTCTACCACGACTTCCGCCGCGAGCCGGCGGGCCGCACGACGGTCCGCATCTGCCGCGCCGAGGCGTGCCAGGCCCTGGGCGCCGACCGCCTGGTGGGCTACGTCCGCGAGGCCGGACTGGCCCTGGGGGAGACGGCCGCGGACGGCTCGGTCACCGTCGAGCAGGTCTTCTGCCTCGGCAACTGCGCGCTGGGGCCCGCCGTGGAGGTCGACGGACGGCTGCACGGCCGCGTGGGCACGGCCCGGCTCGGCTCGATCCTCAAGGGGGCGGTCTCATCATGAAGGACTCGACGGGCGGCGGGACGACGGGCTCCACGGACCCTGTCACCCAGGACACCGCCACGCGCGGCGAACGGCGCCCGGCCGTGACGGTCTACGTCCCCCGCGACTCGGCGGCCAGGTCCGTCGGCGCGGACGAGGTCGCCGACGCCCTGCGGCAGGCCGCCCCGGACGGCGGGCCGGACATCGACGTCGTACGCAACGGATCACGCGGCATGCTCTGGCTGGAGCCCCTCGTCGAGGTGGCGACCCCGGACGGCCGGGTCGGCTACGGGCCGGTGGCCCCCGAGGACGTGGCGGACCTGCTCGCCGCCGGTCTGCTGGACGGCGCGGACCACCCGCTGCGGCTCGGCGTCGTGGACGAACTGCCCTGGCTGGCCCGCCAGACACGGGTCACCTTCGCCCGGGTCGGCGTGACCGACCCGCTGTCCACGCGCGACTACCTGGACCACGGCGGCCTCGCCGGACTGCGCGCGGCGCTGGCACTCGCCCCCGCCGACGTCGTCGCCGAGGTGACCCGCTCCGGACTGCGCGGCCGGGGCGGCGCCGGCTTCCCGGCCGGGATCAAGTGGAAGACCGTGCTGGAGTGCGCCGACGAGCTGAAGTTCGTCTGCTGCAACGCCGACGAAGGGGACAGCGGCACCTTCGCCGACCGCATGGTCATGGAGGGCGACCCCTTCATGCTCATCGAGGGCATGACGATCGCCGCCCACGCGGTCGGCGCGAGCGAGGGCTACCTCTACATCCGCTCCGAGTATCCCGACGCCGTGGCCACGATGCGCGCCGCGATCGGTATCGCGCGCGAGCACGGCTGGCTCGGGCGAGGCATCCTCGGCTCCGCGCTTGACTTCGACCTGCACGTCCGCGTCGGCGCCGGCGCGTACATCTGCGGCGAGGAGACCTCCATGCTGGAGAGCCTGGAGGGCAAGCGCGGCACCGTCCGCGCGAAACCCCCGATCCCGGCCGTCGAGGGGCTGTTCGGGAAACCGACCGTGGTGAACAACGTGCTCACCCTCGCCACCGTGCCCGTCGTCCTCGCCGAGGGCGCCGACGCCTACCAGGACCTCGGCGTGGAACGCTCGCGCGGCACCCAGGTCTTCCAGCTCGGCGGCAACGTCGCGCACGGCGGCATCGTCGAGACGGCGTTCGGCGTCACCCTGCGCGAACTCGTCGAGGACTACGGCGGCGGCACCTTCTCCGGGCGCCCCGTGCGCACCGTGCAGGTCGGCGGGCCGCTCGGCGCGTACCTGCCGACGTCGATGTTCGACCTCCCGATGGACTACGAGGCGTTCGCCGCCGCCGGGGCCATGGTCGGCCACGGCGGCATCGTGGTCTTCGACGACTCCGTCGACATGGCGGCCCAGGCGCGGTTCGCGATGGAGTTCTGCGCCGAGGAGTCGTGCGGCAAGTGCACGCCCTGCCGCGTCGGTTCGGTCCGCGGCGTCGAGGTGATCGACAGGATCGTGGCCGGGCAGCACCGGGAGGAGAACCTGGCGCTGCTGGAGGACCTCTGCGACCTGATGACCGAGGGCTCGCTGTGCGCCATGGGCGGACTGACGCCGATGCCCGTGCGCAGCGCCCTCGCGCACTTCCCCGACGATTTCCTCGCTCGCCGCCGAGTCCTGGAGATCCGACCCGTACACACGACCGGCGCCAGGACGGAGGGCACGGCATGACACTGCTCAAGGAACCCGACTTCGGCACCCCGGAGAAGCCCGGGGCGGCCACGGTCTCGGTGGAGGTGGACGGCCTGCCCGTCACCGTCCCCGAGGGCACCTCGGTGATGCGCGCCGCCGCGCTCGCCGGCATCGACATACCCAAGCTGTGCGCCACCGACAGCCTGGAGCCGTTCGGTTCCTGCCGGCTGTGCGTGGTGGAGATCGACGGCCGGCGCGGCACCCCGGCGTCCTGCACCACGCCGGTCGCGGACGGGATGCGGGTCAGCACGCAGACGCCCAAGGTGGAGAAGCTGCGCCAGGGCGTCATGGAGCTGTACATCTCCGACCATCCGCTGGACTGCCTCACCTGCCCCGCCAACGGCGACTGCGAACTGCAGGACATGGCGGGCGTGGTGGGACTGCGGCAGGTCAGGTACGGCTACGAGGGCGAGAACCACCTCGACGCCGAGAAGGACACGTCCAACCCCTACTTCGACTTCGACCCGGCCAAGTGCATCGCGTGCTCCCGCTGCGTACGCGCCTGCGGCGAGGTGCAGGGCACGTTCGCGCTGACCATCGAGGGGCGCGGCTTCGAGTCCAAGGTGGCGGCGGGCGCCGGCGAGAGCTTCATGGACTCCGAGTGCGTCTCCTGCGGGGCCTGCGTCCAGGCCTGCCCGACGTCCACCCTCCAGGAGAAGTCGGTCGTCGAACTCGGCATGCCGACCCGGTCCGTGGTGACCACCTGCGCCTACTGCGGGGTCGGCTGCTCCTTCAAGGCCGAGCTGCGCGGCGACGAACTCGTGCGCATGGTGCCGCACAAGGACGGCGGCGCCAACGAGGGCCACTCCTGTGTGAAGGGCCGCTTCGCGTTCGGCTACGCCACGCACCCCGACCGGGTGCTCAAGCCCATGGTGCGGGAGCGCATCACCGACCCCTGGCGCGAGGTCGAGTGGGACGAGGCGATCGGCACGGTCGCCCGCAGGATGCGCGAGCTCCAGGCGGCGTACGGGCCGAACTCGGTCGGCGCCATCACCTCCTCGCGGTGCACCAACGAGGAGGTCTACGTCGTCCAGAAGATGGTCCGCGCGGCCTTCGGCAACAACAACGTGGACACCTGCGCCCGGGTATGCCACTCCCCGACGGGCTACGGGCTCAAGCAGACCTTCGGCGAGTCCGCCGGCACCCAGGACTTCCGTTCCGTGGCCCAGGCCGACGTCATCATGGTGATCGGGGCCAACCCCACCGACGGGCACCCGGTGTTCGCCTCGCGGATGAAGCGGCGCCTGCGCGACGGGGCGGAACTCGTCGTCGTCGACCCCCGCCGGATCGACCTGGTGCGCTCGCCGCACATCGAGGCGCGCCACCACCTCCAGCTGCGGCCGAGCACCAATGTCGCCGTGGTGAACGCCATGGCGCACGTCGTGGTCACCGAGGGGCTGGTCGACCGGGACTTCGTGGACCGCCGCTGCGAAGGCTTCGACGAGTGGGCCGAGTTCATCGCGCTGCCGGAGAACAGCCCCGAGGCCGTGGAGCCGGTCACCGGCGTCCCGGCCGGTGAACTGCGGGCCGCCGCCCGGCTGTACGCCCAGGCGCCCAACGGGGCGATCTACTACGGCCTCGGTGTCACCGAGCACAGCCAGGGCTCCACCATGGTCATGGGAATGGCCAACCTCGCGATGGCGTGCGGCAACATCGGCCGCGACGGCGTCGGCGTGAACCCGCTGCGCGGCCAGAACAACGTGCAGGGCTCGTGCGACATGGGCTCCTTCCCGCACGAACTGCCCGGCTACCGACACGTCTCCGACGACGCCGTACGCACCGTCTTCGAGAACCTGTGGGGTGGCACGATCCTGGCCGAACCGGGGCTGCGCATCCCCAACATGTTCGACGCCGCGATCGACGGGACGTTCCGGGGGCTCTTCGTCCACGGCGAGGACATCGCCCAGTCCGACCCGAACCTCAAGCACGTCACCGCCGCGTTGCGGGCGATGGAACTGGTCGTCGTCCAGGATCTGTTCCTCAACGAGACGGCCAAGTTCGCGCACGTCTTCCTGCCCGGCGCCTCCTTCCTGGAGAAGGACGGCACGTTCACCAACGCCGAGCGCCGGATCAACCGGGTGCGCGCGGTGATGAAGCCGAAGACCGGCAAGCACGAGTGGCAGATCGTCAGCGAGATCGCCACGGCGATGGGCCACCCCATGTCCTACGACCACCCGGGCCGGATCATGGACGAGATCGCCTCGGTCACGCCCACCTTCACCGGCGTCTCCTTCGAGGTGCTCGACAAGCTCGGCAGCGTGCAGTGGCCGTGCAACGAGTCGGCGCCCGAGGGGACTCCCGTCATGCACGTGGACGAGTTCGTGCGCGGCAAGGGCAGGTTCGTCGTCACCTCCTTCGTCCCGACGAACGAGCGCAGCACCCGGCGCTTCCCGCTGGTCCTGACCACGGGCCGCATCCTCAGCCAGTACAACGTCGGCGCCCAGACCCGCCGGACCGCGAACGTCGCCTGGCATCCCGAGGACGTACTCGAACTGCACCCGCACGACGCGGAGGTGCGGGGCATCAACGACGGCGACATGGTGACGCTCGCCAGCCGCGTCGGACGGACGACGCTGCGCGCGGAGATCTCCGACCGGATGCCCACCGGCGTCGTCTACACCACGTTCCACCACCCCGTGACCGGGGCCAACGTGGTGACCACCGAGAACTCCGACTGGGCGACCAACTGCCCGGAGTACAAGGTGACCGCGGTGCAGGTGGGCCTCGCGCCGCGCGGCGCGGAGCCCGCCGGGGACGGCGTGCCTGCCGCGGCGGTGGACCGGTGACCGCCGGCGTCCCGCCGGAGCGCCGGATGGCCAACGACATCGCGGCGAACCTCCGGCACCTGCCGGGGGAGGAGGCCGCGAGGGCGGTCGCCGGGCACATCGACCGGTTCTGGGACCCGCGCATGCGCAGCCGGCTCCACGCGTTCGTCGACGCCGGGGCGGACGGCCTCGACCCCCTCGTCGTCGCGGCGGTGGGGCTCCTGCGCCCCTGACGCCAGGCCCCCGGCCCGCGGTACTCGCGCGGGCCGGGGGCGGCGCGCGCTGGGTAGGCTGGGCCGGCCCCGGTGAGAGGAGTCGTGCATGCTGTTCCGCCAGCTGGAGTACTTCGTGGCGGTGGCCAGGGAGAGGCACTTCGCCCGGGCGGCGGAGGCCTGCTACGTGTCGCAGCCCGCGCTCTCGGCGGCGATCGCCAAGCTGGAGCGGGAACTGAACGTCACGCTGATCAACCGCGGCCACAACTACCAGGGCCTCACTCCCGAGGGCGAGCGGCTCGTCGTGTGGGCCAAGCGGATCCTCGCCGAACAGGACGCGTTCAAGGCCGAGGTGGCCGCCGTCCAGTCCGGGATCACCGGGACACTGCGGCTGGGCACCGACCCCACCGCCTCCACGACCCTCGCGCTGCCCGTCGCCGCGTTCTGCGCCGCCCACCCGCTGGCCAAGGTGCAGGTCCGCTCGCGGCTGTCCACCAAGGAGCTGCACCGCCAGCTGCGCGACTACGAACTGGACGTGGCCATCGCCCAGTTCGATCCCGGCGACCAGGAGGGCCTCCAGGTCGTCCCGCTGTACGAGGAGAGGTACACGCTGCTGGTCTCCGGCGACCAGCTGACCTCCCAGGCCTCGGTGATGACATGGGCGGAGGCCGCGCAGCTGCCGCTGGCGCTGCTGACCCCCGACATGCGTATCCGGCAGATCATCGACTCGGTCTTCGCGGCCCAGGGGTTCGTGGTGACCCCGCAGGTCGAGACGGACTCGATCGCCTCCCTCTACGCGCACGTCGGCGTCGGCGACTGGGCGAGCATCGTGCCCCACACCTGGCTGCGGGCGATGCCGGTGGTCGGCAGGACGCGGGCGCTGCGGCTGGTCGAACCGGCCGCGGGCGCCCAGGTCTCGGTGGCCATCCACGCGGCGACCCCCGGTTCGGTCGCCGCCCGCGCCTTCGTCAACGCGGCGACAAGCCTGTCGCTGGACGACTTCTTCGACCAGCCGCTGCCGCCGGAGCACCGCGTACGGTGACCGCCCGGGCTCACCCCGCGTACCGGGCCGCCACCGCGCCCCGGTCCAGGGCGCCCTTGGCGGTGTGCGGCAGCGTGGCGACGACGTGCAGCCGCTCGGGCACCTCGAAGGACGCCAGCCGGCCGCGCGCGTACTCCAGGATGTGCGCGGACTCCAGGCACTCGCCCTCGCGTACGACCACGGCGGCGCCCACCCGCTGCCCGTACCTGGCGTCGGGCACCGCGAACACCGCCGCCTCCACGACCCCCGGGCATCCGGCGAGGACGTCCTCCACGTACTCGGGGGAGATCTTCTCGCCCCCGCGCACGATGAGGTTCTTGATGCGCCCGGTCAGGGTCAGGCAGCCGTCCTCGTCCAGCAGCCCCAGGTCGCCCGTGTGGAACCAGCCGTCGGTGAAGCACCGCGCGGTCTCCGCCGGGTCGCCGAGATAGCCGCGGGCGACGGTCGGTCCCCGCACCCACACCTCACCCTCCGTGCCGGCCCGCCGGGTCCGCCCGTCGGGGGCGACGACCCGGACGTCCACGCCGGTCGGCCGGCCCACCGTGCCCTGCCGCAACGACCCGTGCTGGGGCAGGGATTCGCTCGTCGCCTGGTGCGTGGACTCCGTCATCCCGTACGCGGACAGCAGCGGCACCCCGAGCGTTCGCTCCAGCGCCCGCTGCGTCGCGGCGTTCAGGGGCGCGCTGCAACTGCGGACGAACCGCATGGGCGGCGCCTGCGGGACCGGGAACCCGTCCGCCGACCGGTCCAGGAGGATCTCGTGGACCGTCGGGACCGCGGTGAACCAGGTGGCGCCCGCCGCCCGTACGTCGTCCCAGAACGTCCGGGCCGAGAACCGGCCCCGCTCCGGCAGCAGCACGCAGCCCCCGGCGGCCAGCGACGACACGAGCGCGGCGAACAGCCCGTGCCCGTGGAAGAACGGCATCACCGCGACCGTCGCGTCGGCGGGCCCCAGCGCGTAGGCCTCGCAGATGTTGCGCACCGACGCCGCCACGTTCGCGTGGGTCAGCGGGACCATCCTGGCCCGGTCGGTGGTGCCCGCGGTGAACAGGACCAGGGCGTCCCCGTCCGTCAGCTCGTGCGCCGCGCCCCCGGCGTGGGGCAGCGGGCGCGCGCCGGTGTCGAGCGCGACCGTGGCCGCCCCGCCCGGGGCGACGTCCACCCGCAGCGGCCAGACCGGGACACCGGCCCGCGCCACCGCCGGCGCGCCCGACGCGGGCGGTCCCACCAGGGCGGCCCGCGCGCCCATGGCCTCCAGACGGGCCGACAGCCGCGGTCCGGGCAGCGCGGGGTCGACCGGCGCGGCCACGAGACCGGCCCGCGCCGCGCCCAGCAGCGCGACGACGAACTCCGCCGTGTCGGCGCAGACCAGGCCGACCGCGTCGCCGCGCCGCAGCCGCGTGCCGCCGAGCCGCGCCGCCACCTCGTCGGCGAGCGCGTCCAGGGTCCGGTACGACAGCCGCACCCGCTCCCCGGTGACGATCAGCGCCCCGGCGTGCGGACGCTCGCGCACATGCCGGTCTAGGAGGTCGGTGAGCCCGGTGACGGAGGGCGGCCGGTACCGGTCGGCGCCGCGCTCGAAAGCCGCTGCCGGAACGGCCATGACCCCATCTCCCCGCGCTCGGTGAAGCAGTCCTCTGCGAGCCTGCGGCGGTGCGCGGCGCGCGTCCAATACCCACTGGCGAACGGCCGATAGCGGCCGTCTATCAAGGGAGTTGCGGGGCCTGGCGGCGGCGCGCCACCTGCCGTCGATAGACGCTGTTTATCGGCTGGTCGCCGATGGGTCTTGGACGCGGACGCGCGCGCTGCCGAAGGTGAGAGCAGTAGCCGCACCGGCAGGACCTGCCCAAGGAGGACCTCCGATCATGACCGCCCCCTCGTCCATGGAGACCGCGGCAGCAGCCGACGTTCCGACCGAGCTCACCGACGGGTACCACCTGGTCGTCGACGCGCTCAAGATGAACGACGTCGACACCGTCTACGGGGTGGTCGGCATCCCGATCACCGACCTGGCCCGCCTCGCCCAGGCCCAGGGCATCCGCTACCTCGGCTTCCGCCACGAGAGCAACGCGGGACACGCGGCGGCGGCCGCCGGCTTCCTCACCAAGAAGCCCGGGGTGGCCCTGACGGTGTCCGCGCCGGGCTTCCTCAACGGCCTCGTCGCGCTGGCCAACGCCACCACCAACTGCTTCCCGATGGTGCAGATCTCGGGCTCCAGCGAACGGCACCTAGTGGACCTCAGGCAGGGCGACTACGAGGAGATGGACCAGCTCGCCGCCGCGCAGCCGTTCGTCAAGGCCGCGTACCGGATCAGCCGCGTGGAGGACATCGGCCGCGGGATCGCCCGTGCGCTGCGCACCGCGATATCGGGCCGCCCCGGCGGCGTCTACCTGGACATCCCGGCCGCGGTGCTCGGCTCGGTCATGGACGCGCGGGAGGGCGCGAGGACGCTGAGCCGGCTCGTCGACCCCGCGCCCCGCCAGCTGCCCGCGCCCGAGGCGGTGGACCGCGCGATCGAGCTGCTCGCCGGCGCCGAGCGGCCGCTGGTGGTGCTCGGCAAGGGCGCCGCGTACGCCAGGGCGGACGAGCGGATCCGCGAGTTCGTCGAGTCCACGGGCGTGCCCTACGTACCGATGTCGATGGCCAAGGGGCTGCTGCCCGACGACCACCCGCAGTCGGCGGCCACCGCCCGCTCGCTGGCGCTGAAGAAGGCCGACGTCGTGATGCTCGTCGGCGCCCGCCTCAACTGGCTGCTCGGTCACGGCGAGGCACCGCAGTGGAACCCGGACGCCCGGTTCATCCAGGTGGACATCGAGCCCCGGGAGATGGACAGCAACCAGCCCATCGCCGCCCCGCTCGTCGGCGACATCGAGTCGGTCTTCGACGCGCTCGCCGAACGCACCAAGCCCGGCCGGATCGCGGCCCCGGCGGCCTGGCGGGAGGAGCTGGCGGCCCGCTCGGCGCAGAACGTCGCCAAGATGGCGAAGCGCCTGGCGGCCGACCCCAGCCCGATGCAGTTCATGGGCGCGCTGAAGGCGGTCCGCGACGTCCTCCGCGAGCGCCCTGAGACCTACCTCGTCAACGAGGGCGCCAACGCGCTGGACATCGCGCGCAACGTGATCGACATGCACGTACCGCGGCACCGCCTCGACAGCGGCACCTGGGGCGTCATGGGCATCGGCATGGGCTATGCGATCGCCGCCGCCGTCGAGAGCGGCGCGCCGGTCGTGGCCGTGGAGGGCGACAGCGCCCTCGGCTTCAGCGGCATGGAGCTGGAGACCGTCTGCCGCTACGGACTCCCCGTCGTGACGGTCGTCATGAACAACGGCGGCGTCTACCGCGGCGACGACGTGAACCCCCTCGGTGACGCCCCCTCTCCCACGACCCTGATGGCCGCGGCACGCCACGACCTGATGATCGAGGCGTTCGGCGGCAAGGGCTACCGCGCCACCACGCCCGCCGAGGTCACCGCGGCCCTCACCGAGGCGCTGGCCTCGGGCGGCCCCGCCCTCATCGACTGTGTCATCGACCCCTCGGCCGGCACCGAGAGCGGGCACATCTCGCACCTCAACCCGAAGGGCATCACCGTCGGCAACATCACGCCGCCGAAGAAGTGAGCGCCCCGGACCCTCGCAGCCCTTCCCGCACCGCACGCCCTCGCACGAGACCTCCACGAGAAGGAAGCCACGATGAGTGAAAAGCCGCTCGCCGGAATCAAGGTGATCGACTTCACCGGGGTCCAGGCCGGTCCCGCATGCACCCAGATGCTCGCCTGGTTCGGCGCCGACGTCATCAAGGTCGAGCGCATCGACGGCGGCGACGTGACGCGCCGTCAGCTGCGTGACATCCCCGACCTGGACGCCCTCTACTTCACCATGCTGAACAGCAACAAGCGCTCGCTGGCCATCAACACCAAGTCCCCCGAGGGCAAGGAGGTCATGGAGAAGCTGATCCGCGAGGCGGACATCCTGGTGGAGAACTTCGCGCCGGGTGCCATGGACCGCATGGGGCTCGGCTGGGACCGCCTCCACGAGCTGAACCCGCGGCTCATCTTCGGCTCCGTCAAGGGCTTCAACGACGACTCCAAGTGGAACGACCTCAAGGTCTACGAGAACGTCGCCCAGGCCGCCGGCGGCGCCGCGTCCACCACCGGCTTCTGGGACGGTCCGCCCACCATCAGCGGCTCGGCCCTCGGCGACAGCAACAGCGGTATGCACCTGATGATCGGGCTGCTGACCGCGATCATCCAGCGCGAGGCGACCGGCCTCGGCCAGAAGGTCTCCGTGTCCATGCAGGACGCCGTCCTCAACCTGACCCGGGTCAAGCTGCGCGACCAGCAGCGCCTGGAGAAGGTCGGCTACCTGGAGGAGTACCCGCAGTACCCGAACGGCGAGTTCGGCGACGCGGTGCCGCGCGGCGGCAACGCGGGCGGCGGCGGGCAGCCGGGCTGGATCCTGAAGTGCAAGGGCTGGGAGACCGACCCCAACGCCTACATCTACTTCACCGTCCAGGAGCAGAACTGGGCGCGCACCTGCGAGGCCATCGGCAGGCCCGAGTGGGCCGAGGACCCGGAGTACAGCACCGCCCTGGCGCGCCAGCCGCACATCATGGACATCTTCGGCGAGATCGAGAAGTGGCTGGCCGACAAGACCAAGTACGAGGCGGTGGACATCCTGCGCACGTTCGAGGTGCCCTGCGCCCCTGTGCTCAGCATGAAGGAACTCGCCGAGGACCCCGACATGCGCAAGAGCGGCACGATCGTCGAGGTCGAGCAGAAGGAGCGCGGCACCTACCTGACGGTGGGCAGCCCGATCAAGTTCTCGGACTTCAAGCCCGAGATCCTCGGGGCGCCGCTGCTGGGCGAGCACACGGACGAGGTGCTGGCGGACCTCGGCTACGACGCGGACGACATCCGCAAGCTGCACGCCGGCAGGGTCGTCGCCTGACCCGTACCGCTCCGATGCCCCGCGCGCGTGCCGTGCGCGGGGCATCGGCGTGCGCACACGACTCGGCCGGCGCCTCCCGTGAGGAGTGCGCCGGCCGAGTCGTGCGCGCCGTCAGACCGGGGTGCTGTCCGCCGCCCGCTCCTGGCGCCGGCGCATCGCCTCCCGCTCGCGGGCCCGCCGCGCGGTCACATCCCGGACGACCGCCCCCACGTGGCCGGGGCCGCCGCCGGGATCGGCCAGCAGCACCACGCTGAACTCGATGGAGAGGGTCTTGCCGTCCGCGTCCACGGCGGGCACCGACAGCAGGTCGCTCTCCCCGTACTTGGTGGCGCCCTCGGCCATGGCCGTGTGGAAGCCGTCCCAGTGCCGCTGCCGGTGCCGCTCGGGGATGATGACGTCCAGGCTGCGGCCCGCGACGTCGGCCGCCGGGAACCCGAAGATGCGCTCTGCGCCCCGGTTCCAGTACCGGATCAGTCCTTCATGGTCGATGATCACTATGCCGTCGGGTGCGTGGGCCGCCATGCCCAGCACCACCTCGGGACTCAGATCTTCCATGGTTCCTCCGCGCAGGGGCTCGCCGGACTGAGGTCGTATACAGAATACAGTCTTCCGGCGTCCGGGGAAGGTGTGCGGAGGGGGATCGGGACGGGGGGAGCGGGCGCGTCAGTCCGCGGGGTCCGGCGCTCCCGGGTGCTCCGGCGCCGTGCCGTAGGGCAGGCCGTCGAGGGGACGGTCCGTCAGGAAACGGAGCAGCAGATCCGCGTACTCCGCCTCCCGTTCGAGATGCACCATGTGGTCGGCGTCCCGTACGAGGAGGAAGGTCGACCCGGTGATCGAGGCCGCCACGGCACGGTTCTCCTCGGGCGTACTGGTGTGGTCGTGCTCGCCGGTGAACACCAGTGCCGGGACGGAGTCGATGCGCTCGCTCGGGATGGGGTCCGCCGCGACCAGCCGCTCGTGGCAGACGGCGTGACGCCGCGCCTCGGCCGGGGTGATCCCCGCGAACTGCCGCCGCAGCAGCCGGGCCACGGCCGGCGCCTGCGCCACCCGGTCGGCGCGGGCCGTGTTGAGCAGCCCCGCGACGGCTCGTTCCACCGCGGCCTCCGCGTCGGCGTCCTCCCGGCCGAGGACGGCGCCGACACCCCGCATGTCCTCGCACAGCGCCCGCAGCCGGGGGTTCATCCCGCGGGCCGCGCCGACCAGCACGAGCCGGGCCACGCGGTCGGGCCGGCGCAGCGCCGCGCGGTAGGCGATCGGTGCGCCGTAGGAGGCGCCGAGGAGGTTGACGCGGTCGTGGCCGAGGCGGTCCGCGAGGTGCAGGGCGGCGTCGGCGAGGACGTCGAAGCCCTCCTCGGCGGGCAGGTCGTCCGCGGTGCCGGTGCCGGGCAGGTCGACCAGCACCAGCGAGGTGTGCCCGGTGAGCCTGCGCTCCAGCCGGGGCCAGGCGTACATGTCCTGCAGCGCGCCGCCGAGCAGCACCAGGGGCTCGGTGACCGGGGCCGCGTCGGAGGTGACGACGCGGCAGGTGTAGCGCAGACCGCGCCAGTTCAGCCGTACGACCTCTTCGCGCGTGTGTTCCGGAGGGATCCAGGGCGGTGCGGTCCAGGGGGCGGTGGTGGTGGGGGACATCACGAGGTCTCCGCGGCCCGCCCGGCGATGAGGTCCGCCAGGGCGCTGACCGTGGGGACCCCGGCGAGTTCCTTCTCCGGGATCACCAGTCCCATCCGGTCCTCCAGATGCATGGACAGCACGGTCACCGCCATGGAGTCGATGCCCGCGCGGGCCAGCGTCGCGTCCGGGGTGATCGGGCCGGCGGGCAGGCCCGCCTGGGTGGTCAGGATTCCCTTGAGTTCTTCCAGCAACGTGTGCGTCTCCTTGTGTACCGAGCGGACGGGTCTCACAGCTCCGCGGTGATCCCCGGGGGCCAGACCAGCGTCGTGGCGGCCCAGGCCAGACCGCTGCCGAAGGCGACCACCAGCACGCGGTGCCCCGGCTTCAGCCGGCCCTCGTCCGCGGCGTGGGCGAGCAGCAGGGGCACCGACGCGGCCGCGGTGTTGCCGACCCGGTCGATGTTGGACGGGGTGCGCTCGGCGGGGATGCCGAGCGCGTCGGCGACGCAGGCGCCGATGCGCCCGTTGGCCTGGTGGACGACGAGCCGGTCCACCTCGTCGAGGGTCCAGCCGGCCGCCGCGACCGCGTCCCGGGCCGCCTGGGTCATCCGGCGCACGGCGTGCCGGAAGACCTCGTTCCCGCGCATGTGAACGAAGAAGTCGGCCGGGGGAGCGGAGTGACGCCGGTGCCGCTCGCGGGCGCCGCCGGCCGGGATCTCGATGGCGTCGCCGAGCGAACCGTCGCTGCCCCAGGCGAACGGGCCGAGGGTGCCGTCGCCGCCGGGGGTGCCGGCCTCCAGGACCACGGCTCCCGCCCCGTCGCCGAAGAGGGGGGCCGTCGCGCGGTCGTCGGGGTCGATGATGGCGGACATCGTCTCGGCGCCCACGACGAGGACCCGGCGGGCGCTGCCGGCCGCGATCAGCCCGGCGGCGACGGCCGCGGCGTGCACGAACCCGGCACAGCCCGCGGTGATGTCGAAGGCGACCGCGCCGGACAGACCGAGCCGGTGCGCCACGGCAGGCGCGGTGGCGGGGCAGTGGTGGTCGGGGGTGGTGGTGGCGAGGACCACGGCGTCGACGGTGTCCACCCCGGCCGAGCGCATCGCCCGGCGCCCGGCCTCCACCGACATGTCGCCGGTGGACACGGCCTCGTCCGCCCGACGGCGCTCGTGGATGCCGATCCGCTCCCGGATCCACTGGTCGCTGCTGTCCAGCCGCGTGCACAGCTCCTCGTTCGTGACCCGGCGGGGCGGGAGCCAGGAGCCCACGCCGGTCAGGACCGCGGCGGCGCCAGGACCGGGGGCAGGCGGTGTAGTTGGGGCACTCATATACGCAACGTACATGAGCGGCAACGGAAAGTTGTCAACGGGCTGATCGCGGGGCCGCGCACGCGGTGCGGGGCCGGCACTCGTGGAGCGGATGGTCCGGCCGGGCCACCGGCGTCCGGCGCGGGTCGCGCAACTGCCGGTCGGTGTGCGGCCGTTCCGGTGACCGGGGGCGCCCGGGTGCGGTCGGCCACCGGCGGCTCCGGTGCTCGCGTGCCGGTCCCGCCGGCCCCTCGGGGCCGCGCCGGCGGGCGGGTCAGTGGTGGGTGCGGACGCCGTCGAGGGCGACGGCGAGCACGCGGTCGCGCTGGGCGTCGTCGAGGAAGTTCGTCGCGGTGATCCCGGCGACCATCCGCAGCAGGTCGTCGAAGTCGATGTCCGCGCGCGCCTCGCCGGCCTGCTGGGCGCGCGTGAAGAGCGGGCCGCCCGCCTGGTACATCGAGTCGCGGCAGGCGAGGGAGACGTCCGACTCGCTGCTGAGGGCCTCGCGGACGGCGCGCTTGGTCACGGTGTAGTCCACGAACCGGCGCAGCCAGGCCGCCAGCGCCTGCCACGGCTCCAGCGCGGCGACGTCCAGTGCCGTGCGGCACAGCTCGTTCACCTCGTCGGCGTAGACGCTCTCGAAGAGGTGGCGGCGGGTCGGGAAGTTCCGGTACAGCGTGCCGATGCCCACGCCCGCGCGGCGGGCGATGTCCTCCAGCGAGGCCTCCGCGCCGTTCTCGGCGAACGCCTCGCGGGCGGCGGCCAGCAGGGCGTCGTAGTTGCGGGCCGCGTCCTTGCGGTGCGGGCGCTGCGACGCGACGATCTCGCCGACCGGGAACCGCTGAGCCGTCACTGCTGCCTCCAAGCCGGGAAGGTGGTTGAAGCGGAGGGGTGCCTCCGCTACAGTGGAGGCGTACCTCCACTTTAACAGTCGGGGCGGTTCTCCGACGCTGCGTACGGCCGTACGCACCGCCGGCCCCGCTCGTACGACGGCCCGTCGACAGCCGCGTACCGAGCGCCCCGCCCCCTCCACGCCTCCCTCGCGACCGCACCCGTGGCCGCACATCCCTCGACGGCCCGCACCGACGTGGCCGTACCCCTGCACCCCCGACCCCGGCGCCCCGTACAACCGCCCCGCGCGGTCCCCGGCGCCGCTCCCCGGGCTGCCCGCAGCCCGTCCGGTCCGTACGACCGCGGCCGGCCTTCTTCCGGCCGCACCCTGTTCGGAGAGGCTCCTCCATGCCCCGCAAGTCCACCCGCCTCACCTTCGCGGTCCTCGCGACCGGTGCGGGCGTCTTCTCCATGCTCCAGTCGCTGATCGCGCCGGCCCTGCCGACCGTCCAGCACGCCCTGCACACCTCGCAGTCCACCGCGACCTGGGTGATGACGGCCTATCTGCTGTCCGCCTCGGTCTTCACCCCGATCCTCGGCCGCGTCGGCGACCTCGTCGGCAGGAAACGCACCCTCGTCGCCGTCCTGGTGACCGTCACCGCCGGCTGTCTGCTGGCCGCGCTCGCCCCGACCATCGGTGTCCTGATCGTCGCCCGCGTCGTCCAGGGCATCGGCGGCGCGCTGTTCCCGCTGTCCTTCGGCATCATCCGGGACGAGTTCGCCGCCGCCGAGGTGAGCCCCGCCATCAGCAACCTGTCCGCCGTGATCGCCGCGGGCGGCGGCGTGGGCATCGTGGCCGCCGGCCCCATCGTGACCGCGCTCGACTACCGCTGGCTGTTCTGGCTCCCCGTCGGCGTCGTCGCGCTCACCACCCTGATCGCCCTGCGCTACGTCCCGGAGTCGCCCGGCCGGGCCGAGGGGCGCGTCAACTGGCTCGGCGCGGTCCTGCTGTCCGGATGGCTGGTGGCGCTGCTGCTGCCGCTCAGCCAGGCGACCCGCTGGGGCTGGGGATCGGCCCGCGTCGTCGCCCTCTTCGCCGCCGCCGTCGTCCTCTTCGCCCTGTGGCTCCTCGCCGAGGCCCGCTCGCGCAGCCCGCTGATCGACCTGCGCGTCATGCGGCTGCCCGCCGTGTGGACCACCAACACCGCCGCCCTTCTCTTCGGCGCGGGCATGTACGCGATCTGGTCCTTCCTGCCCGCCTTCGTGCAGACCCCGCGCTCCGCGGGATACGGCTTCGGCGCGAGCGTCACCACGGCCGGACTGCTCATGCTGCCGATGCTGGTCGCCATGTTCTGCTCCGGCGTGCTCAGCGGACGCCTGGAGCCCGTGCTCGGCGCCAAGAAACTGCTGGTCGCCGGGGCCGCGCTCGGTGCGGTCGCCTGCGCCTTCCTCGCCCTGTGGCACGACCGGCCGTGGCAGGCCGCGTTCGCCGCGGGCGTGTTCGGCCTCGGCATCGGACTGGCCTTCGCCTCGATGGCCAACCTCATCGTCGGCAGCGTCCCGGCCGCCCAGACCGGTGCCGCGACCGGCATGAACGCCAACATCAGGACCATCGGCGGATCGATCGGCGCGGCGGTCACCAGCGTGCTGGTGACCGGCCGGCTCCAGCCCTCCGGCCTGCCCTACGCCTCCGGCTACACCCACGCGTTCGCCCTGCTCGCCCTGCTCTGCCTCGGCGCGGCCCTCGCCGCGCTGCTCGTCCCGGTCCAGCGCGCCCGCCGCGTCACCGGCACGCCCCGGGCCGGCGCCCCGGCGGGCACCGCGGCGGCCCCGGCACCGGCCGTACGCGGCTGAACCGCGCCCGGCACGACAGCGTCCGCCGCCGGGACCCTCGTGACAGAGGGCCCGGCGGCGGACGCGGTGGTACGCGCGGGAGCCGGGGCTCAGACGGACGTCCCGGTCGGGACACCCTCCCCGGCCCGGCGGTGGGCGTGGAGCTCGTACACGCTGAAGGCGCGCCGGATGACCGGCTGCGCCACGTTGCGCACCCGGACCCCGCCGCTGGTCATCCCGTGCTCGGTGCCCGCGTGCGCGTGCCCGTGCACGGCGAGGTCCGCGCCGGCCGTGTCGACGGCCTCGGCGAGGAGGTAGCTGCCGAGGAAGGGGTAGATCTCCAGCGGCTCGCCCGCCAGCGTGTCCGGCACGGGGGAGAAGTGCGTCAGCGCGATCCGCACGTCGCAGTCCTCCCGGGCCAGTGACTCCAGCGAGGTCCGCAGACCGTCCGCGCAGCGCCGGCTGTAGCGGACGAACTCCTTCATCAGCGGCTCGCCGAACTCCCCGGCGTTGCGGCCGACGAAGCCGCCGCCGAACCCCTTGGTGCCGGCGACACCGACGCGCCCGGAGCCGGTCTCCACGACGCTCGCTTCGCCCTCCAGCACCTCGACACCCGCGTCCTTGAGGATCGCGGTGACCTCCTCCGGCCGTTCGTCGTGGTGGTCGTGGTTGCCCAGGACGGCCACCACGGGCACGCCGAGCCCCCGGACCTCGTCGGCCACCACGCGCGCCTCCTCGGGCGTGCCGTGCCGGGTGAGGTCACCCGCCAGCAGCAGGATGTCCGCGCATTCGGGCAGGGTGTCGAAAGCCGGCCGGAGCAGGCCCCGACTGTCGTGCCCCATGTGGATGTCCCCGACGGCTGCGACCCGGATCATGCCAGTTCCTCCGTGTGGTCGGGGGCGTTGGTCTCGGCCACCACGATGTCGCAGTGCACCGTCAGACCCGCCAGCTCGTCCTGTGCGATCCGCAGGATCTCGTCCCGGCAGTGCGAGGAGGGGACGGTGCCCGTGAGCATGACCGCCCCGGACCGCACCTCGGCCCGGACGCCCAGTTCCCCCAGGTCGTCGGCCGCCAGCCGGTCGCGCAGGTGCGCCACCCGGTACTCGACGTTCTGCCCGGCGCCGCCCGGGGCGGCCGGGTCCCGGCTCGCGTGGTCCGCTGTGTGCTCGCTCATCGTCCATCCTTCTGCGGTGCGATGACTTCCAGGCGTTCCAGCAGGTAGAGGAACGCGTCCGGCATCGGCGCGTTCCCGCAGGTCTCGCGCACCTGCCCCCAGTCGACCTTCTCGCGCAGCGCCCGCGCGATGGGCAGCACCGCGCCGAAGTCGCAGTGGTGCTCGGAGAAGGCGGACAGCAGACTCCGCATCAGGTCGGTCGGTGCCAGGACCGGCATCTGCACCGAGTCGACGGACAGGGTGTCCGCCCGGTGCAGCAGGTCGCTGTCCACCGGCTGGTGCGCCAGTTCGAAGATCAGGTCGATGTCCTGCCCGAGGCACTTGGCCTTCAGCAGCCAGTCCTCCGGGGGCGCGAACACCTCGAGACCGGACGCGCGCAGGGTGTCCGCGACCGGCCCCGCGTCCTCGGGTTTGATGCAGAAGTCCGCGTCGTGCTGGAGGTTCCCGGTGCCGCCGTGCGCGTACACGGCGACGCTGCCGGCCAGGGCGAACTCGTATTCGTTCCGCTTCAGGATCGCGCCGACCTGCTTGGCCGCCTCCAGGATCGCCTGATTGCGGTCGCGGGGCAGATCCAGCTCGTGCGGGTCGAGCAGCCGGCCGGCCTCCTTGGGGCGTACCGCCGCCAGTCGCAGTTCAGGAGAGATCTGCCGCTGGTCGAGAGCGGCGTCGTCCGCGTTCTGCGTCATTGCTGCTCCGTTTCCGTGTCCCGAGACCGGTTTGGACACTTGGGTACCCGTTCCGGTACCCGGCTCGCCCGTTTCGACACGGCGGCCTCCCCCGGCCCCCGGACCCCACCGGACCGGGTACGGGCTCAGGGCATGCCCGCCGGGTCCGCCCGCCGTGGCGCGGCCGCCGTCCTGACCCAGCCGTCGCTGCGCGGGTCGTGCCGGACGAGACCCAGCCGGGCGAAGTCCTCCAGCCATCCCCGCATCGGCCAGTGGCCCCATCGCCGGTTGAACAGGGCGCCGTTGCGCAGGATGTCGTCCAGGTGTTCGACGGGCGGACGGCTCACGGCGTGATGCTGGTGGTAGGCCGGGGCGCCGCCGAGCCACGCGACGCCGACGCCCGCCTCCGCGGCCAGCAGCGCGAAGTCCGTGTCCTCGCCGCCGTACCCGGTGTACTCCTCGCAGAAGCCGCCGATGCGCTCCCAGGCCGTCGCCGTCGTGGCGAAGGACAGCGACCAGAAGAGGGCCGGGTCCGCCTCGGGGACGATCTCGCCCGGGCCGGGTACGGGCCGGGCGGGGTGCGGCTCGGCCATGGCGGGCAGGTCGTCGAGCCGGTAGCCGCCGGGCGGCGGCGGGGGCAGGTAGCTGACCGTGCCGCACAGGATGCCGTCGTCGCGGGCGAGTTCGGCGTAGCGGGCGATCGTCTCCGGGCCGGGCACGCAGTCCACGTCGAGGAAGACGAGACAGTCGGCGCCTCGCTCCAGTGCCCGCCGGGCCCCGGCGTTGCGGGCCGCGGCGAGCGGCAGTCCGGGCGCGTCCGGGCGCCGCTCCACGGCGACGGCGTCCCCGGGGGGTTCCCGGCGGGCCACCAGCTCTCCCGCGACCGGGTCGTCCATGGTCACCACGACGTAGTGGTCCGGGCGACGGCTGCCGACGGCCAGCGCCCGCTGCTGGAGCAGCAGGTGCTCGTGCCGCCCGGACACCGGGGTGATCACGGCTACGCGACGCACGACGCCTCCTCCAGGGCCGGACCGGCCAGGCGGTCCAGGAACGAGGCGGCGCGCCGGGCGCCGTCGCCGTGGGACCAGCGGGCCCAGCCGGCGCCGCCGAGCCGGACCGCCTCGGACAGGACCCCGGGCCACAGCGGACCGGCGGGCCAGTCCGGCCGGACCAACGCGACACCGCCCTCGGCCAGCGCGCGGCCGGTGGCCCGCTGCTCGCCGAAGGGCCGGTCCTGCGGGATCACGACGGCCGGCCGGCGCGCCGCCGCGCACTCGGCCAGGGTGTTCTGGCCGGCGTGGGTGACGACGACGTCCGCGGCGCAGAGCAGCGGCCATGGGTCCGCGGACCAGCCGGCGCTCCCGCCGAGGACGGTCCACTCCCAGTCCGGTGCCGAGCGCCGGGCCTCCGCCAGCCGGGCCTCGTCGACGTCGTCGCCCCCGGCGCCCAGCATCACCAGCACCCGGCGCCGTCCGTCGGAGCGGGGCGCTCCGGTGAGCCGCGGCCGGTCGTCGTGGCGGGAGAAGGCCCCGGCGTGCAGGGTCTTGGCGTACCAGTGCTCGGGCCAGCCCGGTTCCGGCAGGGCGGCGGGCCAGGGGGCGAGCAGTCCGAGGGCGAGGTCGTACGCGAGGACGTGGGCGGGGTCCAGGCGCTCGCCGCGCATCGCGGCGACGACGACGGGCACGCCCATCAGCCTGCCGAGCCCGGCGATCTCCACGGACACGTCGCTGACCAGCAGCGAGGGCCGCTCGCGCGTGATCCACTCGGCGACCATGCCCATCCGGTTCCGGTAGCCGTCGTGGCCCACGGGCGCCCAGTGCAGCCGGCCGCCCGCCTCGACGTCACGCGGGGTGCCGCCGGTGTCGAGGGGCAGCCGCACCCAGGGCCCCCGCCAGTCCGCCGGGCGGGGCAGGCTGGACAGTCCGGTCACCGGCTGCGCGGTGTGCCGGGCGACGCAGCCGGCCCGGTGCAGATGACCGCGCCCCTGGTGGTGGACGTAGTAGCCGATCATGCCGCCATCAGCTCCTCGTACAGCAGCTCGTACCGGTCGGTCATGGCCTCCAGCGAGCAGTGCCGTACGGCGCGCTCCCGGCAGGCCGCCCGGTCGAGCGTCAGCGTCTCCCCGATCGCCTCGGCCAGCGCCGACGTGTCCGGCCAGGGGACGAGCCGGCCGCACTCGGGGGTGAGGATCTCCCGCAGCGCGCCCCGGTCGAAGCCGCACACCGGGGTGCCGCAGGCCAGGGCCTCCGCCACCACCAGTCCGTACGGCTCGTCCCAGCAGGGCGTGGCCAGGGCCGCCCCGGCACGGCCGACCAGGGCGATCAGCTCGTCCCGGGTGAGGTGCCCCTCGTAGGAGACGCCGTCGCCCAGCCGGGGGGCGATCCGGCGGTCGAAGTAGGCGCGGTCCGGTGTCGGGCCGGCCAACCGCAGCGGCAGTCCGGCCTCGCGCGCCGCCTCGATCGCCAGGTGCGGGCCCTTCTCGGGCACGAGCCGCCCGAACCAGACCAGGTCCGTGCCGCCGGGGCCCGGACGCCAGTGCCGGGTGTCGACGCCGTTGTGGATCACGCGCGCGGAGGGGATGAGCGGCGCCCAGGCCCGTGCCGTGTGGCCGCTCACCGCCGTGAAGTTCCCGCGGTACCCGGGGCTCGTCTGGACGGCCGACTCCAGCCACGGCGTGGGCGGGGTGTGCAGCGTGGTCACCACCGGCGTGCGCAGGGCCGGCGCCATGGCCACCGGCAGATAGTGGAGGCTGTTGTTGTGGATGACGTCGTAGGGCGAGCCGCCGTCCTGGCACAGGTCGACCATCAGCCGCAGGTAGGCGTGGTGCTCGGCGAGCGACGAGGGGTCCGTCATGGACAGGTCCGCCCGCGCCGCGTCGCTGAACACGGCACGGTGGACCGGCAGTTCGTGGACGCCGAGGGCCGGATCGGAGCCCGCTCCGGCGAAGAGGGTGACATGGTGCCCGCGTTCGCCGAGTTCCCGGGCCAGCGACCATGTGTGGGCCTCCAGACCGCCGGCGAACGGCTCGCGGATGGGATGGCGCGCGGACGCGATGAGCGCGATCTTGAGGCGGGCGCTCATCGCAGCAGGTCCTCGTAGAGCGCCCGGTGCGCGGCGGCCACGGCACGCCGTTCCGCCCCGCGGGCGGCGGGGTCGGCCCGGGGCGCGGGACGCCCCCGGTAGGCGGCCTCGACGGCGGCGCGCAGCGAGACGGGGTCGGGCCCCTCGTCGGTCATGCGGTACGTGTGGCAGGGGCGCTGCTCGGCGTAGTGGCCGCGGTCGGAGACCGCGACGGCCGTCCCCAGGTCGTGGCAGGCCTCCAGCCACCCCGAGTGCGTGCCGAACGCGTACGGCAGGACCGACAGGTCCAGGGAGCGCAGATAGCGCCACAGCTCGGCGTCGTCGAAGTAGTCGTGGACGTGCAGGTCGACGCGGCCGGCGTCGGCCAGGGAACGCAGGGCGGTCAGGGTCTCGGGCGCGTAGGCGTGGGCGCCGGGGTCGGCGGTCTCCTTGTGGATGTCGACCCGCAGTCTCGCCCCGGGCAGGTCCGCCACCAGGTCGGCGAGGGCGCGGATCACCGGCAGCGGGCGCATGTTCGGGCGGATGCTCTTGGCGTGCACGCCGATCACGAAGCCGGGGTGCGAGGGGCGCGGCGCCGACAGCTCCGGCTCCTCCACCACGTGCGGGTGGGGGAGCACCCGGGCCGTGCGCCCCCAGTGCCGTTCGATCTGGTCGGCCGCGCCCTGGGTGAGCGTGATCAGCCGGTCGGCCGCCGGGATCAGCACGTCGAGCGCGGCCCGGTGCGGGCGCGGGTCGGGCTGGTGCGGGTTGCGCAGGTCGTGCACCGTCTGCACGAACGGCTTGCCGTGCCGGCGCAGCGCCGCCACCAGCGCCCGCAGCTCGTCCGGCGACTGCGCGTCGAAGCCGAAGTGCAGGTGGTAGACGTCGAAGTCCCCGTGGTGCGCCTCGACCCAGCCCGGGTCGAGCATGACGGGCGGCCACCAGCGCTGGGAGGTGCTGGGGGCACCGTTGGGGCGCGGATCGGCCAGCAGGTCCACCACACCGTTCCCGTCGGGTGACAGGAGGTGCGCCACGTACACGTGCCCGGCCGGTACGGACGCGACGCGGACCCGGCGCTCGGGCCGTGCCGTCCGCGGCGTCGCCGGCGTGGGGTCCACGAGGGTCTTCACGGATGTCTCCCTGTGGGTCGGCCGCTACGGAGCGGCGTGATGTGAGTGGCACCGGAGTACCCACGCCCACAAAAGGGATGTACGTGACGGGAAACAAAAAATGTGATCAGTGGGAAAGTCGTGGCGGAAGTGACAGGCGCCCGGAGGGGCGCACGACGGCTGTGCGCCCCTCCGGGCGCCCCCTCGCACGACAGGGCCGCCCCCTTCGCGGCGGCGGGCCCGTCCATTCCGTTGACGCGGTCCCGCCCGGCCGTTAGCTTGCGGCGAGTTTCCTGCGGGGGGAGAGACATGAAGCGACCGGTCCTGGCCGCCGTCACGGCGGTCTGCGCGGCGGCGCTCGCGCTGTCGGGCTGCGACGACGGGGGCGGGGGCACCGACGACCGCACCGGCCGCGAACCGGCGACGGCGACTTCGACGGCCGAGGACGCGGCCGACGACTTCGGGTGCCTGACCGGCAAGCAGCTCAAGAGATCGGTGACGTTCGAGGACACCGAGGGCAACGAGGTCGGCGGCTACGCCACGGGCAGCGGTGCCGCCGGCGTCGTCCTGTCCCACCAGTCGAACAACAACGTCTGTTCCTGGGTCCCGGCCGCCGACGAGCTGGCCGGGGACGGGTACCGCGTGCTCGCCGTCGACAGCAGCGGGTCGGAGGTGCCGGAACTCGTGGCCGCCGCCGCCCGGCTGCGGCACGAGGGGGCCGAGAAGATCATCCTGATGGGGGCCTCCAAGGGCGGTACCGCCTCGCTGGTCGCCGCCGCGGAGATCGAGCCCGAGGTGGCCGCGGTCGTCTCGCTCTCCGGCCCCGGCTTCTACCACGGCCTCGACGCCACGGAGGCGGTGCCCGGGCTGACCATGCCCCTCTACCTGGTGGCGGCGCGCGGCGACGGGACGTTCGGCGAGGACGCCGAGGAACTGCACGGGCTGGCGAAGAGGTCGCGGGGCGGGAGACTCCGGCTGGTGCCGGGAGCCGCCCACGGGAACGACATCCTCACCCAGCAGCCGGACGTGTGGAAGCAGGTCAAGACCTTCCTCGCCCGGCAGCGCTGACCTCGGCCGCGCGAACCGGCGACGGCACCGCGGCCCCGTACCCGGCACTCCCGGCCCGGCGGGCCGCCGTCCGCCACAGCCACGCGATGTCCCTCCCGAAGGACCAGCTCAGCAGGGCCAGCGCCAGCAGGACCAGCGCGAACGTCAGCGGGCGGGCCAGCACGCCCGCCGCCGCGACCAGCAGCACGACACCCTGGAGCGCCGCCACGGTCTTGCGCGCCATGCTCGGCGGCAGCGCGCCGTTCAGCCACGGCAGGACCCGCGCCGCCGCCACGAACACGTACCGCATCGTGCCGATCAGCAGCACCCACGGCCCCAGCGCCATGGCGACGTACACGCTCAGCACGAGGATCAGGAACGCGTCGACCTCCATGTCGAAGCGGGCGCCCAGCGCGGACGAGGTGCCGGTCCGGCGGGCCACCTTGCCGTCCACACCGTCCAGGATGAGCGCCACCGCCGTCAGACCGACGAACAGCGTCAGCGGCGGCGAACTCTCGAAGGAGTCGGCGACCAGCGCGGTCACACCACCGACCAGGATCGCCCGGCCGAGGGTGACGCGGTTCGCCGGCCCGAAGGGCAGCGGCTGCGAACGGCGCAGGGCCCGGTTCAGGACGGCCCAGGTCGCGATCCCGAAGGCCAGGCCCGTGAGCCAGCCCGCGGGTCCCAGCCCGATCGCCGCCCCCAGGAACGCGAGGAGCAGCAGCTGCGCGCCGGCTCCCACCGCCGTCTCCTGCTGCGCGAGCCTCGCGTCGTACGTGTTGTTCAGGGCCACCGCTCACCCTCCGGCCGAGTGACAGATTCGATCAACGCCGCGTACGTTGTCCGCGACTTCTCACAGCTGCGTACGTGGGGAGTCGGCCGATCGTTCAGGAGGACGCACATGCAACCCACGGCCCGCGCCTTCTGGCTCAGGTCCCCGGGACACGGCGAGATCAGGGAGTCGGCCCTGTCCGCGCCCACCGGCGAGGAGGTCCTGGTGCGGTCGCTGTACTCCGGGGTCAGCCGGGGCACGGAGACCCTCGTCTTCCGCGGCGGGGTGCCGGAGAGCCAGTACGGCGCCATGCGGGCGCCGTTCCAGGAAGGCGACTTCCCCGGCCCGGTGAAATACGGCTACCTGAGCGTCGGGGAGGTGGAGGAGGGCCCGGCCGACCTGCTCGGCAGGACCGTCTTCTGCCTCGCTCCGCACCAGACCCGCTACGTCGTCCCCGCGAGCTCCGTCACCGTCGTCCCCGACGACGTCCCGGCCGGCCGGGCGATCCTCGCCGGGACCGTCGAGACCGCCGTGAACGCCCTCTGGGACGCGGCCCCCCTCATCGGCGACCGCATCGCCGTGGTCGGCGGCGGCATGGTCGGCTCCTCGGTCGCGGCGCTGCTCGCGCGGTTCCCCGGCGTACGCGTCCAGCTCGTCGACGCGAACCCCGCGCGCGCGGAGGTCGCCCGGGCGATCGGTGCCGACTTCGCCCTGCCCGAGGACGCGGCGGGCGACCGCGACCTCGTCGTCCACGCCAGCGCCACCGACGCCGGCCTCGCCCGGTCGCTCGAACTCGCCGTCACCGAGGGGACCGTGCTCGAACTGAGCTGGTACGGCGACCGCAGGGTCGGGGTGCCGCTCGGCGAGGCGTTCCACTCCCGCCGGCTCGTCCTGCGCAGCAGCCAGGTCGGCTCCGTCTCCCCGGCCCGGCGCGGCAGCCGCGGCTACGCCGACCGGCTCGCCCTCGCCCTCGAACTGCTCGCCGATCCCGCCTTCGACGCGCTGATCACCGGCGAGTGCGCCTTCGAGGAGCTGCCCGACGTCCTGCCCCGGCTCGCCTCCGGTGAGATCCCGGGGCTGTGCCACCGAGTCCGTTACCGAGCCGGCTGATTCCCCGCACGGCCGCCTGACCTCATGGGAAACCCCGCGAGGGCCCCGGAAAGAAGGAGAACGGGCGGCTGAACAACGCGAACGGGCCAGCCGTACTACACGGCATGGCCCCCGGCAGGGGATCAGACGCACCGCACCTGGAGGGTCGTCCGTTGTTCAGTATCACCGTCCGCGATCACCTCATGATCGCCCACAGCTTCCAGGGCGAGGTCTTCGGACCCGCCCAGCGCCTGCACGGTGCGACGTTCCTCGTGGACGCCACCTTCCGGCGCGCCGAGCTGGACGACGACAACATCGTCGTCGACATCGGACTGGCCACACAGGAGCTCGGCGCCGTGGTGAGCGAGCTGAACTACCGCAACCTCGACAACGAGCCCGACTTCGCCGGTACCAACACCTCGACGGAGTTCCTCGCCAAGGTGATCGCCGACCGCCTCGCCGACCGCGTGCACGCCGGGGCGCTCGGCGAGGGCGCCCGCGGCCTCGCCGGCATCACCGTCACGCTGCACGAGTCGCACATCGCGTGGGCGAGTTACGAGCGTGGCCTGTGACCGACGTGACCCTGGAACAGGCCGCCGAGGGCCGCCTCGACTACGTGCCCGTACAGCACGCGGCCCTGAAGAACGCCGAGATCATCCCCATGTCCCTCAGCTCCGTGCACTTCGTGATGCCCGGCGGCGTCGACGACCCCACCGCGCCGAGCGGCGGCAACGCCTACGACCGGCGGGTCTGTCTCGACCTGCCCGGCTTCGGCTGGCAGGTCCGCCGGCACGCCGTCGCGGGCTCCTGGCCCCGGCCGGAGCCCGCGGCCCGCGCCGAACTGGCGCGCACCCTCGCGGAGTTGCCCGACGGCACCGTCGTCCTGCTGGACGGCCTCGTCGCCTGCGGCGTCCCCGAGGTCGTCGTCCCCGAGGCCGGGCGGCTGCGGCTGGCCGTCCTCGTGCACCTGCCGCTCGGCGACGAACGCGGACTGGCTCCCGCCGTCGCGGCGGAGCTGGACGCGCTGGAACGCACCACGCTGCGGGCCGTGTCCGCGGTCGTGGCCACCAGCGACTGGGCCGTCCGCCGGCTCGTCGCCCACCACGGACTCGCCCCCGAGCGCGTCCATGTCGCCGTCCCCGGCGCCGACATCGCCCCCCTCGCGGCCGGCACCGACGGCGTCTCCCAACTGCTGTGCGTCGCCGCGGTCACCCCCCGCAAGGGCCAGCACCGGCTGGTCGAGGCCCTCGCGACCGTCACCGACCTGCCCTGGAACTGCGTCTGCGTCGGCCCGCTCGGCCACGACCCGGAGTACGTCACCCAACTCCGCTCCCTCATCGCGAAGTTCGGACTCGAGGACCGGCTGCGCCTCGCGGGACCGCAGGCCGGCGCGGAACTCGACGCGAGCTACGCCGCCGCCGACCTGATGGTCCTCACCTCCTACGCCGAGACGTACGGCATGGCGGTCACCGAGGCCCTCGCGCGCGGAATCCCCGTGCTGGCCACCGACGTCGGCGGAGTCCCGGAAGCGGTGGGCCGCGCCCCGGACGGCGGGGTGCCCGGCATCCTCGTACCGCCTGAGGACCCGGCCGCCCTGGCCGCCGAACTGCGCGGCTGGTTCGGCGAGGCCGACGTGCGGCGCCGGCTGAAGTCGGCCGCACGGGGACGCCGGGCCGCTCTCGGCGGCTGGGCGGCGACGGCACGGAGCCTCGCGGGCGTCCTCAAACACCTCGGGCAGGAACCGCGGAGGGCGGCATGAACGTGACGACTCCGTCAGGATCACCGGAACGGACGCGGGCGGCCGACGCGCACGGGGACGACACGGACTCCGCGGGTCAGGAATCCGTCGAGGTCCCCCGGTTCGCGCCCCGCTGGCTGGAGTTGCGGGAGGCCGCGGACGCCGCCGCCCGGGCGCACGACCTGCTCGGCCCGCTGCGGACGCGGCTCGCCGACCTGTCGCGCGGGGGCAACGGCCTGGTCGTCCACGACCTCGGCTGCGGGACCGGCTCCATGGGCCGCTGGCTCGCGCCACTGCTCGACGGCCCCCAGCACTGGGTCCTGCACGACCGCGACCCCTACCTGCTGCACTTCGCCAGCGTGCGGGCACCCCGCGCCGCCGCCGACGGCAGCCCGGTCACCGTCACCACGCAGCGCGGCGACATCGGACGGCTCACCGCGGACGGGCTGGCCGGCGCGTCCCTGGTGACGGCGTCCGCCCTGCTGGACGTGCTCACCCGCGACGAGGTGGAGGTGCTCGCCGCGGCCTGCGTCGACGCGGGCTGCCCGGCGCTGCTCACCCTGTCCGTCGCGGGCCGTGTGCGGCTCACCCCGGCCGACCCGCTGGACGACGAGATCGCCGACGCCTTCAACGCGCACCAGCGGCGCGGCGGACTCCTCGGACCCGACGCCGTCAGCGTCGCCCGCGAGACCTTCGTCCGGCACGGCGCGACGGTACGCGAGCACGCGAGCCCCTGGCGGCTCGGCGCCGCGCACGCCGCGCTGACCGCCGAGTGGCTGCGCGGCTGGGTGGCGGCGGCCGTCGAGCAGCGGCCCGAGCTGGCCGACGCCGCCGAGGCGTTTCTGCGCCGCCGTCTCGCCGCGTGCGAGGCGGGCGAGCTGCTGGTCGACGTCCAGCACACCGACCTCCTGGCACTGCCGGGACCGGAGGGCGGCCACTCATGAACACACGGGGGGCGCGGACGGGAGCGGGAGCGCCCGAGGTGGCGGAGACGCTCCGGCCGTCGGTGAGCGGGCCCGGGTCCGTCGGGCTGCTGGACTCCGACGCCGGTCCGACGGGGGCCGGGCACCGCTCCCGCGGGACGGCCGGCCTCGGGAAGGCGCGGCCCGAGGACCTGGCGGACGGCACGGGTGCGCCCGACGCCGGGACAGGTCCGCAGGCGCGGGCGTCGCGGGGCCGGACCGGTGCGCCGGGCGGCCGCGGGCGGGCGGGCCTCCGGCTCGTGCGGGCCCATCTCGGCACGGTCGCCGGAACCGCCATCATGGCCGTGCTGCTGTGGCGGCTCGGCACCGGTGTCTTCCTGGACGGCCTGCGGCGCGTCGACGGGCCGGCGCTCCTCCTGGGGCTCGGCCTCGGCCTGCTCACCACCGTGTTCAGCGCCTGGCGCTGGCGCCTGGTCGCCCGCGGCCTCGGCCTCCGGCTTCCGCTCGGCGCGGCCGTCGCCGACTACTACCGGGCCCTGTTCCTGAATGCCGCACTGCCCGGCGGCGTCCTCGGCGACGTCCACCGCGCGGTACGGCACGGGCAGAGCGCCGGCGACCTCGGCCGCGGCGTCCGCGCGGTGGTCCTCGAACGGACGGCGGGCCAGGCGGTCCTGGTCGTCTTCGGCGCGGCGGTCCTGCTCACCCAGCCCTCGCCGGTGCTGGAGCAGGCCCGTCACCTCACGGGGCTGCTCGCGCCGGCCGCGCTGGGCGCCCTCGCGGTGCTGGCGGCGGTCCGGATGGGCCGCACTCCCGGCTCCTCCTCGCGTCGCCGCGCGGTACGGGCCGCCCTCGCCGAGGCCCGTCAGGCGCTCCTCGGCCGCGGCAGCCGGTCCGGCGTGCTGGTGTCCTCGACGGTGGTGCTGGCGGGCCACCTCGCCATGTTCCTGCTCGCCGCCCGGGTCGCCGGATCCACCGCGTCCGCCGCCGAGCTGCTGCCCCTCGCCCTGCTGGCGCTGCTCGCCATGGGCCTGCCGCTCAACATCGGCGGCTGGGGTCCCCGGGAGGGCGTCACCGCCTGGGCCTTCGGCGCGGCGGGCCTCGGAGCGAGCACGGGACTGACCGTCGCCGTCGTGTACGGCGTGCTCAGCTTCGTGGCGGCCCTGCCGGGCGTCCTCGTGCTGGTCGTCCGCTGGTACGCCGGAGTCCGGCGCCCCGGCGGGCACTCTTTCGCCTCCCGGGCGGCCACCGTGGCCCCGGCCCGCCCGCTCGCGGAGCCCCACCCGTCCCCCGCCGTCACCGGGACGAGCACCGGTCCGGAGTCCGTTCCGCCGCTCGCGGGGGTGAGCGCCGTCCTCGTGGGCGAGCCGGTTCCCGCCGGGGCGCGCTCCGCCCGGGAGGCCGGCCCGGTCCGCGTCGCCAGTGCCGTGCCGGACCTCGTCCCGCCCGGTGTCCAGGACGCGGGGTCCGGTGCGACGGCGGTCCGTCCCGCCCCGGTCACCGGACCCGCGCGGCCCGTCCCGTCGTACGAGCCGACCGGCCCATCGCGTACGCCGGGGGCCGTTCCCGCCACCGCCGTGCGCGGGGCCGTCCCGGTGGCCGTGCCCGGTGCCGGGCACCTGCGCGGCCACCCCGTGTCTCCCGCGCCCTTCCCGCGCTCACCTCCCGCCCGGCCGAAGCCGGCGGCGCGTCACGGCCGGCGACGGTCGGCGGCCGTGTCCCCGGGGAGCACCGCGTCCGAGGTGAGCAGGGAGAAATACGCGTCGAAGGAGTCGGCCAGCTCCGCCAGCAGTGCCTTTCCCTTTTCGGCGGAGGCCAGCGAGGGCCGCCCGATGACACCGGACTCGGTATAGGCCGCCATGCCGGTGGTGAGGAGATGCCGCCGGTCGTCGGCGAGGAAATCGGTGGTCTCGTAACCCGGCCGCACCGACTCCGGATGAGTGTGCAGAAGGATGGAGGTCTCGATTTCCCCGGCGTGCATATCGCTGAGCAGGGAGGTCTGTACACCGGCCGCGACGCGCGCCGCCTCCCAGTCCTCGGGGGCGGGGAAAAGCGCCATACGCGTCCCGCTGCCGACGGATTCCTGAACGACATTGCCCAGCACGTAATTTCCGCCGTGGCCGTTGACCAGGACCAGGGCGTCGACCCCGGACCGGCGCAGGGATTCGGCGATGTCCCGTACTACCGCGTGCAGGGTGACGGAGGAGATGCTGACGGTCCCCGGCCATCCGGCGTGCTCGTGGGAGCAGGAGATGGTCACCGGAGGGAGGAGGTGGACGGGATGGGCAGCGGCTATCTCACGGGCGATCGCGCAGGCCACCAAGGTGTCGGTCGCCAGCGGCAGATGGGCGCCGTGCTGCTCGAAGCTGCCGACCGGCAGGACGGCGACCTCGCGGCGCACACCGTCCCGGCGATTGCGTACGTCTTCCGAAGTGTCCGACGGGGCCAGGGAGTTGGGCAGGGGTGTCGGGAAGTCGCGACCGGGGAAAGGCTGGTTTCCGGCGGGCGACGCGGAATTCCCCGCCGGTACCGTCCCGGCCTCCGTCGGCTCGATGCCCGAAGTGCTCATGTTGTCCCGGCCTTTCGTCTCGTACCGCCCGCGTTCGCGCTCGGCAGATAGGAAACAGATCATGACAGAGAACGTCGGCGTGCTCGGCGGAAATGCCCACTCCACGGGTGTCACCCGAGTCGTGACCGCCCCCTTGCCCACGGTGTACGGGGATTTCCAGGCCGTCGGTTATCTCGATCACCACCGCGGCGAGGAACAGATGGTCCTGGTGTACGGGGACATCGGTGAGGAGGAGGTCCTCACCCGGCTGCATTCCGAGTGCCTGACCGGGGACGCGTTCGGCTCCACCCACTGCGAATGCGGTCCCCAACTCGTCACGGCGCTGCGGGAGATCGTCGCGGAGGGCCGCGGGGTCCTCGTCTACCTCCGCGGCCACGAGGGCCGGGGGATAGGTCTGCTCGGCAAGCTGCGGGCGATGAAGCTCCAGGCGGAGGGCCTCGACACCGTCGAGGCGAACCTCGCCCTCGGGCTTCCGGTGGACGCCCGCGACTACCGGGTGGCGGCGGACATGCTGCACGACCTCGGGGTGCGGTCGGTGCGGCTGCTGTCGAACAACCCGCGCAAGCGCGAGGCGCTGCTGCGGCACGGCATCAGGGTCACCGAGCAGGTCCCGCTGCTGATCCCGCCCTGCGAGGAGAACCTCGCCTACCTGCTCACCAAGCGCGAGCGCCTCGACCACTACCTGCCCCACCTGGACGGTGCCCGGCAGGAGGCGGTCTTCTGCGGTTCGGCGAAGGCGGGCGCCGCCGAGGAGTGACGGGGGCGCCCCGGACCCCGGCCCCGTGTCCCGGGCGGCGGGCAGGCTTCTCAGTCGACGACCGCCTCGTGCACCAGGCGCCGGACGTCGGGGAAGACCGTGTGCGACCCGGTGGGACGCAGCTGGGTCATGAACTGCACGGTCAGGTCCCGGCCCGGGTCGACCAGGAACGTCGTGCTGGCCACGCCGTTCCAGCCGTACGTGCCCGGGCCCGCCGGGGCCGCGGTGACGGCGGGGTCGGTCACGACCGAGACCCCGAGGCCGAAGCCGAGGCCCGCGTTGCCGGGCTCGTCGTGGCCGGGGCTGCCGTGGGTGCGGATGTCGACGCCGCCCGGGAGGTGGTTGGAGGTCATCAGGTCCACGGTCCCGGGGGTCAGCAGCCGGACGCCGTCGAGTTCGCCCCGGCGGCGCAGGAACTCCATGAAGCGGTGGTAGTCGCGGGCGGTGGCCACCAGGCCGCCGCTCCCGGACAGCAGCCGCGGCCGGCCGTGCAGGGGCAGGCCCGGGATCGGCGTGATGCCGCCCTCGCCGTCCTCTCCGTACAGCTCGGCGAGCCGTCCGGACTGCTCCTCGTCCACGTGGAACCCGGCGTCGGTCATCCCGAGCGGGCCGAAGATCCGCTCGGCGAAGAACGCGTCGAGGGGCCGCCCCGAGACCACCTCGACCAGGTGGCCGAGGACGTTCGTCGCGACGGAGTAGTTCCACCGGGTGCCCGGCTCGAACTGCAGCGGCAGACTCGCGTAGACCTCGCAGGTCGCGGCGAGGTCCGTGCCCTCGACCACCGACGTCCGCACTCCGGCCGCCCGGTAGAGCGCGTCGACGGGATGCGTGCGGTAGAAGCCGAAGGTCAGACCGGCGGTGTGCGTCAGCAGGTGCCGGACCAGCAGGGGCCGGGCGGCAGGCCGGGTTATGACCCCGGTTCCTTCGCCCGCCACGTAGACCCGCGGGTCGGCGAAGGCGGGGAGGTGGCGGCCGACCGGGTCGTCCAGAGCGATTCGTCCCTCCTCCAGCAGCATCAGCGCGGCCACCGAGGTGACGGGCTTGGTCATCGAGTAGATCCGCCACAGCGTGTCGGTGGTGACCGGCAGGTGCGCCGCGAGGTCGCGGTGGCCGTACGCCGTCAGATGCGCGACGCGGCCGTGCCGGGACACGGACACCAGGTACCCGGGCAGGCGGCCCGAGTCGACGAGGTGGGCGAAGTGCTCGTCCAGCCGGACGAGCGCCTTGGGATCGAGTCCGGCCTCGCCGGGCTCGACCTCCTGCTGCAGGGCTCCCATGGCATTCCTCCGGGCTGCGGCTCGTGGACTGGCTGACCTTGATGGTCCTGTACCCAGAGATCACCGGGTCCTACGGGGCTTCCCCCACGCGCGGTGGCGGATGCGCCCCCGGGGCGACGGCCGCCGTCGCCGCGGCGGTGACGGCGGGCCGTCCCGGCAGGGCGCGGGAGAGCGGGAGCCCCAGGGCGGAGACCGCGGCGAGGACGGTCAGCGCGGGGCCCATCTCGACGCCGGTATGCGTCATCAGCGTGGTCGCGACGGCCACCCCGACCGTGGGTCCGACGTTCATCGCCGTCTGCTGGAGCCCGCCCGCGACACCGGCCGACCCCGGGGACACCTGCCGCACGACGACGGCCGTCGCCGTGACCATCACCGTCCCGAAGCCGGCGCCGAGCAGCAGGAAGCCGAACCCGATCTGCGGGGCGCCCGAACCCGGTCCGAGCCGGGACAGCGCGAGGATGCCGACGGTGAGGAGCGCCGTCCCGGCGAGGGCCGTCCGCCGGGGTCCGAAGCGCCGCATCACGACCGCGGCGACCGGTGCGCCCAGGATCATCATCACGGGTCCGGGAAGGGCGCGCAGGCTGCTCTGGAGCGGGTCGAGCCCGAGGACGTCCTGGAGGAAGTAGGTCCCGACGAAGAGGGCGCCGAGCATCGCCGCCGACGCGGTGACCAGGATGCCGAGCGCCGCGCCGATGGTCGCCGAACCGACGATCTCGGCGGGCAGCAGCGGGCCTTCGGTGCGCCGTTCGTGGCGGACGAACCCGGCTGCCAGCACCAGGACCGCGAGCAGTCCGAGCACGGTGCCCGTCGCGCCGCTCCCCGTCGAGGTGCCGACGAGCGTGTGCACCAGGAGGGCGAGCGCGGTGGCGAGCAGACAGGCGCCGGGCACGTCGAGCGGGGTGGGTTCCGTCCCCGCGCCGGGCGCGCCACCCGCGCCTTCCGCGTCGCCGGGCGCGGAAACGGCCGGGGCGGGGGCGCGGACGACGAGGGCCAGCGCGCCGAGCACCAGGGCCGGCACGACGTTGAGGAAGAAGACCGCGCGCCAGCCCAGGTGGGTGACCAGCACCCCGCCGACGAGAGGACCGGCCGCCGCCGCCACGCCGATGGCGCTGGTGCGCAGCGCGACGGGCATGCCGAGCCGGTCCGGCGGGAACGCCGCCCGGAGCATCCCGAGCGTGGCCGGCTGGAGCAGCGCGCCGAAGACGCCCTGGGCCACACGCAGCCCGATCACCCAGCCGATGCCCGACGAGAGGCCGATCCCGGCCGAGGCCGCGCCGAAGCCGAGGACTCCGGTGGCGAAGACCCGCTGGTGCCCGTAGCGGTCGCCGAGCCGTCCGGAGAACACCAGCAGCGCGGCCACCGCGATGAGATAGCCGGTGCTGGTCCACTGGACCTGGGCGAAGGAGGCGTGCAGCTCCCGGCGGAGCGTGGGCTGCGCGATGGTCAGCACGGTGCCGTCCAGGGCGACGATCGCCGCGCCGGCGACGCTGCTCGTGAGGACGAGCAGGCGGTGCGGGGTCATCGGGCCTCCGCCCCGAGATACGCGTCCAGCGCCGCCCGCAGCAGAGGTGTGAAGTCGTCGCTCCCCGTGGCCAGTTGCAGACTGCCCCAGCTCCACAGCTGGGCGATGCCGTGCAGGTTGGCCCACAACGCGCCCGCCACGAGCGGCGCGTCGGCCCGCGGGCACGCCTCCCCGACCAGGTCCACCCAGACGCCGAACAGGGGCAGGCTCGTCTCACGCAGCCCCAGTTGGTCACTGCGCAGCAGGTCGTGACGGAACATCAACTCGTACATGCCGGGGTTGTCGAAGGCGAAGTCCAGATAGACGCGCCCCAGCGTCATCAGGCGGGTGCGCGGGTCCGTCCCGCCGTCGCCGAGCGCCTGTGCCGCGCGGGCGCCCAGGTCCTCGAAGCCGCGGCGCGCGATCGCCGACAGGAGGGCGAGGTGCGTCGGGAAGTGGCGCCGCGGGGCGCCGTGCGAGACGCCCGCGCGCCGGGCGATCTCCCGCAGGGACAGGGCCTGCGCTCCCTCGGTGGTGACCAGGTCGACCCCGACCTGGATCAGACGGGCCCGCAGCCCCGGTTCCGGCTCATGCATAAACACTGTCTACCAGGCCGAGTAGACAGTGTCTACGGATGTGGCGGGATCGAGTGGACACTGTCTACTCCGCCGCCGGTCCCATGGGAAGCGGCGCGGCGACCGGGCGGTTGACGCCGTTCGGTGCCTGGGCCGGGCGGGAGGGCGCCCTGTCGGACCGGCCTCGCCCGCGCGGAATGCCCCACGCGCGGCGCGGCGTTGAGCAGGCATGACCCACGAAGCGCACGACGACGTGAACGACGTGACCACCCCGCTCCGGACCGGGGCGGGCGGGCGGCCCGACGACGCGCAGGACGCCCTGCTCGCTCTGCTCGCCGAGCACGACGGGGGAGTGCTGGTCACCCTCAAGCGCGACGGCAGGCCCCAGCTGTCGAACGTGAACCACGCGTACTACCCGGACGAGCGGACCGTCCGGGTCTCGCTCACCGACGACCGCGCCAAGACCCGGAACCTGCGCCGGGACCCGCGGGCGTCGTACCACGTGACCAGCGACGACCGGTGGGCGTACACGGTGGCCGAGGGCACGGCGGACCTCACGCCCGTGGCGCGGGACCCGCACGACGAGACCGTCGAGGAACTGATCCGGCTCTACCGGGACGTCCAGGGCGAGCACCCGGACTGGGACGACTACCGCGCCGCGATGGTCCGCGACCGCCGTCTCGTCCTACGGCTGCGGGTGGAGCGCGCGTACGGCATCCCGCGCGAGCGCTGACCCGGAGCCGGGCGAGGCGTCCCGGCCGTCGTCGGACCTCGCGCCGGCGTCGGTCCGGGCCTCGATCGCGCGCAGGACGGCGATCATGTCCGCGCCCCCGTGCCCCTGCGACACGGCCTCGCCGAACAGGGCGTGGCAGACGTCCAGGAGGGGCGAGGCGAGCCCCGCCCGGCGGGCGGCCCCGGCGATCAGCTGGTTGTTCATCAGTACGTCCTGGACGGCCGCCTGGACCGAGAAGTCCCCGGTCAGCAGCTTGGGCGCCTTCATCCGGGAGACCCCGCTCGCCATCGGGCCCGCGTCGAGCACGTCGAGGAACAACTTCCGGTCCAGGCCCTGCCGTTCGGCGAAGTGGAAGGCCTCGCCGAGACCGGTGACGAGCGTGATCAGGAACAGGTTCACCGAGAGCTTCATCAGCAGGGCGTTCGGCACCGGACCGCAGTCGAACGTCTCGTGGCACATCGGGGCGAGGAGCGGGCGTACGGCCGCCGCGGTCGCCTCGTCCCCGGCCAGCATCGCCACGAGCCGTCCCTCCTGGGCGGGCACCCGGGAACCCGACACGGGCGCCTCCGCGTAACGGCCGCCCGCCGCCAGCACGTCGGCTCCGAGTTCCCGCGAGTACTCCGGTGACGTCGTGCCCATGTGCACGAGGGTGCGCCCCTCGACGCGGGCCGCGAAGCCGGGGGTGCCGCGGCCGAGGACCTCGTCGGTGGCCGTCTCGTGGGCCAGCATCAGGAACGTGACGTCCGCGCGGGCCAGGACCTCGGCGGGACCGGCGGCGACGTCGGCACCCGCGGCGCGCAGGGGCTCCGCCCTGGCGGCGGTGCGGTTCCACACGATCAGGGGCGTACCGGCCCGGGCCAGATTGAGGGCCATCGGCTGCCCCATGACCCCGAGACCGAGGAATCCCACCCGCACGACGCACCGCCTTCTCCGGCCGGCCCGTGGGCCACCGCTCGCCGACTATGACAGCTGTCATAGTAGCCAGCTTCATGACAGCTGTCATAGTGGGAGTGGACGTTTCCCGCCGGGCCGCCCGGCGGCCCGTGCCCGGGGGCTTCCACGGACGCCCGGTCCGGCCGGGCGAGAGTGACGCGGGCGCGACGGGAGGTCGGACATGAAGGATTCCGAGCGGGGGCCGCGCGAGCGGATGGTCTTCAGCGCGGCCCAGCTCATCCGCCGCCAGGGCGTCACCGCCACCGGGATGCGGGACGTCGCCGCGCACGCGGGCGCGCCACGCGGATCGCTCCAGCACTACTTCCCGGGCGGCAAGGAGCAGTTGGTCAACGAGGCGGTCGGCTGGGCGGGGCGCTACGCCGGACGGCGCGTCGCGCGTTTCCTCGTCGAACTGGACGAACCGAGCCCGAGTGGGCTGTTCGCCGCGATGGTGCGGCAGTGGACCGACGAGTACGGCTCGCTCGGCTTCGCGTCGGGCTGCCCGGTGGCCGCCGCGACGGTGGACTGCGTGGGATCCACCGAGTCCACCCGCACCGCCGCCGCCGCCGCGTTCGCGTCCTGGACCGGGCCGGTGGCGGGGGCGTTGACGGACATGGGCGTACCGGCCGACCGGGCCGAGCCCCTCGCGACGCTCATGATCAGCGCGCTGGAGGGCGCTTTGCTGATCGCCAGGACCGAACAGGACGTACGCGCCCTGACGACCGTGGCCCGTGAGCTGGGCCCCTTGCTGGACGCGAGTGTCGACCGCGGGGCGTGACCGCTGCCAAGTGGCTCTCGCCGCGCTGGAGTTCGCCGGCAGCTCCGCGCGCTCTCGTGTGAGCGGGCCGGGGGAGCCGTGGTGCCGAGTGTCGTTCGCCGCCCTCACCGTGGGGCGGCGCGCTCCGCGCACACCGGCCGTCCCTGAACCCGGCCGGTGTGCGCGAAGTCGAACTCTACGACGCCGGGCGTGCGGTGTCCGCCCGTAGCGGCGCCTTGATCGCTCCGGTGTGAGGGATTCGGTGCCCGGGCGGACCACCTGAGCGACGGTCCGTGCCGGGCGACGGGGGCGACGGACGAAGGGTGTCGGATGTCGCCGGCGTCCTGAACAACCGTACAGGAGACGGGACTTGAGGGGTCCGTCGTCGCGCCCGGTCCCCAACTGCCGTGTGCGGTCGGGGGACCGGGCGGCCTCGGGACGGTCAGGCGGGGACGGACTCCTGTCGGGAGGCCGTGCGCGGCGTCCGCACGCCGAGTTCCTCGGTCGGCACCTTGTGCGTCTCGCGGGCGGTGACGGCGGCGATGACCGGCGGGACGCACAGGGCCGCCGTGAACAGGGCCACGGCGGACCAGTCGCCGTCCGGGCCGGCGATCCGCGCCGCGAACGTGACGGCGAACCCGGCCACGGCGAAGCCGATCTGGGTGCCGATGGCCATGCCGGACAGCCGCACCCGGGTGGAGAACATCTCGCCGTAGAAGGCGGGCCACACGCCGTTCGCGGCGCTGTAGACGACACCGAAGGCGACGATGCCCAGCACGAGCACCAGCGGGTAGGAGCCCGTCGAGATGGCCCACAGGTAACCGAACATGGCGACCGCGCTGCCGACGGCGCCGACGAGGAAGACCGGACGCCGGCCGATGCGGTCGGAGAGCGTCGCCCACAGCGGGATGGCGCCGAGGGCGACGACGTTGGCGAGCGCGCCCACCCACAGCATCCCGGAGCGGGACATGCCGACCGCGTCGCTGGTCGCGTACGCCAGTGCCCACACCGTGAAGATCGTGCTCACGGAGGCGATGACGGCGCCCGCGACGACCCGGAGCACGTCCGCGCGGTGGTCGCGCAGCAGCACGGCCAGCGGCAGCCGGACCACGCCTTCCGTGGCGGCCTGCTGCGTGAAGGCCGGGGTCTCCTGGAGCGTGCGGCGGATGACGAAGCCGACGACGGCGACCGCGACGCTCAGCCAGAACGGGACGCGCCAGCCCCACGACAGGAGCTGGTCCTCGGGGAGCGCGGCGATCGGCAGGAAGACCAGGGTCGCCAGGAGCTGCCCGCCCTGGGTGCCGCTGAGGGTGAAGCTGGTGAAGAAGCCGCGCCGGTCCGCCGGAGCGTGTTCCAGGGACATGGAGTTGGCGCTGGCCTGCTCGCCGGCCGCGGAGATGCCCTGGAGCACCCGGCACAGCACGAGCAGGACCGGCGCGAGGTCGCCCACCTGGCTCCGGGTCGGCAGACAGCCGATGAGGAACGTGGAGAGGCCCATCAGCATCAGTGTGAAGACCATGATCCGTTTGCGGCCGACGCGGTCGCCGAAGTGCCCGAGGAACAGCGCGCCGACCGGGCGCGCGGCGTAGGCGACACCGAACGTGGCCAGCGACAGCAGCGTCGCGGTGGCCGGGTCCGACTCGTCGAAGAAGACCTTGGGGAAGATCAGCGCGGCGGCGCTGCCGTAGATGAAGAAATCGTAGTACTCCAGGGCGCTGCCGATCCAGGCGGCCATGGCGGCCTTCCGGGGCTGGCCGGGAGGGGCGTCGAGCGGTGTGGCGGGGGCAGGCACGGCGTGCTCCTTCGAGGGAACTCCGGGGACGGGAGTGACGGAGGGGGAGGAGCCGGATCCCTGGGGTGTGCGGGTCGGCTGCGCCGGGTGCGCGCCCCGGCTAATTAACCCACTGGATAGTTAGTAGCGGATTGGCTACGGATGTTGCGCCCGCGTTTCCGTCCTGTCAAGAGGTCGCGCCGGGGGACCTCGGGGCCCATGCCGGCCCCCGGCCCGCGGTCCGCTGATCGCCCCTCGGCTGACGACCGGCGGCGAAAGCGCAGCTCGGGCGCGCTGTTGATGGTGGGTCGGTGGCCGGGCGGCGGCGAGCTCAGTCCGCGGAGCGGTCGGCCGTCAGATAGGCGATGACCATGTCGCCGAGCATGGTGCGGTAGTGCTCGCGCCGGCCGGAGGCGACCAGGTCACGGCCGAACAGGGCGCCGAAGGTATGCCTGTTGGCGACCCGGAAGAAGCAGAACGCGCTGATCATCGCGTGCAGGTCCACGGCGTCGACGTCGGCCGTGAACAGGCCCGAGCTGCGGCCCGCCTCCAGGATGCGGCGGATCACGTCCAGTGCGGGCGAGCCGATCCTGCCCAGCTCCTCGGACGCGGCGATGTGCTCGGCGCCGTGGATGTTCTCGATGCTCACCAGGCGGATGAAGTCGGGATGCCTCTCGTGGTGGTCGAACGTGACCTCGGCGAGGCGGCGGATGGCCGCGACCGGGTCCAGGTGCTCGACGTCCAACTCCTGCTCGGCCTGCCGGATCACGGAGTACGCCCGCTCCAGGACGGCCGTGAACAACTGCTCCTTGCCGCCGAAGTAGTAGTAGATCATCCGCTTCGTGGTGCGGGTGCGGGCGGCGATCTCGTCCACGCGGGCGCCCGTGTAGCCGGCGCGCGCGAACTCCTCGGTGGCCACGTCGAGGATCTCGGCCCTGGTACGCGCGGCGTCGCGAATACGGCCGTTGGGTCGTGCCGGTTCTTCGACGCTGGTCATCGGGTTCCTTCGGGCGGGGGCCAGTGCTCGCGATTGTAGAAGCAGGCCGCCGCCCCGTGGCCGCCGGTCTCGGAGGGTGGAGGGGCCGGGGCGGGACGCGTCGAGCGGTACCCGGGGGGTGCCCTCCGTCCGGGCCGGCTGCCGGACGAGGCTCGGGTGGGGGTTCCCGCCGCCACGAGATCCTGCTATTACTAACGTACTAGTTCGTACATTAGCGGCGGGCGCGGACCCGACGCGCACCGTCGTACGCCAGGCAAGGCATCGCTCAGGAGGCCGCCGTGACCCAGGACTCGTATCTCGTCGGCCTCGTCGGTTCCGGCATCGGACCCTCCCTCAGCCCCGGGCTGCACGAGCGGGAGGCCGACCGGCAGGGGCTGCGCTACCTGTACCGGCTCATCGACGTCGACCGGTTCGACGGGGGACCGGAGGCGGTGGGCGACCTCGTGCGGAGCGCCCGCGCCCTCGGCTTCGACGGGCTCAACGTCACCCATCCCTGCAAGCAGCTCGTCATCCCCCACCTCGACGCACTCTCCCCGCAGGCCGAGGCGCTCGGCGCGGTGAACACCGTGGTCTTCGAGGACGGCCGCGCGGTCGGACACAACACGGACGTCACCGGATTCGCCGCCTCCTTCGCCCGAGGACTGCCCGACGCCCCGCTGGAGCGCGTCGTGCAGCTCGGGGCCGGAGGCGCGGGCGCTGCCGTCGCCCACGCCCTGCTCACGCTGGGCGCGGGGCACGTGAGCGTCGTCGACGCACTCGGTGACCGTGCCGCCGGGCTCGCCGCCGCGCTCAACGGCCACTTCGGCGAGGGGCGCGCCGGGGCCGCGACGCCGGACGCGCTGGCCCCGCTGCTGACCCGGGCCGACGGGGTCGTGCACGCCACCCCCACCGGGATGGCCGCACACCCGGGCCTTCCCCTGCCTGCCGGGCTGCTGCGCCCCGAACTGTGGGTCGCCGAGGTGGTCTACCGGCCGCTGGACACCGAACTGCTGCGCGCCGCCCGCGCGATCGGCTGCGCGACCCTCGACGGCGGCGGCATGGCCGTCTTCCAGGCGGCGGACGCTTTCCGGCTGTTCACGGGGCGAGAACCCGACACCGCCCGGATGCTGGCGGACATCGCCGAACTGGCGGACGGGGCGGGAGCCCGGCGCTGACCGCGCGGGCAGGGCCCGCACGCGCCCCCCGGTGTCGGACCCCCGTCCGGCCGGACCGAATCACCAGCGACGAAGGAGCAGCCCGTGCGTACGTCCATCGCCACCGTCTCGCTCAGCGGATCCCTGACCGAGAAGCTCACGGCCGCGGCCCGGGCGGGCTTCGACGGCGTCGAGATCTTCGAGAACGACCTGCTCGCGAGCCCGCTGACCCCCGAGGAGATCCGCGCCCGCACGGCCGACCTCGGTCTGGGCATCGACCTCTACCAGCCGATGCGCGACATCGAGGCGGTGCCGGAGGACGAGTTCGAGCGGAATCTGCGCCGGGCGCGGCACAAGTTCGCGCTCATGGAGCGGCTCGGCGCCGACACCGTCCTGGTGTGCTCCAGCGTCTCCCCCCTGGCCGTCGACGACGACGCGCTCGCCGCCGGGCAGCTGAGCGCTCTGGCCGACGTGGCACGGGACTTCGGCATCCGCGTGGCGTACGAGGCCCTCGCGTGGGGCCGTCACGTGAACACCTACGACCACGCGTGGCGCATCGTCGAGGCGGCCGGCCACCCCGCCCTCGGCACCTGCCTGGACAGCTTCCACATCCTCGCCCGGGGCTCCGACCCGAAGGGCATCGAGGACATCCCCGGCGAGAAGATCTTCTTCCTCCAGCTGGCCGACGCCCCCCTGATGGCCATGGACGTCCTGCAGTGGAGCCGCCACTACCGCTGCTTCCCCGGCCAGGGCGGCTTCGACCTGGCCGGACTGCTGGGCCACGTGATGCGCGCCGGATACCGGGGTCCGCTCTCCCTGGAGGTGTTCAACGACGTCTTCCGCCAGGCGGAGGCCGGGCCGACCGCCGTCGACGCCCAGCGCTCCCTGCTCGTCCTCCAGGAGGCGGCCGGTCTCGCCGCGCCGCCGGCACCCGTCGTGCCCACCGGCGTGGCCTTCGCCGAACTCGTCACCCCCGACGCCGAACCCGTCTCGGCGGTCCTGGGCGCCCTCGGCTTCACCCGCACCGCCCGGCACCGCAGCAAGCCTGTCGACCTCTGGCAGCAGGGCGAGGCCCGTGTCCTGCTCAACACGGGACCGCAGGCCCGCCGTGACGGCACCGCTCTCGCCGCCGTCGGCCTGGAGTCGCCCGACCCCGCGGGAGCCGCCCGTCGCGCCGAGGCCCTCCTCGCGCCGGTCCTGCCCCGCCGCCGGGCTCCCGAGGACGCGCCGCTCGACGCGGTGTCCGCCCCCGACGGCACCGAACTCTTCTTCTGTGCCACCAACCGCCCTGAACTCCCCAGCTGGACGCAGGACTTCGAGCGGACGGACGAGCGACCGGGCCCGTCCGGCGCTACCGGTGGTTCGGCGCCGGGGCCCGTCGAGCGCATCGACCACCTGGCGCTCACCCAGCCCTGGCACCAGTTCGACGAGGCCGCCCTCTTCCACCGCAGCGTGCTCGGACTCGCCGCGCAGGAGAGCGTCGACGTGGCGGACCCCTACGGCCTGCACCGCAGCCGCGCCGTCACCGACGCCGGCGGCAGCGTCCGCATCGCCCTGGGAGTGGGCCCCGGCCCCGCCGACGACGGCGCCCGCTCCCAGCACATCGCGCTGGCCACGGCGGACGTGGTGGCCGCCGCCCGCCGCTTCCGGGCCGCGGGCGGGCGCCTGCTGCCGATCCCGGCGAACTACTACGACGACCTGGCGGCCCGGTACGAGTTCACGGACGGCGAGCTGGCGACGTACCGCGAACTCGGCATCCTCTACGACCGTGACGCGGAAGGGGAGTTCCGCCACTGCTGGACCGAGACCGTCGGCCGCGTCTTCTTCGAACTCGTCCAGCGCGACGGCGGCTACCGCGGCTACGGAGCGGTGAACGCCCCGGTGCGGCTCGCGGCGCAGCACGCCTCGCGTCCCGTCCGCTGACCAGGACGCCGGAGGCCGGGACGGCGCGTTTGGCAGCGCAGAGGCCCGGGACACCGCGCGCTGCGGTGACCCGGGCCGGGAACTGCGGCCGCTCCCTCGGCGGACGGGGCCGGGGCGGGCGGCGTAGGTACGGCTACAGGTCGAACTCGTGCGGCGGCAGGTCCAGCGTGAAGCAGGCCTCGCGCACGATGGCCTGCTCGTCCTTGTCGAAGTCGCCGTCGGCTCCGCCGATGACGATGCCGATCTGGATCACGGCGCGGGCCTCGGCGGGCTTCTTCTTGGCCTTGGCGATCTCCTGGAGGACGCTGACCTTGCCCAGGGCGAAGTCGGCCGTCAGCTTGTTCAGGTTGTCGTCGAAGCGCCGCTGGAGGTCGGCGGCGTCGAAGTTCCTCAGCACCTCGTTCGTGGCGATCAGCTGGCTCACCCGCTGCCGCTCGGAGGCGTCGATCGAGCCGTCGGCGGCGGCGACGAGCGCGCACATCGCCATGCTCGCGTCGCGGAAGGCACCGCTCGTGAGGTCGTTCTTCTTCGCCACGAGCTGGGTCTGCATCGTCGACGCGGACTCCTTGATGCGGTCCCACAGGGCCATGAGAACTCCATACGTTGTCGAGGGCCGGCCCGCCGGGAGGGGCGGGCCGGGACCTCTTCGGTTGCTACAGCACCGTGGGAACTAGTGGACCGGCACAGAAGTTCCTGGGCTGTTCCATTCGGCCACGACCGGGCGCTCGTGCTCGGTGGAGAGCCGCCCGACCGTGCCCGTCGCGAGCTGGAAGAGCCGCCCGTGGGAGGCCGGAAGCCCCAGGTAGCGGGCGGTGAGCACACGCAGGAAGTGTCCGTGGGCGACCAGCACCACGTCCCCGTCCCCGAGGGCGGGCGCCACCCGGGCCAGCACGCGGTCGGCCCGTCGTCCCACCTCCTCGGGGGACTCGCCGGGATGACCGTCGGGACCGGGCGGCACCCCGTCGTCCCAGAGGAACCAGTCGGGCCGGGTCCGGTGGATCTCGACGGTCGTGACGCCCTCGTACGCGCCGTAGTCCCACTCGTGCAGGTCCGGGTCCGGTACGGCCCCGGACAGGCCCGCGAGTTCCGCCGTGCGGAGCGCGCGGGCCAGCGGGCTGGTGAGCGCGAGGGCGAAGGTCCGGCCGGCGAGCAGCGGGGCGAGGGACGCGGCCTGTTCCTCGCCGTGCCGCGTCAGGGGCAGGTCGGTCCAGCTGGTGTGCTGCCCCGACACGCTCCACTCGGTCTCGCCGTGGCGGACCAGCAGCAGGTCGCCCATGACGCCTACTTCGCCGATTCGACGGCGTGGCCGCCGAACTGGTTGCGCAGGGCGGCGATCATCTTCATCTGCGGCGAGTCGTCCTGCCGGGAGGCGAAGCGGGCGAAGAGCGACGCGGTGATCGCGGGCAGCGGGACGGCGTTGTCGATGGCCGCCTCGACGGTCCAGCGGCCCTCGCCGGAGTCCTCCGCGTAGCCGCGCAGCTTGTTCAGGTGCTCGTCGTCGTCCAGGGCGTTGACGGCGAGGTCGAGCAGCCAGGAGCGGATGACCGTGCCCTCCTGCCAGGACCGGAAGACCTCGCGCACGTCGGTGACGGAGTCGACCTTCTCCAGCAGCTCCCAGCCCTCGGCGTAGGCCTGCATCATGGCGTACTCGATGCCGTTGTGGACCATCTTGGAGAAGTGGCCGGCGCCGACCTTGCCCGCGTGCACGAACCCGAAGTCGCCCTCGGGCTTGAGCGCGTCGAAGATCGGCTGCACCTTGGCGACGTTCTCCGCGTCGCCGCCGACCATGAGGGCGTAGCCGTTCTCCAGGCCCCACACGCCGCCCGAGACGCCCGCGTCGACGAAGCCGATGCCCTTGGCCGCCAGCTGCTCGGCGTGCTTCTCGTCGTCGGTCCAGCGGGAGTTGCCGCCGTCCACGATGGTGTCGCCGGCCTCCAGCAGATCGCCGAGTTCGTCGACGACGGACTGGGTCGGACCGCCCGCGGGCACCATCACCCACACCACACGCGGGCCTTCGAGCTTCTCGACGAGTTCGGCGAGGCTGTTCACGTCGGCGAGGTCGGGATTGCGGTCGTAGCCGATGACGGTGTGGCCGGCGCGGCGTATCCGCTCGCGCATGTTGCCGCCCATCCTGCCGAGGCCGATGAGTCCGAGCTGCATCGTGGTCATGTCAGTTCACTTCTTCCTGAGAGTGCGGTAGGCGGCCACGAGGGCGGCGGTGGAGGGGTCGAGCCCGGGCACGTCGGCGCCCTCGGTGAGCGCGGGTTCGACGCGCTTGGCGAGGACCTTGCCGAGTTCGACGCCCCACTGGTCGAAGGAGTCGATGTTCCAGATCGCGCCCTGGACGAACACCTTGTGCTCGTAGAGCGCGATCAGCTGGCCGAGGACCGAGGGGCTCAGCTCGGTCGCCAGGACGGTGGTCGTCGGGTGGTCGCCGCGGAACGTGCGGTGCGGGACCTGCTCCTCGGGCACCCCCTCGGCGCGCACCTCGTCCGGCGTCTTGCCGAAGGCCAGCGCCTGGCCCTGCGCGAAGAGGTTGGCCATCAACAGGTCGTGCTGCGCCTTGAGTTCGTCGCTCAGTTCGTCGACCGGGTTGACGAACCCGATCAGGTCCGCCGGGATCAACTTGGTGCCCTGGTGCAGCAACTGGTAGTAGGCGTGCTGGCCGTTGGTGCCGGGGGTGCCCCAGACGACCGGGCCGGTCTGCCACTCCACGGGGCGTCCCTCGCGGTCCACCGACTTGCCGTTGGACTCCATGTCGAGCTGCTGGAGGTACGCGGTGAACCTGGACAGGTAGTGCGAGTACGGCAGCACCGCGTGCGACTGGGCGTCGAAGAAGTTCCCGTACCAGACGCCCAACAGGCCCAGCAGCAGCGGGGCGTTGGACTCGGCGGGCGCGGTGCGGAAGTGCTCGTCCACGGTCCTGAACCCGTCGAGCAGTTCGCGGAAGCGGTCGGGGCCGATCGCGATCATCAGGGACAGGCCGATCGCGGAGTCGAAGGAGTACCGGCCGCCGACCCAGTCCCAGAACTCGAACATGTTGGCCGTGTCGATGCCGAAGTCCGCGACCTTGCCGGCGTTCGTCGACAACGCCACGAAGTGCTTCGCGACCGCCTTCTCGTCGCCGTCGAACCCGGCGAGCAGCCAGGTCCGCGCCGAGGTGGCGTTGGTGATCGTCTCGATCGTGGTGAAGGTCTTCGAGGCGATGACGAACAGCGTCTCCGCCGGGTCCAGGTCGCGGACGGCCTCGTGCAGGTCGGCGCCGTCCACGTTCGACACGAACCGCACCGTCAGCGAGCGGTCGGCGAACGCCCGCAGCGCGTCGTAGGCCATCGCCGGACCGAGGTCCGAGCCGCCGATGCCGATGTTGACGACGTTCCTGATGCGCCTGCCGGTGTGCCCGGTCCACTCACCCGAGCGGACGCGCCCGGCGAAGTCGGCCATCCGGTCGAGCACGGCGTGCACACCCGGCACGACGTTCTCCCCGTCGACCTCGACCACCGCGTCGCGCGGGGCGCGCAGCGCCGTGTGCAGCACGGCCCGGTCCTCGGTGACGTTGATCCTCTCGCCGCGGAACATGGCGTCCCGCTGCCCGAACACGCCGGTGGCCGTGGCCAGTTCCTGGAGCAGCGCCAGGGTCTCGTCCGTGATCAGGTGCTTGGAGTAGTCGATGCGCAGATCGCCGACGCGCACGGTGTAGCGGTCCGCGCGCCCGGGGTCCGCGGCGAACAGCTCACGCAGCCGCGGGTGCAGCATCTCCTGCGCGCGGTGGTCCTCCAGCGCCGTCCACTCGGGACGGTGCGTGAGCTTGGGGGTGTCAGACATCGGTGGGAATCTCCTTGGTGCCCTCGCCCCGCAGGGCGACGGCGTACATCTCGTCCGCGTCGAGGCGCCGCAGCTCCTCGGCGATCAGCTCGGAGGTGCTGCGCACCTTCAGAGCCAGGGTGCGCGAGGGCTGGCCCGGCAGGGCCAGGGTGGCCAGCGGCCCCTCGGGGCGGTCGATGCGGATCTCGCCGTTCTCGGTGCCCAGCCGGACGGCGGTGACGACGGGACCCGCGGTGACGACCCGCTCGACGGCGACCCCGAGGCGGGCCTCCAGCCAGCGGGCCAGCAGCTCGGCGCTCGGGTTCTCGGCCTCGCTCTCCACGGCGGCCGAGATCACCTTCGTCCGGGCCTGGTCGAGCGCGGCGGCCAGCATCGAGCGCCACGGCGTCAGCCGGGTCCACGCCAGGTCGGTGTCACCGGGCGCGTACGCGGCGGCGCGGGCCTCCAGCGCGGCGAGCGGCGTCTCGACCGCGTACATGTCGGTGATACGGCGCGCGGCGAGGGCGCCCAGCGGGTCCTTGACCGGGATCTGCGGCGCGTCCACCGGCCACCAGACGACGACCGGCGCGTCGGGCAGCAGCAGCGGCAGGACGACGGAGTCGGCGTGGTCGGACACCTCGCCGTACATGCGCAGCACGATGGTCTCGCCGGTGCCGGCGTCGGCGCCCACCCGGACCTCGGCGTCCAGACGCGAGTTGGTGCGGTCGCGCGGGGTCCTGGCGTGGCGCTTGATGACGACCAGGGTGCGCGAGGGGTGCTCGCGCGACGCCTCCTCGGCCGCCTTGATGGAGTCGTAGGCGTTCTCCTCGTCGGTCACGATGACCATCGTGAGGACCATGCCCACGGCCGGCGTGCCGATGGCCCGGCGGCCCTTCACAAGAGCCTTGTTGATCTTGCTTGCCGTGGTGTCGGTCAGGTCGATCTTCATGGCCTGCGCCAGCTCCGTCCGTCTCGTGCGAGCATCTCGTCGGCTTCCTTGGGGCCCCAGGTGCCCGAGGCGTACTGCGCGGGCTTGCCGTGGGTGTCCCAGTGGACCTCGATCGGGTCGAGGATCTTCCAGGACTCTTCCACCTCCTGATGACGGGGGAAGAGATTGGCGTCGCCGAGCAGCACGTCCAGGATCAGCCGTTCGTACGCCTCCGGGCTGGACTCCGTGAACGACTCGCCGTACGCGAAGTCCATCGACACGTCCCGGATCTCCATCGACGTACCCGGCACCTTCGATCCGAAGCGCACGGTCATGCCCTCGTCGGGCTGGACGCGGATGACGATCGCGTTCGAGCCGAGCTCCTCCGTCGCCGTGTGGTCGAAGGGGGAGTGCGGGGCGCGCTGGAAGACGACCGCGATCTCCGTCACCCGCCGGCCGAGCCGCTTGCCCGTACGCAGGTAGAAGGGGACGCCCGCCCAACGGCGGTTGTCGATCTGCAGTTTGACGGCGGCGAAGGTGTCGGTCTTCGACTTCGCGTCGATACCGTCCTCCTGGAGGTAGCCGACGACCTTCTCGCCGCCCTGCCACCCCGCCGCGTACTGGCCGCGCACGGTGTGCTCGCCCAGGTTCTCCGGCAGCTTCACCGCCCTGAGGACCTTCAGCTTCTCGGTGAGCAGCGATTCGGCGTCGAAGGCGGCCGGCTCCTCCATGGCCGTCAGGGCCATCAGCTGGAGCAGGTGGTTCTGGATGACGTCACGGGCGGAACCGATGCCGTCGTAGTAGCCGGCCCGGCCACCGATGCCGATGTCCTCGGCCATCGTGATCTGCACGTGGTCCACGTACGACCGGTTCCAGATCGGCTCGTACATCTGGTTGGCGAAGCGGAGCGCCAGGATGTTCTGGACGGTCTCCTTGCCGAGGTAGTGGTCGATGCGGAACACCTGGTCCGGGTCGAACACCTCGTGCACGATCGCGTTCAGCTCGCGCGCGCTCGCCAGGTCGTGGCCGAACGGCTTCTCGATGACCGCGCGCCGCCAGGAACCCTCGGGCGCGTCCGCGAGCCCGTGCCGCTTGAGCTGCTGCACGACCTTCGGGAAGAACTTCGGCGGTACGGAGAGGTAGAAGGCGTAGTTGCCGCTGGTGCCGCGCGAGGCGTCCAGCTCCTCGACGGCCGCGCGCAGCTGCTTGAACGCCGTGTCGTCGTCGAAGTCGCCCGGGACGAACCGCATGCCCTCGGCGAGCTGCTGCCAGACCTCCTCGCGGAACTCGGTGCGGGCGTGCTCACGCACGGAGTCGTGCACCACCTGCGCGAAGTCCTGGTCCTCCCACTCGCGCCGGGCGAACCCGAGGAGCGAGAAGCCCGGCGGCAGCAGACCGCGGTTGGCGAGGTCGTAGACGGCCGGCATCAGCTTCTTGCGGGAGAGGTCACCGGTGACGCCGAAGATGACGAGCCCGGAGGGGCCCGCGATCCGGGGCAGCCTGCGGTCCTGGGGATGGCGCAGGGGGTTCCGCCAGTCGGCGTCGGCGCCGGTCACGCCGAGGGCCTTCGCCACGTCCGCGGGGACGTCCTCGGCCGCGGCCCCGGTGGTGTCCGCCTCCGGCTTCGCCGCCTCGGCCTTCGCCCGCTTCGGGGCCGCCTTCGCCGCGCTGTTCCTCGATTCCCCGGCGGGGGACGCCGGCGTCCCGCCGGCCTCCCGCCCCGCCGTGTCCTCGGTGGGTGTCCCGCTCATGCCCCCTCAACTCCCTTGTGCTCCAGCGACGTCGCCACGGCCTCCAGCAGGTCCTGCCAGGCGGCCTCGAACTTCGCCACGCCCTCGTCCTCCAGCTGCGCGACGACCTCGTCGTAGGAGATGCCGAGGCCCTCGACGGCCGCCAGGTCGGCGCGCGCCTGCGCGTAGCCGCCGGTCACCGTGTCGCCGCGGATGTCTCCGTGGTCTCCGGTGGCCCTGAGGGTGGCCTCCGGCATCGTGTTGACCGTGCCCGGCGCGACCAGCTCGTCGACGTACAGCGTGTCCTTGTACGACGGGTCCTTGACGCCGGTCGAGGCCCACAGGGGGCGCTGCCGGTTGGCACGGGCAGCGCCGAGGGCGGCCCAGCGGTCACCGCCGAACACCTCCTCGTACGCCTCGTAGGCCAGGCGCGCGTTGGCGAGCGCGGCGCGGCCCCTGAGCGCGAGCGCCTCGTCGGTGCCCACCTTCGCCAGCCGCTTGTCGATCTCGCTGTCGACGCGGGAGACGAAGAAGGAGGCGACGGAGTGGATGCCGGACAGGTCGATGCCCGCGGCCCCGGCCTTCTCCAGACCGGCCAGGTAGGCGTCCATCACGGCGCGGTAGCGCTCCAGCGAGAAGATCAGCGTGACGTTCACGCTGATGCCGAGGCCGATGACCTCGGTGATCGCCGGGAGGCCCGCCTCGGTGGCCGGGATCTTGATCATGACGTTCGGCCGGTCCACCAGCCAGGCGAGCTGCTTGGCCTCGGCGACCGTCGCGTCGGTGCGGTGCGCCAGACGCGGGTCGACCTCGATGGACACCCGTCCGTCGCGGCCGTCCGTCGCCTCGTACACGGGCCGCAGCACGTCGGCGGCGGCGCGGACGTCCTGCGTGGTCATCATGCGCACGGCCTCTTCGACCGTGACGCCGCGTACGGCGAGGTCGGCGAGCTGCTCCTCGTAGCCCTCGCCGGAGCCGATGGCGGCCTGGAAGATCGAGGGGTTGGTGGTGACGCCCACCACGTGCTGGTGCTCGACGAGTCCGGCGAGGTTGCCGGACGTGATCCGCTTGCGCGACAGGTCGTCCAGCCAGATGGAGACGCCTTCGTCGGAGAGGCGCTTCAGGGCTCCCGCGGCTGCGGTTGCTTCGGTCACAGTGATCATCTTCTTTCTGGCGACGGGATCAACCACGCGCGGCGGCGAGTGATTCCCGCGCGGCGGAGGCGACGTTCTCGGCGGTGAAGCCGTATTCGGCGAAGAGGGTCTTGGCGTCGGCGGAGGCGCCGAAGTGCTCCAGGGAGACGATGCGTCCGGCGTCACCCGCATACCGGTACCAAGTCAGGCCGATGCCGGCCTCGACCGCCACGCGGGCCTTCACCGAGGGCGGAAGGACGCTCTCGCGGTACTCCGCGGACTGCTCCTCGAACCACTCCACCGACGGCATCGACACCACCCGGGTGCCGACCCCCTCGGCTTCGAGCCGCTCGCGCGCCTCGACGGCCACATGCACCTCGGAGCCCGTGGCGACGAGGATCACGTCGGGCGTGCCGATGGAGGACTCCCGCAGCACGTAGCCGCCCTTGGCCGCGTCCTCGTTCGGCGCGTACACCGGGACACCCTGGCGGGTGAGCGCGAGGCCGTGCGGGGCGGGGGCGGCGGCGTGCCGGCGGAGGATCTCGCGCCAGGCGATCGCGGTCTCGTTGGCGTCGGCCGGGCGGACGACGTTGAGGCCGGGGATGGCGCGCAGCGAGGCGAGGTGCTCGACGGGCTGGTGGGTGGGGCCGTCCTCGCCGAGGCCGATGGAGTCGTGCGTCCACACGTACGTCACCGGGAGCTGCATGAGGGCGGAGAGGCGGACGGCGTTGCGCATGTAGTCGGAGAACACCAGGAAGGTGCCGCCGTAGACGCGGGTGTTGCCGTGCAGGGCGATGCCGTTCATCTCCGCGGCCATGGAGTGCTCGCGGATGCCGAAGTGGACCGTGCGGCCGTACGGGTCGGCCTCGGGCAGCGGGTTGCCCTTCGGCAGGAAGGAGCTGGTCTTGTCGATCGTGGTGTTGTTCGAGCCGGCGAGGTCGGCGGAGCCGCCCCACAGCTCGGGGATGACACCGCCGAGGGCCTGGAGCACCTTGCCGGAGGCGGCACGCGTGGCCACCGAGGTGCCCTCCTCGAAGACCGGCAGCGCGCTCTCCCAGCCCTCGGGGAGCTGCCCCGCCACGACGCGGTCGAAGAGCTTCGCGCGCTCGGGCTGCGCGAGGCGCCACTCCGCGATCCGCTTGTCCCAGGCGGCGTGCGCCTCGGCGCCCCGGTCCAGGGCCTCGCGGGCGTGGGAGAGGACCTCCGGCTCCACCTGGAAGGTGCGCTCGGGGTCGAAGCCGAGGACGCGCTTGGTGGCCGCGACCTCGTCCGCGCCGAGCGCCGAGCCGTGCGCGGCCTCCGTGTTCTGGGCGTTCGGCGCGGGCCAGGCGATGATCGTGCGCATCGCGATGATCGAGGGGCGCCCGGTCTCGGCCTGTGCCTGCCGGAGCGCCGTGTGCAGCGCGTGCACGTCGATGTCGCCGTCGGCGCCGGGCTCGATCCGCTGGACGTGCCAGCCGTAGGCCTCGTAGCGCTTCAGGACGTCCTCGGAGAAGGCGGTCGCGGTGTCGCCCTCGATCGAGATGTGGTTGTCGTCGTAGACGAAGACGAGGTTGCCGAGCTTCTGGTGGCCCGCCAGGGAGGACGCCTCGGCGGAGATGCCTTCCTGGAGGTCGCCGTCCGAGACGATCGCCCAGACGGTGTGGTCGAAGGGGGACTCGCCCTCCGGGGCCTCGGGGTCGAACAGGCCGCGCTCGTAGCGGGCGGCCATCGCCATGCCGACGGCGTTCGCGACACCCTGGCCGAGCGGTCCGGTGGTGGTCTCGACGCCCGCGGTGTGCCCGTACTCGGGGTGACCGGGCGTCTTCGAGCCGTGCGTGCGGAACGCCTTCAGGTCGTCGAGCCCGAGTTCGTAGCCCGACAGGAAGAGCTGGGTGTAGAGGGTCAGCGAGGTGTGGCCGGGGGACAGCACGAAGCGGTCGCGGCCCGTCCACTCCGGGTCGGCGGGGTCGTGTCGCATCACCTTCTGAAAGAGGGTGTACGCCGCCGGGGCGAGCGCCATCGCGGTGCCCGGGTGTCCGTTTCCGACCTGCTGCACGGCATCGGCCGCCAGAAGGCGGGCGGTGTCGACGGCACGCCGGTCGAGATCGGTCCATTCGAAGCCGTCGAAGGTCTGCGTGCTCATCTTCAAGAAGTCCTCTGCGAGAGCGGGATTACTGCTCGGACGTGTTCAAACTTAAAAGTCTGACTTTTGCCGGGGAAGGTGCCCTTGTGTCAGCCTTCGGTGAAAGTGGGACAGCGAGTGCGGGACCGAGCCGACGCGAGAAGGACATGGCGGACAGAACAACCCGAGACGGCAGCCGGGAGCAGGACGGGATCAAGACCTTTCCCTTCCCCGTCGACCTGAGCGTCTCCGGTGTCGGTATGCAGGTCGGGCCCATGGGCACCGGCCGCGCCTGGCACGCGGACGCACCCCTGGACCGCGTGCACCGCATCGACTTCCACGTCGTCATGCTGTTCCACGAGGGCCCCGTCCGGCACATGATCGACTTCGCCGAGTACGAGGCCGCCGCGGGAGAGCTGCTCTGGATCCGTCCCGGCCAGGTCCACCGCTTCTCCCGTACGAACGGGTACCGCGGGACCGCCCTCACCATGCAACCGGGTTTCCTGCCGCGCGCCACCGTCGAGGCGACCGGGCTCTACCGCTACGACCAGCCGCCGCTGCTGCGGCCCGACGCGGCACAACTCGCGGCCCTGCGGCACTCCCTGGACCAGCTGGAGCGCGAGTACGTCGACACCGCCACGCTGCCGCTCAGCCTGCACACCTCGGTGCTGCGGCACTCGCTGACCGCGTTCCTGCTCAGGCTGGCCCATCTGGCGGCCAGTTCCGCCGAGGCGGCGCAGGGGCGGAGCGACACCACCTTCACCCGGTTCCGGGACGCGGTCGAGGAGGGCTTCGCCACCAACCACAGCGTCAGCGCCTACGCCGACGCCCTCGGTTACTCCCGCCGGACCCTGGTCCGCGCGGTGCGCGCGGCGACCGGGGAGACACCCAAGGGCTTCATCGACAAGCGGGTCACGCTGGAGGCCAAGCGGCTCCTCGCGCACACGGAGATGCCCATCGGCCGGGTCGGCGCGGCCGTCGGCTTCCCCGACGCCGCCAATTTCTCCAAGTTCTTCCAGCAGCACACGGAACAGACCCCGGCGCAGTTCCGGCTGGAGCTGCGCTGAAGGGGCGGGCCGCGTGGCCCGCCCCTCCCGTGTGCCCGTGCCGCTTCGCCGTCAGTGGCCGAAGTCGAACCAGTTGACGTTCACGAAGTCGGCCGGCTGGCCGCTGCTGAAGGTCAGATAGACGTCGTGCGTGCCGGTGACGCCGGTGATGTTCGCCGGGACCGTCTTCCAGCTCTGCCAGCCGCCGGTGTTGCCCACGGCGAAGCTGCCGACCGGCGTGCTCGTACGGCTGTCCAGGCGGACCTCGACCAGACCGCTGACGCCGCCCGCCGCGCCGCTGGCGACGCGGCCGTAGAACTGCCTGGCCGCCGTGGACCCGAAGTTGACGCCCTTGAAGAGCGCCCAGTCGCCGTTGCCGATCGCGCTGATGTTCTGGCCGCCGCCGGAGTCGGTGGTCGTCTCGGTGCTCACGCCGCCCTGGCCGTCGAACGACTCGGCCTGGATCGCGCTGTACGCGTCCCGGTTGCCGGACGGGGGCGGGGTGGTGCCGCCGCCGCCGCCGGCGGCCTGCAGCACCTGCACGTAGTCGACGACCATCGGGTGGCCCGGTTCGGTGCCGCTGTCGGGGCCGCCGCCGAACGCGTCCGGGAAGCCGCCGCCCATCGCCACGTTCAGGATGATGAAGTAGCCGTGGTTCGTGGCGTTCGTCCACGTGGTCGCGTCGACCTGGTTGGCCCTGACCGTGTGGAAGTTGACGCCGTCGAGGTAGAAGCGCATCTCCTCCACGCTCGTGGACTTGTCCCACTCCACGGCGTACGTGTGGAACCCGGCCTGGCAGGTCGTGCCCGTACAGGGGGTGTTGCCGCCGATGCCCGACGTCTCGTTGCACGGGCCGCCCGGGGAGGTGCCGCAGTGCATCGTGGCCCACTCGGTGTTGAGGCCCTGGACGTTCTCCATGATGTCCAGCTCGCCGATGCCCGGCCAGTTCCAGTAGTTGCCCCGGAAGGGCGCGCCGAGCATCCAGAACGCGGGCCAGTAGCCCTTGGCGGCGGGGCCGGTCACGTTCGGCATCTGGATACGGGCCTCGACGCGCAGCTTGCCGCCCGACGGGGGCTGGAAGTAGGTGCGCCGGGTCTCGATGCGGCCGGAGGTCCACTTGCCCGAGGAGTCGCGGCGCGGGGTGATCCGCAGGTTGCCGGAACCGTCGAGGGAGACGTTGTCGGTGCTGCTCGTCATCGTCTCGATCTCGCCGGTACCGAAGTTGGCGGGACCTCCGGGGTAGCTGGTGCCGGTCGTGTACTGCCAGTTGGTGGTGTTGACGCCCGTGCCGGCGGCGCCGGTGAAGTCGTCGACGAAGACCTGGGACCAGCCGGAGGGGGGCGGGGGAGCGGAGGCGTTGGCGGGGAGGGTGGCGGCCGTGGCTGCCGCCGCCGCCAGGCTGAGCGTGCTGAACACGGCGATGAGCACGCGCCGCAGTGGGGCGCGTCTGCCGGGTGTGCCGGACGTTTCACTCATGGGGGTGCCCTCTTCAGGTACGGAGTGAGGTGCGCGGGTGTTTTTGAGAGCGCTCTCAAGGAGCTGCGCGGCCAATGTGCTCTCCGGTGGTCCAACCGTCAAGAGGTCAAGCCGAGAAAACCCTTACGGGGAGCGGGAGTTCAAGGTGTGAAGGCGGGACGCGGGCCGGAACGCGCGGTCGCCTCCCGTGAGTTGGGCCGGGCTCCGCACCTGAACCGGCCTCCGTTTCCCGCGCCGGAGTCCTCCGTTTCCGGGTCGGGCGGCGGGCTGGCGGCCAAGCGGGCGGGTGGGCGGCATGGTGGCGGGCGGCCGGTCCGGTGCGGCCGCCCGCGTCGGCCGGGTCAGTCCTCGTACAGGCCCGCCAGCGCTGCGGCGTACTTCTCGCGGATGACACGGCGCCGCATCTTCAGCGACGGGGTCAGCTCACCGGTGGCCGGGCCCCACTCCTCGGCCAGCAGCTCGTACCGCTTGACCTGCTCGGTCCTGTTCAGGCGGGAGTTGGCGGCGGCGACCGCCCGGTCCGCCTCGGCCCGCACGACGGGATGCCGCGCCAGGGCGTCCGGCCCGAGCCCCGCCTCGACGCCGTGCGCCGCCGCCCACGCGGGAGCCGTCTCCGGGTCCAGCACGAGCAGGGCGACCAGGTACGAGTGGTGATCGCCGTGCACGAGGGCCTGCCCGATCAGCGGATGCTCCTTGAGGGCGTTCTCCACCAGCGCCGGGGAGACGTTCTTGCCCGTCGAGGTGATGATCAACTCTTTCTTGCGGTCCGTGATCCAGACGAAGCCGTCCTCGTCGACCCGGCCGACGTCACCGGTGCGCAGCCAGCCCTCCTCGTCCACGGCGGGCACCACCTCGCCGTCCTCCCGGAGGTAACCGGCGAAGACCGACTCGCCGCGCACCTCCAGCTCGCCGTCCTCGGCGACCCGGATCTCCACCGACGGCACGGGACGCCCCACGGAGCCCAGCCGGAACCCGCTGCGCGGACTGTTCGCCGTGGCCACACCGGCGGTCTCCGTCATCCCCCAGGCGTCCATGACGACGATCCCGAAGCCTGCCCAGAAACGCACCACGTCGATCGGCATGGGCGCCGAGGCGCTGGCCGCCCAGGTGACCCGGTCGAGCCCCCCGACGGCCAGCAGCGGTACCATGACCCGCTCCCGCGCACGGTCGTAGGCCGCGGCGACGTCGGGCGGCGGCTCCGCGCCGCGCTCCAGGAAGCCGACGTACTCCCGTGCCACCCGGGTGGCCTCCTCGACGGCCTCCCGCTGTTCCGCGGGCAGGGCGGCGAGTCCGGTCCGCACGGTCGCGGCCAGCTTCTCCCAGATCCTCGGCACCCCGAAGAACTGGGCGGGGCGCACCGTCCGCACGGCCCCGGCGACACGCTGCGGGTCCGGGCAGAGGTACACGTGGGCGAGGCGCAGGCAGGGCACATAGATGCTCAGCATCCGCTCCGCGATGTGGGCGAACGGCAGATAACTGATGTGCTCGGTCTGCGGGGGGAGTTCGACGATACCCTCGATGGCGCGGGCGTTCGCCAGCACCTGCCGGTGGGTGAGCACCACGCCCTTGGGCTCGCCGGTGGTGCCGGAGGTGTACACGACGGTGACCGGGTCGTCGGGGCGGGACGCGTCCAGCGACTTGCCGAACTCCTCCGGTACCGGTTCGTTCAGCAGGGCGGCGTACGGCAGGTGGGTGCCCTCGCTCCCGGGTTCCACCACGACGAGCCGGGTGAGCGGGGTGCCCGCGTCGTCCAGCAACGCCGTCCACCGGTCCACCTCGGCGGCGCCCTCCACCACGGCCACGCCGGCACGGCAGTTGCGGGCGATGTGCGTCATCTGCGGCACCGCGGAGGTCCCGTACACGCTGACCGGCACCGCGCCCAGCCGGACCAGCGCGAGGTCGCAGAGCCAGTGCTCGGGCCGGTTGGCCATCATGAGCAGCACGTGGTCGCCCCGGCCGACGCCGAGTGCCGCGAACCCGGCCGCCAGCCGCGTCGTGCGCTCCCGTACCCCGGCCCAGTCCAGGGTGCTCCACTCCTCGGTGCCGGGCTCCTGCCAGGACAGCGCGGGCCGGTCGGCGTGGAGGCGGGCGTTGCGCTCCACGAGCTCGGGCACGGTCCACGGCTCGGACGGGTCTTCGGCGATGCGCGGGGCTTGCGTCATGTCGGCCTCCTGGCGGGCTGCGGCGGGGTCGTCGGCAGGCTGGTCGGCGCTCGCTCGGACAGTAGGAGCGGCGTCCGGGCCGGTCAACGCCCGGCACCGCACCGGCCGAACTCCGTTTTCAGGCTGGCTCGTTCGGGACTCCTCGCCGTCACTCCGAGGTCCGGTCCGCCGTGTCCGGGGTGGGCTGCCAGCCCAGGGCCCGGGAGATGCCGCGCGCGGCCAGCCGTACCGCCGGGATCAACGCCGCCACCTGCGCGTCCTGTTGGGGCACCACCACCGACACCGCCGCCGTGACCGCCCCGCCAGGGCCGCGCACCGGAGCGGCCACCGACAACGCGTCCTCGGTGACCTGACGGCTGCTCACCGCAACGCCCGTGCGCCGCACTTCGGCCAGCATCCGGCGCAGCCGCTCGGCGTCGGTGAGGGTGTACGGCGTGAAAGAGGCGAGCGGACCCGCGCAGTACGCCTCCTGGGACGCGCTGTCCCCGTGGGCGAGCAGCACGAGGCCCACCCCTGTCGCGTGCAGGGGCCAGCGGGCGCCCACCTGGATGCGGACCCCGACCGCGGAACGCCCCGAGAGCCACTCGGTGTAGACGACCTCGGAGCCGTCCCGGACCGCCAACTGGACGTTTTCGTGCGTCGCTTCGTACAGGTCCTCCAGGTACGGCAGCGCGATCTGCCGCAGCGCCGGTCCGCGCGGCGCGAGGGCGGCGAGTTCCCACAGCCGCAGGCCCACGTGGTAGACGCCGCCCGGGTCGCGTTCCAGGGCGCCCCACTCGGTGAGGGCGCCCACGAGCCGGTGCGTCGTGGTGAGGGTCAGCCCGGCCCGCCGGCTGATGTCCGAGAGGCTCAGCGCCGGGTGCTCGCGGTCGAAGGCGGCCAGCACGGCGAGGAGGCGTCCGGGCGCGGACGCGGGCGGCACGGCGTCGGCGGTCACGGCGTCGGGTCAGCCGAGTCCGGTCCCCGCGACCCGCCGCGACGGCGTGTGCTCGCGGCGGGGCACGGCCCCGACTCCCGGAGAAAGCACGGCTCGGGGGTCGACGGGAACAAAGTTCGTCGGCTGCGGCTGCGGCTGGCGGGCGATGGCGGGCTCCCTGGTCATGGCCCGGGCGGCTTCGCGTGACCCGGGACCGGGGCGGTCGTGCGGACGCGTACCCCTGCCGGACGGGCACGCGGCGGTACGTGTACGGACCCAGCATGACGCACTCTCCCGCGGCCGTTCCGGCGCAGGTCTGCGGCGTCGGAGGGCTCGACGTGGTAGAGACGGACACGGCGATCGACGCGCCGACGCGGTTCCCCTCCGCGGAACGGGCGTACGGGTGATCGTGGCGGGAGAGCCGGGAAAGGCGGGCGTGGTGTGAAGCTGACGATTCTGGGAGGCGGCGGATTCCGGGTGCCGCTCGTGTACGGGGCGCTCCTGGGCGACCGGGCCGCGGGCCGGGTCACCCATGTGGTGCTGCACGACCTGGACGCGGAGCGGCTGTCGGCCGTCGCCCGGGTCCTGGCCGAGCAGGCGGCCGGACGCGCGGACGCCCCCGTGGTGACGGTCACCACCGATCTCGACGACGCGCTGCGCGGTGCCGACTTCGTGTTCTCCGCGATCCGCGTCGGCGGTCTCGAAGGGCGCGCGGCGGACGAGCGGGTCGCCCTCACGGAGGACGTCCTCGGCCAGGAGACCGTGGGCGCCGGCGGCATCGCGTACGGGCTGCGGACCGTGCCGGTCGCCGTGGACATCGCGCGCCGCGTGGCCCGGCTCGCCCCCGACGCCTGGGTCATCAACTTCACCAACCCCGCCGGCCTGGTCACCGAGGCCATGTCACGGCACCTCGGCGACCGGGTGATCGGCATCTGCGACTCCCCGGTGGGCCTCGGCCGCCGCATCGCGCGCGTGCTGGGCGCGAACCCGGGGGAGGCCTGGATCGACTACGTCGGCCTCAACCACCTGGGCTGGGTACGGGGTCTGCGCGTCGGGGGCCGGGACGAACTGCCGCGCCTGCTCGCCGATCCGGGGCTGCTCGGCTCCTTCGAGGAGGGCAAGCTCTTCGGCGTGGACTGGCTCCGGTCCCTGGGCGCGATCCCGAACGAGTACCTGCACTACTACTACTTCAACCGCGAGACCGTACGGGCCTACCAGCAGGCGAAGAAGACCCGCGGCGCCTTCCTGCGCGACCAGCAGGCGGCGTTCTACGAGGAGATGCGGCGCCCGCAGGCCTCGGCGCTGGCGGCCTGGGACCGTACGCGGGCCGAGCGCGAGGCCACGTACATGGCCGAGAACCGGGACGCGGCGGGCGCCGGCGAGCGCGACGCCGACGACCTGTCGGGCGGCTACGAGAAGGTCGCCCTCGCCCTGATGCGGGCCATCGCCCGCGACGAGCGGACCACGCTGATCCTCAACGTCCGCAACCGCGGCACCCTCGCCGTCCTCGACGCGGAGGCCGCCGTCGAGGTGCCGTGCCTGGTCGACGCCAACGGGGCGCACCCGGTGGCCGTCGACCCGCTGCCGGACCACGCCACGGGTCTGGTCTGCTCGGTCAAGGCGGTCGAGCGGGAGGTCCTCGCCGCGGCCGAGTCCGGCTCGCGCGCCACCGCCGTCAAGGCCTTCGCCCTGCACCCCCTGGTGGACTCAGTCAACGTGGCCCACCGCCTCGTCGACGGCTACACGAAGGCACATCCGGGCCTGGCCTACCTGAAGTAGCCGCGGTCCGAGCCGCCGCGGTATCCGGGTCACCGGTGGCGCGGACACGCGTGTGGGGGCACCCGGCCGCCGGCCGGATGCCCCCACGTCCCGCGTGTCCCGTGCGTCAGCCGGTGAACCCGGCCGTGATGGAGGTGAACTGCCAGTTGCTCTGGCTGATGCCGGAGCAGTTGCTGGTCACGCCGCCGCCGGGGCAGGGGCGGTCACGGTTGACCGACCAGAACGCGAGGCGGGCGATGTGGTGCGAGTTCGCCCAGTCGCGGATCTGGGTCCAGATCGCCGGAGTCGTGTTCTCCTGCTGGTCGCTCAGGCCGTTCATGCCCGAGATGCCGATGTGGGAGTACGCCGTGGCGTCGTCCCACCCGAAGGTCGACTTGAGCTTGGTCTTCAGGCCCTCGGTGGCGCCGACCGTGTTGCCGTACATGTCGGAACCGCCGCCGAAGTCGAACGGCATGATCGTGAAGACGTCGATGCCGGCGTTGAGCGCCTGCGCCTGCTCGATGAGCCGGTTGCCCCAGTACGTGGGACCGGTCGTCGTCGTACCGAACGTGACGATCGTGCGCAGGCCCGGGTTGTTGGCCTTGACGGTCTTCAGCGCGGTCAGGATGCGGTCCTGGACGGCGGCGTTCTCGAACTCGTCGGTGTTCTCGATGTCCATGTCGATCGCCTTGAGGCTGTAGGCGTCGATCACCTTCTGCAGTGCCGCGGCCAGCGCGCTCGCGGAGGAGCAGTTGGCGCCGAGCTTGCTGCCCGACCAGCCGCCGAAGGAGGGGACGATGTCACCGCCCGCGGAGCGGATGGAGTTGATGACGCTCTGGTCGTTGCCGCCGGTCAGCGGTCGGCTGCCGTCCCAGGCGGGGTTGCAGCCGCCCTGGTCGAGCATGAACGCCATCGTGTACCACTTGACGCCGGTCGAGCTCATCACGGACGTCGCGCTGGGCGGGTCGCCCCAGCCGAGGTAGAGGTAGGGCGCCGCCTGCTTGAAGCCGGTGCCACCGCCGCCGCCCGCGTCGGTCGTCACGCTCACCGCGTTGGAGGCGCCCGAGGTGTTCCCGGCCGCGTCGCGTGCCTTGACGGTGAAGGTGTAGGCCGTGCTGGGCGACAGCCCGCTGACCGTGGCGCTCGTACCGGAGACGGTCAGCACCTGGTTCGAGCCGCTGTAGACGTCGTATCCGCTGACGCCGACGTTGTCCGTCGACGCGTTCCACGCGAGGGACACGCTCGACGAGGTCTTCGCGGTGGAGCGCAGGCTCGCCGGGGCCGTCGGCGCCTGCGTGTCCGAGCCACCGCCGCCGCCGGGACCGTCCAGGCTGACGTCGTCGGCGTAGTAGGTGCCCTGGCCGTACCAGCCGTGGGTGTAGACCTTGGCGCTGGTCTGCGAGGCTCCGGTGGTGAAGGTCAGGGTGAGCTGGCTGTAGGCGGAGGTGGAGGTCGTCCACGTCGAGGCGCCGCCGTCGACCCCGAGGTAGACGTAGCTGCCGCGCACCCAGGCCGAGAGGGTGTACGTGGTGTTCGGCTGGACGGAGACGCTCTGGGTGCACTTGGCGTTGTCGCTCGAACTGGCGGCCCCGGCAAGGGCCTTGGAGCCGCCGTGCACGGGACTGGAGACGACCGAGCCGAGGTTGCCGGTGCAGGACCAGGGGGAGAGAGCGCCCGACTCGAAGCCGGGGTTGGTGAGGATGTTGGCCGCCTGGGCCGTACCGGGCAGGGCGACCGCTCCGGTGAAGGCCAGGGCGGCGGTGCCCAGCAGGGCGAGGAGGCGACGTCTGGAACGTCCGAACAGGTGGATGCGCACGCGATCTCCCTGGGGAAATGGGGGTGTTCGGGAGTGCAGGGAAGTGCAGGGGAGTGCGCAACCAAGTTGGTATGGACCAATGCGGCTGTCAAGGGTTCGGTGCGAATTGGTCCAGACCGGTGTGTCCGGCCGACGCGGCACAGGGCGGGCCGGAACGGAGGGAATCGGTGTTCTCGAGGCAGGGCGGAGAAGCCGTGTGAGCTAGGCGGGCGCGTTGGCCGCCGTCGCCACGCCGCTGGTGGTTTCCTCGACGGCCGCCGGTGACGCCGGCGAGGGCACCGCGGGCAGCGCCGTGGCCGGGATCTCCGTACGCTGCGACGGCAGGGAGACCGGGCGCAGCGGACGCGGCCCCGCGACCACGGTGTAGTCCTGGCCCAGCCGTGCGGGAACCAACTCACCCGGCTCCTCGCCGAGCGCCAACTGCACCGCCGCGTAAGGCGCGTTGACACCGCACAGGGCGAGCTGGTGCAGCCCGCCCGCCGGGCGCGTGTTGACGTCCATCAGGACGGGCTCGTCCCTCAGCATCCGGAACTGAATGTTCGTCAGGTAGTGAAGATCGAACGCCTCCGCGATGCGCCGCGCCGGCTCGATCCACGACGGGTGGAGCGTGAAGCCGCGACGCCGGCCGTTCTTGGTACGGCCCACCGCCATCCGCACCCGGCCGTCGGGACCGGTGAGGCAGTCCACGGACACCTCTGGCTGCTCCAGGACCGGCATCACCAGCCAGTCGACGGGCTCCTCGGCCCGCCGTACCGCCTCCACGGCCATGTCGAGCGGCACGTACGGGCTGGGGAACCCCGCGAGGTGCGTCAGTGAGAAAGGCGCGCGCGTGATCTTGCGGAAGCCCACCCCGCCGGCGCCGGAAGCGGGCTTGAAGCACGCCTCGTGGCCGTCGGCCTCCAGCGACTCGACCGCCGCGAGCAGTTCCTCCGCCGTCCGCACCCGGCACCACGGCGGCACCGGCACGCCCTGCTCCCGCAGCGCCTCGTACGCCGTCACCTTGTCGTGGAAGACGGCCACGGCCTCGCCCGGCGGCGCGAGCAGAGCCGTACCGAGCGCGGCGAACTCCGCGCGGTGCGCCACGATCGCCGCCTGGTGCAGCACGGGCACGAAGACGTCGATGCCGTGCCGCGCGCACTGGTCCAGCGCGTACTCGACGTACGCGGCCCGGGAGAGGCCCTCCGGTTCCAGGGCCGCGGTGTCGGCCGCCGCCAGCACGGGCGAGTCGGCGTCACCGTGCGTGGCATGGATCTCGACCGGCCGGTCGTGCGGATTGGACCGCAGCTGATCCATGAAGAACACGTTCTCCGCGTACGTGCGGTTGAGCCAGACGCGTACGCGAGAGACCATGCAGGCCACCTTTTCACGGTTCGCGGGCACGGCGAAGCAGGCCGTGCCCGGCCAGGGGGGAGGGAGGTACACCGAGCCGCCGTACGCCGAAGAAGGTTCGTGACAGCCGTGTTGGCCCGATCATAGGGGGCGCGCGACCCTTGTGACGCTACGAGCGTGTTACGGATTGACCCGGCGCCCGCGCGGAGCCGCCCGGCGCCGCACTCGTGACCTGGTCGAGCCGCCTTGTCGCTGCCCGGGAGCGTGTGTTCTTGTGTTCCCATTCGGTTCGCGGAGGGAGCGGGTGTGGAGTCGACGGACGGCCGTCCGGGGCACCTGCTGGCCATCAGCGACCTGCACGTCGGCTACAGCGAGAACCGCGCCCTGATCGACGGACTGCGCCCCACCACCGACGACGACTGGCTGCTGGTGGCCGGAGACGTCGCGGAGACCGTGGCCGACATCCGCTGGGCCCTCGAAACCCTCGCCGGACGCTTCCGCAAGGTGATCTGGACCCCCGGCAACCACGAGCTGTGGACCCACCCGAAGGACACCGTCACCCTGCGGGGCGTGGCCCGCTACGAGCACCTCGTCGCCCTCTGCCGCGAACTCGGCGTCGTCACCCCCGAGGACCCCTACCCGGTTTGGGAGGGCCGGGGCGGGCCCGCGGTCGTCGCGCCGCTCTTCCTGCTCTACGACTACTCGTTCCTGCCGCCGGGCTGCGCGACCAAGGCTGAGGGCATGGCCTACGCCGAATCGACCGGCATCGTCTGCACCGACGAGTACGTCCTGCACCCCGACCCGTACCCGAGCGCCGACGCCTGGTGCCGGGCCCGCGTCGCCGAGACCGAGCGCAGACTCGCGGAACTGCCCGGGGACCTGCCGACGGTGCTGGTCAACCACTACCCGCTGGACCGGCACCCGACCGACATCCTCCACTACCCCGAGTTCGCGATGTGGTGCGGCACCCGGCTGACCGCCGACTGGCACCACAGATACCGCACGACCGTCATGGTCTACGGCCACCTGCACATCCCGCGGACCACCTGGCACCAGGGCGTCCGCTTCGAGGAGGTGTCGGTGGGCTACCCCCGCGAGTGGAGCAAGCGCCAGGGACCCCCGGCCACGCTCCGCCGCATTCTGCCGATGGAGGTCGGAGCAGGTGATCGAGGAGCTGCTCCCGGAGTCGGTCGTGGCCGTGGAGGCACACGGTGACGACGGGTCCGGGCACACGGCGCTGTACACCGGGGAAGAGGCGCTGATAGCGCGCGCGGTGCCCAAGCGGCGCCGCGAGTTCACCGCCGTACGCGCCTGCGCCCGCCGAGCCATGGCCAAACTCGGGGTGCCCCCGCAGGCCGTCCTGACCGGCGAGCGCGGAGCCCCCCGCTGGCCGGAAGGACTCACCGGCAGCATGACGCACTGCGAGGACTACTGCGCCGCCGCGCTGGTCCGCGTCACCGACCTGGCCTCCCTCGGCATCGACGCCGAACCCCATCTGGAGCTGCCCGAGGGCGTCCTCGGCGCCGTCGCCCTGCCCGCGGAGCTGGAGCGGCTGAGCCGGCTGGCGTCGGCCGGCCCCGCCGTCCACTGGGACCGCCTGCTGTTCAGCGCCAAGGAGTCCGTCTACAAGGCGTGGTTCCCCCTGACCGGCCGGTGGCTGGACTTCTCCGGGGCGGACATCGACATCCGCCCGGATCCGGGCGTCCCCGTGACGGAGGCCCGCTCCGGCCGTCTGCGCGCCGAACTCCTCGTGCCCGGCCCGCTCGTGGGCGGTGTACGCGTCGGCGCCTTCGAGGGGCGCTGGACGGTCCAGGGGGGCCATCTGGCGACGTCGTTCACCGTGCCGCACCCGTAGCGTCCCCGGCCGTATCGGTACTCGACTCCTGAGCTGGGCCGGTCCTCAGCCGGGCTCCGGGCACCAGCTGTGCAGCAGACGGAAGAACTCCTCCTCGTTGCCCGCGAGTCCGGCCGCCGCCAGCGCGCGCTCCGCCTCGGCGAGCGCGGACGGCGGCACCACGGGTGGCCGCCGTCCGCTCGACGGGCCGTCGAACGCGGCGCGTACGGTCTGGAGGAGGCGCAGATAGGCCTGCACGGCGGCACGCTCGTGGTCGGTCAGTACGGCGGTCGGCATCGGACGGCTCTCCCCGGGTCGGCTTGTCGAAGCGGTACGTGACTCAAGCTTGCCGTCCACCACTGACAATCCCGTCTCGGTCCGCGGGGGTTCGCCCGCTTAGCCGAGGTGAAACCTGCCCGAAACCCCTTGTCGGACAAGGGCCCTAGGCTGGAGGACGGAGCTCGGGGCCGCCTGCCGGACGGCCCCGGAGAACGGGAGGCGAGCCGTGGCCGACGTACCGCCCCGGCGCCCGCGCCGCAGCCACCGGCTGCGCTCGGTGGGCGACGCGGACCTGCGACTGCGCCACAAGGTCGTGCACGGCTACCGCCGCGCCTACCGGATGGCCGGCCAGGGCCCGGCGCTCGTCCTGATCCACGGCATCGGCGACTCGTCGGCGACCTGGGCGGAGCTGATCCCCGACCTCGCGCGCACCCACACCGTCGTCGCACCCGACCTGCTGGGCCACGGCTCCTCGGACAAGCCGCGGGCCGACTACTCGGTGGCCGCCTACGCGAACGGCGTACGGGATCTGCTCACCTCCCTCGACATCGAGTCCGCCACGCTGATGGGGCACTCGCTGGGCGGCGGGGTCGCCATGCAGTTCGCCTACCAGTTCCCCGAGCGCACCGAACGGCTGATCCTGGTCAGCGCGGGCGGGGTCGGCCGGGAGGTGAACCCCGTGCTGCGGGCGGTCTCGCTGCCGGGCGCCCATCTCGCGCTCGCCGCGCTGCGGCTGCCCGGCATGCGGCTCCAAGTGGGTCTGTTCGCACAGCTGATGAAGCTGCTCGACACCGATCTGGGCCAGGACGCGCCCGAGTTGCTGACGCTCGTCGACGCGCTCCCCGACGCTACCTCCCGCAGCGCCTTCATCCGCACGCTGCGCGCCGTGGTCGACTGGCGCGGGCAGGCGGTCACCATGCTCGACCGCTGCTATCTGACCGAGGGCATGCCGACGATGCTGCTGTGGGGCGACCGGGACAGCGTGGTGCCGGTGCGGCACGCGTACGGCGCGCACGAGGCGATGCCGGGCAGCCGGCTGGAGATCTTCGAGGGCGCCGGCCACTTCCCCTACCACAGCGATCCGGCCCGCTTCGTCGCCCTCGTCGAGGAGTTCACCGGCACGACCCGCCCGGCCGACTGGAGCCGTGAGCACTGGCGGGAGCTGCTGCGCGCGGGGCGTCCCGGCACCGCCGCGGGCCACCCCGACACCGCCCGCAACCGCATGGTGGAACGCGGCCTCAAGGACGCGAGCGAACGCAGCGCGACCTGAACCCCGTCGCCGGTTCCGCACGAACCGGGAGTCCTGCTAGGCCGTGTCCGGCTCCCGTCTCGCCGCGGCCCGCTCCCGGGCGGCCGCGACGACGGGGGAGCGGCGCAGCGCGACGGACATCCGCACCAGGTCGCGGGGACCCTCGGTCCCCGCGGCCGTCGGCTCGCCGTCAGAGGCCGCGGCCGAGCTGATCACCCTGCCCTCGGGGTCGGCCGCCCGGGCCCGGACGGCCGCCGTCACCATCGCCGCGTCGGCCTCGGCCCGCGCCTGCGCGGGCTCCGCGCCCGCCGCCAGGGCAGCCGCGTAGGCGGAGGAACGCACCTCGGGGTCGAAGTAGGGGTACAGCCCGAGCATGCCGTCGTGGATGTCCGACTCCCGCTGCGTGACCTGGAGTTCGGCGGGGGACCACCAGGCGATCCGCACCGAGCGGTCCCCGTGCGCCGCCACCGAGTTCAGCTCGCGCCACAGCGGCCCGAGCCGCCGGTACGTCGACCAGGTGCTCCACATGTCCCCGACGCGCCGTCCGGCCAGCGGCAGGCAGAAGCCGACCGCGCTCAGCTGCGCCCCGAAGGAGGCCAGCACCGGCGCCACGTACGTGCTCAGGGAGTCCAGGTCGCCGCCGTTCCAGCGGGCGATCACGGCGGTCAGCTTGGCGGCCGCGTACGGCACGTTGCACAGGAACCCGGCGGCGATCGTGAGCAGTCCGGCCCGCAGCCAGCCGTGCACCTGGAGCGCCCAGCGCCAGCACATGACGTTCATCGCGACGCCCGCGACGGTCAGCGCCACCAGGTAGAGCACGATCATCTCGCGGGCGAAGGGCGTGTTCGCGTAGTGGGTGTCGAAGTCCCGCAGCCGCTCCTCGGGGGTGTCCCCGAGCGCGAACAGGACGACGAGGGCGACGCTCACCACCGTGTAGCCGCCGGTCCAGCGCCGGGAGACACGGCGGGTCGCTTCGGCGGGCCCGCCACGCCAGTTGACGATCAGCACGAGGCAGGAGGCGCTGAACGCGCTCAGCAGGCAGTAGACGAGCGGCGCCGAGATGTTCGGCACGCCGGTGATCTCGTTGACCTCGGCGATGGTCGGCGGCGCGGCGAAGAGGAAGACCAGGGAGGCCAGGGCGAGGAGCACGCCCACCGACCGCAGCAGCGGGTCGCGCCAGCCCCGCAGCAGCGCGGGCGCCTTCACGGCGAGGGCGATGCCCATGGCGACGGCCGGGATGTAGTAGCTGGTTCCGTCCATGGTCGTCGGCGGCTTCCGGCGCGGTCAGCCCTGTGGCCCGCGATAGCCGAGCGAGGCTTCGATCCGGCCCGCCAGGTCGTCGCGCCGCACTGGGCCGCGCAGGGACGAACCGGCCAGCCAGCGGCGGCACTTGCTGGCGAGCAGCAGGCCGAAGCTCTCGGCGTCCTTCTCGTCGCCGAGGTCGAACCGCGTGCGGGCGGCCACCTTGAGCACCGTGTCCTGGAGGTCCGCGTCGTCCGAGAGCAGCCGGGCGGCGACGGCGGCACCCTCGACGTGGTGACTGCAGTGCCCGGCCTTCATGTGCCACAGCTCGTGTCCGAGGATGACCAACTGGTGGTCGGGTGCCGTGCGTTGCTCGATGACGACGAGGTCCTGGTCGGCCATGTCGAGCCACAGTCCGCTGGCGGTGCCGGGCGGGAAGGCGGCCGTGCGGTACTGGACGGGCCGGCCGCGGCGCCGGCTCATCGCGTCGCACAGGGCGGCGTACAGATCGGCGGGCTCCGCCGGGGCCGGGAGCGAGAGTTCCGCGACCAGCTCGCCGCACAGGCGGCGCATCTCCCTGCCAATGCCCACTCTCGTCCCCCGGATCACGACTCGGGCCGCTTGACGCTTTCCAGGAGCATGTCCAGCCATTCCGCGACCTTGTCCCGGTGCTGGTCCGTGGGCAGCTGCGCGGCCCGCCAGGCGATCCCGCGGACGCCGTGGTCCTGCAGCAGACGCTCCAGCGGGTCGTGGGCCGCGAGGGCCGCCGCGCGCTCCCGATCGGCCAACTGCTGGAGGAGTTCCTGCTCACAGCGCTGCAGGGCGCTCGCGAGCGCCTCGGGGTCCTCGGCCGTCAGGAAGCCGGCGTGCACGCGGAAGAAGCGCTGGATCGCGTCGCAGTGCTCCATGGTGGGGCGCCGGTCGCCGTTGATCAGGGCTCCCGCCTGCTGGCGCGACATCCCGGCGCCGTCGGCGATCTCCTGCTGGGTGTACTTGCGTCCGTTGGGCTTGAGGCGGGTGCGGCGCAGCAGGTCGAAGCGCTGGAGGAAACGCGTCTGCAGATCGGGCTCCCCGGCGGGCCGGCCGCTCAGCAGCGCCTTGACCACCGGTTCGGAGACGCCGGACTCGGCCGACAGACGGCGCACGTCGAAGATCTCGCCGTGCGGCACCCCGAGCCGGTCGGCGAGTGCGGTGACCCTGGCCACGACGGCCGGCAGCAGAACCGTCGCCGTGGCGCCCGGAACCTCGAAGCCATCCGTCACCGACAGATCTCCTACGTCTCTCTCAGGTCGTTCACAAGATACTCAGGAACCAACCGGAGAGTAGCCGCTTGTTCGAACCCGCATCCAGGTCTCGCCACAACTGTGGCGAGATTCAGCCGTCAACAGGCGCCAAATGCCACGATAGTTGACACGACTCCGCTCCGGGCAGCAGGATCAGGGCGCCGCGTGAAGGCCGCATAGGCAAGAGGGGTGACCTCCCGATGGCGTACCAGGCAGGAGGGCAGCGGTCACAGCCGCGGCCCGTCCCCGAGAGTCTCGAGGCTCAGGCATATCTCCAGGACTACGCGACGCTGCTCGAGGCGCTCCCCTTCCCGTCGGTCGTGTTCGACCACCGGTGGGACGTCGTCCTGTCCAACGCCGCGTTCGAGACACTTTTCAACGAGGTCGGCCCGCATCCGACGGCCATGCCGGGTGACAACTTCCTGCGGTTCGTCCTGTTCCACCCCGACGCGGGCGCGGTGCTCGGCGAGCACGAGTCGAGCTGGTGCCTGCCGATGCTGGCGCACTTCGCGTCCGCCGTGGAGCAGCACGGGCAGGACCGCGGTCTCCAGTCGATCCGCAGGGACATCGCCCAGGACCCCATCATGGAGGCCGCCTACCGGCAGGGGCTGCCGCACTGGATCCGCGCGGTGGGCCCGGAGGGCGTGGAGCAGGACGGTGCCGTGCGTCCGCTCGTGCACCCCGACCCGCGCTGGGGCCGTACGGACTGCCGGATCATCGGCGAGACCCCCAAGACCCTTCAGGACATGGGCTACACGCGTATGACCCTCGTCCTGCGCGAGACGCGCCGCCCGCCGGTGGCCCCGCGCAGGACCCGCCAGGCCCGCCACGGAGCCGCACACCTGCGGGTCGTCTAGCGGCACCCGTCCCCGCCGGGCGAGGCGTGCCCGTTCCGCGATGGTCGAGGTGCCCGTGACGTCGGCCGCCTCGTACTCGGGTGGACCGTCGGGACGCCCGACCCGTAGACCTGCGCCCAGTCGGATCGGCCGCGGACGTGCCGTGTCCCGGCACCCTTTTCTCGGTAGCGGCACGGCTCTTGTGTGGTCCGCCCGTTGAATCCGGCGTCCGCACGCCCCATTCCGCGCGAGTGCGCCATGTGACATAGTACTGGCGTGAGTGAGCGACTGACCTGCGATGTCGTGGTCGTCGGGGCCGGAATGGTCGGTGCCGCCTGCGCCCTCTACGCCGCGCGGGCCGGGCTGGACGTCGTCGTGGTGGACCGGGGTCCGGTCGGCGGCGGCACCACCGGCGCGGGCGAGGGCAACCTGCTCGTCTCCGACAAGGAACCGGGCCCGGAACTCGAACTCGCCCTGCTGTCCCGGCGTTTGTGGGCCGAGCTGGCCGACGAGCTGGGACCGGCGATCGAGTACGAGGCCAAGGGCGGCCTGGTCGTCGCCGGTACCCCCGAGGCGCTGAGCGCCCTGCACGCCTTCGCGGCGGCCCAGCGAGCCGCCGGCGTCACCGCCGCTCCCGTCGGTGAGGACGAACTCCCGTCGCTGGAACCGTACTTGGCGCCAGGCATGGCGGGCGGTGTGCACTACCCCGGGGACGCCCAGGTGATGCCAGCCCTGGCCGCCGCACACCTGCTGCGGGCGTCGGGGGCCCGGCTCCGCACCGGGCACACCGTGACCGGGGTACTCCGCACGCCGGACGGCGCCGTGCGGGGCGTACGCACCGACCACGGTGACATCCACGCGCCGGCGGTGGTGAACGCCGCCGGGACCTGGGGCGCCGACGTGGCAGCGCTGGCGGGCGTCACCCTGCCCGTCCTGCCCCGGCGCGGCTTCGTCCTGGTGACCGAGCCGCTGCCGCGCCGCGTCCGGCACAAGGTGTACGCGGCGGACTACGTCGCCGACGTGGCCAGCGACACGGCCGGACTGCGGACCTCACCGGTCGTCGAGGGTACGGCCGCCGGACCCGTCCTCATCGGCGCGAGCCGTGAACGCGTCGGCTTCGACCGCTCCTTCTCGCTCCCGGCCGTACGCGCCCTCGCCGCGGGCGCCGTCCGGCTCTTCCCCTTCCTGTCGGACGTACGGGCCCTGCGCGCCTACCAGGGCTTCCGCCCGTACCTGCCCGACCACCTGCCCGCGATCGGCCCCGACGCCCGCGTTCCCGGTCTCCTGCACGCCTGCGGGCACGAGGGCGCGGGCATCGGACTGGCCACCGGCACCGGGCAGTTGATCGCTCGGGTCCTCACCGGAGAGGCACCCGGACCGCGTCTGGATCCCTTCCGGCCCGACCGCTTTCCCGAGGAGGCCGCGTGAATCCCGTGGACCCGGCCGAGGCCCGGCCCGGACCCCCGTTCACCGTCGACCTGGACGGCCGCGGGATCGAGGCGCGGCCCGGCCAGACGGTCGCCGCCGCCTTGTGGAACGCGGGCGTCACCTCCTGGCGCGGCACCCGCGGGCGCGGCCGGCCGCGCGGTGTCTTCTGCGGCATCGGCGTCTGCTTCGACTGCCTGGTGACCGTCAACGGCCGCCCCAACCAACGCGCGTGTCTCCTGCCGGTCCGGCCGGGCGACAGCATCCGCACCCAGGAAGGGACGGGCCACGATGACTGAGCGACCGCGGCTCGCGGTGATCGGCGCGGGTCCGGCCGGTCTGGCCGCCGCGCTCGCCGCGGCGGCGCACGGCGTCGACGTGACCCTCGTGGACTCGGCGCGGGAGGCGGGCGGCCAGTTCTTCCGCCGGCCGGAGCCGGGCCTGGAAGCGCACCGCTCCGGGGCACCGCGGCAGCACCGGCGCACCTGGCGGAGACTGGCGCGGGGACTCGCCGCGCACCAGAGGACGGGCGCGATCACGTTCCTGCGGGACCACCACGTATGGCTGGTCGAGCGGGCCGTGCCCGGCGGGACGGGGAGGCCCGGTGTGCGCCGCCCGCGGTCCTTCCGCGTCCACGCCCTGCTCGGCCCCGGCCAGGAGGAGTCCGTCGCCGTGCGCGCCGACGCCGTCCTGCTCGCCACGGGCGGGTACGAGAGGGTGCTGCCGTTCCCGGGCTGGACACTGCCCGGTGTGGTGACCGCGGGCGGGGCGCAGGCCATGCTCAAGGGCGCTCTCGTGGTGCCGGGCAGGACCGCCGTGGTCGCCGGTACCGGCCCGCTGCTGCTGCCCGTGGCCACCGGGCTCGCCGCGGCGGGGGTCGGTGTCGCCGCGCTCGTCGAGTCCGCCGGTCCCGGCGCGTTCGCCCGGCGGGCACGCGCGTTCGCCGCGCACCCGGCCAAGCTCGCCGAGGGCGCCGGGCACGCCGTTCGGCTGCTGCGGCACCGCACGCCCCTGCTCACCCGGCACACCGTCGTCGAGGCGCACGGCGCCGACCGGCTCGCCGCGGTGACGGTCGCGGCCCTCGACGCCGACGGCCGTGTACGGCCCGGCAGCGGACGGCGCATCCTGTGCGACACCCTCGCCGTCGGGCACGGCATGCTCCCGCACACCGACCTGGCCGAGGCGCTCGGCTGCCGCTGCGACGCCACGCGGGTCCATGTCGACGACGAGCAGCGCACGGACGTGCCCGGCGTCTGGGCGGCGGGGGAGAGCACCGGAATCGGCGGCGCGGCACTCGCGCTGGCCGAGGGCCACATCGCCGGACGCTCCGCCGCCGCCCGCCTCACCGGACGCGAACCCGATCCGCGACTGTGGCGGGCGGCCGCCAAGTCCCGTACCGCACAACGGGAGTTCTTCACCGCGCTCGACTCCGTCTGCGCGCCGCCCGCGCACTGGCCGGACCTCGTCACGGACGACACGGTCGTCTGCCGCTGCGAGGAGGTCACCGGCGGCGCGATCCGGGAAGCGGTCGACGGGCTCGGCGCCGGCGACGTCCGGACCGTCAAGCTCCTCACCCGCGCCGGGATGGGCTGGTGCCAGGGCCGGATGTGCGGTCCGGCGGTGGCGGGCCTCGCCGGCTGCGAACTCACGCCGTCCCGCGCGTCGTTCGCCCGGCCCGTGCCACTCGGCGTCCTCGCCCGTGCCGGGGAACCGGGGGAGGCCGGCCCGGACCCGACCTGACCTTCCGGAGACGGCGGCCGTACGGAGGCCGCCCGCGTCCGCCAGTGAAATGTCACACCGTATCGAGAGGGGCTGCCATGACCACCGCGACCGCCACCACCTCCACCGGGGACCGGCCCTGGCGCGGCGTCCTCGTCGCCACCGCACTCCCGCTGCACGACGATCTGTCCGTCGATTACGACGCGTACGCCGAGCACTGCGCCTGGCTCGTGGAGAACGGCTGCGACGGCGTCGTGCCCAACGGCTCGCTTGGTGAGTACCAGGTCCTCACGCCCGAGGAGCGCGCCAAGGTCGTGGAGACGGCCGTCGCCGCCGTGGGCGGCTCCCGGGTGATGCCGGGCGTCGCCGCGTACGGCTCCGCCGAGGCCCGCCGCTGGGCCGAGCAGGCGCGTGACGCGGGCTGCCGGGCGGTGATGCTGCTGCCCCCGAACGCCTATCGTGCCGACGAGCGTTCCGTCCTCGCCCACTACGCGGCGGTCGCCGAGGCGGGCGTCCCGGTCGTCGCGTACAACAACCCCGTCGACACCAAGGTCGACCTGGTGCCCGAACTGCTGGCGAAGCTGCACGCCGAGGGGTTCGTCCACGCCGTCAAGGAGTTCTCGGGCGACGTGCGGCGGGCCTACCGGATCGCCGAACTCGCACCGGAACTGGACCTGTTGGCCGGCGCCGACGACGTCCTGCTGGAGCTCGCCGTGGCCGGCGCGAAGGGCTGGGTGGCGGGTTACCCGAACGCACTGCCCGCCGCGAGCGTGCGGCTGTACCGCGCCGCCCTCGCCGGTGACCTCGACACGGCGGGCCGGCTCTACCGGCAACTGCATCCGCTGCTGCGCTGGGACTCCCGGGTCGAGTTCGTGCAGGCGATCAAACTGTCGATGGACGTCGTCGGGCGCCACGGCGGTCCGGTCCGGCCACCGCGCGTACCGCTGCTGCCCGAGCAGGAGGCCGCGGTGCGCACCGCCACCGAGGAGGCCGTGGCGGCCGGCCTGACCTGACGCGCCGTCACCACCACCGTGTTTCCCGCAGTTTCGCCGACCGTCAGGAGTCCCATGCGCAGCACACTCGTCCTGCACGCCGTCGACTCGCACACCGAGGGCATGCCCACCCGCGTGATCACCGGCGGGATCGGCACCCTCCCCGGCGCCACCATGAACGAGCGCCGGCTGTACTTCCGGGAGCACCGGGACGACATCAGACAGCTGTTGATGAACGAACCGCGCGGTCACGCGGCGATGAGCGGGGCCGTCCTCCAGCCGCCGACGCGCCCCGACTGCGACTACGGGGTCGTCTACATCGAGGTCTCCGGCTACCTCCCGATGTGCGGGCACGGCACGATCGGCGTCGCGACCGTGCTCGTGGAGACGGGCATGGTCGAGGTCGTCGAACCCGTCACCACAATCCGGCTCGACACCCCCGCCGGAGTAGTCGTCGCCGAGGTCGCGGTCGAGGACGGCGCCGCGAGGTCGGTGACCCTGCGGAACGTGCCCTCCTTCACCGTCGGCCTGGACCGCACCGTCACGCTCCCCGACGGGAGGACGGTGACGTACGACCTCGCCTACGGCGGCAACTTCTACGCCATCCTCCCGTTGGCGGAGCTCGGCCTGCCCTTCGACCGGGCCCGCAAGGGCGACATCGTCGCGGCCGGACTGTCCCTCATGGAGGCGATCAACGCCGAGGGGGAGCCGGTGCACCCCGAGGACCCGTCGATCCGCGGCTGCCACCACGTCCACCTGTACGCGCCGGACGCCACCGCCCGCAGCTCCCGGCACGCCATGGTGATCCACCCCGGCTGGTTCGACCGCTCGCCCTGTGGCACGGGCACCAGCGCGCGGATGGCCCAGCTGCACACGCGCGGTGAACTCCCGCTCCACACCGAGTTCGTGAACGAGTCGTTCATCGGGACACGGTTCACGGGACGGCTGCTCGGCACCACCGAGGTCGCCGGGATCCCGGCCGTGCTGCCGAGCTTCACGGGCCGCGCCTGGGTGACCGGCACCGCGCAGTACCTGCTCGACCCCTCGGACCCGTTCCCGGCCGGCTTCGTCCTGTAGCGGCGGGCCGTCGTCGGTGGCCGGGTGCGCGGCGTTCGGCGGTCCTGCCGCGGCCGGCGGAACGGGGGAGGAGCCGTGCACGGGCCGGGGTGAGTCGCGTCGCGGCTCCGGCGGTTCCGGAGCGGGTCCGGGGCCGTGGATACTGGTGGCACGTGACATTGCACCCCGTGTGGCAGCGCACCGCACGTGGCCGCACACGGCACGAGACCCCGCCGCGAACGCGGCCTCGCACCGCGCGTGGCCGCACCCCACGTGGCAGCGCACCGAGCCCGTCGTACGAGGAGACCTTCCATGGCCGCCCAGCGCAGCAGCGCACCCTCCGCCGCTCCCGCCCTGCCGACGCTCGGCGGGAAGAAGAGCAGCTACCGCGAGCGGGTGGCCGACGCGCTGCGGGCCGCGCTGATCGCCGGAGAACTGCGGGCGGGCCAGGTCTACTCCGCGCCGACGCTCGCCGCCCGCTTCGGCGTCTCGGCGACCCCGGTCCGTGAGGCCATGCTCGACCTGGCCAAGGAAGGGCTGGTCGACACGGTGCCGAACAAGGGCTTCCGGGTCACCGCCGTGTCCGAGCGGCAGCTGGACGAGTACACCCACATCCGTTCGCTGATCGAGATCCCGACCGTGGTGGAGCTGGCCGGCGCGGCGGACGCCGTCTCGCTGGAGGCGCTGCGTCCGGCCGCCCGCGAGATCGTGACGGCGGCGCGGGCCGGCGACCTCATCGCGTACGTCGAGGCGGACATCCGCTTCCATCTGGGCCTGCTCGCCCTGGCCGGGAACGCGCATCTGGTCGAGGTCGTCGGCGACCTGCGCAAGCGCTCCCGGCTCTACGGACTCCACGCCCTCGTCGAGGCGGGCCGGCTGGAGGAGTCGGCCCAGGAGCACCTGGAACTGCTCGACGCGCTCCTCGCCCGCGACGAGACGGCCGTCCGCGCGGTGATGACCCGTCACCTCGGACACGTACGGGGGCTGTGGGCCGAGCCCGGAGCCGAGGCGGGCGCGCGGCCCTCCCGCCGGTGACCGCCCGCTCGTGAGCGGTGCCGGACCGGCGTCCCTGCCGGCCCGACGCAAACCGTCCGGCGGGGCGGGACCGGCACCGCGGCCGGGCCGCGACGACTTCGCCGAGTAACGCAAGTCGTTTGCATAACTTGCGCTATTCTTGCGCGCATGACGCGACGACTTGCTCAGGTGGCGAAGAAGGTCGGGGTCAGCGAGGCGACGGTCAGCCGGGTGCTCAACGGCAAGCCGGGTGTCTCCGACGCCACCCGGCAGGCGGTGCTCTCCGCGCTCGACGTGCTCGGCTACGAGAGGCCCACGCAGCTGCGCGGGGAACGGGCGCGACTGGTGGGCCTCGTCCTGCCCGAACTCCAGAACCCGATCTTCCCGGCCTTCGCCGAGGTCATCGGCGGGGCACTCGCGCAGCTCGGCCTGACCCCGGTGCTGTGCACGCAGACCAAGGGCGGCGTCTCCGAGGCCGACTACGTCGAGTTGCTGCTCCAGCAACAGGTGTCCGGCGTGGTCTTCGCGGGCGGTCTCTACGCGCAGGCGGACGCGCCGCACGACCACTACCGGCGGCTCGCGGACCGCAAGATCCCCGTCGTCCTGGTCAACGCGTCCATCGAGCACCTCGGTTTCCCCGGCGTCTCCTGCGACGACGCCGTCGCCACCGAGCAGGCCTGGCGCCACCTGGCCTCACTGGGGCACGAGCGGATCGGCCTGGTGCTGGGCCCCGCCGACCACATGCCCTCGCAGCGCAAGCTGGCGGCGGCCCGGGCGTTCGGCGCCGACCTGCCCGACGAGCACATCGCCCGCGCCATGTTCTCCCTGGAGGGCGGACAGGCGGCGGCCGCGAGGCTGCTGGACCGCGGGGTCACCGGCATCATCTGCGCCAGCGACCCGCTCGCGCTGGGAGCCGTGCGGGCGGCGCGCCGCAAGGGACTCGCCGTCCCCTCGCAGGTCTCGGTGGTCGGCTACGACGACTCCGCGTTCATGAACTGCACGGAGCCGCCGCTGACCACCGTGCGCCAGCCCATCGAGGCCATGGGACGAGCGGCCGTAGAGCTGCTGAACGCCCAGATCGGCGGCAGTTCCGTCCCCGCCGAAGAGCTGCTGTTCGAACCGGAGTTGGTGGTCCGCGGCTCGACCGCGCAGCCGCCGCGCGACTGACGGGGAGACACGCGGGCCGAGCGTGAGGCTGACCGCGAGGCCCGCGCAGGCCCACGGTGCGCCCCGCTCGCGACGGACGCGACGCCCCGCCGTGCGTTCGACCTGCGAGCCACCGACCGTCGATGTGGGGTCTCCGCGCAAGTGACCTGGAGGCCGGCACGCGGCTGACCCGGGAGTGGCGGGAAGGCCGGCGTCCGGCTTCCTCGGGAGTGGCCAGGAGGCCGGCGTCGGCTTCTTTGGGAGTGGCCGGGGCCTACGTCCCGCTTCCCAGGAAGTGACCGAGGGTTCGCCGTGTGGCCGCCCCGCGGCTGACGAGCCGATCCGCAGGCCGGTCGCGCAGCCGACCGCGACCGGAGTCGGCACTCGCGGCCACACACCACCACCGTCGCGGTGCGCGCATGCCGGCCCGCCCACGGGTCGGCCGGTGTCCCGCGCCCACGGCCGCGCCCGCAGCCGTGGCGCTTTGCGGCGCCCGGCAGCGCGGGTGCGCGCGCCGCGCAAACGCCGTACCGGCCTGGGCGTCCTACGTGCAAGCGGAACGCCGTGGAGATCCACGCCGCTGTCAAATAATTACGGATTCTGCGCGAGATATTGCGGACCGATGTCGGTGGTGCTTGAGTTTGCGGCGCCAGACACGGCCGCACACCGCCCGGTGTGCCGCCGTGGGCCTTCCACGCGCCTGCCCAAAGGGGTCCACCGATGAGAAGCACCGGGTTCCGCCGTACCTGTACCGCACTCGTGGCCTCGGCCCTCACGCTCACCGCCGTGAGCGCCTGCGGTTCCGACGACGACAACGCCGCGGGCGGCAAGACCCGCATCACCGTCAACTGCATGCCGCCCAAGAGCGCCAAGGTCGACCGCTCGTTCTTCGAGGCCGACATCAAGGCCTTCGAGAAGCAGAACCCGGACATCGACGTCGTCGCCCACGACGCCTTCCCGTGCCAGGACCCCAAGACCTTCGACGCCAAGCTCGCCGGCGGTCAGATGGAGGACGTCTTCTACACGTACTTCACCGACGCCCGGCACGTCGTCGACATCAACCAGGCCGCCGACCTGACGCCGTACGTGAAGGACCTCAAGAGCTACGACACCATCCAGCAGCAGCTGCGCGACATCTACACCGTCGACGGCAAGGTCTACGGCATCCCGCGCACCGGCTACTCGATGGGCCTCATCTACAACAGGAAGCTCTTCGAGAAGGCGGGCCTCGACCCCGACAAGCCCCCGGCGACCTGGGAGGAGCTGCGCGCCGCCGCCAAGAAGATAGCCGGGCTCGGCGACGGCACCGTGGGCTACGCCGACTACAGCGCCCAGAACCAGGGCGGCTGGCACTTCACCGCCGAGATGTACTCCCAGGGCGGGAACGTGGTCAGCGAGGACGGCAAGAAGGCCACCGTCGACACCCCCGAGGGCAAGGCCGTCCTGCAGAACCTCAAGGACATGCGCTGGTCCGACAACTCGATGGGCAGCAAGCAGCTCCTCGTCATCAACGACGTGCAGCAGCTGATGGGTTCGGGCAAGCTCGGCATGTACCTCTCCGCGCCGGACAACATCCCGATCCTGGTGAAGGAGAAGGGCGGCAACTACAAGGACCTGGCGCTCGCCCCGATGCCCGGCGGCAAGGGCACGCTCATCGGTGGCGACGGCTACATGTTCAACAAGAAGGACACCCCGGCGCAGATCAAGGCCGGCCTCAAGTGGCTCGACCACATGTTCCTGACGCCCGGAGACGGCTTCCTCGGCGACTACGCCCGCGCCAAGAAGAACGACGCCCCGGTCGGCCTGCCCGAGCCGCGGCTGTTCACCGGCGCCGCCGACGCCAAGGACCAGGAGGTCAAGAAGGCCAACGCCAACGTGCCGGTGGAGAACTACCAGGCCTTCCTCGACGGCAACCAGAGCCTGGAGATGAAGATCGAGCCGCCGCAGGCCCAGCAGATCTACTCCGTCCTGGACGGCGCCGTCTCCGCGGTGCTCACCAAGAAGGACGCCGACGTCGACAAGCTGCTGAAGGACGCCTCCGGCAAGATCGACTCCATTCTGGCCCGAGGCTGACACCGTTCATGAAGACCGCATCGAAGCCCCCCGTCTCACCTCCGGCCGCCCTCGGCGTGCCGGAGGTGGCGCGGCCGGCCGGGCGCCGGACGGGGAGTCCGTGGCGCCGGCGCCTGGCCGACCAGTCGCGCGCGTACGCCTTCCTGATCGGCGGGCTGCTCTGCTTCGCGCTGTTCTCCTGGTACCCGGCGATCCGCGCCGTCGTGATCGCCTTCCAGAAGTACACGCCGGGAACAGGCGCGGAGTGGGTCGGCACCGCCAACTTCACCCGGGTTTTCCACGACCCCGAGTTCTCGGCCGCCTGGCGCAACACCCTCACCTTCACCCTGCTCGCCCTCCTCGTCGGCTTCGCCGTCCCCTTCGTGATGGCACTCGTCCTGAACGAACTCCGGCACGCCAAGGCCTTCTTCAGAGTCGTCGTCTACCTGCCGGTGATGATCCCGCCGGTGGTCAGCGCGCTGCTGTGGAAGTGGTTCTACGATCCCGGAGCGGGCCTCGCCAACGAGGCGCTGCGCTTCCTGCACCTGCCGACCTCGAACTGGTCCAACGGCGCCGACACCGCGCTCGTCTCCCTCGTGATCGTCGCCACCTGGGCCAACATGGGCGGCACCGTCCTGATCTACCTGGCCGCGCTCCAGGGCATCCCGGGAGAGCTGTACGAGGCCGCCGAACTGGACGGCGCGAGCCTGCTCCAGCGCATTCGGCACGTGACGATCCCGCAGACCCGCTTCATCATCCTCATGCTGATGCTGCTTCAGATCATCGCCACGATGCAGGTCTTCACCGAACCCTTCGTGATCACGGGCGGCGGCCCCGAGAACGCCACCGTCACCGTGCTGTACCTGATCTACAAGTACGCGTTCCTCTACAACGACTTCGGCGGCGCCTGCGCGCTCAGCGTCATGCTGCTCGTGCTGCTCAGCGTGTTCTCCGCCGGGTACCTGAGGCTGACCCGCTCGGGAGGCGACGACTCATGAGCACCCGCACACTGGTCTCGCCCCTCACCCTCGCCCGCCCCCGCGGCCGGGCCGTCTACTGGACCGTCTTCACCGGCGTGGTCCTGCTGTTCGCGCTCGCCTTCCTCTTCCCCGTCTACTGGATGGTCTCCGGCGCGATGAAGTCGCCGGACGAGGTGGTGCGCACCCCGCCCACCCTCGTGCCCGAGCACTGGAGCCTGAGCGGCTACACCGACGCCTGGGACCTGATGGACCTGCCCACACACCTGTGGAACACGGTCGTCCAGGCCACCGGCGCCTGGATCCTGCAACTCGTGTTCTGCACGGCCGCCGCCTACGCGCTGTCCAAACTGAAGCCGGCGTTCGGCAACGTGATCCTCGGCGGCATGCTGGCCACCCTGATGGTCCCGGCCCAGGCCCTGGTCGTTCCGAAGTACCTCACGGTCGCCGACCTGCCGCTGATCCACACCAGCCTGCTCAACGACCCGCTCGGCATCTGGCTGCCCGCCGTGGCCAACGCCTTCAACCTCTACCTCCTCAAGCGCTTCTTCGACCAGATCCCGCGCGACGTCCTGGAGGCCGCCGAGATCGACGGCGCCGGCCGGCTGCGCACCCTGTGGTCGATCGTGCTGCCCATGTCCCGGCCGGTGCTGGGAGTCGTGTCGATCTTCGCGCTCGTGGCGGTCTGGCAGGACTTCCTCTGGCCGCTGATGGTCTTCTCCGACACCGACAAGCAGCCCATCAGCGTGGCCCTCGTCCAGCTGTCGCAGAACATCCCGCTGACCGTGCTCATCGCCTCCATGGTGATCGCCAGCATCCCCATGGTCCTGATGTTTCTGGTGTTCCAGCGGCACATCATCGCCGGTATCAGCGCGGGCAGCACCAAGGGCTGACGCCACCCCCCTGAACGGCTTCACAGAAAGGTAGGCACAGTGGGACAGCCTTCCCCTGCCCGCACGCAGGACGAGTGGTGGCGCTCCGCCGTCATCTACCAGGTGTACGTCCGCAGCTTCGCGGACGGCGACGGCGACGGCACCGGCGACCTCGCGGGCGTCCGCGCCAGACTCCCGTACCTCGCGGAACTCGGCGTGGACGCCCTGTGGTTCAACCCCTGGTACCTGTCACCCCTGGCCGACGGCGGCTACGACGTCGCCGACTACCGGGTCATCGACCCCGCCTTCGGCACCCTCGCCGAGGCGGAGAAACTCATCGCCGAGGCACGCGAACTGGGCATCCGCACCCTCGTCGACATCGTGCCCAACCACGTCTCCGACCAGCACCCCTGGTTCCGCGCCGCCCTCGCGGCGGGCCCCGGCAGCCCGGAGCGGGAGCTGTTCCACTTCCGGCCCGGACGCGGCGAGCACGGCGAACTCCCGCCCAACGACTGGCCGTCGCAGTTCGCGGGCTCGGCCGAACCCGTGTGGACCAGGCTGCCCGACGGCGACTGGTACCTCCACCTGTTCACCCCCGAGCAGCCCGACCTCAACTGGGCGCACCCGGCCGTCCGGCAGGAGCACGAGGACGTGCTGCGCTTCTGGTTCGAGCGCGGTGTGGCCGGCGTCCGCATCGACTCCGCGGCGCTGCTCGCCAAGGACCCGGAGCTGCCCGACTTCGTCGAGGGCCAGGGCCCCCACCCGTACGTCGACCGCGACGAACTCCACGACATCTACCGCTCCTGGCGGGCCGTCGCCGACGCCTACGACGGCATCTTCGTCGGCGAGGTGTGGCTGCCCGACACCGAGCGCTTCGCCCGCTACCTGCGCCCCGACGAACTGCACACCGCCTTCAACTTCTCCTTCCTGTCCTGCCCCTGGGACGCGGCCCGGCTGCGCACCTCCATCGACGAGACGCTCGCCGAGCACGCCCCGGTCGGCGCACCCGCCACCTGGGTGCTGTGCAACCACGACGTGACCCGCACGGTGACCCGCTACGGCCGCGCGGACACCGGCTTCGACTTCACGGCCAAGGCCTTCGGCACGCCCACCGACCTCGCCCTCGGCAGCCGGCGCGCCCGCGCCGCCGCCCTGCTCTCGCTGGCCCTGCCCGGCGCCGTCTACGTCTACCAGGGAGAGGAACTCGGCCTGCCCGAGGCGGAGATACCGCGGGAGCACATCCAGGACCCGATGCACCACCGCTCCGGCGGGACCGACCCGGGCCGCGACGGCTGCCGGGTACCGCTGCCCTGGCAGGCCGACGCGCCGTACGCGGGATTCGGCGGCGAGCCCTGGCTCCCGCAGCCCGCGGACTGGCCCGCGTACGCGGCCGACCGCCAGGCCCAGGACCCGGACTCGATGCTGAGTCTGTACCGCGAGGCGCTCCGCGTCCGCCGCACCCGGCCCGGCTTCGGTGACGGCCCGCTCACCTGGCTGCCCGCACCCGACGGCGTCCTCGCCTTCGCCCGCGGGGACGACACGCTCTGCGTGGTCAACCTCTCGGACCAGCCGGCCCGACTCCCCCCGCACAGCGAGCTGCTGCTCGCCAGCGACGCCCTGGACCCCGAAGGGCGCCTGCCCCGCGACACGGCGGCCTGGCTGCGCGCCTGACACCGCAGCCCGGCCGCCGCACCACCCCGCTATCCCGGCACCCCCACCACGAAAGGGATCAGCACATGTCCAGATCCGTCAGGCGCATGTCGACCACGGCGGCCGTCGCCGTCGCCCTCGCCGCCGGCATGCTCGGCGCCGGCCCGGCGCACCCGGCAGCCTCCGCCGCTGGGGCCGACCTGCCCTTCACCTCGGTGGAGGCCGAGTCCGCCGCCTCCACCGGCACCCGCATCGGCCCCGACTACACGCAGGGCACCCTCGCCTCCGAGGCGTCCGGGCGCCAGGCTGTCCGGCTGGCCGCGGGGCAGCGCGTCGAGTTCACCGTGCCGCGCGCGGCCAACGCCGTCAACGTCGCGTACAGCGTGCCCGACGGCCAGTCCGGCACCCTCGACGTCTACGTGAACGGCACCAAGCTCGCCAAGCCGCTCACCGTCACCTCCAAGTACTCCTACGTCGACACGTCCTGGATCGCGGGCGCCAAGACCCACCACTTCTACGACAACGCCCGGATGCTCCTCGGGCGCAGCGTGGCCGCCGGTGACAAGATCGCCTTCCAGGCCGTCTCCACGCAGGTCACCGTCGACGTCGCCGACTTCGAGCAGGTGGCCGCGGCGGGCGGCAGACCCGCCGGATCGGTGTCCGTCACCGACAAGGGCGCCGACCCCAGCGGCCAGGGCGACTCGACCCAGGCCTTCCGGGACGCGATCTCCGCCGCCCGGGGCGGAGTCGTCTGGATCCCGCCGGGCGACTACCGGATCACGTCCTCCCTCAGCGGCGTCGCGAACGTCACCCTCCAGGGGGCGGGCAACTGGCACTCGATCGTGCACACCTCCCGCTTCATCGACCAGACGAGCTCCTCCGGAGGCGTCCGCCTCAAGGACTTCGCCGTCGTCGGCGAGGTCACCGAACGCGTCGACTCCAACCCGGACAACTTCGTCAACGGCTCCCTCGGGCCGAACTCCAGCGTCTCCGGGATGTGGATCCAGCACCTCAAGGTCGGGCTCTGGCTGACCGGCAACAACGACAACCTCGTCGTCGAGAACAACCGCATCCTCGACACCACGGCCGACGGCCTCAACCTCAACGGGAACGCCCGCGGCGTCCGCGTCCGCAACAACTTCCTGCGCAACAACGGCGACGACGCGCTCGCCATGTGGTCCCTCTACGCGCCGGAGACCGACAGCAGCTTCGAGAACAACACCATCACCCAACCGAACCTCGCCAACGGCATCGCCGTCTACGGCGGCACCGACATCGCCGTCAAGAACAACCTGGTCGCCGACACCAACGCCCTCGGCAGCGGTATCGCGATCTCCAACCAGAAGTTCCTCGACCCCTTCTCCCCGCTCGCCGGAACCATCACCGTCTCCGGGAACACCCTCGTGCGCACCGGGGCGATGAACCCCAACTGGGGCCACCCGATGGGTGCGCTGCGCGTCGACTCCTACGACAGCGCGATCGAGGCGAACGTCAACATCACGGGGACCACCGTCACCGACAGCCCCTACAGCGCCTTCGAGTTCGTGTCGGGCGGCGGCCGGGGTCTCGCCACCAGGAACATCACGGTCGACGGCGCCACCGTGAACAAGGTCGGCACGGTGGTGGTCCAGGCGGAGACACCCGGCGCGGCCAGGTTCAGCAACGTGCAGGCTTCCGGGGTCGGTGCGGCGGGCGTCTACAACTGCCCCTACCCGAGCGGCTCGGGCACGTTCACCCTCACCGACGGCGGCGGCAACTCCGGCTGGAGCAGCACCTGGTCGAACTGCTCCGCCTGGCCGCAGCCCGGTTCCGGGAACCCGGACCCCGACCCGGCCCGCAACCTCGCCAAGGGGCGCCCGGCCACCGCCAGCGGCTCCCAGGACGTCTACACACCCGGCAAGGCCGTCGACGGTGACGCCACCACCTACTGGGAGTCCGCCAACAACGCCTTCCCGCAGGACTGGACGGTCGACCTCGGCTCGGCGCAGCCCGCCCGCCGGGTGGTGCTGAAGCTGCCGCCGGCCGCGGCCTGGCAGGCGCGGACCCAGACCCTCTCCGTCCAGGGCAGCACCGACGGCTCCGCCTACTCGACCGTGGTCGCGTCCAAGGACTACCGCTTCGACCCCGCGAGCGGGAACACGGTGACCGTGAGCCTGCCGAGCGGCACGAACCTGCGGTACCTGCGGCTGCACGTCACCGCCAACACCGGCTGGCCCGCCGCCCAGTTCAGTGAGGTGGAGGCGTACCTGTCATGACCGTCGCGGTCGCCCCGCGCTTCGCCACCCGGATCCGCTCGTACACCCGGGTCCGCGGCTCGGCGAAGCGCGGGGCGCCCGTGGCGGCACCGGGGGTACGCCGCCGTCGACCGGGAACTGTGGCCGGGTGGCGGCGGACCCGCACGTCACAGGTCGAGGACGAGCCGCTTCCCGCGACACCGGGACACGCAGATGAGCATGGTCTCGCCCGCCGCCCGCTCCTCCTCCGTGAGAACCGAGTCGCGGTGGTCGGGGACGCCCTCCAGGACGTCCGTCTCGCAGGTCCCGCAGGTGCCCTCGGCGCAGGAGTAGAGCACCTCGACCCCGGCGGCCCGCACGGTGTCCAGGACGGAGACGCCCGCGGCGACGGTCAGGGTACGGCCGCTGCGCTCCAGGACGACCTCGAACGGACCGTCCTCGCCCGCCACTTCCGGGGTTTTGGGGCTGAAGCGTTCCACGCGCAGTCGCTCGGCCGGGCACAGCTCCTCGACCGCGTCCAGCAGCGGACCCGGCCCGCAGCAGTAGACGAGGGTCCCGTCGGGCGGACCGGCGAGCCCGCCGGCGAGGTCGAGCAGCCCCGACTCGTCCTGCGGGACGATCCGGACCCGGTCCCCGTACCGGGCCAGTTCCCCGGTGAACGCCATGGAGGCGTGCGTGCGGCCGCCGTACAGCAGGGTCCATTCGGCGCCCGCCCTCTCGGCGGCGGCCAGCATCGGGAGGATCGGGGTGATGCCGATGCCGCCGGCGACGAAGCGGTAGCGGGGCGCCGGTTCGAGGGGGAAGTGGTTGCGCGGGCCGCGTACCCGCACCCCGTCCCCCTCGCCGAGCCGGGCGTGCACATGGTCGGAGCCGCCGCGCCCGGCCGGCTCACGCAGCACCGCGATCCGCCAGCCGTGCCGGTCCGCCGGATCGCCGCACAGCGAGTACTGCCGCTCCAGCCCGGGGCCGAGCACCACGTCGATGTGGGCGCCCGGCTCCCAGGCGGGGAGTTCCGCGCCGTCCGGCCGGCGCAGGGTCAGGGCGAGGACGCCGTCGGCCACGGACTCCCGCCGGGCGACGACGACTTCGGTCTCGTACGGGGTCATCGGCCGTTTCCTCGGGGCGCGTGTCCTTCGGGGTGGGAGAGCATCCACTCCCACATCTCGACGGGGTCCTGGGAGGTGTGCCCGGCGCCGCAGTGGCAGGTGCCGTGCAGCAGGTCGGTGCCGGGAAGCCAGTCGACGCGGTAGACCTCGCCGGCCGGGGACGTCACTGGACCCTCTCCACGGGCTTGTCGCCCTCCTCGGCCAGCCGGGCGAGGATACGGCGGGCGGCGAGACCGCCGGTGTCGATGTTGATGCTGAGTTCCTGGTAGCCCGCGCGCTCCGAACCCAGCGCCTTCTGCAGCAGGTTGAGCGCGTCCACGTCCTGCATGACGACCTTGTGGTTGAAGTCCCGCAGGAACACGCTGACTTCGTCGTCGTCGCGCGCGAAGTCCCGGGACACCGCCCAGAAGTCGTAGACGTGTCCGTCGCCCGACGGCGTGATCGCGTACGTGATCTCTGTGTGGAAGCCGTTCGGGTCGCTGCCGTCCGCCTCGGGCAGCACCCCGACCGGCGCGATCCGGCTGTGCAGCAGATACAGGCAGGGCGCGTGGTACTCGATGTCCTGCCAGCGGGTGATCCGGCCCTCGATACCGGTCGAGCGGGCGTAGAACGGCGGGCACTCGGCGTCGTCCATGTGCCGGCTGACCCGGACGATCCCGGCGCCCTCGTCGACCTCGGTGGTGATGGGCGTCTCCGCGACCTCGGGGGTGCCGATGTAGCCGCCGTGCAGATAGGTCTCGTGGGAGAGGTCGAGCAGGTTGTCGACGAGGAGGCCGTAGTCGGCGTCGATCGGCTCCATGCCGCGGACGGTGACCCAGCCCGGGTCGGCGAGATGCGTCGCCCGGGGGATCGTGAGCGGGTCGGCGAGGGCCGGGTCGCCGATCCAGACCCACACCAGGGAATCCTGCTCGACCAGCGGGTAGGCGGCGACCCGGGCGGTGCGAGGGATGCGTTTCTGCCCCGGCACGTACACGCAGGCGCCCGTCGTGTCGTAGGTGAAGCCGTGGTAGCCGCACACGATCCTGTCGCCGTCGAGGCGGCTCTCCGAGAGCGGGAAGCGGCGGTGCACGCACCGGTCGGCCAGCGCGACGGCCGTCCGCTCGTCCTCGGTGCGGTAGAGGACGAGCGGCTCGCCCAGGACCGTCCGCCCGAGCAACTCCCGCCCGACCTCCTCGGAGTAGGCGGCGACGTACCACTGGTTCCTGGCGAAGGCGGTCATGTGCGGCATGGATGCGGCTCCCGTCTCTCGTGGTGGTGGCATCGTCGGGGAGCGCGTCGCGGGGCCGCAACGGCGCTTCCGTCTCGCGGAAGGCGTTCCGGGGACCGATTGGTCAGGGCGTGCGCGAGCCCGGTGCGGGGCGCGTTTCGCCCGGCGGCCCAGAAGGGCCGTGTGCCCGAGGCCCGGGGCGCGCTGCGTCTCCCCGCAGCCGCAGCCGCCGCGACTGGCGTGTGCCGGATGCCGGGAGTCCGGTTGTCAGTGCGGTGTGCCAGAGTCTGGGCATGCTCGAGATCGTGGTGAGGACGGAGGGCGCGCGGCGGCATGTCCGCGTGTCCGCGGAGGAACTGACCGGACTCGTCCGGCGCATCGGCGGGGGCGGCGACCGGTTCCTGGTGCTCCAGCGCATACCCGACCTGCCGGACGTCTTCGCCCAGGTCTGGCACGAGGACGGCGGCGACTACACGGTCGAGCACCGCGACGGCGCCGCCGACCGGCACTTCCAGGCGGCCGTCGGCCGTCGGGAGGACGTGATCGCGGTGCTGACCGGCTGGGCCCGGCAGGAGCCCGGATGGGACGCCGGTCCGGCGTGGTCGCCGCTGGACATGGGACCCGTCCGCGAGGTGCCGCCGCTCGACCTGGACACGGACGAGCGCGCGGAACTGGAGCGGCGCGTCCGCGAGGTGCTGGTCGGCGGCTACGCCACCCGCGCCGAGGTGGCGGAGACCGCCGAGGAGTACCTGGCCGGCGCCGACCGCCGGCCCGTGTCGCGCGTGCAGGCCGAGGCGCTGGCCGACCGGATGTGGCTGGAGCGGGTGGCCGAGCAGGCGGCCTGGGAAGGGGAGACCGACCCCGAGCGGCTCACACGTGCCTTCGGCGCCCTCCAGGACGCCGGCATCACCGCCCGCGAGAACTTCACGTGCTGCCGCACCTGCGGCCAGTCCGAGATCGGTGCCGAGGGCCCGGGCGACGCCCGTGGGTTCGTCTACTTCCACTCCCAGTGCACGGACTCCGCGGCGGCCGGCCAGGGCCTGATGCTCCTCTACGGCGGCTTCGACGGATCGCCGGAGACCACCCGGGCCGTCGGCCACGAGATCGTGGCGGCCCTGGAGTCCGTGGGTCTGCGCACCGACTGGGACCGTGACCCGAGCCGCGCCGTCACCGTCACGCCCCTCGACTGGCGCCGCCGTCTGGTCGGTTGACGCCTTTCGCCCCGGGCGGTCCGGCGCGTGCCGGTCACCCGGGTCCGGGACCTGTCCCGACACCGCTCCCGGTCCGGCGGTGTCCGGGTGGCACGGGACGGCGCTGCTTTCGCGGAGTGGAAGGGCGGAGCGGCATGATGGGGCGGTGTCCCGATCTTCCCCGCCGCGAGGCCGCACCGGCCGGCCACCCGCGGGTGCGTGCGCGCGGGGCCTGACGGCGGCCTCGCCGGGGCGTCGAGCGGCACGGCCGCCGGAAGCCGCCGATGCTTGGGTCCATCGCGAAGACCCGCGCCGGTACGTCGGTTCGTCGCGAAGACCCGCCATCGGCCCGTCCCGCTCCCTGGGCCCCGGGCCGCCGGCGACCGCAGGCCGCGCGGGACACGCGCTCCCGGGACTCCGGCCCACGTCGGCGACCTGCTCGCCGGGCCGTGTCGGCGGCTTGCTCAACCGGGACCCAAATCCCGACCTCAGACGGCCTGTTGAGGCCAAGCACAGTGAAAGGCCGGCCATGACCGCCAACGACAGTGGACCGATCACCGCTCCCCGGGTGCTTCTCGGCACCTGGCCGACCCCCTTGGAGGCGGCACCGCGACTGGCCGCGCACCTCGGGCTCGGTCCCGAGGACCTCTGGCTCAAGCGCGACGACCTCAGCGGACTGGGGGGCGGTGGCAACAAGGTGCGCAAGCTGGAGTTCAGCTGCGGCCAGGCCGTCGACCGCGGGGCGACCGTCCTCGTGGCGAGCGGCGGCGCGCAGAGCAACTACGCGCGGCTGACGGCGGCGGCGAGCAGCCGGCTGGGGCTGAAGGCGGTGCTGGTCCTGCGGGGGAACGGCCCCCAGGGCAGGACCGGGAACCTCAGCCTCGAAGGTCTGCTGGGCGCACGGGTCGTGTGGGCCGGTGACGTCGACGCCGCCGGCCTGGACCGGGCCGTGGCCGAGACCGCCGCCGAACTGACCGCACAGGGCGAGCGGGTCGAGGTGCTGCCCTTCGGCGGGAGCGACCGGAACGGGGCGCTCGGCTACCTCGAAGGCGGACGTGAGCTGCGCGGGCAACTGCCGGACGTGGAACACGTGGTCGTCGCGGGCGGCTCCGGCGGCACCATGGCCGGGCTGGTCGCCGCACTGGGCGCGGACCGGGTCCTCGGTGTGGACGTCGGCGCCGTCCAGGACCTCGGCGCGCGCGTCGCCGCCCTGGTGGGCGAGGTGTCGGACGGCGCCGTCGGACCGTCGGCGCTGCGCGTGCGCCACGACCAGGTCGGCGACGGATACGGGGTTCTCACTCCCGCGGCCTCGTCCGCGCTGGAGGCGGCGGCGCGGAGCGAGGGGGTCATCCTGGACCCGGTCTACACGGCCAAGGCCATGGCCGGTCTCGCGGCTGCCGTCGCGGACGGCGACATCCGGCCGGGCCGGCGCACCGTGTTCGTGCACACCGGGGGACTGCCGGGCCTGTTCGGGCACGACATCGCCGCGGAGCTGGCGCACCGGACGGCATGACCGACGCCGGCGGCACACGCGGCACGGCGGGCGAGCCCGCCACCCCGTCATCCAGGCGACCCGGCTGACCGAGCGGCCGTACCCAGGGCCCGCACGCGCACGTCGGCGCCGGGACGGCCGACACCGCGGCGATCGTGCGGCGTCGACGTGTGAGGGGGCGGTGACCTCGCCGGTCGAGACGTGGTCACCGGGACCGTCCCGGCCAGCCGGCTCGGTGGGCCGGCGGTCGGTCGCTTCGCGAGTCCAGGCGCTCCGGAGGGGACCCCTCCGACCCCGGCGTTGCAGTCGTCGCCCACCTCGCCGCCCCCGGCGTTCCAGCGGCAACTCACCGCGCCCGGCAGGGTGTGTGAGGCGTCGGCCACCCCGCCGACCCCGGCGTCTCAGTGGCCCGCCACTTCGGCCGCGTCGGCGTTCCTGCGGTCGGTCACCTCGGGCCTCCCGAAGGGCTCGCGGCACGCCCCAGGGGACGCTCACGGCGTCCGGAGTGACCCCCGTGCGCGGCCCCCAGCCACGGTGGCCGAAAGCGTTGGCCGCACGTACCGCTGTCTTTCACATGGATGCCACGCGACCCTTCCCTGACGTTTGGTGCTCTTGGAACACTCCATTCGCGCACGTTCCCTCAGCATCCGGCCATCCGCGCCCCGTCAGGACAGAGGTCACCCACACATGCCCCCAGTGAACCGGCGTCGCTTTCTTCAACTCGCGGGCGGCACAGCGGCGTTCACCGCGTTGTCCGACAGCATCGCCAAGGCCGCCTCGATACCCGCCGGGCATCGCAGCGGCACGATCGCCGACGTCGAGCACATCGTCGTGCTGATGCAGGAGAACCGTTCCTTCGACCACTACTTCGGCTCGCTGCGAGGGGTCCGCGGCTTCGGGGACCCGCGGGTGGCCACCACGTCGGGCAAGAAGCCGGTCTGGTACCAGTCGGACGGCACCAAGGACGTCCTGCCCTTCCGCCCTGACGCCGACGACCTGGGCCTCCAGTTCATCCAGGACCTCCCGCACGGCTGGAACGACGGACAAGCCGCCTTCAACAAGGGCAAGTACGACAAATGGGTGCCCAACAAGTCGTCCACGACGATGGCGTACCTGACGCGTGAGGACATCCCGTTCCACTACGCCCTCGCCGACTCCTTCACCGTCTGCGACGCGTACCACTGCTCGTTCATCGGCTCCACCGACCCGAACCGCTACTACATGTGGACGGGTTACACCGGCAACGACGGGAAGGGCGGCGGCCCGGTCCTCGGCAACGACGAGGTCGGCTACGACTGGACGACGTACCCCGAACGCCTGGAGAAGGCCGGGGTCTCCTGGAAGATCTACCAGGACGTCGGCGACGGACTGGACGCGAACGGTTCCTGGGGCTGGATCCAGGACGCGTACCGCGGTAACTACGGTGACAACTCGCTGCTGTACTTCAACCAGTACCGCAACGCCCGGCCCGGCGACCCGCTCTACGACAAGGCCCGTACCGGCACCGACGCCCGCAAGGGCGAGGGGTTCTTCGACCAGCTGAAGGCGGACGTCAAGGGCGGCAAACTGCCCCAGATCTCCTGGATCGTGGCGCCGGAGGCGTTCACCGAACACCCCAACTGGCCCGCGAACTACGGCGCCTGGTACATCTCCCAGGTCCTCGACGCGCTCACCTCCGACCCCGAGGTGTGGAGCAGGACCGCGCTGTTCATCACGTACGACGAGAACGACGGCTTCTTCGACCACGTCGTGCCGCCGTTCCCGCCGCAGAACGCCGACCAGGGCAAGTCCACGGTCGACGTCGGCCCGGACCTCTACCAGGGGGACGCGCGCCGTCCCGCGGGACCGTACGGGCTCGGCCAGCGCGTGCCGATGATCGTCGTCTCGCCCTGGAGCAAGGGCGGTTACGTCTGCTCCGAGACCCTCGACCACACGTCGATCATCCGCTTTATGGAGCGCCGCTTCGGGGTGCACGAGCCGAACATCTCGCCCTGGCGGCGCACCGTCTGCGGCGACCTCAGCTCGGCGTTCGACTTCTCCCGCAAGGACGCCCGCCCGGTCGCGCTGCCGGACACCGACGGCTACGAGCCGCCGGACCACGAGCGCCACCCCGACTACGTGCCGACCCCGCCCGCCAACCCCGTCCTGCCGAAGCAGGAGCGCGGTTCCCGGCCGGCGCGCCCGCTCAAGTACGCCCCGCTGGTGGACGGTTCGCTGGACGCGGCCACCGGCAGGTTCACCCTCGCCTTCGCCTCGGGCGCCAAGGCGGGCGCCGCCTTCCTCGTCACCTCGGGCAACCGCACCGACGGGCCGTGGAGTTACACCACCGAGGCCGGCAAGACCGTCGCGGACACCTGGAACTCGGCGTACTCCGGCGGTTCCTACGACCTCACCGTCCACGGGCCGAACGGCTTCCTGCGCACCTTCCGGGGGCCCGGCAAGGGCGCGGGACCCGAGGTGACCGCGCGGCACGCGGGCGACGACCTGGAGCTCACCTTCACCAACAAGGGCTCCAAGGCGGTGACTCTGCGGCTGGGCGACGGCTACGGCGGGCGGGCGCGGACGTTCCACGTGCGAGCCGGCGCGACCGTGAGGCACACCGTCGACCTGCGGGCGAGCAGGCGCTGGTACGACCTGAGCGTCACGTCCGAGGCGGATCCGGCGTATCTGCGCCGGTTCGCCGGACATGTCGAGAACGGTCGGCCGGGCGTCAGCGACCCAGCCCTGGTGACCGCCTGATGGTTACCCGGCCGCCCGTCCCCTTCCGTGCCGAGCGAGGTAGTGTGCCCCGGTGACCACGCATTCGAACACTCCTGCAGGTTGGTACCCGGACCCCCAAGGGGCGGCCCAGACGCTGCGTTACTGGGACGGCTCCCAGTGGACCCAGCACACCAACACCGACCAGCAGGGTCAGAGCACGCCGCAGGTTCCGCAGCAGGCGCAGGCGGCTCCGCAGCAGCAGGCGTACGGCGGTCAGCCGGCCCAGCAGCCGCAGCCCGCCTACGGCGGCCCGGTCCAGCAGCAGGGGTACGGGCAGCCGGCCCAGCAGCCCGCCGCGGGTCCCGACCCGCGTGTGCAGCGCCAGGTGCAGCAGCAGGCCGGGGTGGCCGGCGGCGCCGCCGGGGGCGGCACCCTGTTCACCGAGCCGGTCCTGGTGGTGAACCAGAAGGCCAAGCTGATCGAGCTGACCAACGAGTACAAGGTCATGGACCAGCAGGGCAACCAGCTCGGCTCGGTCGTGCAGGTCGGCCAGAACATGCTGAAGAAGATCCTCCGGTTCGTCTCCAGCCTCGACCAGTTCATGACGCACAAGCTGGAGATCCGCGACGCGTACGGTCAGCCGCAGCTGCTGCTGACCCGGCCCCGCAAGTTCCTGAAGTCGCGGGTCCTGGTGGCGCGTCCGGACGGGCAGCCCGTCGGCGAGATCGTGCAGCAGAACATGATCGGGAAGATCAACTTCGCGATCAACGCCAACGGTCAGCAGATCGGCGCCATCAAGGCGGAGAACTGGCGCGCCTGGAACTTCGCGATCGTCGACCACGCGGACAACGAGGTCGCCCGGATCACCAAGACCTGGGAGGGCCTCGCGAAGACCATGTTCACGACGGCCGACAACTACGTCCTGCAGATCCACTACCAGCTCCCCGAGCCCCTGCTGAGCCTCGTCGTGGCGACCGCCCTGACGGTCGACACGGCCCTGAAGCAGGACTCCCGCGGACTGGGATGACCCGCACGACACCCGCGACGGCGGCTGCGTGGACGCGAATGCGTCCGGCAGCCGCCGTCCGGCGTCTCGGTCCCGCGCCGACTCGGTCGTGTCCGCGAACTCCTGGTGGCCGGAGGGCTGTGCGGGCGCGGCCTACAGCCGGGTGAGGTGGCGCCTCGTGCGACGGGGCGGCTGGGGCACGAACGCGGGCTCGTACGCCGCCGACCCGGGCTCCAGCGCCAGCACCGCGGCGACGGGATGGTCGTCCGCGGGGACCGGCTCGGGTGCCGAACGCGACAGCGTCACCACGCCCCAGGCCGCGATCGCGGCGCCCGCCCCGGCCAACAGCACACCGACCGCGCCGTACTGGAGCCGCTCGCCCAGCAGGGAGAGGCCGATCGCCGCCGCGGCGACCGGGTTGGCCAGCGTCACCACGGCGAGCGGCGCCCCGAGTCCGCCCCGGTAGGCGGTCTGCGACAGCAGCAGGCCGCCGGTGGCGAACGCGGCGACCAGCAGCGCCACCACGACGACCTCGACGCTGAGCAGCGGTCCCGTGCGGTCCGTCGCGGCGACGGTGACGGTCTGGGTGAGGGCGGACGCGACGCCCGAGGCGAAGCCGGACGCGCCCGCGTGCCGCAGACCGGGCCGGGCGCCCGGCCGGGACAGGGCACCGATGACCACCGCCGTCGTGGCGGCCACGCCCAGCGCCTGGGGCACGCTCAGGATGTCGTCCGGCGCGGGGCCGGAGGCCGTGACGAGCAGGGCCGCGAGGCCGAGCAGGGTGAGCGCGGTGCCGCGCCACTCGACCGCGCTGACCCGGCGTCCGGCCACCCGCGCGCCGAGCGGCACCGCCGCGACGAGGGTGAGCGCGCCGAGCGGCTGCACCAGCGTGAGCGGCCCGTACTTGAGGGCCGCGACGTGCAGCAGGGCGGCGGACGCGTTCAGCGTCACGGACCACCACCAGGCGCTGTTGCCGAACAGGCGCAGGACGCCGGTGCCGGCGGCCTTGGCGGCGAGGCGCTCCTGGGCCACCGCCGCCGCGGCGTAGGCGACCGCGGAGAACAGCGACAGGACGACGGCGACGAGAGTGGCGCTCATCGTCCGGCCCCCACGAGTTCCGGCACGGAGTCCGTCTTCTCGGGGCCGCCGAGGTGGCGGGAGCGGCCGGCGGTCGTCACCGTCCGGTGCGGGAGGTGGATCACGGCGAGGGCGACGCCGAGCAGGGCGGTGGCCACGATCGCGTCGAGCCAGTAGTGGTTCGCCGTGCCGACGATGACCAGCAGCGTGAACAGCGGGTGCAGCAGCCACAGCCAGCGCCACCGTGACCTGGTGGCCACGATCAGGCCGACCGCCACCATCAGCGCCCAGCCGAAGTGCAGCGAGGGCATCGCCGCGAACTGGTTCGCCACCGAGTCGGTCGCGGGCCGCGCCCCGTACACCGTCGGCCCGTACACCTGCCCGGTGTCGACGAGCCGCGCCGCGCCGAGCATCCGGGGCGGGGCGAGCGGGAACGTGAGGTGCAGCACGAGGGCGGCGGCGGTGACCGCGGCGAGGACCCGGCGGGCCCACACGTAGTGCGCCGGGCGCCGCAGGTACAGCCAGGCCAGGAAGGCCACCGTGGCGGGGAAGTGCACGGTCGCGTAGTAGGTGTTCGCGACGTGCACGAGCGCGTCCCCGTGCAGCAGGGCGCGCTGCACGGTGCCCTCGCCCGGCAGGTGCGCGGCCCGCTCCCAGTCCCAGACGTGGCGGGCGTTGCGGAAGGCCTCGGCGGTGTGGCCGGTCGCCAGTTGCCGGCCGGCCTTGTAGACGACGAAGAGTCCGACGACGAGCAGCAGCTCGCGGACGAGCGGCGGGCGCGCGGAGGTGTCCCGCCGGGCGGGCTGTGCGGGGGTGGGCGCCGGACGCGGGTGCGTCCGGCGTACGGCCGCGTCGGGCGGCCGGTCTGCAGGCTCGGTCTGGGAATCCATCCCCCGGCCCCTTTGCTGACGGTCTTGCGTGGGGTGGTGCGTGGTGAGCCCAGGACAAGGCCCACTCCGGGGAGTGGGTCCTGTCCAGGACTCATCGATACGCCAGTGTACCGATACGACACTGTACCGATACGCCAGTGTACCGATACGTCTGCGTACCGGTACACTGGCGTCTCGATACACTGGACGAGCAGGTGCAGCGGACCCCCGACACGAGCGAGGAGAAGAGCCATGACGTCGCAGGCAGCGGAGGGACCGGAGACGGTCGTCGCCTCGCGCCGCTCCAAGATCACGCCGGAGCGTGAGCAGGAGTTCTACGACGCCGTGCTCGCCCAGATCCGCGAATGCGGGTACGAGGCGCTGACCATGGAGGGCGTGGCCGCCAGCGCGCGCTGCAGCAAGTCCACGCTCTACCGCCAGTGGAAGACCAAGCCCCAGTTCGTGGCGGCGGCGCTGCGGGCCAGCCGCTGTCCGCGGTTCCGCGGGATCGACACCGGCTCGCTCGCCGGGGACCTGCGCGCGGCGGCGCGCACCGCGGGGGACCGCTCGGGCGACACCCAGCTGCTCCAGGCGCTCGGCCACGCCGTGATGCAGGACGAGGAGCTCCAGAAGGCGCTGCGCGACGCGCTCGTCGAGCCCGAGGTGGCCGAGCTGAAGGAGATGATCGCCCGCGCCGTCGAGCGCGGCGAGATCGCCGCCGACCACCCGGCGCTGGAGTACATCCCGGCGCAGCTGCTGGGCGTCCTGCGGGTCCGTCCCGTCCTTGAGGGGCGGTACGCGGACGGGGACTACCTGGAGGGCTTCGTGGAGGCGGTCGTGATCCCGGCCCTCGGCCTGACCTGAGACTCAGGCCGCCGTCCGCGGGATGACCGGACGTCGGCCTGACCGCGCCGCACCGTGGGGACGGGGGCGGCGCGCACCCCGGCCGGGTGGGGTTCCTCTTGAGCGGAGGGGAGCCCCACCCGGCCGACTCATGTGCGGGCGGATCCGGCGCCCCGCCTACACCTTCTCGCCGTCGCCGCCGCCCGCCGCCTGCTTGATGCCCTTGGTGATCTCGTCGATGACGGTCGCCTTCGTACTGACGTCGACGCCGAAGCGCACGACGACCAGCTGCCCGGAGGCCGCCGGGGAGGGGAAGGCCAAGGACTGGACGTAGCCGTCGTCGCCCTTGCTCGTCACGACCTTCCAGCGGACCAGGTAGCCCTTCTGCCCGGCCACGGTCACCGCCTCGGAGGCCAGCTCCCGGTGCGAGGTGATCTTGCCGTAGGACGCGCCTCCGTAGGACTCCTCGGCGTTCTTGGAGATGTCCTCCTTGGCCGCGGCCTCGGGCTTGGTGGCCTTGAGCTTCAGGGCGAGCGCGGGCGCCGAGTACGCCCCGCCCTTGGTGCACACCTTCGAGGTGTCACCCGGGCACTTGTAGGAGTCGTCCGAGGTCACCGCGGCGCTCATCCCGCTCTGTCCGGTCCAGCCGTCGGGGACCGGGATCGCGATGCCGTTCAGCGCGTCGGTGGCGAATCCGTCCTCCGTGGGCGGCCTGCCCGACGCGTCCGGCGACGGTGTCCGGCCGTCCGGGCCGCCGGGAGGGCCGTCCTCGGAGCCGCCGTTGCCGCCCCGGTCGTCCTTCCCGCCCGGCGCCCGGGAGGCGGCGCTGGTGGTGCCGCCGTCGCCGTCGTCCTTCGTCAGCGCGTAGACGCCGCCGCCTATGCCGGCGAGCACCGCGACGGCGACGGCGACGGCTATGCCCGTGCGCAGCCGGCGCCGGGCCGGTGCGCCCGGCGGGGCCCCGGCCCCGGGCGGATAGGCCGGGGGACCCCAGTGCGGGGCCGACCCGGCGGCGCGGGTCTGGTCCGTCCATGCGTTGCCGTCCCACCAGCGCTCGGTGGGCGGACCGTCACTTGTCTGTCCCGGGTCGGGATACCAGCCGGGAGGAGTCGCCTGCGTCATGGTGCCCACCGTATGAGCCCCGGGTGAAAGGCGGATGAGAGGGCTCCCGAAGTGGGGCCCCGCAACTCCAGGTCCGTCGTCGCACGCGGCGCCGGGGGCGGGTCAGCGCACGACGAGCCGCACCGGTGCCCGGTCCGGACGCGCCGGCAGCCGCAGGCCCTCCGGTCCCGGGGTGAGCGAACCGAGCACCCGGGGATGCCGCGCCCCGGTGGCGGCCGGGTCGTTGCCGGGGAGCCCGTGCACCGTCAGGAAGCCCAGGACGGCGAAGGCGTACGCCTCCTTCGCGGCCGACGGCAGGCCCAGCTCACCGGAGCCGCGCAGCGTCACCCCCGGCAACTCGGCGGCCAGCCACGCCATCAGCACCGGATTGCGGGTGCCGCCGCCGGACGCGATCACCTCCGTGGCCCGCACCGAGCGCACCGCGTCCGCGATCGTCCGGGCCGTCAGCCGGGTCAGCGTCGCGATGACGTCCTCGGCGGTCAGCGTCCCGAAACCCGCCAGCGCGTCCCGCAGATAGCCGGGATGGAACAGCTCCTTGCCCGTCGTCTTGGGTGCGGGCAGGGCGTAGTACGGATCGTCGAGCAGCCGGCGCAGCAGCGCTTCGTGCACCGTGCCCCGCCGGGCGAGGGCGCCGTCCACGTCGTGGTCGAGGCGGCCGCCGCTCAGGCCCCGCGCGGCGGCGTCCAGGAGCGCGCAGCCGGGCCCGGTGTCGAAGGCGGTCCCGTCGGGTGCGGTGAGGTTCGCGATGCCGCCGATGTTCAGCGCGACCGGCGTGCCGGGACGGCCGCGCAGCCACCACCGGTCGACCAGGCTCACCAGCGGCGCCCCCTGGCCGCCGGCGGCGATGTCCCGGGGCCGGAAGTCGGCGGCCACCGGCAGGCCGGTCGCCTCGGCGATCCACGCGGGCTGCCCGAGCTGGAGGGTGCCGTGCACCTGGCCGTCCCGGACCCAGTGGTAGACGGTCTGGCCGTGCGAGGCGACCAACTCGGCCGCGCCGTCGCACAGTTCACGGTTCGCGTGCACGGCGGCCGCCGCGAAGGCCCGCCCGATCCGCGTGTCCAGTGCGCAGACCTCGGCCAGGCCGGTGGCCGCGGGCGGCAGCGCCCTCTCCAGCGCCGCCCGCAGGCCGTCGTCGTACCTCTCGCTCACCAGCCCGAGCGGGCGCAGCGTGAGGCCGTCCCCGTCGAGCGTCAGGTCGGCCGCCGCCGCGTCGATCGCGTCGTACGACGTGCCGGACATCAGGCCGATCACCCGCATCCGCTCAACTCCCCTTCTCGTCACGGAGGGTGGCCAGCGCGAGGGCGCTGACCGCGCAGGCCGCCGCCGCGTAGTAGGCGGGGACGTCCACGCTCCCGGTCCGCTCGATCGTCTTGGTGATGATGAGGCCCGCGCAGCCCGAGAACACCGCGTTGGACAGGGAGTAGGCGAGTCCCAGGCCCGTGTAGCGCACGCTCGTGGGGAACATCTCGGAGAGCATCGCCGGCCCGGGCCCGGCCATCAGCCCGACGACCGCGCCCGCCGCGCACACCGCGGCGCCCTTCACCGCGTTGGAGGTACCGCCGTCCTGGAGCAGGTCGAGGAGCGGGATCGCCAGGACCGCGACCAGGACCGCGCCCGTCAGCATCACCGGGCGCCGCCCGACGCGGTCGCTGAGCAGGCCCGCCGGGACGATCGTGGCCGCGAAGCCGAGGTTGGCGAGGACCGTGGCGAGCAGCGCCTGCCGGAACGTGGCGTCGAGCGAGTTCTGCAGATAGGAGGGCAGCACCACGAGGAACGCGTAGCCGGCCGCCGCCCACCCCATGATCCGGGCGGCCCCGAGCGCGATCGCCCGGGCGACCTCGCCGCCCGGCGGCCGCCGCGGCTCCCGCTCCCGCTCCTCGCGGAAGGACGGCGTCTCGTCGAGCCGCAGTCGCAGCCACAGGGCGCCCAGGCCCAGCGGCAGCGTCAGCAGGAACGGCACCCGCCAGCCCCAGTCGGCCAGTTGGGAGGCGGTGAGCACGGTGGCGAGCACCGCCGCCACCGCGGCCCCGGCGAGGAGCCCCAGCGCGACGGTGAACGACTGCCACGACCCGTAGAGGCCCCGCCGGCCCGGTGGCGCGAACTCGGTCATGACCGACACCGCACCGCCGAACTCCCCGCCCGCGGACAGGCCCTGGAGCACCCGGAGGAAGGTGAGCAGCCACGGCGCGAGCGCCCCCGCCGTGTCGTACGTGGGCAGCGCGCCGATCAGCGTCGTCGCCGCCGTCATCAGGACGATCACCGTGACGAGGACCGGGCGTCGGCCGATCCGGTCGCCGAGCCGACCGAACAGGGCGGCGCCCACGGGCCGGAAGAAGAACGCGAGCGCGAAGGACGCGTACGTCCTGACCAGCGCCTCCGCCTCGCCGTCGCCCTCGGGAGTGAAGAACCGCGCCGCGATGACCGTGGCGAGGTAGCCGTACACCCCGAACTCGTACCACTCGATGAAGTTGCCCACCGAACCCGCGAACAGGGCTCTGCGGGAGTGCTCGGGCCGGACGGCGTGTGACGGTGTGCCCCGCACGGGGACGGTCATGTCGGTTCCTCCCGCGGCCGGTGGGGACCGGCGCCGGCGAAGCGGTCCGGTCGCGTCCATGTCGGAAAGTTACCGTCAGTTTCACCGGTGTTGACTGACGACAACTTTCACGGCGGCAGGTCGGAGCCCCGCGGCGTCGTCCTCGGGCACCCGCCGTCACCCTCGAAGGCAACAGGTGCCCGGTCCCGCCTCCACTTCGGCCCCCGGACGGCTAGGCTCGATACCTGTACGTCGTTTGGGCGACCTGGGGAGGTAGCGGGATGACGGAGGCACGGCCCCAGGTGGCCGCCTCGGCCTCCCTGTGGGAGCGCGACGAGGAAGTCGCCACGGTCCGGCGGGCGATCACCGCCCTGCGCGCGGACTCGGCGTCCTCGGGAAGCCTGCTGGTGGTCACCGGCGAGGCGGGCCTCGGCAAGACCGCCCTCCTCGCCGAGGCGCGCCGCATCGCGGAGGACAGCGGCTGCACGGTGTGGTCGGCACGCGGCGGCGAGACCGTCACGTCCGTCCCCTTCAACGTCGTACGCCAGTTGCTGCAACCCGCCCTCGTCTCGCTGATGCCGGAGGAGGCGCGCGAGTACCTGGGCGACTGGTACGACATCGCCGGACCCGCGCTCGGTGTGGCCGAGCCCGGCGACCGCCAGCCCGACCCGCAGGGCGTGTGCGACGGACTGGTCGCCGCGGTACGGCGGCTGGCCAAGCGCGAGTGGCCGCTCGTGCTGCTCGTGGACGACGCGCACTGGGCCGACCAGGAGACGCTGCGCTGGCTCGCCGCGTTCGCCGAGCGGCTCGACGACCTGTCCGTCCTGGTCGTGGTCGCCCGCCGCCCCGGCGACGTGCACGGCGAGAGCGCCCGCCTCCTCGACATGGTCGCCGCCGCGGCCCGTCCCGTCACCCGGCTGAGCGCGCTGACCCCCGACGCGACGGCCGGGATCACCCGCGCCACGCTGGGCGAGCACGCCGACGCGCCGTTCTGCCGCGAGGTGTGGGCGGTCACCGGCGGCAACCCGTACGAGACCGTGGAACTCCTCGCCAAGGTGCAGGACAGCGACCTGGAACCGGTCGAGGCGTCCGCCGCCGAACTGCGCGCCCTCAACCGCTCGGCGCGCGGCCGCGGTCTCGTCGCCCGCCTCGAAGGGCTCGGCATCGACGCCACCCGCTTCGCGTGGGCGGCCGCGATCCTCGGCACCCAGATCTCCCTCGACCTCGCCGCCCAGCTCGCCGGGATGCCGAGCGAGGAGGCCGTGCGCTGCGCCGAACTACTCACCGCCTCACGCATCCTGACGACCACTCAGGACGCCTCCGGGCAGACCGTCGAGGGCGAGCTGGAGTTCGTGCACCCGCTCATCGCCAGCGCCGTCTACCGCTCCATCCCGGACGCCCTGCGCACGGCGATGCACGGCCAGGCCGCGTGGGCGGTCACGGACTCCGGACGCGGCGCCGCGGCCGCCTCCCGCCACCTCCTCGAAGTGCACCCGGACGACGACCCCGAGCTGGTCGACCAGTTGCGCGAGGCCGCCCGGGAACACCTCGCGGTCGGCGCGCCGGACGCGGCCCGCCGCTGCCTGGAGCGCGCCCTCAAGGAACCCCCGCTGCCCGACACCCACGCCCGCGTGCTGTACGAACTGGGCTGCGCCACCCTGCTGACGGCACCCGCCAGGACCATCGGCCACCTGCGCGCCGCACTGGAGATGCACGGCCTCGAAGGCGAGGAGCGCGTCGACGCCGTCTACCGCCTCTCCCAGGCGCTGCTGCACAACGACCAGTTGGAGGAGGCCGTCCGCACGGTCGACGCCGAGGTCGCCCGGCTCGAACCGGGGCCGGCCCGGATGCGGCTGCAGGCCGTGCACTACATGTGGGAGGGCCTGCACGCCGGGGAGGACGGATCCTCGGGAGGCTCGCACGGCCTCGCCGAACTCGTGAAGACCTGCACCGGACGGGACAACTCCGAGCGGGCGCTGCTCATCCTGCGCGGCTTCGACGCGATGATGCACGGGGAGAACGCCGAAGAGGTCGCGGAACTCTGCGACCGCGCCCTCGTCAACGGCCGCCTCGCACCCGGACTCGGCTGGACCGACACCGAGTGGGGCATCGAACTCCTCATGATGCTGAGCAGTTCGTACGCCTACGCGGACCGGCTCGACCGCGCGGAGAGCCTGTTCAGCGAAGCCCTGCGCGCCTACGAGTCGGCGGGCTGGAGCGGCGGCCACCTCGCCCTGGCGCACGCCTACCTCGGTCTCGCGCACCGCAGGCGCGGCCGTCTCGTCGACGCCGAGGCCTCCCAGCGCGAGCCCCTGCGCCTCGCCGAGCGGGTCGGCCGCGGACTGCCCCTGTACTGGTCGGCGACCTGCGGACTCATCGACACGCTGCTCGCCCGCGGTCACGTCGACGAGGCCGAGGAGATCGCCGAGCGCTACGGATTCGCGCCGCCGTACCCGTCCACGATCGTGCTGCCGGACACCCGGTCGGTACGCGGCCGGCTGCTGCTGGCCGTCGGCCGGACGAAGGAAGGCATCAACGAACTGGAGGCCGCGGAGAAGGCCGCGACCTCCCGCGGGCACCACAACACGGTGCTGGCGCCGTGGGCCGTCGACCTCGCCCGGGCGCTGGCCACCGACGACCCGGTACGCGCCGCCGCCCTGGCCGCCGAGGCCCGCCGCCAGGCGGAGCGCTTCGGTACGGACACCGCCATCGGGGAGGCGCTGCGCTGTGCGGCGGCCCTGGAGTCGGGGCAGCGCGCGGTACGGCTGGCCGGGCAGGCCGTCACCTACCTCGAAGCCTCGCCCTGCCAGTACGAACACGCGGCGGCCCGCGTCGAGTACGGCATCGCCTCCCGCTCGGCCGCCGAACTCGACAAGGGCCTGACGCTGGCCCGTTCGTGCGGCGCGGACGGCCTGGTGACCAAGGCCGAACTGGCTCTCCGGGGCCTCTGACCGCTCCGGGCAGGACCCCGCAGGCGGCGGACCGCCGACCCGGCCCGGCGCGGCCGCCGCCGGCGCGTCAGCGGGGTCGGCCGCGGTCCTCGTCGTCCTCCGCGAGCACCCGCTGGGCCACGGCGAAGGCCGAGTTGGCGGCCGGGACACCGCAGTACACCGCGGTCTGCAGCAGCACCGCCCCGATCTCCTCCGGCGTGAGTCCGTTGCGCCGGGCGGCGCGGACGTGCATCGCCAGTTCGTCGTGGTGCCCGTGCGCGACCAGGGCGGTCAGCGTGATCAGGCTGCGCTCGCGGCGGCTCAGCGTCGGGTCGGTCCAGATCTCGCCCCACGCGTAGCGCGAGATGAAGTCCTGGAACCGAGCGGTGAAGGGGGTCTGCCGGGACTGGGCGCGGTCCACGTGCGCGTCGCCGAGGACCTCACGGCGTACGGCCGTCCCACTGGCGGCGTAGCCCCCGAAGTGCCCGCGCAGCGCCGCGAGCACGGCCTCCGGGCGCTCCGCGGGCGCCAGATGCGAGGCGCCCGCGATCTCGGTGAGCGAGGAGCCCGGCACCGCGTCCGCGATCTCCCGCAGATGCGCGGGCGGTGTCGCCGGATCCTCGCGGCCCGCGACCAGCAGCGTCGGGACGGTGATCGACGCCAGCCGGTCACGCAGGTCGAAGGCCGCCAGCGCGTCGCAGCAGGCGGCGTACGCCCGAGGGTCCGCGTTCCGGTGGTCCTCGACGAGCCGCGGCACCGTGAACCCCGGCGTGAACCAACGGGCGTCGGCGGTCGCCGCGAGGCGCTCCAAGCCGTCCCGCCGGACGAGTTCGGCCCGCTCCCGCCACGGCCGGGCGCCGCCGAAGTGGGCCGAGGAGCAGATGACGGCGAGGGACGACACCCGCTCGGGGTGGTGTGCGGCCAGGTGCAGCCCGACCGCGCCGCCCAGGGACACCCCGGCGTACGCGAACCGCTCGACGCCGAGGGCGTCGGCGAGCGCCAGGACGAGCCCCGCCAGGTCGGCGACCGTCGCGCCCGGGCCGATCAGGTCCGCGGGCGAACCTCCGTGCCCTGGCAGGTCCCAGCGGACCACCCGGTGGGTGACCGACAGTTCGGGCGCGACCGCGTCCCACAGCGCGGTGGACGTGCCGAGCGACGGACCGAGGAGCAGCGGGGGAGCGGTGGCGGCCCCCTCGGCGCGGTGGTGCGGCAGCTTGCCGGACGGCTCGGTGGTCACGATCGCTCCAGGGCACGGTCGGTGAGGGCTCCGGCGGAGCCGAGATAGCGGGTGGGGTCGGTGAGTTCCGCGAGGTCGAGCTCCGCGAGCCGCGGCTCCTCGCGGAGCACGTCGGCGAGGGGCCGGTCCTCCGCGACGGCCCGCCCGGCGGCCCGCGTCAGCAGGTCCTTGGCGCGGGCCCGGCCGAGGACGGGGGCGAGTTCGGCGGCGAGCCGCTCGGAGACGATCAGCCCGTGGGTGAGCCCGAGGTGGGCGCGCATGGCGTCCGCGTCGACCCGCAGGCCCTCGGCGAGTTCCGCGGCGTCGCGGGCCGCGCCGCCGGCCAGCCGCAGCAGATCGCGCAGCGGCTCCCACTCGGCGTGCCAGGCACCGGCGGGGCGCTCGTCCTCGGCGGCCATCGACGCGTAGAGGCCGGCCGCGAGGTGCGGTGCCCGCCGGGCCGCCGCGGCGATCAGCGTCGCCCGGACCGGATTGGCCTTGTGCGGCATCGCCGAGGACCCGCCGCCCGTGCCCTCCGCCAGCTCGCCGATCTCGGTACGCGAGAGGGTGAGTACGTCCACGGCCGCTTTGCCGAGCGCGCCCGCCGTGAAGGCCAGCGCCCCGGCCAGGTCCGCGACGGGCGTACGCAGGGTGTGCCAGGGCAACAGCGGTGCGGCGAGCCCGAGTTCACGGGCGTACGCCACCGTCAGCGCGTGCGTGTCGACGGGTGCACGGGGTGCCGTCACGTCCGCCGCGTCCGCTCCGAACACCGTGAAGGCGGCCAGCGTCCCCGCCGCGCCCCCGAGCTGAACGGGCAGTGCGTCCCGTACGGCCGCAAGGCGGTCCCTGGCGTCCAGCACCAGCGACCGCCATCCCGCCGCCTTCAGACCGAAGGTCGTGGGCACCGCGTGCTGCGTGAGCGTCCGCCCCGGCATCGCGGTGTCCCGGTGGCGTACTGCGAGCCGGGCCAGCGCCGACTGGGTGCGGTCGAGGTCGGCCAGGAGCGGGTCCAGCGTGCGCGCGGCCACCAGCATGGCGGCCGTGTCGAGGATGTCCTGGCTGGTGGCTCCCCGGTGGACGTACGGCCCGAACTCCTCGCCTACCGCCGCCGTCAGCTCTCCGACCAGCGGGATCACCGGGTTGCCGCCCGCCCGGGCGCGCAGCGCGATCGCCCCGGCGTCGTAGCGCGCGGCGTCGGCCGCCGCGTCCACCGCGTCGGCCGCCGCCGCGGGAGCCAGCCCGAGCGACACCTGGGCCCGCGTCAGCGCGGCCTCCGCGTCGAGCAGTGCCCGCAGATACGCGGTGTCGCCGGTCGCGGCCGCCGCGGGCGAGCCCGCCCAGCCGGGGGCCAGCAGGCCGGTGTCGGAGCCGAGGGGGTCGACAGCTGTCACTGGAACTCCAGGAAGACCGTTTCGCCTTCGCCCTGAAGGCGGATGTCGAAACGGTACGTCCGGTGCTCCCCCTCGGCCGCGAGCAGCGTGGCGCGCCGGTCGGCCGGGAGCGAGTCGAGCAGCGGATCCGCGCCGTCCGCCAGGTACGCGCGGGTGAACAGGTGGTGCAGCAGGCCGCGGGCGAACACGCACACGCTGATGTACGGCAGCCCGGTGTTGCCCGGCGGCAGCGTGTGCAGGGCGTAGTGCCCGTCGGCGTCCGTGGCGACGCGCCCGAAGCCCGTGAAGTCGGTGCCGTTGCGGCCGAGGTGGCCGCCGGTCACCGGGTCGCGGCGCAGGGAGCCGGGGGCGCCCTTCAGCGATCCGTCCGGGGCCGCCTGCCAGAACTCCAGGAGGGCGTCGGGGACCGGGTCGCCGGCGCCGTCGAGCACGTGTCCGTGCAGAGTGATCGTGTCGGGGTGCCCCTTGGGCGCCACCTGCCCGCCGTCCGGGAACGGCAGCGCGTACCCGTAGAACGGGCCGACGGTGTGCGAGGGGGTGGGGAGCGGCTTGTCGCTCATGGCGGTCAACGGCCTTCCTCGATCCAGGTGGCGGAGGGACCGTCCAGCACGATGTCCCACTCGTAGCCGAGCGAGAACTCGGGTTGGGACAGGTCGTGGTTGTACGTCGCGACCAGCCGCGCGCGGGCGGCCTCGTCGGTCACGGACCGCAGGATCGGGTCGTAGCGGAACAGCGGGTCGTTCGGGAAGTACATCTGCGTCACGAGCCGCTGGGTGAACGCCGTGCCGAACAGCGAGAAGTGGATGTGCGCGGGCCGCCAGGCGTTGGTGTGGTTGCGCCACGGGTACGCGCCCGGCTTGATCGTGGTGAAGGAGTACCGCCCCTGATGATCCGTCAGAGTCCGTCCCACGCCGGTGAAGTTGGGGTCGAGCGGCGCCGGGTGCTGGTCGCGCAGATGGGCGTAGCGGCCCGAGGCGTTGGCCTGCCAGATCTCGACGAGCTGTCCGCGTACGGGACGGCCGTGGCTGTCGAGGAGGCGCCCGGAGACGGTGATGCGCTCGCCGAGCGGCTCGCCCTGGTGCCGGCGCGTGAGGTCGTTGTCGGTCTCGGTGGTGTCGGTGGCGCCGAAGACCGGTCCGGACAGCTCGACCGTCTCCGGGTCGCCGCCGTTCACGGCGACCAGCGGCTGCTTGGGGTGGCGCAGCACCGAGCTGCGGTACGGCGCGTATCCGCGCGGCGGGTGGTGGCGGACCGGCGCACCGCCGGCCACGGCCGTGTCGTAGGCGTTCTGGAGGTCGTCGACCTCGGTGTCGATGTCCGACTGGGTGTGAGCCATGGGACTTCCTAGCGTTCGAGGACGAGGGCGAGGCCCTGGCCCACGCCGATGCAGAGGGTGGCGACGCCGGTGCCGGATCCGGCGGCCTTGAGCTGGTGGGCGACGGTGCCCGCGAGGCGGGCGCCGGACGCGCCGAGCGGGTGGCCGATCGCGATCGCGCCGCCCCGCGGGTTGAGGATCGCGGGGTCGAACCCGGGCCATTCGGCGACGCAGCCGAGCACCTGGGCGGCGAAGGCCTCGTTGAGCTCCAGTGTCGTCAGGTCGCCGAAGCCCTTGCCCGCCTTGGCGAGTGCCCGCTCGACGGCCTCGACGGGGGCGAGCCCGAAGTAGTGCGGGTCGGTCGCGCTGACGCCGGACGGGCCGACCCGGGCGAGTGGTTCGCGGCCGGTGGCCCGCAGTCCTTCCTCGTCGGTGAGGAGCAGTGCGGCGGCCCCGTCGTTGAGCGGCGAGGCGTTGCCCGCCGTGACGGTCCCGTGCTCCGTGCGGAAGGACGGCTTCAGCCGGGCCATCGCCTCCAGGGACGCGTCCGCGCGCACGGACTCGTCCGCGGTGACGAGGACCGGGTCGCCTGTGCGGCGGGGGACGGGCACGGGCACGATCTCGGCGTCGAACAGTCCCGCCGCCTGCGCCTCGGCAGCCTTGCGGTGGCTGGCGAGCGCGTACTCGTCCTGCCGCTCGCGGGTGATCCCGTGCTTCTCGGCGATCAGTTCGGCCGACTCGCCGAGCGGGACGGTCCACTGGGGTGCCATCCGCGGGTTGACCATGCGCCAGCCCAGGGTGGTCGAGTACAGCTCGGTGTGGGCCGCCGGGAACGGCTTGTCGTTCTTGGGCAGCACGTAGGGGGCGCGGGTCATCGACTCGACGCCGCCGGCCAGCGCGATGGAGGCGTCGCCGACCGCGATGGCCCGGGCGGCCTGGAGGACGGCTTCGAGCCCCGAGGCGCACAGGCGGTTGACGGTGACGCCGGGCACGGAGGTGGGCAGTCCGGCGAGCAGGGCGGCCATGCGGCCGACGTTGCGGTTCTCCTCGCCCGCGCCGTTGGCGTTGCCGAAGTACACGTCCTCGATCCGCGCCGGGTCCAGGTCGGGTGTGCGGGCGAGGAGTCCACGGATGGCGTGGGCGGCCAGGTCGTCGGGGCGGACGCCGGCCAGGGCGCCGTTGTACCTGCCGACCGGCGTGCGGACCGCGTCGACGATGTAGACGTCCTTCATGAGATCTCCTCGGGCACGTGCACCTCGGCGGCGGTCCTTGCGGTGATCTCCTCGGCGGTGACGCCCGGCGCGGTCTCCACGAGCACCAGCCCGGCCGGCGTGACGTCCAGGACGCCGAGGTCGGTGATGATCCGGTCGACGCAGGCCTTGCCGGTGAGCGGCAGCGCGCACTCCCTGAGGATCTTGGGGGAGCCGTCCTTGGCGGTGTGGGTCATCACGACGACGACGGTGCGGGCGCCGTGTACCAGGTCCATGGCCCCGCCGATGCCGGTGATCAGCTTGCCGGGGACCGCCCAGTTGGCCAGGTCGCCGCCCGCGGAGACCTGCATGGCGCCGAGCACCGCGACGTCGATGTGGCCGCCCCGGATCATGCCGAAGGACAGGGCCGAGTCGAAGTAGGAGGCGCCGGGCAGGACCGTCACGGTCTCCTTGCCGGCGTTGATCAGATCGGGGTCGACCTGGTCCTCGGTGGGGTAGGGGCCGGTGCCCAGGATGCCGTTCTCCGACTCCAGGACCACCTCCACGCCCGGCGGGAGGTGGTTGGGGATCAGCGTCGGCAGGCCGATGCCGAGGTTCACGTACTGCCCGTCCCGCAGCTCGCGCGCCGCCCGGGCGGCCATCTGCTCCCTGCTCCAGGCCATCACACGCCTTCCGTTCCGCCGGCCGTGACCGTCCGCTTCTCGATCCGCTTGGCGCTCGCCTGCTCCGGGGTCAGCGCGACGACGCGCTGCACGAAGACACCCGGGAGGTGGACCGCGTCGGGGTCGATGGCGCCCGGCTCCACCAGCTCCTCCACCTCGGCGATCGTGATCCGTCCGGCCATCGCCGCGAGCGGGTTGAAGTTCCGCGCGGACTTGTTGAAGACGAGGTTGCCGTGCCGGTCGCCCTTCGCGGCCCGCACCAGCGCGAAGTCGGTGCGGATGCCGCGCTCCAGTACGTACTCGGTGCCGTCGAACTCCCGCACCTCCTTGGGTGGCGAGGCCAGCGCGACGCCGCCGGAGCCGTCGTAGCGCCAGGGCAGTCCGCCGTCCGCGACCTGGGTGCCCACCCCGGCCGGGGTGTAGAAGGCGGGGATCCCGGCGCCGCCGGCCCGCAGCCGCTCGGCGAGCGTCCCCTGCGGGATCATCTCGACCTCCAGCTCACCGGCCAGGTACTGGCGGGCGAACTCCTTGTTCGCGCCGATGTAGGAGCCGGTGACGCGGGCGATGCGGCCCGCCGCGAGCAGGACCGCGAGGCCGGACTCCATCGCGCCGCAGTTGTTGGACACCACGCCCAGGCCGGACACGCCGCGCTCGTACAGCGCGTCGATCAGTGCCGTCGGCACCCCGCTGAGGCCGAATCCTCCGACCGCCAGTGTCGCGCCGTCCGGTACATCGGCCACCGCCCCGAGGGCCGTGGCGACCACCTTGTCCATCCGTGAAGCCCCATCTCTCCCGAGCGACCAGTGCCGCAGTTAGTCAGGGCACTGAGTATCTATCCGAGGTGGCCCACACGCTGCCACTCGCGCCCCGGACAGTCAAGGCCCTCTGCTGGCAAGCCATTGAGAGGGACGACGCGCCCGAGACAGGTGACGGGTGGCCCGGTATCGTTCAGTGCACCAACGAAAAACCGACCTGGTACGTCGCGGGAGCCCGCGGGTACGCGGACCAAGGAGCGCACATGGCCGCGGTGGACCTCTCCACCCACCCCGGGCACCTCGCCCGGCGACTCCAGCAGGCGCACTACCTGCTGTGGAACACGATGGTGTCCGAGGAGATCACCTCACCGCAGTTCGCGGTCCTGAACGCGCTCGTCGCCGAACCGGGGCTGGACCAGCGCACGGTGGGGGAGCGGGTGGGCCTGGACCGGTCCACGATCGCCGAGGTCATCAGCCGGCTCGGCCGCCGCGGTCTGCTGGACAAGGTGCGCGACCCGCAGGACGGCCGCCGCTTCCTGCTCCGCCTCACCGACGAGGGGACGCGCACCCACCGCAAGCTGACCGTGCGCACGGCGCGGATGAACCAGGTCTTCCTCGGCCCGCTGTCCGCCGAGGAGCAGACGCTGTTCCTCGACCTCATCCAGCGGGTCGCGGACGCCGCCGAGAGCCTGCGCAACCCCGGGGAGCCCCTCGCGGCCGGCACGGCCTGACCCCGCCTCCGGACGGACGGCCCGCCCGCGTCAGGATTTGGTGAAGACCACCCACACCTGGCCCTCGGCGAAGTTCATCCGCTTGCCGTCCGCCGTCGTGAACTCCGTGCCGTCCGCCGCCGATCCGCGGTGCCACTCGGCGTCGAACACCCGCCCGTCGCGCAGCACTTCGGCCTTGCCCGACCCGACGGTCTGCGTGTACGGCGTGTAGTTCCCCAGTACGTCGTGGAACCGGGACGTCCGCACCGTCACGTGCTGCACGACCACGGTCGCCGGGGCCGCCCGCCCGGCGTCCGTCGTCACCGTCGGCCTGCCGTCCATCGCCACCAGCCAGCGCTCCCGCTCCGCGGACCAGGTGAAGGTGAAGCGGGCCGCGGGGAAGCGGACCGTGCGCTCGGCCTGCGGAGTGCCGCCCGCGGGCGCCGCCCCGAAGCGGAAACCCGTCGTCAGCGCGTCCGCGCCCGGCGCCGCGTCCATCAGCTTCCGAGGACGGAGGTAGAGGTTGTGCGGGGCGGCCCTGTCGGTGCCGCGGAAGTACGCGGCGGAGTTCTCCTCGGGACGGACCGGGTCCAGCGGCGCCTTGTCGATCAGCGGCAGCAGCTTGTGCTGCGCGCCCGAGAAGGCGAGCGTCGGCTCGTGGAACTGGCGCAGGAGTTCCAGGTCCGACTCGCGGGCGCTGCGCACCGGGCCCACCGTCTCGGGCAGCCGGGTCGCGTACACCGCCATCAGCCGGCTCAGCCCGCCCTCGACCTGCTCCGCGTACACGACGTCCGCGGCGTTCAGCCCCGTCTGGGGCCGGGCGGCGCTCGCGTTGTCGATCTTCACGGCCAGCACCGGGTCCGCGGGTCTCCCGGCGGAGTCCGTGGGGGCCGGCTCGTCGTGCCGTCCGCGCCCGTCGTCGCCCGGGCCGCCGCCGGACGTGCAGCCCGTCACCAGGGAGCCCGTCACCGCGGCGGCCAGCAGCGCCGCCGTCGTCACGCCGCGCCGCATCCGTGTCATCCGTCCCATGCCCACCGTGGCCACCATGTCCTGTGCTGTCGATTGTGCGCTCATATGTTCATCGGTGGCCATACCCGATCTCTTCCGATTGTGCGCGTCGCCTGGGCCGAACGGCTCAGCGAGAGACGGGGGGAGACGCCGTCCCTCGCTGCGGACCCGGTCAGGCGGGCGGTCCGAGGATCTCCGCGAGGTCGTAGCGCACCGGCTCCTCCAGCTGCCCGTAGGTGCAGCTCTCGGCCGTACGGTCCGGGCGCCAGCGGCGGAAGCGGGCCGTGTGCCGGAACCGGGCCCCGTTCTCCATGTGGTCGTACGCCACCTCCGCCACCCGTTCGGGCCGCAGCGGCACCCAGGAGAGGTCCTTCTTCGACGACCAGCGGCTCGGCGCTCCGGGCAGCCGGGCCGACTCGTGGGCGGCCTCCTCGGCCCACGCGGCCCACGGATGGCTCCCGACGTCCGGCATCCGCAGCGGCTCCAGCTCCTCCACCAGTTCCGCGCGGCGCTTCATGGTGAAGGCCGCGGACACCCCGACGTGCTGGAGCGCGCCCCGGTCGTCGTACAGGCCGAGCAGCAGCGAGCCGACGACGGGTCCGCTCTTGTGGAAGCGGTAGCCCGCGACCACGACGTCCGCGGTGCGCTCGTGCTTGATCTTGAACATGGCGCGCTCGTCCTGCCGGTAGGGGACCGTCGGTGGCTTGGCGATCACCCCGTCCAGACCCGCTCCCTCGTACTGCTCGAACCACTGCCGGGCCACCTCGATGTCCGTCGTCGCCGGAGCGACGTGCACCGGGGCGCCGACCCCGGCCAGGGCGCTCGTCAGCAGGGCGCGCCGGTCGGTGAGCGGCACGTCGAGCAGCGACTCGTCCGCCAGTGCCAGCAGGTCGAAGACCACCAGGGAGGACGGGGTCCGCTCCGCCAGCGTCCTTACGCGTGAGGCCGCCGGATGGATGCGCTCCGTCAGCGCGTCGAAGTCGAGCCGCCCGTCCCGGGCGATCACGATCTCCCCGTCCATCACGCAGCGCTCCGGCAGCCGCTCCCGAAGGGCCTCCACCAGCTCGGGGAAATACCTGGTCAACGGCTTGCCGGTACGGCTGCCCAGCTCGATCTCGGCGCCGTCGCGGAACACGATCGCCCGGAACCCGTCCCACTTCGCCTCGTACTGCATGCCCGGCGGGATCTTCGCCACGGACTTGGCGAGCATCGGCTTCACGGGCGGCATCACCGGCAGATCCATGCTCCGATTCTGCGGGCTTCCCGGGCGGTTCGCCCGGTGTGCGAGGTATGTGCACGGCGCCTACCGTGGCTCGCATGGGCGATGCGGTGGAACTCGAGGCGGCGGGCAGGACGGTGCGGCTGTCCAGCCCGGACAAGATCTTCTTCCCGGAGCGCGGATTCACGAAGCTGGACCTGGCCCGGTACTACCTCGCCGTGGGCGACGGCATCCTGCGCGCGCTGCGCGACCGCCCCACCACCCTGGAGCGCTACCCGGAGGGCGTGACCGGCGAGTCGTTCTTCCAGAAGCGGGCCCCCAAGAACATGCCCGACTGGATCCCGACCGCCCACATCGCCTTCCCCAGCGGCCGCACCGCCGACGAGATGTGCCCCGCCGAGGTGGGCGCCGTCGTCTGGGCCGCGCAGTTCGGCACGCTCACCTTCCACCCCTGGCCGGTGCGCGGGGGCGACGTCGACCACCCCGACGAACTCCGGCTCGACCTCGACCCGCAGCCCGGCACCGACTACGCCGACGCGGTGCGCGCCGCCCACGAACTGCGCGAGGTGCTCCACGAGTACGGCGGACTGCGCGGCTGGCCCAAGACGTCCGGCGGCCGGGGACTGCACGTCTTCGTGCCGATCGAGCCGCGTTGGACCTTCACCCAGGTGCGCCGCGCCGCCATCGCCGCCGGGCGCGAGCTGGAACGCCGCATGCCCGAGCAGGTGACCACCGCCTGGTGGAAGGAGCAGCGCGGCGAGAAGATCTTCGTCGACTACAACCAGACCGCGCGGGACCGCACCATCGCCTCCGCCTACTCCGTGCGCCCCCGCCCGCACGCCCCCGTGTCCGCGCCGCTGCGCTGGGACGAGGTGGGCGTCGCCGTGCCCCGGGACTTCGACCTGGCGACCATGCCGGCGCGCTTCGCCGAACTGGGCGACGTGCACGCCGACATGGACGACCACGCCTTCTCGCTGGAGGCCCTGCTCGAACTCGCCAGCCGCGACGAGCACGACCACGGCCTCGGTGACCTGCCGTACCCGCCGGAGTACCCGAAGATGCCGGGCGAACCGAAGCGCGTCCAGCCGAGCCGCGCCAGGCGTACGCCCTGACACCCTGACGGGGCGGCGGAACCGCACGAGCGGAGGACGCGCCGCCTCTCGCCTCCGCGCCGGCACCCCTCACCCGACGCCGACGTCGAGCACCGCCCACCGCGTCCAGGGCTTCTGCTGGACGTTCAGACGCGAGCCCCGGCAGACCACGCGACGCCTCCGACGTCCGAGATCGGCACGCACGACCGCCGGCCGCCCTACGGTCGCCGGGCGTGAAGCCCCCGTACGCGGTGTCGCCCCCGCGGCTATCCTGATCCGCAACCGCGAGGAGGAGCCCTGAGGTGACCGAGCCGACGACAGAGTCGCGCCCCACGCTGGAGGCCGTGGCCGCGCGGGCCGGGGTCTCCCGGGCCACCGTGTCGCGTGTCGTCAACGGCGGCGACGGGGTGCGCGAACCGCTGGTCGAGCGGGTCAGACGGGCCGTCGAGGAACTCGGGTACGTGCCGAACCAGGCCGCCCGCAGCCTCGTCACCCGGCGCCACGACGCCGTGGCGGTGGTCATCGCGGAACCGGAGACCCGGGTCTTCGCCGACCCCTTCTTCGGCCTCCAACTCCGGGGCATCAGCAAGGAACTGACGGCGCATGACACCCAGCTCGTGCTGCTGCTGACCGAGGGACGCGACGACCACACCCGCGTCGGCCGCTATCTCGCCGGCGGCCATGTCGACGGCGCGCTCGTGTTCTCGCTGCACCTGGACGACCCGCTGCCCGAACTGATCCTCGGCGCCGGCGTCCCGACCGTCTTCGGCGGCCGGCCCGGCTGGGGCGACGGAGCGCCCGGTTCCGCGTCCCCGGCGTACGTCGACAGCGACAACCGCGGCGGCGCCCGGGAGGCCGTACGTCATCTGGTGGGGCTCGGACGCACCCGGATCGCGCACATCACCGGGCCCCTCGACCAGACCTCGGCGGTGGACCGGCTCGACGGGTTCCGGGACGGGCGGGTCGACGCCGACCCGAGCCTGATCGCGGAGGGCGACTTCACCTCCGGGGGCGGCGAGCGGGCGATGCGGGAGCTTCTGGAGCGCTGTCCCGACGTGGACGCCGTGTTCGCCGCCAACGACCTGACGGCCTCGGGGGCGTTGCGGATCCTGCGTGAACACGGGCGGCGCGTGCCCGAGGACGTCGCCGTGATCGGCTTCGACGACATGCAGCCGGTCGCCGAGCAGACCGACCCGCCGCTCACGACGGTCCGTCAGGACATAGAGGAGATGGGCCGGTTGATGGCACGGATGCTGCTGCGGGACCTCGACCGCAGCGGCGCCAAGGAGTCCCCGGCGGGCGAGCCGTCGGGCGTGGTCCTGCCGACCACGCTGGTGCGCCGGGCCTCCGCCTGAGATCAGGCCGGCGGAGCAGGCGGCGAGCCGCCCGGACGCGGACCGGCCCCGGCTCGCCTCAGCCCTGCTGCCGCGGCGCGCTCCTGATCACCGCGAAGCGCGCCCCGTAGGGGTCGGCGAGCTTGGCGATACGGCCCACGTCCGGCAGGTCCGTGGCGGGCATGCGCACCGTGCCGCCCAGCTCCTGGGCCAGCGAGACGGTGGCGTCGGTGTCCGTGACCTCGAAATACGGCAGCCAGTACGCGCCGCTCCCCGCCTCGGTGGGGTCGCCGGCCAGCGGGACGAGCCCGCCGAACATGCCCTCGGCCTCGGTGCCCGCCGGGTTGACGCAGGTATAGGTGCCGCCCGGGAAGGGCAACGCCGACGTCTCCCAGCCGAACACGGCGTGGTAGAACGCGGCGGCCGCCGGGACGTCCTGGGTGTAGAGCTCGATCCAGCGCAGGGAGCCGGGGTCGCCCGCCACGTCCAGCCCCTTGATCCGGGCCGGCTGCCAGACGCCGAAGGGCACTCCCGCCTTGTCCGCGAGGACGGCCATGTGACCCTCGCCCATCACGTCCATGGGCGGCATGAGGACGGTGCCCCGGGCCTGCTCGACCGCCTTGGCGGTGGCCTGCGCGTCGGGGCTCTGGAAGTACACGGACCAGGACGGCGGGCCCTGCTCCGGGGTGGTCTGCATACCGCCGGCGGCGGTCCTCCCGTCGAGCTGGAAGAAGCCGTAGCCGCCCGACTGGGACCCCGCCGACTGGAACCGCCAGCCGAAGAGGCTCCCGTAGAAGGACGTGGCGCCGTCGATGTCGGACGTGCCGACGTCGACCCAGTTCGGAGCGCCGTCGACGAAGCGGGTGGTGAGCATGATGTGCCCTCCTCCGGTGAGGGGTCCCGTTGCCTGCTCTGCCGAGTCTGGCACCGCCCGCCGACAACCGCCGCCGGGCGTGCGGACGGGCCCCGGTGTCCGTCCGTGGCAGAGCGGCGCGGGGGCCGGGACCGGGCCTGACGGAGTTCCGGAATCCGTTCGCCCGTTCCGCGCGCCGCCGTGCGCCGGCCGGTCGGGCGGGGCCATAGTCGGGGTCCGCGAGGGGTTCGCGCCGAGTCGTTGATCCGGCGTTGATCGAACGTTTTTCGCCGCGCGGGACGATCCCGTCATGCACATCGACACGATCATCGAGCCCGACCTGGCGTGGCGGGAGCAGGCACTCTGCGCGCAGACCGGAGCCGACTTCTTCTTTCCCGAGCCGGGCAGCTCGGTGCGCGAGGCGAAGCGCATCTGCGGCATGTGCGAGATGCGCACCGCGTGCCTGGAGTACGCGCTGAACAACGACGAGCGCTTCGGCGTCTGGGGCGGCCTCTCCGAGAAGGAGCGGCTCGGCCTGCGGCGGGCCCAGGAGTGACCGCGGGCCGGCGGGCGGGCACACACACGCGTACGGCCGGTCCCGGGGGGAACCGGCCGTACGTGTCGAACGGGGTGAAGCAGGCGGGGCGGGCGGGGTGAGACGGCCGGGGCGGGCGGGTCAGCCGGCCGCGCGGGCCGCCATCCGCGCCTTGCGGGCCGCGAGCTTCTCGTCGAACTTGGAGGCCTCCGAGTCCAGGCCGCGCATGTAGAGACCGAGCTCCTCCTGCGCGCGCAGACCCTCCGGGCCGAGACCGTCCATCTCCAGGACCCTGAGGTGGCGCAGCACCGGCTGGAGCACGTCGTCGTGGTGGATGCGCATGTTGTAGACCTCGCCGATCGCCATCTGCGCGGCGGCACGCTCGAACCCGGGCATCCCGTGACCGGGCATCCGGAAGTTCACGACGACGTCGCGGACGGCCTGCATGGTCAGGTCGGGGGCGAGCTCGAAGGCGGCCTTCAGCAGGTTCCGGTAGAAGACCATGTGCAGGTTCTCGTCGGTCGCGATGCGCGCCAGCATGCGGTCGCAGACGGGGTCGCCCGACTGGTGCCCGGTGTTGCGGTGGGAGATGCGGGTGGCCAGCTCCTGGAAGGCGACGTACGCCACGGAGTGCAGCATCGAGTGGCGGTTGTCCGACTCGAAGCCCTCGCTCATGTGCACCATGCGGAAAGCTTCGAGCTTGTCGGGGTCGACCGCGCGCGAGGCGAGCAGGTAGTCGCGCATCACGATGCCGTGCCGGCCCTCTTCGGCGGTCCAGCGGTGCACCCAGGTGCCCCAGGCGCCGTCCCGGCCGAACAGGGAGGCGATCTCGTGGTGGTAGCTGGGCAGGTTGTCCTCGGTCAGCAGGTTCACGACGAGCGCGATCCGGCCGATCTCGGTGACCTTGGACTGCTCCTTGTCCCAGGCCTCGCCGTCCTCGAACAGCCCGGGGAAGTTGCGGGCGTCGCTCCACGGCACGTACTCGTGCGGCATCCAGTCCTTCGCCACCTTGAGGTGGCGGTTGAGTTCCGTCTCGACCACTTCCTCCAGGGCGTACAGCAGTCGAGCGTCGGTCCAGACGTTGGACGGGCTGCCGAGTTGGGGAGTGGTCGTCGTCACAGAAGCTCCAGGGGGACGTGCGAGCGGAGAGCGGAATTAACCTACGGCATCGTAGGCTACGTACCCGTAGGTTACGAGACCGTAGGTTAAGAACGCCGTAAAGGACGCTGATCAGCGGGTTCCCGCCTTCGGGCCGCACATGCGCGGACACGCAGGCCAAAGCACCGATCGGGTGAGGCCGGGCAGGTTCAGACGGACAGCTCTCGCAGCCGTACCGAGAGGCAGGTCACACAGCCTTCCAGCTTCTCGAACTCGCTGATGTCCACCGGCACCGGCTCGTACCCGAGGTCCGCGAGCAGCTCGGCGGTCTTCGGCGCGCTCGCCGCCATCAGCAGCTTTCCGCCGCCCAGCAGGACCACGTGCGCGCCGGACTCCTCCGGCACCGGCAGGAAGCGGGGGAACAGCGACGGCGTGTCCACCAGCGGGACGTGCCCGAGGACGGTGCCGTCGGGCAGCGCGGTGACCGCCGACTTCAGATGCAGCACCCTGCTCACCGGCACGGAGACGACCCGCGCCCCGAGCGGCTCGAAGGCCGCGCGCAACTGCTGCACCCCGGCAGCGTTGGTCCGCCCGCCGCGCCCCACGTACACGGTGTCGCCGATCTTGAGGACGTCCCCGCCGTCGAGGGTGCCCGGATCCCAGATCCAGTTCACCGAGCAGCCGAGGCGGGCCACGGCCTCCTCCACACCGGCGGTCTCGCCGCGCCGGGACTCGGCCCCCGGACGCGTGATCAGCGCGACGTTGCGGAAGACGACCACCGTGTCCTCGACGAACACCGCGTCCGGGAAGTCGTCGGCGGGGTCCACCTCCACCGTCTCCCAGCCGTGCGTGCGCAGCGCCTCCGTGTACCGCTCCCACTGCGCGGCAGCGAGGTCGACGTCGACCTCCGCGCGCTCCAGGTGCGTCACCAGGCCCTCCGCGAGGCGGGGGCCGGGGCGGCGGACGAGGGCCTTCTTGCTGGGCACGTACGGATCTCCGAATCGGCAGGGGTGTGGCGCACATCATGCAGGCTGACCCGCCCGCACAAAAGCCCCCGCGGCCGGCGGGGGCGGGTCGGACCCGGTGAGGGCGCCGTGGCGCCCCCACCGGTGCGCCGGCTCAGGCGGGACGCGCGACCGCCTCCGCCGTCGTCTCGGTCAGTTCGCCCCCCTCCAGCAGCAGCCAGCGCGTGATGCCGACCGACTCCAGGAACGGCACGTCGTGGGCGGCCACGATCAGCGCCCCCTCGTACGACTCCAGGGCCGCGGTGAGCTGCCGGACGCTCGCCATGTCGAGATTGTTCGTGGGTTCGTCGAGCATCAGGAGCTGCGGCGCGGGCTCCGCCAGCATCAGCGCGGCCAGCGTGGCCCGGAACCGCTCGCCGCCGGACAGGGTCGCCACCCGCTGGTCGGCCCGCTCGCCCCGGAACAGGAAGCGGGCCAGCCGCGCCCGGATCCGGTTGTTCGTGGCGCCCGGCGCGAACCGGGCCACGTTCTCGGCGACCGTCAGCTCCTCGTCGAGGACGTCGAGCCGCTGCGGCAGAAACCGCGTCGGCACCTCGGTCCGCGCCTCCCCGGACACCGGCGCCAGCTCCCCGGCGATCGTCCGCAGCAGCGTGGTCTTGCCCGCGCCGTTGCGCCCGACCAGCGCGACCCGCTCGGGCCCGCGGAGGTCGAAGCCCCCCTGGACCCGGGCGCCGTACCGCAGTTCCAGGTCGCGCAGCGTGAGCACGGTGCGGCCCGGCGGCACTGCCGTGTGCGGCAGGTCGACGCGGATCTCGTCGTCGTCCCGTACGGCGAGGGCGGCCTCGTCGAAACGCTCCCTGGCCTCGACGAGCCTCTCCTCGTGCAGGATCCGGTGCTTGCCCGCGGACTCCTGCGCCGCCCGCCTGCGCGCTCCCATGACGATCTTGGGCTCGCGCTTCTGCTCGTACATCTTCTGCCCATAGCGTCTGCGACGGGCCAACTTGACCTGTGCGTCCGCCAGTTCGCGTTTCTGTCTGCGCAGGTCGGACTCGGCGACCCGCATCATGCGCTCCGCCGCCTCCTGTTCGCCGGCGAGCGCTTCCTCGTACGCCGAGAAGTTGCCGCCGTACCAGGAGACCTCCCCGGAGTGCAGTTCGGCGATCTGGTCGACCAGGTCCAGCAGTTCACGGTCGTGGCTGACCACCACCATGACCCCGGACCACGCCTCGACCGCCGCGTACAGCCGTCGGCGCGCGTACAGGTCGAGGTTGTTCGTCGGTTCGTCGAGCAGGAGGACGTCGGGGCGGCGCAGCAGCAGCGCGGCCAGCCGCAGCAGCACCGACTCGCCGCCCGAGAGCTCCCCGACGGTGCGGTCGAGACCGATACCGCCGAGACCGAGTTCGCCGAGGACCGCCTCCGCGCGCTCCTCGACGTCCCAGTCGTCGCCGACGGCCGCGAAGTGCTCCTCGGCCGCGTCGCCGGCCTCGATCGCGTGCAGGGCCGCGCGGGCGGCCGAGACACCGAGCACCTCGTCGACCCGCAGGGCGGTGTCGAGCGTGACGTTCTGCGGCAGGTAGGCGACCTCGCCCGTGACGTGCACCGTGCCGTCGCCCGGGGCGAGTTCGCCCGCGAGCAGTTTCAGCAGCGTCGACTTGCCGGCGCCGTTGGCACCGACGAGGCCGGTTCTTCCGGGGCCGAAGGAGACCTGGAGGTCCTGGAGGACGGGAGTGCCGTCCGGCCAGGCGAAGGACAGGGACGTACAGGTGACGGACGTGGGGAAGGTGGACATGACGCCTCGCGGTTGCCTGGTGCGGTCGGGGGAACGCGTTCGGGACACCGCGAGGTGACGACAGTCCGGGAGGGGCGGTGGAGAAGGGGCCCGTGCCGGGAGGACGGCTCATACGCCGAGGTCGCACGCTGCGCACACCGGTGCCGGACGGACCGGCTGTGTGTGACGCGGTGTCTCAGGACCTCAGACGAGCAACGTCCTTCTCCAATCGGCGGCAACAGGACCTTTCCACCGTAGGAAGGGGCTCCGGGGCTGTCAACGGGATTAAGAGGGGCGGCGGGGCGAGCCGACGCGCCGCCCGGCCCCTACCGCCTACGGTGGGCTCCGCCCCCCGACCACGTGAAGGAGACTCCGTGCCCGACGGCTCGCTCTCGCTGCCCGCCCGGCTCTACCTGCTGGCCTGGGACACCACGAAACTCAAGGTCAGCGGGGCGACCCACCTCCACCACCTGGTCCGCGCCGGCGCCCTCACCGAGCTGGCCCAGCGCGGGCTGCTCGCCGACGTCGACGGCATCGCCACCCCGGCCGACGCGGACGGCCGCACCGGCGATCTCGTCCTCGACGGCCTGCTGGAACTCGTGGAGGAGTCCCGCCCGCGGAAGTGGAAGACGTGGGTGACGCTGCGGGCCCGGGTCACCCTCGACGCCCTGCGCGCGCAGCTCGCCGCCGACGGCTATCTGCTGGCGCGCAAGAAGCGGGTGCTCGGGATCTTCCCCTCCGTGGAGTACGAGCTGGCGCGGGTGCCGGTGGTGGCGGCGCTGCGCGAGGAGGCGCGGCAGGTGCTGGAAGGGCCGCGGCCCGTCGCCGAGATCTCCGACCGTGACGCGGCGCTCGTCGCGCTGGCCGCGGCGGCGGAACTGCGCCCGTTCGTGTCGGGCAGGGACCGCAAGCAGCACAGGGCGCGCATCGAGGAACTCACCGAGCGCAGCGGCGCGGCGGCCCCCGCGCTGAAGAAGGTCATCCAGGAGGTGCGCACGGCGATGATCGTCGCGGTGACGGCCGCGTCGACCGCCGGGGCGGGGACGGGCGGCTGAGCGAGGCACGGGGCCGGCCGCCCGAGCGGGTGGCCGACGTCGGGCGGGGCCCTTCGGCCGGGCGGCGCCGCCTCACGCACATGTCGGATTCTCGCCAGCCGGCCCTGGGGGAGGGGTGGTTGGCTCCTGTCCATGACGCATCACGACACCTCCGCCCTGCACGCCTCCGCCGTCGCCTTCCGCGCCCTGCACGTCCCGGGCCGCCCGCTCGTGCTCCCCAACGCCTGGGACACGGTGAGCGCGCTGCTCGTCGAGGATGCGGGCGCGGCCGCGCTGGCCACCACCAGCGCGGGAATCGCCTGGGAATTGGGCGCTGCCGACGGGAACCGCCTCGACCGGGGGCAGGCCCTCGCCGCCGTCGAGCGGATCGCCGCCCGGGTGCGCATCCCGGTCACGGCGGACATCGAGAGCGGCTACGCGGACGACGCCGAGGGCGTCAAGGACACCGTCCGGGCGGTACTCGCGGCCGGAGCCGTGGGCGTGAACATCGAGGACGCGCTGCACGACGGCGAGGGCCGGCTCCGTCCGGTGGACGAGCAGGCGGGGCGCATCGCGGCGGCCCGCGCGGCGGCGGACGAGGCGGGCGTGCCGCTCTTCGTCAACGCGCGCACCGACACCTTCCTGAGCGGCGGCGGCAGCGTCGAGGAGACCCTGGAGCGGGCGGCCGTCTTCGTCGCCGCCGGAGCGGACGGCGTCTTCGTCCCCGGTGCCGCGGACCCGGCGGTCGTCAAGGCGCTCGTCGAGGGCATCGACGCGCCGCTGAACGTGATGGTCGGCCCCTGGATGCCGGCCGGCGTCCCCGAACTGGCCGCGCTCGGCGTCGCCCGGGTCAGCGCCGGGGCGGCCGTCGCACAGGCGGCGCACGCCCTGGTCCGTCGCGCGGCGCGGGAGCTGCTGGGCACGGGGACCTACGAGACGCTGGCGGACGGGCTCGACTACGGAGAGCTCAACAGCCTGATCGGCGGCGGCCGTTAGGACGGATCCGCGGTCACCGTCGCGGTCGTACGCGGTCGGCACGCGTTGTCGGCGCGTGTCCCGCGTCGGCTCCGTGAGGTCAGCACGCGTCCCGGATCAGCTCGGCGAGGTCGTGGTCCAGATCGAGGTGGAGGTGCTCCAGACCGAAGGGCACCAGCTCCGTCGTACGCTCCAGGAAGCCGCGCACCTCGCCCGACCGGACGTGCACCACGGCGGTGCCCTCGGGCGCGTGGAACTCCAGGACGGTGCGGTCGTACCCGTACGGCCGCACCCGTACGTCGCCGTCACCCTCGGGGCCGTCGAGCCCGTCCACGAGCAGCTCCCGGGCGAAGGTCCAGCAGACCTCGACGCCTTCGAGCGTGGCCGGGGCGGGGAACGTCATGCGGACGGCGAACGGGTCGCGCCGGTCGTAGTGGAGCGTTGCGGGAATGCTCGGCATCCGCGGCGCGGCGGCGACGAGTCGGGCCTCTACGGGCTGCTCGATGACGATGGACAACGCCTTGCTCCCTTGTGACGGCTGGACGGACTCCGGACGGACGAGATCTGGCACTTGAAGAGACGATGGAATGAGCCAATCCGTGCACATGAAAGTCGAGTGACCTCTGTCACCGAGTTCATTCGGAGTGACGAACGTTCCGTTTGGTGATCCATTTCTCACCCCGTCGCCGACTGACACCCAGGAGGACACCCGCTCGTGGCCCGCGGGTTCCCGCCGGAGGCCATCTGGACGGCACCGGGACAGTGGGCTAGCTTCGCCCGCCATGAAGGGCTTGGGGAAGACGAGACGTACGCGCCGGACGGTCACCGTGGGACTCTGCGCGGCGGCCCTCGCCGCCGCGCTGACGGCACCCGCGCAGGCGGAACAGGCACGGAGCGGGACGCGAGGGGGCGGGGCCGGACCGCACTGGGCCCTCAAGGACACCGGCACGGACGTACGGTTCCGCGGGCTGTCCGCCGTCGGCCGGGACACCGCCTGGGTGGCCGGCTCCAAGGGCACCGTGCTGCGCACCACGGACGGCGGCACCCACTGGCGGAACGTCTCGCCGCCCGGCGCCGCCGACCTCGAACTCCGCGACGTCGAGGCGTTCGACGGGCGCCGCGCCGTCGTCCTGGCGATCGGCGAGGGCGAGGCGTCCCGCGTGCTGCGCACCGACGACGGGGGCGCGACCTGGACCGAGTCCTTCCGCAACACCGACGCCAAGGCGTTCTACGACTGCGTCACGTTCTTCGACCACCGCCACGGGCTCGCGATGAGCGACCCGGTGGACGGCAGGTTCCGCATCCTGTCGACCGACGACGCCGGCCGCTCCTGGAAGGTGCTGCCGAGCGCCGGGATGCCCGCGGCACTGGAGGGCGAGGCCGGCTTCGCGGCGAGCGGTCAGTGCCTGGTGACCTCCGGTCCCCGTGACGTCTGGCTCGCCACCGGCGGGGCCGCACGCGCGCGTGTGCTGCACTCCGCGGACCGCGGCCTGACCTGGACGGCCGCCGACTCCCCGATCCCGGCGGGTGATCCCGCCCGCGGCGTCTTCGCCCTCGCCTTCCGCGACCGGGCCCACGGCCTCGCCGTCGGCGGCGACTACCGCGCCGACCAGCCTTCGCCGCGGGCCGCCGCCGTCACGCGCGACGGGGGACGCGACTGGACGCCCGCCGCCCGGCCCCCGTCCGCCTACCGCTCCGGCGTCACCTGGCTCCCGCACAGCCGCTCCCGCGCGCTCGCCGTCGGTCCCACGGGCACCGACCTGACCACGGACGGCGGCCGCACCTGGCGCACGGTGGACACCGGTTCGTACGACACCGTGGACTGCGCGCCGGACCTGGGCTGTTGGGCGTCGGGCGAGAAGGGCCGGGCGGCACGGCTGGAACGCTGACGCCCGCTCGCCGTGCGGCGCGCCAGGGGCCGTGTTTGCGTGGGGACTCGGGGTACCCGCCCGGACGGAAAGGGCGGTACCCGTCCCACGACGAAAGGAAGTGAGCCGTCATGCCCCGAGGCTCGAGTCCCAAGCGGGAACGCCAGTACGAGCACATCAAGGAGAGCGCGCAGGACCGCGGAGAGAGCAAGGGCCGCGCCGAGGAGATCGCGGCGCGCACCGTGAACAAGGAGCGCGCCCGCGCCGGCGAGTCCAAGACCGCGAGCCGCACGTCCACGAAGGACATGTCGTCCGGCGAGCGCGGTGGCCGGCGCTCGCACCAGGGCTCGCAGGGCCCGACGTACGACCAGCTGTACGAGGAGGCCAAGCGGCGCAAGATCCAGGGCCGCTCGGACATGAACAAGCAGCAGTTGCAGCGCGCGCTCGGCAAGTGACGGACCCCTTCGGCCGGGGCGCCCCGCAGCCCCCGTCCGAGCGGGCACGGTCCCCCGTGACGGCGAGGAGGATGCCGCCGTCACGGGGGACCTCCGTCTGAAGACCGGCGGTGCCCGGCGCCACCGGCGGTACCGGGCAACGCCGGCGGGACGGTCGTGCCCCCGTCCTCGACGGTCACGAGCGGCCGACGGCAGCGCGCCGACCCGGCGACCGGCCACCGGTACCGCGCCGGCCCGGGTGTCCGGGCCACCCAACTCGCCGACCCAGGCCTCGCGTTGATGGCATCCTCAGCAGCCGGCCCGTCCCGGCCGGGCGCCCGCCCCGTCCGGCGGAGAGGCGAGGCGATCGGCCCCGTACGCTCGTCACCACCATGACGACCGTACCCATCCCGGCGGGCTGGCCCGCCACCGAAGAGCAAGCGCGCGCCACGCAGGACGAGTTGCGGGCGCGGGTCGTGCGCGACGAGCCCGGACCGCCGCCCGGCAGCGGCCACGTGACCGGCGTCGACGTCGCGTACGACGACGAGCGGGACGTCGTCGTGGCCGCCGCCGTCGTGCTGGACGCGGCGACCCTCGACGTCGTCGCCGAGGCCACCGCCGTCGGCCAGGTCTCCTTCCCGTACGTGCCCGGGCTGCTCGCCTTCCGCGAGATCCCGACCGTCATGGCCGCGCTGGACGCCCTGCCCCTCGCCCCCGGTCTCGTCGTCTGCGACGGTTACGGACTGGCGCACCCGCGCCGCTTCGGCCTCGCCAGCCACCTCGGCGTCCTCACCGGGCTGCCCACGATCGGCGTCGCCAAGAACCCGTTCACCTTCACGTACGAGGAGCCGGGCGCCCGGCGCGGCAGCGCGTCCCCGCTCCTCGCGGACGGGGAGGAGGTCGGCCGGGCGTTGCGCACCCGGGACGCCGTGAAGCCGGTGTTCGTCTCCGTGGGCCACCGGGTCGACCTCGACACCGCGTGCGCACACACCCTCGCGCTCACACCGGGGTACCGGCTCCCGGAGTCCACCCGCAGAGCGGACGCCCTGTGCCGGCGCGCCCTGAAGGAAGCGACGGGCGGAGTGGCGTGAAGTGGCCGTCGCAGGACGGTCGTCGGCGTGGCGGCACCCTCGCCTCTGAGTACCCGGTGCCGTCGGCCGCCGGGAACTGAGTAGCTGTACGGATGCCGTCACCCCGGCGGCGTCGGCAGGCTGGCCCGCATGACGACGCACCGGTCCCACAGAGCCCCCACTCCGCCCCTGCACCCCGGCCGCCCCGTGGAACGCGCGGTGACGGTCGCCCTCGTGCTCGCCGTGATCGCGGCGCTGGGCTGGACGGCCGGCATGGTCTACACGGTCCTGGGATGGCCGCTGTAGGCGAGGCGGCCGCCGGGGAGCGGCTCCCGCGAGGAAGCCGCCCCGCCCGCCCCTGCGGTCATCGCGTGGCCGCGACCCGTAAGGCGACCCCTGGCCCTGCGGTCACCGCGTGGCCGCGACCCGGAAGACGATCCCCGCCCGGCGGAGGCGTTCCGTCAGGGCGTCGCCCATCGCCTGCACCGTCGTGACCTGCCCGGCGGTCGCGGGGAGTTCGTCGAACGCGAGCGACAGCGCGCCCTCTGCGAGGATCTTCGCGGTCTCGCCGTAGCCCGGGTCACCGCCCGAGACCTCCGTGTAGACGCGGCGCCCACCGCCCTCGCCGACGAACCGCACCGAGAACCAGCTCCTCGCCCGCTTCTCCTCGCCGGGCCCTTCCCCGGGCCTGACCCGGCCGGACAGCCAGCGCCGGGCGGGCGGCACCTGGGCCGCCGCGAAGAGGGCGCTCACGGCGGCGACCCCGCCCAGGGCGACCGGCAGGTGCTCGACGGCCGCGTAGTGCCGGTAGCGGAAGTCGGGCCCATACCGTTCGAGGGCCCGCGCCGAGCGCTGCACGACCTGGGGGTCGATCGTGGGCAGCGGCAGCGCCCACGCGCCGACCTCCTTGGCGAACCGCGGCGCGCTCGGCGGCGCGTACGCCCGCCGGCCCACCAGACGCGGCTCGTGCCGCCGGCGGTCCCGTGCCGCGGCCAGGACGTGCCGGCCGCGCGCGAACTGGTTGAGCGCGGAGGCGAACGTGCCGCCGGAGAACATCCCCTGCACACGGACGAACCCGTCCACGGTCAGCGGCACCCCCTCGGGCAGCTGCCGCACCGTGAAGTACGCCCCGAGGTCGTGCGGGACGGAGTCGAAACCGCAGGCGTGCACCAGCCGCGCCCCGGTCTCCCGCGCGCGTGCGTCGTGCCGGACGTACATCAGGTCCACGAACTCCGGCTCGCCGGTGAGGTCGACGTAGTCGGTGCCGGCGTCCGCGCAGGCGGCCACCAGTTCCTCGCCGTACGTCAGATAGGGCCCCACGGTGGTGGCGACCACGCGCGCGCTGCGGGCGAGTTCGCGCAGCGAGTCCGGATCGGACACGTCGGCCCGGAGCACCCCGACCTCCGAGGTGGCCCCGAGACTCTTCCGGAGCCGTTCGAGCTTCTCGGTGCTGCGCCCGGCGATCGCCCAGCGCAGCCCCTCCGGCGCGTGCGCCGCGAGGTACTCCGCGGTGAGTGCGCCGACGAAGCCGGTGGCCCCGAAGAGCACGATGTCGTACGCCCGCCCCGCCCTGTCCTGCATGGTCATGACACCTCTCAGCAGTCCGTCCCGCGCCATTGCCGGTGGCTGAGGCTAGCGTGAGGTGCGGCGGGCCGAACGGCGAGGGGCCGAGACGGCCGGAAATTGACTAAGCGCTTGCTCGTCAGGGGCTTGTCCGGTGTGGAACACGTCTTTAACATCGCTGATGTCACATCAGTGGTGTCACAGTGCTGGGGGCCCGATGGCAGCGGCAGGGACGGCAGGGCACGGTCCGCTCGCCGGGGTGCGCGTGGTGGAGCTGGCGGGCATCGGGCCCGGCCCGTTCGCCACCATGCTCCTCGCCGACCTCGGCGCTGACGTCGTGCGCGTGGACCGGCCGGGCGGCGCGGGCCTCGCGATCGACCCGGCGTACGACGTCACCAACCGGAACAAGCGGTCGGTGGTCGTCGATCTGAAGGCGGAGGACGGAGCGGAGCGCGTCCTGGACCTGGCGCGGCGCGCGGACGTCCTGATCGAGGGCTACCGCCCCGGCGTCGCCGAGCGCCTCGGCGTCGGTCCCGGGGCCTGCCACGCCCGCAACCCGGCGCTCGTCTACGGGCGCATGACCGGCTGGGGCCAGGAGGGACCGCTCGCCGCGCGCGCCGGCCACGACATCGGGTACATCGCCCTGACCGGCACCCTCGGCATGATCGGCGACCCGCAGAGCCCGCCGCCGGCCCCCGCGAACCTCCTCGGCGACTACGCGGGCGGCTCGCTCTACCTCGTCGTCGGCGTCCTCGCCGCCCTCCACCACGCCCGCGCGACCGGCGCCGGACAGGTGGTGGACGCGGCCATCGTCGACGGCACCGCGCACCTCTCCGCGATGATCCACGGCATGCTGGCCGCGGGCGCCTGGCAGGACCGGCGCGCGGCCAACCTGCTCGACGGCGGCGCCCCCTTCTACGGGACCTACGAGACGGCCGACGGGAAGTACATGGCCGTGGGCGCCCTGGAGCAGCGGTTCCACGACGAGTTCACGGAGCTGCTCGGCCTCCCCGCCGACGCCCCCGCCCGGCAGGACGTGTCCCGCTGGGGCGAACTGCGCGAGAGTGTGGCGGCCCGCTTCCTGACCCGTACCAGGGACGAGTGGACGGCCGTCTTCGAGAACTCCGACGCGTGCGTGGCACCGGTCCTCTCGCTGCGCGAGGCCCCGGCCCACCCGCACCTCGCCGCACGCGGCACCTTCAGCGACCACGGCGGCATCACCCAGCCCGCCCCCGCACCCCGCTTCTCCGCCACCCCCACCTCCGTCCGCCGCGGGCCCGCCCTCCCGGGCGCCGACACCGCCGACGTGGCCCGCGACTGGGGCCTGCCCCGTCTCGCGGAGCCCGGCGACCCGCGGCACAGCGATCCGAAGGACGACGACATGCACGGCAGCGACACCGAGGACGGCCACTGATGGAGCTCTCCGTCCCGCTCGACTACGCGGGCGACCCCCGGCAGGCCGCCGACGAGGTGGCCGCCCTGGAGTCCGCCGGTCTGGACGCCGTCTGGGTGGCCGAGGCCTACGGCTTCGACTCGCCCACGATCATGGGCTACCTGGCCGCCCGCACCGAGCGCATGAGGATCGGCGCCGCGATCCTGAACGTCTACTCCCGCACCCCCGCCCTCATCGCCCAGACGGCCGCCGGACTCGACGCCGTCTCCGGCGGCCGCGCCCTCATCGGCCTCGGCGCCTCGGGCCCCCAGGTCGTCGAGGGCTGGCACGGAAAGGCGTACGACAAACCGCTGGGCCGCACCCGCGAGGCCGTCGAGCTGACCCGCCGCATCCTGCGCCGCGAGATCATCGACCACCACGGCATCACCGACATGCCGAGGCCCGGCGGCCTCGGTAAGCCGCTGAAGATCCTCACCAGGCCGGTGCGCCCCGAAGTACCGCTGTACATCGCCTCGCTCGGCCCCGCCAACGTGCGCCTGACCGCCGAGATCGCCGACGGCTGGCTGCCGACCCTCTTCATCCCGGAGAAGGCGCACCAGGTGTGGGGCACCGCCCTCGCGGAGGGGACGGCCCGCCGGGACCCGGCCCTCGGACCGTTGCAGACCGTCGCCGGCGGCGTGCTCGCCATCGGCGAGGACGCGTCCGCCCTGCGCGACCTCGCCCGCCCGCGGATCGCGCTCTACGTGGGCGGCATGGGCGCGCCCGGCAAGAACTTCTACAACGACCTCGCCGTGGCGTACGGCTACGAGAAGGAGGCCGCCCTCATCCAGGAGCTCTACCTCTCCGGGAGGAAGCGGGAGGCCGAGGCGGCCGTGCCCGACGAGTTCTGCGAGCTGATGTCGCTCTGCGGACCCGAGAGCTATGTGCGTGAGCGCGTCGAGGCCTTCCGCGAGGCGGGCGTCACCATGCTGAACGTCACGCCCGTCGGCGAGGAGCCGGCGAAGTTGGTCGAGACCGTCAAGAACTGGCTCTAGGGGGCCCCGGCAATGAAACGGCAGATCTTCTCCGCCGAGCACGACGCGTTCCGCGAGACCGTCCGCACCTTCCTGGCCAAGGAGGTGCTGCCCCACTACGAGCAGTGGGAGAAGGACGGCATCGTCTCGCGCGAGGCCTGGCGGGCGGCCGGGAAGCAGGGCCTCCTCGGGCTAGCCGTGCCCGATGAGTACGGGGGCGGCGGCAACAGCGACTTCCGCTACAGCGCCGTACTCGCCGAGGAGTTCACGCGCGCCGGGGTCTCCGGCCTCGCCCTCGGCCTGCACAACGACATCATCGGGCCCTATCTGACCGGCCTGGCCACCGAGGAGCAGAAGCGGCGCTGGCTGCCCGGGTTCTGCGACGGCTCGCTGATCACGGCGATCGCGATGACCGAACCGGGCGCGGGCTCCGACCTCCAGGGCATCAGGACGCACGCCGAGGACCGGGGCGACCACTGGCTGCTCAACGGCTCCAAGACGTTCATCTCCAACGGCATCCTCGCCGACCTGGTGATCGTGGTCGCGCGGACGACTCCCGAGGGCGGGGCCAAGGGGCTGTCGCTGCTGGTAGTCGAGCGGGGCACGGAGGGCTTCGAGCGCGGCCGGAACCTGGACAAGATCGGCCAGAAGTCGCAGGACACCGCCGAGTTGTTCTTCCACGACGTCCGCGTGCCCAAGGAGAACCTCCTCGGCGAGCGCGACGGCGCCTTCGTCCACCTGATGACGAACCTGGCGCAGGAGCGCATGGGCATCGCCGTCGCCGGGATCGCCGCGGCCGAGCACCTGCTGGAGATCACCACCGCGTACGTCAAGGAGCGCGAGGCCTTCGGCCGGCCGCTGTCCCAGCTCCAGCACATCCGCTTCGAGATAGCCGAGATGGCGACCGAGTGCGCCGTCACCCGCACCTTCCTCGACCGCTGCATCGTCGACCACGCGAACGGCGAACTCGACGCGGTGCACGCCTCGATGGCCAAGTGGTGGGCCACCGAGCTGCAGAAGCGGGTCGCCGACCGCTGCCTCCAACTGCACGGCGGCTACGGCTACATGACGGAGTACCGCGTCGCCAGGGCCTTCACCGACGGACGCATCCAGACCATCTACGGCGGGACCACCGAGATCATGAAGGAGATCATCGGCCGTTCCCTGCTCGGCTAACCCTCCTGCCCTTCCCGAAAGGCCTCATCGTGAGCACCGAAGCGTACGTGTACGACACGATCCGCACCCCGCGCGGCCGCGGCAAGGCGAACGGCGCCCTGCACGGCACCAAGCCCATCGACCTGGTCGTCGGACTCATCCACGAGATCCGCGACCGCTTCCCGGGCCTCGACCCGGCCGCCATCGACGACATCGTCCTCGGTGTCGTCGGCCCGGTCGGCGACCAGGGCTCCGACATCGCGCGCATCGCCGCGATCGCCGCCGGACTGCCCGACACCGTCGCCGGCGTCCAGGAGAACCGCTTCTGTGCCTCGGGCCTGGAGGCCGTCAACCTGGCCGCGATGAAGGTCCGTTCGGGCTGGGAGGACCTGGTCCTCGCGGGCGGCGTCGAGTCGATGTCCCGGGTGCCGATGGCCTCGGACGGCGGCGCCTGGTTCGCCGACCCGATGACCAACATGAACACCAACTTCGTGCCACAGGGCATCGGCGCCGACCTCATCGCCACCATCGAGGGCTTCACCCGCCGCGACGTCGACGAGTACGCGGCGCTCTCCCAGGAGCGCGCCGCCGCGGCCTGGAAGGACGGCCGCTTCGAGCGGTCCGTCGTGCCGGTCAGGGACCGCAGCGGCCTGGTCGTCCTCGACCACGACGAGCACCTGCGCCCCGGCACCACCGCCGACTCGCTCGGCAAACTCAAGCCCTCCTTCGCCGACATCGGCGAGCTGGGCGGCTTCGACGCCGTGGCCCTGCAGAAGTACCACTGGGTCGAGGAGATCGACCACGTGCACCACGCGGGCAACTCCTCCGGCATCGTCGACGGCGCCTCCCTCGTCGCCGTCGGCTCGCGCGAGGTCGGCGAGCGCTACGGCCTCACCCCGCGCGCCCGGATCGTCTCCGCCGCCGTCTCCGGTTCCGAGCCGACCATCATGCTCACCGGCCCCGCGCCCGCCACCCGCAAGGCGCTCGCCAAGGCCGGCCTGACCATCGACGACATCGACCTGGTCGAGATCAACGAGGCGTTCGCGGCGGTCGTGCTGCGGTTCGTGAAGGACATGGGCCTGTCCCTCGACAAGGTCAACGTCAACGGCGGCGCCATCGCGCTGGGCCACCCGCTCGGCGCCACCGGCGCGATGATCCTCGGCACCCTCGTCGACGAACTGGAGCGCCAGGACAAGCGCTACGGCCTCGCCACGCTGTGCGTCGGCGGCGGCATGGGCATCGCCACGATCATCGAGCGCCTGTAACTCCCCAGCGGCTTACGAGACCTACACGGAGAGACCTCCTCATGACCGAGAGCACCACCATCCGCTGGGAACAGGACGAGACCGGCGTCGTCACCCTCGTCCTCGACGACCCGAACCAGTCCGCCAACACGATGAACCAGGCCTTCCGGGACTCCATCGCGGCGGTCGCCGAGCGCGCCGAGTCCGAGAAGGACTCCATCCGCGGCATCATCTACACCTCCGCCAAGAAGACCTTCTTCGCGGGCGGCGACCTCAAGGACATGATGCGGGTCGGCCCCGAGGACGCCCGGCGCGCGTTCGAGGCCGGCACGGCGATCAAGTCCTCGCTGCGCCGCATCGAGACCCTCGGCAAGCCGGTCGTCGCCGCCCTCAACGGCGCGGCCCTCGGCGGCGGTTACGAGATCGCCCTCGCCTCCCACCACCGCGTCGCCCTGGACGCCCCCGGATCCAAGATCGGCCTGCCCGAGGTCACCCTCGGCCTGCTGCCCGCGGGCGGCGGCGTCACCCGCACCGTACGCCTCATGGGCATCGCCGACGCACTGCTGAAGGTGCTGCTCCAGGGCACCCAGTACTCGCCGCGGCGCGCCCTGGACAACGGCCTCGTCCACGAACTGGCCGCCACGCCCGAGGAGATGCTCGCCAAGGCGCGCGCTTTCATCGACGCCAACCCCGAGTCCCAGCAGCCCTGGGACAAGCCGGGCTACAAGATCCCGGGCGGTACGCCGTCGAACCCCAGGTTCGCCGCCAACCTGCCCGCCTTCCCCGCCAACCTGAGGAAGCAGCTGAACGGCGCCCCCTACCCGGCGCCGCGCAACATCCTCGCGGCCGCCGTCGAGGGCTCGCAGGTCGACTTCGAGACCGCGCTGACCATCGAAGCCCGGTACTTCACCGAGCTGGTCACCGGGCAGACCGCCAAGAACATGATCCAGGCGTTCTTCTTCGACCTCCAGGCGGTCAACTCCGGCGCCAACCGGCCGGACGGCATCGAGCCGCGCCCGGTCCGCCGGGTCGCCGTCCTCGGCGCCGGCATGATGGGCGCGGGCATCGCCTACTCGTGCGCGCGGGCCGGCATCGACGTCGTTCTGAAGGACGTGTCCGCCGAGGCCGCGGCCAAGGGCAAGAACTACTCGGAGAAGCTCTGCGCCAAGGCCGTCTCCCGGGGCCGCACGACCCAGGAGAAGGCGGACGCGCTGCTGGCCCGCATCACCCCGACCGCCGACCCACAGGACCTGGCCGGCTGCGACGCCGTGATCGAGGCCGTCTTCGAGGACACCTCGCTCAAGCACAAGGTGTTCCAGGAGATCGAGCACATCGTCGAGCCCGACGCGCTGCTGTGCTCCAACACCTCGACGCTGCCCATCACCGCCCTCGCCGAAGGTGTGGAGCGCCAGGACGACTTCATCGGGCTGCACTTCTTCTCGCCCGTCGACAAGATGCCGCTGGTGGAGATCATCAAGGGGGAGCGGACCGGCGACGAGGCGCTGGCGCGGGCGTTCGACCTGGTCCGCCAGATCAACAAGACCCCGATCGTGGTGAACGACTCCCGCGGTTTCTTCACCTCGCGCGTCATCGGCCACTTCATCAACGAGGGCGTCGCGATGGTCGGCGAGGGCATCGAGCCCGCGTCCGTCGAGCAGGCCGCGGCACAGGCCGGCTATCCGGCCAAGGTCCTCTCGCTCATGGACGAGCTGACCCTCACCCTGCCGCGCAAGATCCGTGCGGAGTCCCGGCGCGCCGTCGAGGAGGCGGGCGGCACCTGGGCGACCCACCCGGCCGAGGCGGTCATCGACCGGATGGTCGACGACTTCGGCCGCACCGGGCGCAGCGGGGGAGCGGGCTTCTACGAGTACGGGGAGGACGGCAGGCGCGGCAGGCTCTGGCCCGGACTGCGCGAGCACTTCACGAAGCCGGGCCACCGCATCCCGTTCGAGGACATGCAGGAGCGGATGCTCTTCTCGGAGGCGCTGGACACGGTCCGGCTCCTCGAAGAGGGCGTCCTGACCTCCGTGGCCGACGCCAACATCGGCTCGATCCTCGGCATCGGCTTCCCCGGCTGGACGGGCGGTGTGCTCCAGTACATCAACGGGTACGAGGGCGGCCCCGCCGGCTTCGTCACGCGCGCCCGTGAGCTGGCCGAGCGCTACGGCGAGCGGTTCACGCCCCCGGCCCTGCTCGTGGAGAAGGCGGAGAAGGGCGAGAAGTTCAGCGACAAGTAGGGTCGGTCCAGGTCGCGAAGGGTGACTGTCCGTCATAAAGGCGCTCTGTGAGCCTCTTGACGGGCAGTCACCTCGGTCCTTGTGTTCCGCGGACGGTCCTCCCCGGTGGTCCGAACGCGCTCTTGTCCGCCGCCTGACGGGTCGTCACACTCGGGCCCATGGAGACGCGTACCGCCCTGGTGACCGGAGCGGCTCAGGGCCTCGGGCAGGAGTTCGCCGTCGCGCTCGCCGGGCGCGGCTACCGGGTCGCCGGTCTCGACACCGTCCCGCAGCCGCAAACGGCCGGACGCGTCCTCGACTACGTCGAGCTGGTCGCGGACGTCACCGACGGGGTGCATGTACGGCGGTCGCTGGAGCGCGTCATCGAACGGTTCGGCACCCTGCACGTCCTCGTCACCGTCGCGAGGGCGTTCCCGGAGGCGGACTTCGAGGACCTCACCCCGGGGGAGTGGCGGCGTGTCATGGGCGCCGGCCTCGACGTGCCCTTTCTCCTGGCCCGCGCCGTGCTGCCGTACCTCAAGGCCGCGGGCTGGGGACGGATCGTGAACGTCGTGCCGCCGGCCGTCCGCCCGCCGGGAGTCGCGCGCGTCGCCGCCCAGGCCGGGCTGAGCGGCTTCACCCGGTCGCTGGCCGCCGCGCTGCGCCCGTACGGCATCACCGTGAACGCCCTCGTCCCGGGCGCCGTGCGCACAGGGGCCGGGCGAACCGCCGACGCGGACGGCGGCCGGGTTCGGGTCGCGCCGCGCACGCGGGAGCGGTCCGGCCTCGTCTCCTCGCTGCTGCACCTCGTCGACGAGGGCGGCGGCTCCGTCACCGGCCAGACCCTGGAGGTGAGTGGCGGCGCGTGACAGCCCGGTTCAGGACTCCTTCAGCCACTCGCGCAGCTCCACCTTGAGGGAGCGCTGGAAGGTGGTCAGCAGCGCCTGCACCACGAGCGGCTGCATGTGCGCGGACAGGGACTTCACCGCGGCGACGGACTCGCTCTCACCCACCGCCTCCCGCAGCAGCGTGGACAGCTCGTGCGCCGCCGCCCGCGAGTGCTCCAGCAGGACGGTGCGCGCCGCGAGGACCGCCTCGTGCGCGATCGGCAGGCCGAGGAGCTGCACGCCGAGCCGGAGCAGCCCCGTGTCCACGCCGAAGCCGCCGGGGGTGCGCACGATCAGGCCCATCGCGGTGAGCCGGTCCAGCTCCTCCTCGTCCAGCGGCCGGCCCGCCCGCCGCTCCAGCTCCTCCCGCGACACCTCCTGCGCCGTGTCCGGCGCCCACGAGGCGACCACCGCGCGGTGGACGGCGAGGTCCCCGGCGCTCAGGTCCGGGGGCAGCTGCCCGAGGTAGCGCTCGATCGCGGCCAGCGTCATGCCCTGGCGCTGGAGCTCCTCGATGAGCGCGAGCCGGCCCAGGTGCAGGGGGCCGTAGTGCCCGACGCGCCGGGGGCCGATCACGGGCGGCGGGAGCAGGCCCCTGCTGCTGTAGAAGCGGACCGTGCGGACCGTGACGCCCGCCCGCGCGGCCAGTTCGTCGACCGTGAGCGTCGGCTCCTCGGTGTCCGTCGTCATGGCAGCCCCTCGCCTGTCCGGGTGATGCGGTCATCCGGTGCAACAGTATTGCTGTCTCACCGGTGCTGTGAAAGCGCGCGCCGGGTCCCACTGGCACCGTCCGCCCCTGTGGGGGAGCCGTGAAGTCCATGATCGCCGTGTGAGACGTGCCGCCGTGTGACGTGAAGCACCGCATGCGAGGTGATCTCCGGGGCAGGTGCCGCCTTGGTCTGTGCCCCGACAGGGACGGCGCGGGCCAGACACATCCGGACACCCGCGTACGCCGTACGCCGGGGCACCAGAGAGTTGATCCACCCGTGAGCAAGGACGCCGTAGACACAGCCGGAGACGCATCCCGCGTCGAGGGCCACCCCACCCCCGCGGACGCGGGAGACGCCGGCTACAGCAAGGACCTCAAGCCCCGCCACGTCAACATGATCGCGATCGGCGGCGCGATCGGCACCGGACTCTTCCTCGGAGCCGGCGGCCGGCTCCACGACGCGGGGCCCGCGCTGGCCCTGGCCTACCTCGTCTGCGGCGTCTTCGCGTTCTTCGTCGTCCGCGCCCTCGGCGAGCTGGTCCTCTACCGGCCCTCCTCCGGGTCCTTCGTGTCGTACGCGCGGGAGTTCCTCGGCGAGAAGGGCGCGTACGTCGCCGGGTGGATGTACTTCCTCAACTGGTCCACGACCGGGATCGCCGACATCACCGCGATCGCGCTCTACACGCACTACTGGAGTCTGTTCACCGACATCCCGCAGTGGGTGCTCGCCCTGGTCGCGCTGGCGGTGGTGCTGGCCGTGAACCTGATCTCGGTCAAGATCTTCGGCGAGATGGAGTTCTGGTTCGCGATCGTCAAGGTCGCCACCCTCGTCGCGTTCATGCTCATCGGCATCTTCCTGCTGGTCACCGGACGCGACGTGGGCGGGAGCACCCCGGGCGTGGGCGTCATCACGGACCACGGAGGATTCCTGCCGCACGGGGTCATGCCGGTCGTCCTGGTGATGCAGGGCGTGATCTTCGCGTACGCCGCGCTGGAGCTGGTCGGCGTCGCCGCGGGCGAGACCGCCGAGCCCGAGAAGGTCGTCCCGCGCGCGGTGAACTCGATCATGTGGCGGGTCGCCGTCTTCTACGTCGGCTCGGTGGTCCTGCTCGCCCTGCTGCTGCCCGGCTCGGTCTACTCCGCGGGCGAGAGCCCCTTCGTCACGGTGCTGTCGAAGATCGGCGTGCCCGCCGCCGGCGACGTCATGAACCTGGTGGTCCTCACCGCGGCCATGTCGTCCCTGAACTCCGGCCTGTACTCCACCGGCCGCATCCTGCGCTCCATGGCGATGGCCGGCTCCGCCCCGCGGTTCACCGCCCGGATGAACCGCAGCCAGGTGCCGTACGGCGGCATCCTGCTGACCTGCGCGGTGTGCGTGCTCGGTGTCGTCCTGAACTACCTGGTGCCGAGCCAGGCGTTCGAGATCGTCCTCAACGTCGCCTCCCTCGGCATCATCAGCACCTGGGTGATCATCATGATCTGCCACCTGGTGTTCGTCCGCCGCGCCCGGGAGGGCCTGCTGACGCGGCCGTCCTTCCGGCTCCCCGGCAGCCCCGTCACCGAGATCGCGACGATCGTCTTCCTCGTCGCCGTGCTGTGCCTGATGGGCGACGACCCGGAGGTCGGCCGCAAGACGCTGCTCCTCGTCCCGCTCGTCGCGGTGCTGCTGGTCGGCGGCTGGTTCGCCGTCCGGCGCCGCGTCTCGCAGGCCGCGGACCGGGAACTGACCGGGCTGACCGAGCGGCCGTGACGGGCGGACAGTGCCCTGCGGGCGAGGGTGACTTTCGGTCAACTATGGCGCGGACGCGCGTAGGTTGTACACACGTGAACGGGTAGGCCACGGGTATGGATCTCCTTCCGTACCCGGTCGGTCCGCTCAACCCCGAGGTCACCGACCTCGTCTTCGCGCTGCCGCTGCTCGCCGTGGTGTACCTGTGCCTCGCCCGGACGCTGCGGCGGCTGGGCCGGGCCCGGGCGGCCCGGCGCGACGCGACCGAGGGCACCGCGCGGCGGGCCGCCGCCGTACGGGCCGCCGCGGAGGCGGACCGCGCCCGGACGGAGCGGCTCCTGGCCGACGCGCACCACGACGCCGTCCTCACCCGGCAGCGGGCCCGCGAGGAGGGTGCCGCCCGGCTCGCCGCGGCCCGCGAGGACGGCCGGCGCGAGCAGGACGCCCTCGTCGCGCGGGCACGGGACCGCGTCGCGTCCGAGCGGGCCACCGCCGACGCCGAACTCCGCATGACAGTCTCGGAGCTGGCCTCGGAACTCGCGAGCCGCATCGTCGGCGAACCGGCCGACGCCCGCACCGAGCCCGGGAGCTGACGGGACCGCCCGTCCGCCCCGGGAGGGGACGGACGGGCGGCGGACGTCGCGCTCCCCGGCCGGGGGACCAGCGTCAGTGGACGGAGTCGGTCGCGGCGATCTTCTTCCAGGACCGGGGCCGCTCGGGCGCACCCTTCGCACCCGCCGCCTGCTCGCGCGCGATCGACGCGTCCCGCGCCGCGGGCGCGCCCGGCTTCGACGGCTGGTACAGCCAGGTGTCGAAGAGCGGGGCGAGCGACGCTCCGGACACCTTCTCCGCGTACTTCGTGAAGTCCTCCACGGACGCGTTCCCGTACGCGTGCTCCTTCGGCCAGCCCTTCAGGACGGCGAAGAACGCGTCGTCGCCGATCTCGTTGCGCAGCGCCTGCACCGCGAGCGCGCCCCGGTCGTAGACGGCGATGTCGAACTGGTGCTCAGGACCGGGGTCGCCGGGCGCGACCGTCCAGAAGGGGTCGTCCGCCGGGTGCGACGCGTAGACGTAGTCGGCGAGTTCCTGCGTGGTGCCCTCGTCCTCGTGCTCCGACCACAGCCACTGCGCGTACCGCGCGAAGCCCTCGTTGATCCAGATGTCCTTCCAGGCGGAGAGGGACACGTCGTCGCCGTACCACTGGTGGGCCAACTCGTGCACGACGACGGAGGTGTTGGACCCGTTCGCGAACTGGCGCGGGCTGTAGAACACCCGCGTCTGGGTCTCCAGCGCGTACCCGGTGGTGGTGTTCGGGACGTAGCCGCCGACCGAGTTGAAGGGGTACGGGCCGAAGTAGCCCGTCAGCCAGTCGGTGATCTCCGCGGTCCGCTCCACGCTCGCGCGGGCGGCCCCGTCGTTGCTCCCGAGGTCCTTGCTGTAGGCGTTGACGACGGGGACGCCGTCGGAGGTCGTCCCCGTGGTGATGTCGAACTTCCCGACCGCCAGCGTGGTCAGGTACGTGGCCTGCGGTTTGTCGGACCGCCAGTTGTAGCGGGTCCAGCCGAGCCGTGAACTGGTCGACTGGAGCGTGCCGTTGGAGATGGCCTGGGTGCCGTCCGGCACCGCCACCGACACGTCGTACGTGGCCTTGTCGCGCGGGTGGTCGTTGCTCGGGTACCACCACCACGCCGCCTCGGGCTCGTCCGCGGCGACGGCCCCGTCGGGGGTGCGGTGCCAGGTCGAGAAGCCGTAGGCGGTCTTGGTGGACGGCACCCCGCTGTAGCGCACGACGACCGTGACCGGCGTGCCCTTCGCGAGGGGCCGGGCCGGGGTGATCTCCAGCTCGTGCTCGCCCGAGGCCGTGAACGACGCCTTCGCGCCGTTGACCCGCACCTCGCTCACGTCGAGCAGGAAGTCCAGGTCGAACCGCGACAGGTCCTGCGTCGTCGTGGCCAGGAGGGTCGCCGTCCCCTCCAGTTCGTCCGTCCGGGGCTGGTACTTCAGCCGCAGGTCGTAGTGCGATACGTCGTATCCGCCGTTGCCGTAGGCCGGGTAGTAGGGGTCGCCGATGCCCGGCGCACCGGGCAGCTGGCCGGCCGCCGACGCCGGGATCGCCAGCAGGAGGGAGGCCGCGAGCGCGCCCGGGGCGATGAGTCTGCGGTGCACAGGAGCTCCAAGTCGTAGGGTCACGGAGTCTGTTCGGAGACTATTCAGCCGCCGCGGCTTCGTCGTGTCCACGGCACCTCCCGTCACACGATCGCCATTCGGCCGACATGCGCCACCCCGACGTACACACCTTGCAAGAGCCCCCTTTTGCACGGGAGTTGACCGGGGTACCTTCCGCGCATGCCGATTCGAGCGCGCCGTGCGCGCCCCACCACCTGGAGATCGCTCGCGACGGCGGCCATCGCCGCCCTGCTGGCTGCCCTCGTGTCCCCCGCCGTCGCCCACAGCGCGCCCCGGGAGAGCACACCCGTCTACTCCTACGAGAACGCCATCCGCGAATCCGTATGGGTCGACACCGGGCTGGACGGCGACGCCGACGGGAGGACGGACCGCGTGGCCGTCGACATCGTCCGCCCCCGCGAACCCGCCCAGCGGGGCCGCAAGGTACCCGTGATCATGGACGCCAGCCCGTACTACTCCTGCTGCGGACGCGGCAACGAGAGCCAGAGGAAGACGTACGACGCCAACGGCGACGTCGTCCAGATGCCGCTCTTCTACGACAACTACTTCGTGCCGCGCGGCTACGCGTTCGTCGGCGTCGACCTGGCCGGCACCAACCGCTCCGACGGCTGCGTGGACGTCGGCGGCCGCTCCGACGTCCGGTCCGCGAAGGCGGTGGTCGACTGGCTGAACGGCCGGGCCAAGGGCTACACCAGCCGCACCGGCGCCGACCGGGCCAGGGCGGGCTGGACCAACGGCAGGACCGGCATGATCGGCAAGAGCTACGACGGCACGATCGCCAACGGCGTGGCCGCCACCGGCGTCGAGGGACTGGAGACCATCGTCCCGATCGCCGCCATCTCCTCCTGGTACGACTACTACTTCGCCGAGGGCGCCCCGCTCTACGACTCCGGCCCCGAATGGCTGTCCGACTACGTGGAGAGCCCGGACGCCCGCGCCCGCTGCACCGCCGTGCAGCAGAAGCTCGTCGACCAGGCCCCGCGCACCGGTGACTGGACCCGGCTGTGGACCGAACGCGACTACGTGCGCCACGCGGACCGCGTGAAGGCCAGCGTCTTCGTCGTCCACGGCATGCAGGACCTCAACGTCCGGACCAAGCACTTCGGCCAGTGGTGGAGCGCGCTGGCCGCCCACGGTGTCGAGCGCAAGATCTGGCTCTCGCAGACCGGGCACGTCGACCCCTTCGACTTCCGCCGCGGCGCCTGGGTCGACACGCTGCACCGCTGGTTCGACCACGAACTCCTCGGCTACGACAACGGAGTCGACGACGAGCCGATGGCCGACATCGAGCGGCACCCCGACACCTGGACCACCTCCCGTGTCTGGCCGCCGCGCGGTACGGACACCGTCCGCCTGCACCCCGGCAAGGGCACACAGGCGGGCGTCGGCACCCTCGGCCTGAAGACGCGGTCCGGAGCCGAGACCTTCACCGACGACCCGCGCCTCAGCGAGAGCGACTGGGCCGCCCACATCGACGCGCCGACCCCGGAGAAGGCCGGATTCGTCACCCCGGGGCTGACGCGCGACCTGCGGCTGTCGGGCTCGTCCGAGGTGACCGTGACCGCCACGCCGACCACCTCGACCGCGCACCTCTCGGCGGTCCTGGTCGACCTCGGCCCCGACACCATCCGCGACTACGCCGCCTCGGGCGAGGGCATCACGACGCTCACCGACCGCACCTGCTGGGGCCCGAGCACGGCGGGCGACAGCTCCTGCTTCAAGGAGACCGCGGCGAAGAACGCGGACGTCGACTACACGGTGGTCAGCCGCGGCTGGGCCGACCTCGGCAACCACGCCTCCGCCACGAAGGGCGTCCCGCTCACCCCGGGCCGGGCCTACACCATCACGCTCGACCTGGCCGCCACCGACCACGTCGTGCCGAAGGGCCACCGCCTCGCCCTCATCGTCGCGGGCACCGACAAGGACCTCATCGACCCGCCGTCCAGCACGCCCACGCTGACCATCGACCTGGCCCGGACCTCGGCCCGGGTGCCGCTGGTCGGCGGCACCGGCGCCTTCGCCGCGGCGACGGCGCACTCCACCGCGCTCAGGCACCCGTCGGTCCTGGACGGCGTACGCGACCCCGTCGCACCCCGCCGGGTCCCCGGGGCCGGCACCCGATGAGGACGCGCGCCCGTGCCCTGGCCGTGGCGGTCACCGCCACGGCCCTGGCCGCGCCCCTCCTGGCGGCCCCCGCGCACGCCGGTACGGCCCCGCCGCGCACCGGCTTCGAGCTGACCGACGGAGCACGCTGGACCACCCAGCCCGAGGAACAGGACTTCCTCGCGGCCCTCGACCGGGCGAGCGAGCGGGTCTCCGTCTCCCGGATCGGCACCACCGCCGAGGGACGCCCGCTCCGACTGGTCCGCGTCGGCGCCCGGCACGCCGCGACGACCGTGCTCCTGGTGTGCAGCCAGCACGGCGACGAGCCCTCGGGCCGCGAGGCGTGCCTCACCACCGTCCGCGACCTCGCGTACGCCGAGGACGCGCCGACCCGGCGGCTCCTGCGAAGCACGACCGTGCTCGTGGTGCCGACCGCCAACCCCGACGGCCGAGCCGCCGACACCCGCGGGAACGGCGACGGCGTCGACGTCAACCGCGACCACCTCGCCCTGCGGACGGCCGAGGCCCGCGCCATGGCCGCGGTGCTGCGCGACCGCCGGCCCGACCTCGTCTACGACCTGCACGAGTACGGGGCCACACCCCCGTACTACGACAAGGATCTGTTCGACCTCTGGCCGCGCAACCTCAACACCGACCCGGCCGTGCACGACGAGGCGCACACCCTGTCGCTGGACCACGTCCGCCCCGCGGCCCACCGGGCGGGCCACTCGACCGGGACGTACGGCATCTGGACCGATCCCGTGACCGGCGACCCGGTCAAGCAGACCGCCGGTGACGGGCAGGAGCGCATCCTGCGGAACATGTCGGGCGTCAAGCACGCCGCGGGACTGCTCATCGAGAGCCGCGTGGACGCCCTCACCGAGGCCGAGCAGGCGGATCCGTCGCTGAACAGGCGGCGCCGCGTGCACTCCCAGCTCGCGGCGCTCGGCGGCCTGTTCGGCTACGCGGGCGAGCACGGCAGGCGCCTGGCGTCCGCCACGGCCGCGGCACGGCTCGCCGGCTACCGGGACACCGGCCCGGTCTACCTGGGCGGCGCCGACAACGACCCGGCCGAACCGGCCGAGGTGCTCCAGGACCCGCCCTGCGGTTACCGGCTCACCGCCGAGCAGTACGCCGGTCTGCGCGACGAACTCGCCCTGCACGGCCTGCGCGCCGAGCGCCACGGCGACGGTGTCCTGGTACGGCTCCGCGGCCCCTTGCGGGCGCTCGTCCCGCTGCTGCTCGACGGACGGGCGCCCTACCACCTCACCGCCGGGGAGCCCGACACCGACTGCTGAACCCCTTTCCCCGCCGGTACCTGTGATACGTCGTATGGGCGTAATGAGGCGATAACGCCCATACGACTTCCAGGGGAAGGTGCTGCGGATGACAGAGGACCTGAAGGAACGGGGAGGCCGGGGAGATCCGTCGGACGTCCCCGGCGGCCCGGGCCGGCACACCGACCGGGTGGTGTTCGGCGTCACCGCCGCACTGACCCTGGCCTTCGTGGTCTGGGGGTCGGTAGCCACCGACTCCCTGGAGAGCGTCTCCACCACGATGCTCGACGGCCTGATCCACAACGGCGGCTGGGCCTTCATGCTGGCCGCCTCCTGCTTCGTGGTCTTCGCCCTCTGGCTCGCGGTCAGCCGCTACGGCCGCATCCACCTCGGCGCCGAGGGCGAGCAGCCCGAGTTCCGCACCGTGTCCTGGGTCGCCATGATGTTCAGCGCCGGCATGGGCATCGGCCTGATGTTCTACGGCGTGAGTGAACCGCTGTCGCACTACACGACGCCCCCGCCGGGCACCACGCCCGCCGACTCCGGCGAACGCATGGAGACGGCGATGGCCACCACCCTCTTCCACTGGACCCTGCACCCGTGGGCGATCTACGCGGTGGTCGGCCTCGGCATCGCCTACAGCACCTTCCGCAAGCGCCGGCGCCAGACCGTCAGCGCGGTCTTCACCCCGCTCATCGGCGAACGGCACGCCAACGGCACCGCGGGCCGGGTGATCGACATCCTGGCGATCATCGCCACCGTCTTCGGCTCCGCCGCCTCGCTCGGCCTCGGCGCGCTGCAGATCGGCTCCGGCTTCCAGGAACTGGACTGGATGGACAAGGTGAGCACGGGACTGCTTGTCGCCATCATCGCCGTCCTGACCGTCGCGTTCGTCGCCTCGGCGGTGTCCGGCGTCGAGAAGGGCATCCAGTGGCTGTCCAACATCAACATGGTGCTCGCGCTGGTGCTCGCCGTGTTCGTGTTCGTCGCGGGGCCCACCATCATCGTCCTCGACCTGCTGCCCACCTCGATCTTCGCCTATCTCGGCGACCTGCCCCAGCTCGCCGGGCGCACCGAGGCGAGCGGCGGCGAGGGCGTCGCGGACTGGCTGAGCAGCTGGACGGTCTTCTACTGGGCGTGGTGGATCTCCTGGACGCCGTTCGTCGGCATGTTCATCGCCCGCATCAGCCGCGGCCGCACCATCCGCCAGTTCGTCGGCGGTGTCATCCTCGTCCCCAGCAGCGTCAGCCTGGTCTGGTTCGCCGTCTTCGGCGGTACGGCGATGAAGCTGAAGGAGGGCGGCGCGCTCCGCGGCGAGACCACGCCGGAGGGCCAACTCTTCGGCGTACTCCAGGAGTTCCCGATCGCGACCGCGTCCAGTCTGCTCGTGATGATCCTGGTCGGCATCTTCTTCGTCTCCGGGGCCGACGCCGCGTCCATCGTGATGGGCACGCTCTCGCAGCGGGGCGCGCTCGAACCGGCGCGCCCGGTCGTGGTGTTCTGGGGCGTGGTGACCGGTGCCGTCGCCGCCATCATGCTGCTCGTCGGCAGCGGCCAGGGCGACGCGCTCACCGGGCTGCAGAACCTCACGATCCTCGCCGCGGCGCCCTTCGTCCTCGTCATGATCGGCATGTGCGTCGCGCTCATGCGGGACCTGCGCAGGGACCCGGTCGTCGTGCGCCGCGAGATGGGCGCCGAGGCGGTCCAACTCGCCGTGATCGAGGGGCACAAGAAGTACGACGGCGACTTCGAGATCCGGGTGGGACCCGGGGCCGGCACGGAGACGGAGGGGGACCCGATCGGCCGGGACCACGGCTGAGGGTCAGCGGGAGGCGAGCCGGGCCGCTTCCCGCGCGCACCCCCACGCCACGGTGACCCCCGCGCCCCCGTGACCGTAGTTGTGCACCAGCAGCCGCCCGCCGGACAGCTTTTCGCGCTCCAGCCGGACGGAGTCGCGCGCCGGACGCAGCCCCACCCGGTGGCCGAGGACACGCGCCCCGGCGATCTCCGGACGCAGCCGCGTGCACCGCTCGACGATCCGCTCGGCCACCGCCGGCTCGGGCGTCGTCGACCAGTCGTCCTCGTCGGCCGTACCGCCGAGGACCAGCCGGTCCGGCTGCGGGAACAGGTACGTGGTCGTCCCGGTGGCCGCGTCGGCCGAGACGACGTACGTGCGAAGCCCCGGGTTCTCCACGATCACCAGCTGCCCGCGCACCGGCCGCAGCGAGGGGTCGCGCACGAGCTCGCGGGCCCCGAGCCCCGTGCAGTTGACGACGACCGGAGCCGGCACCTCCGCGAGGTCCGCCACCGCGCGCACCTCGACCGTCCCGCCCGCCCGCAGCAGGCGCTCGCGCAGCCACCGCAGGTGCACCGGCATGTCGATCAGCGGCAGCCGCGCCCACAGCGCGGGCCCCGGGTGCTCCTCGGGAGTCGCCGTCCGCAGCCCCGGCACCCGGGCGGTCCAGGGGTCCCGCGCGTCCAGTCGCGTCTCGCCCTGTACACCCTCGACCATGCGTACGCCGGTCTCCTCCGCGCGCGCCGCCAGTTCCGTGTACACCGCGAGCGAGTGCAGGGCCCATTCCCGGGCGGAGGTGAGCGGCTCGATCCGGTAGGGCCACCACAGCGCGCCCGCAACCGCCGAGGTGGTCAGCTCGGCGGGCTCGCGGGTCCACACCCGCACCCGGCTGCCGCCCTCCGCCAGCAGCACGGCCGTCGTCAGTCCTATGACGCCGCTGCCGACCACGATCACGTCACCGTCCGGAGCTGTCTGCACGCCCGGACGGTAGCGGAATATGTCATGCCGTGCGCACCCCTCGGCAGGTCTGGGGATACTCACAGCATGTCTGCCGAGTACGCGACCTTCGGCCTGGCACCGGCGATGCGCGCCGGTGGAGTCCTCGCAGGCGGTGACGTGCGGGTCCACCGCGACTTCGTCGACTTCATCGTCGACGGGCGTCCGCTGATGTTCCGGCTCACCGACCTCGACGCCGTCTCCCCGCTCGCCTCCGACGTGCCGCCCGCGCTCTTCGGCGCCCAGGTGCGCGGCCTCCTGCTGGAGGGCGAGGCACCGCTGGACGACGGCCGCCACATCATCTACGGCTGCCCGGAGTGCCGCGGCATCGAGTGCGGCGCCGTCACCGCGGTCATCGAGCGGGCGGGCGACGACTACGTGTGGCGCGACTTCGCCTGGCAGACCGACGGCCACGCGGACCTGGAGCGCAACGGCTACCACGGCATCGGCCCCTTCCGTTTCCACGGCGCCGAGTACCGCGACGCCTTGACCGCCCTGCTGGAAGGGGAGACCGCGGAGGGCCCCCGGGTCCTGCTGATCGGCGCCCGCGTCGCCGTCCTCGCCAAGCTGGCCGCCGCCCTGCGCACCATCGACATCGGTGCCGACATCACGCAGGACGCCGCCGACGTCCCCGACGAGGAGCTGCGCCGCTACGGGGCGGTGGCCTTCGGGCGCGCCGTCGGCGAGGAGGAGCGCGCCGCCGTACGCCGGTCCTTCGAGCGTGCGGAGGCCGACGTGGTGTTCGTGGACGGCCTGGCGCCGATCGTCCCGCTCCTCGTCGCCCAGATCGAGAACGCCCTGGACCGCAGCCCGCCGGGCAGCCGCCGCCTCGCGGGCCTGGCCGCGGCCGGCGGTGAGGCGGCCGTCGAGGTGACGGCCGCCTGCCGGGTCCGGCTCACCGCCTACCGGCTGGACCGGCTGTACCGCGGCCACGCGCACGAGGTGTTCGAGGGCGTCCTGGAGGCCGGCCGCCACCGGTTCCCGCTGGACGCCAAGGCCGTACGGGGCCGGTCCTTCCTCGTGGCGCGGACCTCGGGAAGCGTGCTGGTGGAGACGGTGGCCCCCTGAGCGGGCGCGCCGCACGGCCGCCGTCCGCCCGTGCCCGCAAACCGGGCGGGGGCCGGGAGGGGCGGGGCCGTTAGGATCGGCGTCCTGATGACTGCCACCCTCGTCGCCAAGAATCTCGCCGCCGGACACGGCGACCGCTCGCTCTTCTCCGGACTCGACCTCGTCGTCGCGCCCGGTGACGTGATCGGTCTCGTCGGTGCCAACGGCGCCGGCAAATCGACCCTGCTGCGGCTCCTCGCCGGACTGCTCACCCCGGAGGAGGGGGAGCTGCGGCTGTCCCCGCCGACCGCGTCCGTCGGCCACCTGCCGCAGGAGCCCGAGCGGCGGCCCGGCGAGAGCGTGCGGGACTTCCTGGCCCGCCGCACCGGAGTGGCCGAGGCCCAGCGTGCGATGGACGAGGCCACCCAGGCGCTCGTGGACGGCGCGCCGGGCGCGGACGACGCGTACGCCGAGAGCCTGGAGCGCTGGCTCGGCCTCGGCGGCGCCGACCTCGACGAGCGGGCGGAGGAGGTCGCCGACACCCTCGGGCTCGGCGTCGGCCTCGACCAGCCGATGACGTCCCTGTCCGGCGGCCAGGCCGCCCGCGCGGGCCTCGCCTCGCTGCTCCTCTCCCGGTACGACGTGTTCCTGCTCGACGAGCCCACGAACGACCTGGACCTGGACGGCCTGGACCGGCTCGAACGCTTCGTGAGCGGCCTGCGCGCGGGCACCGTCGTCGTCAGCCACGACCGCGAGTTCCTCACCCGCACCGTCACCAAGGTGCTCGAACTCGACCTCGCGCAGCAGGAGATCACCCTCTACGGCGGCGGCTACGAGGCCTACCTGGAGGAGCGCGAGACCTCCCGCCGGCACGCCCGCGAGGACTACGAGGAGTACGCGGACAAGCGGTCCGCGCTGGAGGGCCGCGCCCAGATGCAGCGCTCCTGGATGGACAAGGGCGTCAAGAACGCCCGCCGCAAGGCGAACAACGACAACGACAAGATCGGCCGCAAGTTCCGCAGCGAGGCCAGCGAGAAGCAGGCCGCGAAGGCCCGTCAGACGCAGCGCATGATCGAGCGGCTGGACACCGTCGACGAGCCCCGCAAGGAGTGGGAGCTGCGCATGGAGATCGCGGCGGCACCCCGCTCCGGCGCCGTGGTCGCCACGTTGCGGGACGCCGAAGTGCGGCGCGGGGACTTCACGTTCGGGCCCGCGACGCTCCAGATCGACTGGGCGGACCGGGTCGCGGTCACCGGTGCCAACGGCGCGGGCAAGTCGACGCTGCTCGGCGCGCTGCTGGGCCGCGTCCCGCTGGACGCGGGGCACGCCATGCTCGGCTCCGGCGTGGTCGTCGGCGAGGTCGACCAGGCCCGCAAGCTGTTCCACGGCTCCGAGTCGCTGCTGGACGCCTTCTGCGCGGCCGTCCCGGACACCGAACCGGCCGAAGTGCGCACCCTGCTCGCCAAGTTCGGCCTCAAGGCGCACCACGTCCTGCGCCCCGCGGCGTCACTGTCCCCGGGGGAGCGCACCCGCTCGGCGCTGGCCCTGCTCCAGGGGCGCGGCGTGAACCTCCTGGTCCTGGACGAGCCGACGAACCACCTCGACCTGCCGGCCATCGAGCAGCTGGAGTCCGCCCTGGAGACGTACGAGGGCACGCTGCTCCTGGTCACCCACGACCGCCGCATGCTGGACGCGGTCAGCACGACCCGCCGTCTCGAAGTCGCCGACGGCAAGGTCACCGAGCGCTGAGGAGGCCCCTGCCCGGAAAGCCGGGCAGGGGCCCCGAGAAGTCCCGTTCCGTGCCGGGCCGTCCGCCTCCGGACGGCCCGGCACCGGACGTCAGCGGCCCCGCTTGGGGTCGACCAGTCCCGCCCGCCGCAGGGCGTCCGCCATCGCGCTGTTGCCGGGTGCGGGCGCCTGACGCGCACCGCCGCCTCCGCCGCCCTGACGCGCGCCGCCGCCCTGGCCGCCCCCGCGGCCCTGCCGCGCCTGCTGCTGCCGCTGCTGGGGCGGACGGCCCGCACGCTGCGGACGCCCGCCCTCCTGCGGCTGTCCCTGGGGCGCCGCCTCGTCGTCCAGTCGCAGCGTCAGCGCGATCCGCTTGCGGGGGAGGTCGACGTCGAGCACCTTCACCTTGACGATGTCTCCCGGCTTCACCACGTCCCGGGGGTCCTTGACGAACGTCTTCGACATCGCCGAGACGTGCACCAGGCCGTCCTGGTGGACACCCACGTCCACGAAGGCGCCGAAGGCCGCGACGTTCGTGACGACCCCCTCCAGCACCATGCCCGAGGACAGGTCGGAGATCTTCTCGACGCCCTCCTTGAAGGTCGCCGTGCGGAACGCGGGCCGCGGGTCGCGCCCGGGCTTCTCCAGCTCCCGGAGGATGTCCGTCACGGTCGGCAGACCGAACTTGTCGTCCACGAAGTCGGCCGGCTTCAGCGAACGCAGCACGCCCGTGTTGCCGATCAGCGACGCGACGCCGTCGCCCGCCGTCCTGCCCATGCGCCGGACCACCGGATACGCCTCCGGGTGCACGCTGGACGCGTCCAGCGGGTCCTCCCCGCCGCGGATCCGCAGGAAGCCCGCGCACTGCTCGTACGCCTTGGGGCCGAGCCGGGCCACGCTCTTGAGCGCCGTACGGGAGCGGAAGGGGCCGTTCGCGTCGCGGTGGGCCACGATGTTCTCCGCGAGGCCCGAGGTGATGCCGGAGACGCGGGCGAGCAGGGGCGCCGAGGCGGTGTTCACGTCGACGCCCACGCCGTTCACGCAGTCCTCGACCACCGCGTCGAGCGAGCGCGAGAGCTTCACCTCGGAGAGGTCGTGCTGGTACTGCCCGACACCGATGGACTTGGGGTCGATCTTCACCAGCTCGGCCAGCGGGTCCTGGAGCCGGCGGGCGATCGAGACGGCGCCGCGCAGCGACACGTCCATGCCGGGCAGCTCCTGCGAGGCGAACGCGGACGCCGAGTACACGGACGCGCCGGCCTCGGAGACCATCACCTTGGTCAGGTTCAACTCGGGGTGCTTGGCGATCAGTTCAGCGGCGAGCTTGTCCGTCTCGCGGGAGGCGGTGCCGTTGCCGATCGAGATCAGCTCGACGGCGTGCTCCTTGGCGAGCCGGGCCAGCTTGGAGATGGCCTCGTCCCACCGGTTCGCCGGGACGTGCGGGTGGATGACGTCGGTGGCGACCACCTTGCCGGTCGCGTCGACCACGGCCACCTTGACGCCCGTACGGAAACCGGGGTCGAGCCCCAGCGTCGCGCGCGTGCCGGCCGGGGCGGCGAGCAGCAGGTCCCGCAGGTTCGCCGCGAAGACGTTCACCGCCTCGTCCTCGGCGGCCGTGCGCAGCCGCAGCCGCAGGTCGATGCCGAGGTGGACGAGGAGGCGGGTCCGCCAGGCCCAGCGGACCGTGTCCGTCAGCCACTTGTCGCCCGGGCGGCCCCGGTCGGCGATCCCGAAGCGCTGGGCGACGATTCCCTCGTACGAGGACGGCCCGGGCGTCTGCGAGGGCTCCTCGGGCTCCAGGACGAGGTCCAGCACCTCCTCCTTCTCGCCGCGCAGCATGGCGAGGACACGGTGCGAGGGCAGCTTGGTGAACGGCTCGGCGAAGTCGAAGTAGTCGGCGAACTTGGCCCCCGCCTCCTCCTTGCCCTCGCGCACCTTGGCGACCAGCCGGCCGCGCACCCACATGCGCTCGCGCAGCTCGCCGATCAGGTCGGCGTCCTCGGAGAACCGCTCGGTGAGGACGGCCCGCGCGCCGTCCAGCGCTGCCTGCGCGTCGGCGACGCCCTTGCCGGCGTCCACGAACTCGGCCGCGGCGGCGAGCGGATCGGCCGACGGGTCGCCGAGCAGGCGGTCCGCCAGCGGCTCCAGGCCCGCCTCGCGGGCGATCTGCGCCTTGGTGCGCCGCTTCGGCTTGAAGGGCAGGTAGATGTCCTCCAGGCGCGCCTTGGTCTCCGCGCCGCGGATCCGCGCCTCCAGCTCCTCGGTGAGCCTGCCCTGCTCGCGCACCGAGTCGAGGATCGCCGTGCGGCGGTCCTCCAGCTCCCGCAGATAGCGCAGCCGCTCCTCGAGGGTGCGCAGTTGCGCATCGTCGAGCATCTCGGTCGCTTCCTTGCGGTAGCGGGCGATGAAGGGCACCGTCGAGCCGCCGTCGAGCAAGTCGACCGCGGCCTTGACCTGCCGCTCCCGTACGCCGAGTTCCTCGGCGATCCTGCCTTCGATGGACCCTACGAGGGGTGTCGTCACGATCCCGTACCGCCTTCTCCACTGGGGTTGCGCGGCAATTGTGGCAGGTGACACCGACAACGGGGGATCAGGGCGGTCCCGCAGCGCGCCGGGAGCCGGACGCGTCGGACGCGTCCGGCTCCCGGAACGTGGGTCGTGGTCGGGCCGTGCGGCCCGGGGGTTGCGGTCAGGCCCTGCGGGCGGAGTTCGAGGCGCCGCCGAACAACCGGGCCACCGCCCGGAACGGCAGGGTCACCACCGTGGCGACTGCTCCACCGATCTGTCGCAACACGTCTGCGATGGCACGAAACACGCGCTTCCCCTTTCGTCTACCGGCACGTTGACTCCCGTCTGGTTCGACGAGGCCGGGTGACATACGGGTACCTCAGTCCTTGCCGATCATGCCTGCCGGGAACGCCCCGTTCGCCACGGCCGTGGTCAGCAGCCCCTTCGCCAGCTCGGTCAGCCGCTCGACGCCCGCCACCCCGAGGTGTGTGTAGGGGGCCAGGTCGAGCCGGTCGGTCTCGGCCTCGATGTGCTGCCGCAGGGCCGCGCCGGCGTCGGTCAACTCGCCCTCCGAGTCGAGCAGTCCGCGCCCGCGCAGCCGGTCCACCGCCGCCTCCCAGTCCTCCCGCGTCCAGCCCCGGGTCCCCAGCGCCCACCTCGGGGCCATGCCCTTGCCGGTCGCCGTGTGGCTGACCAGGGCCTCGACGGGGTCCAGTCCGGCGGCGAGAAGGACGGCGAGGTGACCGTCGCCGCGGTGCTCGCGCAGCAGGGTGGCGGCGTGCCAGAGCGCCAGGTGCGGCTCCTCGGGGACGGGCAGGTCGGCGTGCGCGGCGTACAGCGGGCGTGCGGTCCTGGTGCACGCCTGAGCGGCGCGCAGCGCGAGCCCGGCCGCCTCGGCCACCTCCTCGGACGCGATCAGCTCGTCGCCGAGCAGCCGCCGCAGGGTCGCGTCGACGGCACGCGCGCGTGCCGCAAGGACCGCCTCGGGGGACGCGGCTCGCCAGACCCCGGGCACGTGCCGCGCCACGAGCTCGTGCCGGAAGTTGTAGAACGTGGCGGTCACCGTGCCCGGCCCCACCGCCCCCATGGCCGCGGACCGCGCGGCGAAGTAGGCACCCCGGTCGTCCTCGATCCCGATCGCGGCGAGCTCACGGCCCAGGTCGGGGGAGAAGTAGTGCGTCGAGTGCAGCGGGTTCAGGACGTTGTGGCAGCGCCGCCCGGCGCGCTCCGGCAGGGGAGAGGTCATGCCGGGCACATTACCGACTGGTCAGTACGTACGGAACGGGCGGACGTCCCATGGCAGGAAAGGTGGGGTACTCGTCATTGCGGCCGTCGCCCCGGGCGCCAAGAATCGACGGCATGCGCACCGTCCTGGTCGTCCTCTTCGACGACGTGCAGAGCCTCGACGTCACCGGCCCCGTCGAGGTGTTCGCCGGCGCCGGCGCCCGCCCCGGCGACGCGTACCGCATCAGCACCGCCTCGCTGGACGGCGCCCCGGTCCGCACCTCCAGCGGCCTCACCCTCGTACCGGACGGGACGCTCGCCGACGCCCCCGTCCCGCACACGCTGCTCGTCCCGGGCGGCCGGGGCACCAGGACCCCGCCGGGCGCCCTCGTCGACTGGCTGCGCGAGCACGGACCGCGCGCCGAGCGGCTGGTCTCCATCTGTACCGGCGCCCTGCTGCTCGCCGGGGCCGGACTGCTGGACGGCCGCCGGGCGACGACCCACTGGGCGTTCTGCGACAAGCTCGCCCGCGACCACCCGGCCGTGGAGGTGGAGCCCGATCCGGTCTACGTCCGCGACGGCCACGTCGCGACCTCGGCCGGAGTCACGGCGGGCATCGACCTCGCGCTCGCGCTCGTGGAGGAGGACCTCGGCCGGGAGGCCGCGCTGGCCGTGGCCCGCGCCCTGGTGGTCTTCCTGCGTCGCCCGGGCAACCAGGCCCAGTTCAGCGTCCAGCTGGCCGCGCAGACCGCCCAGCGCGCACCGCTGCGCGAGGTGCAGCAGTGGATCACCGAGCATCCCGGCGAGGACCTGAGCGTCGAGGCGCTCGCCGCCCGGGCCCGTCTCTCCCCCCGCCACTTCACCCGCGCCTTCCGCGGCGAGACCGGCGTGACACCCGGCCGGTACGTCGACCGCACCCGGCTCGAACACGCCCGGCGCCTGCTGGAGGACACCGCAGACGGCGTCGAGGAGATCTCCCGGGCCTGCGGCTACGGCACCCCGGAGGCCATGCGCCGGGCCTTCGTCAAGGCGCTCGGCTCGGCACCCGCCGAGTACCGGCGCCGCTTCCGACCCGCGTCCACCCACTGAGGGGGAACCCGATGCTGACCGCCATCGTCCTCTACGACCGCTTCACCGCCCTGGACGCGGTGGGCCCCTACGAGACCCTCAGCCGGCTGCCCGGCGCCGAGACGGTCTTCGTCGCCGAGCGCACCGGCCCCGTCCGCAACGAGACGGGGGACCTGGCGCTCACCGCCGACCGGGCCCTGGCCGACGTCCCGGCCCCCGACCTGGTGGTCGTCCCGGGCGGCCCCGGCCAGTGGGCGCAGATGGAGAACGAGACGCTCCTGGCCTGGCTGCGCGCCGCCGACGCCACCAGCACCTGGACGACCTCGGTGTGCACCGGCTCCCTGCTGCTCGCCGCCGCCGGGCTGCTCCGGGGCCGCCGTGCCACCTCGCACTGGCTGGCCCTCGACTTCCTCGGGCACTACGGCGCCGAACCGGTCCGGGAACGGGTCGTCGTCGACGGCAAGTACGTCACGGCGGCCGGCGTCTCGTCCGGCATCGACATGGGCCTGACCCTGGTCGGCCGGATCGCGGGCGACGAACACGCGCAGGCCGTCCAGCTGTTCACGGAGTACGACCCGCGGCCGCCCTACGACGCGGGCTCACCGGACAAGGCCCCCGCGCACCTCGTCGCGGAGTTCCACACGAACAGCCGCTTCAAGCTGGACTAGCCCCTGTCGCCGGATCGGACCGGCAGGGCCTCAGCCCTCGTTCCCGGCACCGCCGACGGTCCAGGTGAACTTCGGCTGCCTGCGCTCCAGGAAGGCGGCGACCCCCTCGTCGGTGTCGTCGCTGCCGCGCGCCTGTCCGGCCCAGTACGCGTCCCGGTCCTCGCGCCCGCCGGCGAACTCCTTGGCCGCCGCCTGCGTCAGCTGCGAACGCGCCGCCAGGACGCGGGTGAACTCCGCGACCCGCTCGCCGAGCCCGCCCTCCGGCAGCACCTCGTCCACCAGCCCGGTGCGCAGCGCCCGCTCCGTGTCGATCAACTCGCCCGAGAAGAGCAGGTACTTGGCGGTGGCGGGCCCCACCAGCGACACCAGCCGCCGGGTGGAGGACGCCGGATAGACGATCCCCAGCTTCGCCGGTGTCACCCCGAACAGCGAGCCCTCCCGCGCGAACCGCAGATCGCACGCCGCCGCGAGCTGGGAGCCGCCGCCCACGCAGTACCCGCGGATCGCCGCCAGCGTCGGCTTCGGGAACGCCGCCAGGGCCTCCTCGGCGCGTACGGCGAGTCCCTGCGCCTCGTCGGACGAGCCCCGCAGCGTCGAGATGTCGGCTCCCGCGCAGAACGTGGCACCCTCGCCGGTCAGCACCAGCGCCCGCACGGCGGGGTCGGCGGCCAGCAGGCCGAGCAGCGGAGGCAGCGCCCGCCACATCCCGGCGGTCATGGCGTTGCGCTTGGCCGGGTTGTGGATCACGACGGTGGCGACTCCGTCGGCGACGCGGTGCAGCAGCTGGGGCTCCATGCGCCGGATGCTATCCGGGGCCTCACACCGGTGATCCGCAAGGGTGCCCAGGCCCCGGGACCCCGCCCGGCGCCGCCCCGGTCGGTGTGCGGTGGTCCGGGGGTACGAAGGGGACGAGCCGGGCGGCAAACCCGTACAACCCGAATAGTTCCCGAAGGCGGCATCGTCGCGACAGGACCGGTCCCTCGATCGCCAAATACGTTCGCAAGTAATCAGAAAGCGTCGATACCCGCTGACTTCTGTTCAGACATCCGGTACGGACCAGCGCGTTATCAACACTCGACGTGTGGTGACAATCGAGCGCGAGGGTGGCGACCGGACGATGGAGAACGGTGGGCGGGGGTCCGACTCACGCCCGGAGGGCGGCGACGACGTGCCTGCCGACCGGAGACCCCCCGGCCCGCTGCCGTACGAGGGTGTCTGGCGGTTCACCGCCCCCGCCGTGGACGCCTCGGTCCCGCAGGCCCGCCACGCCGTCCGTGACCTGCTCGTCCGCCAGGGCGTGCCCGTCTCGGAGGACCTGGTCCAGGGACTGCTGCTGATCGTCTCGGAGCTGGTCACCAACGCGGTGCGGCACGCGGCGCTGCTCTCGCCGACCCTCGCCGTGGAGGTCGCCGTCGGCGCCGAGTGGGTGCGGGTCTCCGTGGAGGACAACCACCCCTACCGCCCGACCGCCCTGGAGGCCGACCACGGGCAGACCGGCGGGCGCGGTCTGCTGCTCGTGCGGGAGGTCACCAGAGAGGCCGGCGGGGTCTGCGACGTCGAGCACACGGCGAGCGGCGGCAAGGTGATCTGGGCCGCGCTGCCCCTCAAGCCCGTCACCGTGTAGCGGGCCTCACCAGCCCGCGGACGGCCCCGTGAGTTCCCTGACCGCCGGGCGCGCCGCGTCCAGCACGGTCATGAACCACGCCGAGAACGGGTCCCGCGCGTGCCGCTCCGCCAGCTCCCCGGCGGTCACGTACGCGGTCGAGCCGACCTCGTCCGGGTCGGGGCGCAGCGGGGACTGGACCAGCCCCACGAACAGGTGGTTGTACTCCTGCTCCACCAGGCCGGACTCCGGGTCCGGGTGGTTGTAGCGGACCGTGCCCGCCTCGCCGAGCAGCGACGGCGACACCCCCAGCTCCTCGAACGTCCGCCGGGCCGCCGCCGCGAACGGGGCCTCGCCCGGGTACGGGTGGCCGCAGCACGTGTTGGACCACACGCCGGGGGAGTGGTACTTGCCGAGGGCCCGCTGCTGGAGCAGCAGCCTGCCGCGCTCGTCGAAGAGGAACACGGAGAACGCCCGGTGCAGCTGCCCGGGCGGCTGGTGCGCGGCGAGCTTCTCCGCCGTGCCGATCGTCGTCCCGTCCTCGTCGACCAGTTCGAGCAAGATCGCTTCAGCGGTGCCGTTCGACGAACTGTGCGTCGCGGTGGCAGGTGTGATCGGCATACCCATCCTTCGCATCGGTCTTCGAACCCCAAGTCTGCCGTACGAAACCGGCACTCCGGGCACTCGCGGCGTCCCCGCATGTCCCCCGCACGTCCCCCGGGCGGAGCCCGCGGCGCGGCACACGACCGACGGCGGGCCGGACGCAGGAGCGGCCGGATACCTGATCGTGCCCTCTGCCGCCGACGGGGAACCGTCCCCCACCGGGGGCGTCATGCGTTCGACCGGTACCTCCCGGCGCGCGGCGCGTCAGTGGCAGAGCCGGGCCTCGTGTTCGGCGTGCCCGCTGGGCTCCAGCTGGAAGGTGCAGTGCTCGACGTCGAAGTGGTCGCCCAGGCAGCCCTGGAGCTCGTGCAGCATCTTCTCGTGGCCGATGGCGTTCAGGACCTCGCCGCTGACGACGACATGGGCGGAGAGCACCGGCATACCGGAGGTGATGGTCCAGGCGTGCAGGTCGTGGACGTCCTCGACGCCGGACAGCGCCAGGATGTGCGCCCGCACCTCGGCCATGTCGACCCCCTTGGGCGCCGCCTCCAGCAGCACGTTCAGCGTCTCGCGCAGCAGCTTCCAGGTACGCGGGACGATCATGAGGCCGATGACCAGCGAGGCGATCGGGTCGGCGGCCTGCCAGCCCGTCGTCAGGATGACCGCCGCCGAGATCAGCACCGCCAGCGAGCCCAGCGCGTCCGCGGCGACCTCCAGGAAGGCGCCCCGCACGTTCAGGCTCTCCTTCTGTCCGCGCACCAGCAGCGTCAGCGAGATCATGTTCGCGACCAGACCGATCAGACCGAACACGATGGTCAGCCCGCCCTCGGTGTCCGCGGGCGTCATGAACCGCTGGATCGCCTCGTACAGGACGTAGCCGCCGACCGTGAGCAGCAGCAGACAGTTGGCGAGCGCGGCGAGGATCTCCGCGCGGGCCAGCCCGTACGTGCGGTTGCCGCTCGGCGGCAGATTGGCGAAGTGGATGGCGAGCAGCGCCATGCCGAGGCCCAGCGCGTCCGTCGCCATGTGGGCCGCGTCCGCGATGAGCGCGAGCGAATCGGCGAGCGTCCCACCGACGATCTCGACCACCATGACGGTGAGCGTGATCGACAGGGCGACCCGCAGCCGCCCGCGGTACGCCGCGGCCGCGGTGCCCGTCGGCGGAGCACCGTGCGCGTGTCCGTGATCGTGCCCTGCCCCCATGGAAGCCGCCCTCCGATGTGTACGCCGGATGCTCAGTCAACTACGGGCAGGGGGTACGGGGCAACGCGGCACTGAACACCGTTGTCATCTCTCTGACCTGCGCAAACGTTGCGCAGGTCAGAGAGCCGGACGTCAGCTCCCGGGGTTCGCGCCCCGGTGTGCCTGCCACCCCTGCCAGGCCGACTCGACCATCTCGCGCACCCCTCGGCGCGCGCTCCAGTCCAGCTCGCGGCGGGCCAGTGCCGAGGAGGCGACCGCGCGCGGGGCGTCACCGGGCCGGCGCGGTTCGACGAGCGCGGGACGGCTGTCGCCGCTCACCTCGGCGATGAGGGTGAGGAGTTCGCGAACCGAAACACCCTCGCCGCGGCCGATGTTGACGGTCAGGTCGCCCGTGGAGCCGCCGGCCAGCCGCCGGGCCGCCGCCAGATGGGCCTCCGCGAGGTCGGCGACGTGGATGTAGTCGCGTACGCACGTGCCGTCCGGCGTCGGATAGTCGTCGCCGAAGACGCGCGGCGCCTCACCGCGGGTGAGCCGGTCGAAGACCATCGGGATCACGTTGAAGACGCCGGTGTCGGCGAGCTCGGGAGCCGCCGCCCCCGCCACGTTGAAGTAGCGAAGGCACACCGTCGCCATGCCGTGCGCCCGGCCCGCCGCCCGCACCAGCCACTCGCCGGCGAGCTTCGTCTCGCCGTAGGGGCTCATCGGGGAGCAGGGGGTGTCCTCGGTGATGAGGTCCACGTCCGGGTTCCCGTACACGGCGGCCGACGAGGAGAAGAGGAACCTGCGCACGCCCGCCCCGGCGACGGCGTCGAGCAGCGTCGCGAGGCCGCCCACGTTCTCCTGGTAGTAGCGCGTCGGCTGCGCGACGGACTCACCGACCTGCTTGCGCGCGGCGAGATGCACCACACCGGTCACCGCGTGCTCGGCCAGGACCCGCTTCAGCAGCTCGCCGTCCAGCGAGGAACCCTGCACCAGGCGGATGTCCTCGGGCAGTCGCCCCGGCACCCCGGCCGACAGGTCGTCGAGCACGACCACGCGCTCCCCGGCCCCGGCCATGGCACGCGCCACGTGCGCCCCGATGTATCCCGCTCCGCCTGTGATCAGCCATGTCATGGACGACCACCCTATGCCGGACCCGGGCCCGCCGCCGGTGCCGCCCCGTCCCGCGGGCCCGTCCCGGCCGTACCGGTCCGCCCCGGTGCGCCCCGGTGCGCCGGGGACCGCGCGCGATGCCGTGAATGCGCCGGTCTGGGCCCGCGGTTTGTGGCGCGGGCCCCGGATCACCGATGATGATCGCGGCGGAGGCGGCCGCTCAGACCGGGTTGATCGGGCCGTGAACGGGCGGTGAACGCCCGCTTCCATTCATCCGATAGCCTCTGCCGACATGCCGCCCGCCGCCTCAGGCGCAGGGCCATCCCACCACGCACATGCCGGCGCGGACGCGTCGGCACCCAGGGAGTGAGTTCGTCTGTCGACCGCCATCCTCACCGGCCAGCCGGTCCCCGGATCGTCGCTCGAAGGCGATCTGCGGACGCTCGGTTTCGACGTGCGGGTCGCCTCGGACGCCGGTGACGCCGAGACGCTCCTCGCCCAGGTGCCCGCGAACCAGCGGGTCGCGATCGTCGACGCCCGTTTCGTGGGCCACGTCCACGCGCTGCGCCTCGGCCTGACCGACCCGCGCTTCCCGGCCGCCGCGCTGCCCGGCGCGGTCACCGCCCAGCCCGGCGCCCGCCAGGCCCTGACCCGGGCCGTCGCCCGGGAGAGCTCGGCCGCGGGCGGCGGCGCCACCCTCGTCGTCGAGGACCTCGCCGACCGCGTCACCGCCGCCCTGGACGCGGACGCCGTCCCGGTGCACCGGCCCGAACTCGGCACCCTCGTCGCCGTCGTGCCCACGGACCCGCAGACCCGCAACGAGGCACGGCAGGCCGTCTCCGCCGTGGACGACGAGGCCGTACGCCTGCGCACCGCCGTGAAGTCCCGTGACGGCTTCTTCACCACCCACTTCATCAGCCCGTACTCGCGCTACATCGCCCGCTGGTGCGCGCGCCGCGGCCTGACCCCGAACCAGGTCACGACGGCCTCGCTCGTCACCGCGCTGATCGCGGCGGGCTGCGCCGCCACCGGCACCCGGGCCGGCTACGTCGCGGCGGGCGTGCTCCTCCTCTTCTCCTTCGTCCTCGACTGCACCGACGGGCAGCTCGCCCGCTACTCGCTGCAGTACTCGACGCTCGGCGCCTGGCTCGACGCGACCTTCGACCGCGCCAAGGAGTACGCCTACTACGCGGGCCTCGCGCTCGGCGCGGCCCGCGGTGGCGACGACGTGTGGGCGCTCGCCCTCGGCGCGATGGTCCTGCAGACCTGCCGGCACGTCGTCGACTTCTCCTTCAACGAGGCGAACCACGACGCCACCGCCAACACCAGCCCCACCGCGGCCCTCTCCGACAAGCTGGACAGCGTCGGCTGGACGGTGTGGCTGCGCCGGATGATCGTGCTGCCGATCGGCGAGCGCTGGGCGATGATCGCCGTCCTGACGGCACTGACCACGCCCCGCATCACCTTCTACGTCCTGCTCGCCGGATGCGCCTTCGCGGCGACGTACACCACGGCCGGCCGCGTGCTCAGGTCGCTGACCCGCAAGGCCCGGCGCACGGACCGCGCCGCCCAGGCCCTCGCCGACCTCACGGACTCCGGCCCGCTCGCGGAGCTGCTGACCCGCCTCACCCGCCGGGTCCCCTCCCGCGGCCCGGCCTTCGTCGCCCTCGCGGCAGGCGTCCTCGTCGTGCTCTCCGCCACACTCGCCCCGTACGGCAGCTGGTGGCCCGTCCTCGGCGCCGCCGGCTACGTGCTGCTGTCCCCGGTGGCCCTGCGGCGACCCCTGAAGGGCGCTCTGGACTGGCTGGTTCCGCCGTTCTACCGCGCCGCCGAATACGGCACGGTGCTGGTACTGGCGGCCAAGGCGGACGTGAACGGAGCCCTTCCGGCGGCTTTCGGGCTGGTTGCGGCGGTCGCCTACCATCACTACGACACGGTGTACCGCATCCGCGGCAACGCCGGCGCGCCGCCGCACTGGCTGGTGCGGGCGATCGGCGGGCACGAGGGCAGGACGCTGCTGGTCACCGTCCTGGCCGCGCTGCTCGCCGCCACAGATTTCAAGGTCGCGCTCACGGTTCTCGCCGTGGCCGTGGCACTCGTGGTGCTCTTCGAGAGCATCCGCTTCTGGGTGTCCTCCCATGCACCCGCCGTACACGATGAAGGAGAACCCGCATGATCGGCCTCGTGCTGGCGGCCGGCGCCGGACGGCGTCTTCGCCCCTACACCGACACCCTGCCCAAGGCTCTGGTGCCGGTCGGCCCCGAGGGCACGTCGGGTGACGACAGCCTCACCGTCCTGGACCTGACCCTCGGCAACTTCGCCGAGATCGGCCTGACCGAGGTCGCGATCATCGTCGGGTACCGCAAGGAGGCCGTCTACGAGCGCCGCGAGGCGCTGGAGCAGAAGTACGGCGTCAAGATCACCCTCATCGACAACGACAAGGCCGAGGAGTGGAACAACGCCTACTCCCTCTGGTGCGGCCGTGACTCCATCAAGCACTCGGTGATCCTCGCCAACGGCGACACCGTGCACCCGGTCTCCGTCGAGAAGACGCTGCTCGCCGCCCGCGGCGACGGCAAGAAGATCATCCTCGCCCTCGACACGGTGAAGTCCCTCGCCGACGAGGAGATGAAGGTCGTCGTGGGCCCCGAGGGCAACATGACGAAGATCACCAAGCTCATGGACCCGGCCGAGGCCACCGGCGAGTACATCGGCGTCACCCTCATCGAGGGCGAGGCCGCCGACGAGCTCGCGGACGCGCTGAAGACGGTCTTCGAGACGGACCCGCAGCAGTTCTACGAGCACGGCTACCAGGAGCTCGTCAACCGCGGCTTCCGCATCGACGTCGCGCCCATCGGTGACGTCAAGTGGGTCGAGATCGACAACCACGACGACCTCGCCAAGGGACGTGAAATCGCGTGCCAGTACTGACGAGGCTCATCCCCTCGCCGGTCGTCGTCGACATCCGTCCGGGCGCCCTGGACGACCTGGCGGGTGTGCTCGCCGACCAGCGGATCTCGCACTCCGGCAAGCTCGCCGTCGCGATCAGCGGCGGCTCCGGGGCGAAGCTGCGCGAGCGGCTCGCCCCAGCGCTGCCGGGCGCGACCTGGTACGAGGTCGGCGGCGGCACCCTGGACGACGCGATCAAGCTCGCGGACGCCATGAAGTCCGGCCACTACGACGCGGTCGTGGGCCTCGGCGGCGGCAAGATCATCGACTGCGCGAAGTTCGCCGCGGCACGCATCGGCCTCCCGCTGGTCGCCGTCGCCACGAACCTCTCGCACGACGGTCTGTGCTCGCCGGTCGCGACCCTCGACAACGACGCGGGCCGCGGCTCCTACGGTGTGCCGAACCCGATCGCGGTCGTCATCGACCTCGACGTCATCCGCGAGGCCCCGGTCCGCTTCGTGCGCTCCGGCATCGGCGACGCCCTGTCCAACATCTCCGCGGTCGCGGACTGGGAGCTGGCCAACCGCGAGAAGGGCGAGCAGATCGACGGCCTCGCCGCCGCGATGGCCCGCCAGGCCGGCGAGGCCGTGCTGCGGCACCCGGGCGGCGTCGGCGACGACGCCTTCCTCCAGGTGCTGGCCGAAGGACTGGTCCTCACCGGCATCTCCATGTCGGTCGCGGGCGACTCCCGTCCCGCCTCCGGCGCCTGCCACGAGATCAACCACGGCTTCGACCTCCTCTTCCCCAAGCGCGCGGCGAGCCACGGCGAGCAGTGCGGACTGGGCGCGGCCTTCGCGATGCACCTGCGCGGTGCCCGCGAGGAGTCCGCCTACATGGCCGAGGTGCTGCGCCGGCACGGACTGCCGGTGACGCCGGAGGAGATCGGGTTCACCGCGGAGGAGTTCGTCCGCGTCGTGGAGTTCGCTCCGCAGACCCGGCCCGGCCGCTACACGATCCTCGAACACCTCGACCTGACCACCGACCAGATCAGGGACGCATACGCCGACTATGCAAAAGCCATCGGTAGCTGAGCTCCGCCCGGTCGTGCACCCCCCGGGTGTCAAGGACCGGCGGAGCGGCGAACACTGGGCCGGCCGGCTCTACATGCGCGAGCTCTCGCTGCGCATCGACCGGCACCTGGTGAACACCCGGGTCACGCCCAACCAGCTGACCTACCTCATGACCGTCTTCGGCGTCCTCGCCGCCCCGGCCCTGCTGGTGCCGGGGATACCTGGCGCCGTCCTCGGCGTCCTGATGGTCCAGCTGTACCTGCTGTTCGACTGCGTCGACGGCGAGATCGCCCGCTGGCGCAAGCAGTTCTCGATCGCCGGCGTCTACGTGGACCGGGTCGGCGCCTACCTGTGCGACGCCGCGGTCCTGGTCGGCTTCGGCCTGCGCGCCGCCGACCTGTGGGGCTCGGGGCGCATCGACTGGCTGTGGGCCTTCCTCGGCACCCTGGCCGCCCTCGGCGCCATCCTGATCAAGGCCGAGACCGACCTCGTCGGGGTGGCCCGGCACCAGACGGGCAAGCCGCCCGTCCAGGAGTCGGCCTCCGAACCGCGGTCCTCCGGCATGGCGCTGGCCCGCAAGGCCGCCGCCGCGCTGAAGTTCCACCGGCTCGTCCTCGGGGTCGAGGCGTCCCTGCTGATCCTCCTGCTGGCCGTCCTCGACACCGTCCGCGGCGACCTGTTCTTCTCGCGGCTCGGCGTCGCCGTCCTGGCCGGCATCGCGATCCTGCAGACGCTGCTGCACCTGGTGTCCATCCTCGCCTCCAGCAGGCTGAAGTGAGCACCGCGAAGGTCGGGGCGGTCGTCATCACGATGGGCAACCGCCCGGACGAGCTCCGCGCCCTCCTCGACTCGGTCGCCAAGCAGGACGGCGACCCGGTCGAGGTCGTCGTGGTCGGCAACGGCTCGCCCGTCCCCGACGTCCCCGAAGGCGTCCGCACCGTCGAGCTGCCCGAGAACCTCGGCATCCCCGGCGGGCGCAACGTCGGCATCGAGGCCTTCGGCCCCGGCGGCACCGACGTCGACATCCTGCTCTTCCTGGACGACGACGGCCTGCTCGCCCGGCACGACACGGCCGAGCTGTGCCGCCGGGCCTTCGAGGCCGACCCGCGGCTCGGCATCATCAGCTTCCGCATCGCCGACCCGGAGACCGGCGAGACCCAGCGCCGGCACGTGCCCCGGCTGCGGGCCGCCGACCCGATGCGCAGCTCCCGGGTCACCACCTTCCTCGGCGGCGCCAACGCCGTCCGTACGAAGGTGCTCGCGGAAGTCGGCGGGCTGCCGGAGGAATTCTTCTACGCCCACGAGGAAACCGACCTGGCATGGCGGGCCCTCGACGCGGGCTGGATGATCGACTACCGGTCCGACATGGTGCTGTACCACCCCACGACCGCGCCCTCCCGGCACGCGGTCTACCACCGCATGGTGGCCCGCAACCGCGTCTGGCTGGCCCGCCGCAACCTCCCGGCGCTCCTCGTCCCGGTCTACCTCGGGGTGTGGATGCTCCTGACCCTCGCCCGGCGTCCCTCGGGACCCGCGCTCAAGGCATGGTTCGGCGGTTTCAAGGAGGGCTGGACCAGCCCGTGCGGGCCCCGCCGCCCGATGAAGTGGCGTACGGTGTGGCGGCTGACCCGACTGGGCCGCCCTCCGGTCATCTGACACGCTCGATATCTGAGAGCATTCGGCCGTACCCCGGTCCCTGGCTTCCGACCGGGCCCGACCAGCTGCGAACTTTTGAGGACGAAAGTTTCCACTTGTGAGTGAGACAACGCATGACGGCCCAGTCGCGGTGAGCGACCGGCCGTCGCCCGACGACGGGCTGACCGCGGGCGAGCTGGCCTCCAAGTACGGGCTCGCGGTGAGCGGTGCCCGGCCCGGACTGGTCGAGTACGTCCGCCAGCTCTGGGGACGCCGTCACTTCATCCTCGCCTTCTCGCAGGCGAAGCTCACCGCCCAGTACAGCCAGGCCAAGCTCGGCCAGCTGTGGCAGGTGGCGACCCCGCTGCTGAACGCGCTCGTGTACTTCCTGATCTTCGGTCTGATCCTGGAGGCCGACCGCGGGTTCTCCCGCGAGGTGTACATCCCGTTCCTGGTGACCGGCGTCTTCGTCTTCACCTTCACGCAGAGCTCGGTGATGGCCGGTGTCCGGGCCATCTCCGGCAACCTCGGCCTGGTGCGGGCGCTGCACTTCCCGCGCGCCGCGCTGCCCGTCTCGTTCTCGCTCCAGCAGCTCCAGCAGCTGCTGTTCTCGATGATCGTGCTGTTCCTGGTCGCGGTCGGGTTCGGCAGCTACCCGCAGCTGTCGTGGGTGCTGATCGTCCCGGTGCTCGCGCTGCAGTTCCTCTTCAACACCGGGCTCGCCATGATCATGGCGAGGATGGGCGCCAAGACCCCGGACCTCGCGCAGCTGATGCCCTTCGTGATGCGGACGTGGATGTACGCGTCCGGCGTCATGTTCTCCATCCCGGTGATGCTGGAGGACAAGCCGACGTGGATCGCGGACGTCCTCCAGTGGAACCCGGCCGCCATCTACATGGACCTGATGCGCTTCGCGCTGATCGACGGCTACGGCTCCGAGAACCTGCCTCCGCACGTCTGGGCGGTCGCCGCCGGCTGGGCGGTCCTCGCGGCCCTCGGCGGGTTCGTGTACTTCTGGAAGGCGGAAGAGAGGTACGGCCGTGGCTGAGCAGCGCACCGACTCCCACATCCCCACCGTCATCGCGGACGAGCTGCACATCGTCTACCGGGTGAACGGCGCCAAGACCGGCAAGGGCAGCGCCACGGCCGCGCTCAGCCGCATCATCAAGCGCGGCGAGGAGCGCGGGGTGCGCAAGGTGCACGCCGTGCGCGGCGTCTCCTTCACGGCGTACCGCGGCGAGGCCATCGGCCTGATCGGCTCCAACGGCTCGGGCAAGTCGACCCTGCTGCGCGCCATCGCCGGCCTGCTGCCCGCCGAGAAGGGCAAGGTCTACACGGACGGCCAGCCCTCGCTGCTCGGGGTGAACGCGGCTCTGATGAACGACCTCACCGGCGAGCGCAACGTGATCCTGGGCGGTCTGGCGATGGGCATGTCCCGCGAGCAGATCCGTGAGCGCTACCAGGAGATCGTCGACTTCTCGGGCATCAACGAGAAGGGCGACTTCATCACGCTGCCGATGCGCACGTACTCCTCCGGCATGGCGGCGCGGCTGAGGTTCTCCATCGCGGCCGCCAAGGACCACGACGTCCTGATGATCGACGAGGCGCTGGCCACCGGTGACCGCAAGTTCCAGAAGCGCTCCGAGGCGCGCATCCGCGAGCTGCGCAAGCACGCCGGCACGGTGTTCCTGGTCAGCCACAACAACAAGTCGATCCGCGACACCTGCGACCGCGTGCTGTGGCTGGAGCGCGGCGAGCTGCGCATGGACGGGCCCACCGAAGAGGTCCTGAAGGAGTACGAGAAGTTCACCGGGAAGTAGCCCTTCCTCTTCTCACCCGCACACGACCGAACCCCGTCGGAGCGTCTCCGGCGGGGTTCTGCCGTGCAACCGGAACGGCGCGGACGGTGTCCTGACGGGCAGAAGGGCGCGCCGGAGGGGATCCGCCGTGCAAAGAGCGGACCAACTCTGGTTGTTCCAAGGAATCTTGACGCCAATCGGTGTGTTGTTGTGATGTGCAGGACACCCCGGCGAGGCACACCGCGTTGTACAACGTAAGCTGTACCGGTGCCGATTCGCGGCAAGTAGGGCGATACCCCGCGACACCCGACACCGGAGGACAGCGCGCCCGCCGGGCGGCGTGTCCGAAATGGGATGTATTGGGTCGGCAGTGTAGAACGGGAGATGTGACGGCAATGGCTACGGAAACGCTCCGGCTCCGCGAGGCATGTGCCGTCCGTGTGCCGGGTGGCGAGCGGTGACCGAAGCCGGGACGGCGCACGCCGGCCGTCCGGAGCGCGGCACGCTCGACAAGGCCGCCGACGAGAACTTCCCCGTCGCCCCTTTCTTCCTGCCCAGGGTCTGGCGCGACGACCTTATGGCCGTGTACGGATTCGCCCGTCTGGTGGACGACATCGGAGACGGTGACCTCGCCCCCGGCGGGGCCGACGCCCGCCTGCTCGGCGTCGGCGCGGAGGAGGCCGGGGACCGGCTGCTCCTGCTGGACGCCTTCGAGGCCGACCTCCACCGCGTCTTCGACGGAACCCCCCGCCACCCCCTGCTGCGCCGCCTGCAGCCCACCGTCCGGCGTACCGGTCTCACCCCGGAACCCTTTCTCGGCCTCATCGCCGCCAACCGCCAGGACCAGCAGGTCAAGCGGTACGAGACCTACGACGACCTCCTCGCCTACTGCGAGCTGTCCGCCAACCCGGTCGGCCGCCTCGTCCTCTCCGTCACCGGTACCTCGACCCCCGAGCGCGTCCGCCGCTCCGACGCCGTGTGCACGGCGCTGCAGATCGTCGAGCACCTCCAGGACGTCGCCGAGGACCTGAGCCGCGACCGCGTCTACCTGCCCGCCGAGGACATGAAGCGTTTCCATGTCCAGGAGGCGGATCTCGCCTCGCCCACAGCAGGCGCATCGGTGCGCGCACTGGTTGCATACGAAGCAGAACGCGCCCTGCACCTCCTGAATGAAGGCACCCCCCTCGTGGGTAGCGTCCACGGCAGGCTGAGGCTGCTGCTCGCGGGGTTCGTTGCGGGGGGAAGGGCGGCGATCCGAGCGATCGCCGCCGCCGAATACGACGTACTTCCCGGCCCGCCCAAGCCCGGCAAGCTCCAGTTGCTGCGCGAGGTGGGAGTGACTCTGCGAGGAGAGGGGTGATCCGGAGCGTGGAGTCGGAACAACACGCGTCCGCACCGGTACTCGCCGCTTACAGCTACTGCGAGACAGTGACCGGACAGCAGGCCCGCAATTTCGCGTACGGCATCAGGCTGCTGCCGACGCCGAAGCGCCGTGCGATGTCGGCGCTCTACGCGTTCTCGCGGCGGGTCGACGACATCGGGGACGGCGGGCTGCCGCCGGACGTCAAGGCGGCCCGGCTCGAGGACACCAGGGCGCTGCTCACCCGGGTGCGCGAGGGAGCGGTGGACGAGGACGACACCGACCCGGTGGCCGTCGCGCTCAGCCACACCGCCCGGCACTTCCCGGTACCGCTCGGCGGCCTGGACGAACTCATCGACGGCGTCCTGATGGACGTACGCGGCGAGACGTACGAGACCTGGGACGACCTGAAGGTCTACTGCCGCTGCGTGGCCGGGGCGATCGGCCGGCTGTCGCTCGGCGTCTTCGGCACCGAACCGGGGGCGCGCGGCGCCGAGCGTGCCTCCGAGTACGCCGACACGCTGGGGCTCGCGCTCCAGCTCACCAACATCCTGCGGGACGTCCGCGAGGACGCCGAGGGCGGGCGTACCTACCTGCCGTCGGACGACCTGGCGAAGTTCGGCTGCGCGGCCGGCTTCAGCGGGGCCACTCCACCGCCGGGTTCCGACTTCGCGGGCCTCGTGCACTTCGAAGTGCGTCGGGCCCGCGCCCTTTTCGCCGAGGGCTACCGGCTGCTGCCGATGCTGGACCGGCGCAGCGGCGCCTGCGTGGCCGCCATGGCCGGCATCTACCGCCGTTTGCTGGACCGCATCGAGCGGGAGCCCGAGGCGGTGCTGCGCGGGCGCGTCTCGCTGCCGGGACGCGAGAAGGCGTACGTCGCCGTACGCGGTCTGTCGGGTCTGGACGCCCGTCATGTGTCCCGTCGCGCCGTCGGGAGACGCCCCTGATGGACATTCTGGGCCAAGGTGATTCCTCAGTCGAAAAGCGGCACGCAACCCTCCGGGGGTGCGTGGCGTCCCTGTCTGCGACGACCGGCCGTGCAGCGTTCAAGCACCGCGCCCCGGTCGCGGGGGAGGGAGCACGATGACCGAAGGGACCCAGCCCGGAGGGCCCGACGCGGACACCTCGGGGCGCCCCGGGGGCGCGACCGCCGTCGTGGTAGGCGGCGGCCTCGCGGGCATCACGGCCGCGCTCGCCCTCGCCGACGCCGGAGTACGCGTCACCCTGCTCGAAGGGCGGCCGCGTCTGGGCGGGCTCGCCTTCTCCTTCCAGCGCGGTGGACTGACCGTCGACAACGGCCAGCACGTGTACCTGCGCTGCTGCACCGCCTACCGCTGGTTCCTCGACCGCATCGACGCGGCCGCCCTCGCTCCGCTGCAGGATCGTCTCGACGTGCCCGTTCTCGACGCCGAGGGCGTACCGGGACGGCGGCTCGGCCGTATCGGGCGCACGGCGCTGCCCGTGCCGCTGCACCTCGCCAGAAGCCTCGCCACCTACCCCCACCTCTCCCTCGCCGAGCGGGCCAGGGTCGGGCGGGCCGCGCTGGCGCTCAAGCGACTCGACCCGGCCGACCCCGCCCTGGACGCGCAGGACTTCGGTACCTGGCTGGCCCGGCACGGGCAGTCGCCGCGCGCCGTCGAGGCCCTCTGGGACCTGGTCGGAGTCGCCACCCTCAACGCCGTGGCGGGCGACGCCTCGCTCGGGCTCGCCGCGATGGTGTTCAAGACCGGTCTGCTGTCCGACCCGGGCGCCGCCGACATCGGCTGGGCGCGCGTCCCGCTCGGCGACCTGCACGACCGGCTCGCCCGCAAGGCCCTGGAGTCCGCCGGCGTGCGCACCGAGGTCCGTACCCGCGTCACGTCCCTCTCCCGGCGAGCGGACGGGCGGTGGAGCGTCCAGGTGCCCGGCGAGAGCCTCGACGCCGACGCGGTCGTCCTCGCCGTACCGCAGCGCGAGGCCCACGACCTGCTGCCCGACGGCGCGCTCGACGACCCCGAGCGACTGCTGCGGATCGGCACCGCGCCCATCCTCAACATCCACGTCGTCTACGACCGTACGGTGCTGCGGCAGCCGTTCTTCGCGGCGATCGGCTCCCCGGTGCAGTGGGTCTTCGACCGCACCGACGCCTCCGGGCTCGTCGACGGGCAGTACCTGGCCCTCTCGCAGTCGGCCGCCCAGGACGAGATCGACCAGCCCGTCGCCGCGCTGCGCGAGCGCTACCTGCCGGAGCTGGAGCGGCTGCTGCCCGCCACGCGGGGCGCCGAGGTGAAGGACTTCTTCGTGACCCGGGAGCGCACCGCGACGTTCGCCCCCACCCCCGGGGTCGGGCGGCTGCGGCCCGGCGCCCGTACCAAGGCCCCCGGCCTCTACCTGGCCGGAGCGTGGACCGCCACCGGGTGGCCCGCGACCATGGAGAGCGCGGTCCGCAGCGGCGTCGGCGCGGCGGGCGCCGCGCTGGGCGCCCTGGGCCGGCCCCGCGACCACCTCCTCGAAGTCTTCGAGGAGGCGGCGTGATGTTCGATCTGCACGGGACCGGCCCCCGCACCCCCGCCGGTACCGCAACAAGAGGAGAGACTGTGCCCACTGTGCCCCCGGCCGAAGCGGCTGTTGAGCCGGTGGACGTGACCGCGCTCCTGGAGCGCGGCCGGACCCTGGCCACCCCCGTGCTGCGCGCGGCCGTCGACCGCCTGGCGCCGCCCATGGACACCGTCGCCGCCTACCACTTCGGCTGGATCGACGCAGAGGGCAACCCGGCCGACGGCGACGGCGGCAAGGCCGTGCGGCCCGCCCTCGCCGTACTCTCCGCCCAGGCCGCCGGAGCCGAGCCCGAGGTCGGCGTGCCGGGCGCGGTGGCCGTCGAGCTGGTGCACAACTTCTCGCTGCTGCACGACGACCTGATGGACGGCGACGAGCAGCGCCGGCACCGCGACACCGTCTGGAAGGTGCACGGCCCCGCCCAGGCCATCCTCGTCGGTGACGCGCTGTTCGCCCTGGCCAACGAGATCCTGCTGGAGCTCGGCACCGTCGAGGCCGGCCGGGCCACCCGCCGGCTGACCTCGGCGACCCGCGCCCTGATCGACGGTCAGGCCCAGGACATCTCCTACGAGCACCGCGAGCGGGTCACCGTCGAGGAGTGCCTGGAGATGGAGGGCAACAAGACCGGCGCCCTGCTCGCCTGCGCCTGCTCCATCGGCGCGGTGCTCGGCGGCGCGGACGACCGCACCGCCGACACCCTGGAGAAGTACGGCTACCACCTCGGGCTCGCCTTCCAGGCCGTCGACGACCTGCTCGGCATCTGGGGCGACCCGGAGGCCACCGGCAAGCAGACCTGGAGCGACCTGCGCCAGCGCAAGAAGTCGCTGCCGGTGGTGGCCGCGCTTGCCGCGGGCGGCCCCGCCTCCGAGCAGCTCGGGGAACTGCTCGCGGCCGACGCCAAGAGCAGCGACTTCGAGAGTTTCTCCGAGGAGGAGTTCGCCGCCCGCGCCGCGCTCATCGAGCAGGCCGGCGGCCGGGAGTGGACCGCCCAGGAGGCGCGTCGCCAGCACACCATCGCCATCGAGGCCCTGGACACCGTCCAGATGCCGGACCAGGTGCGGGCCCAGCTCGTGGCGCTCGCCGACTTCGTCGTCGTACGGAAGAGATGATCACTATCGGTCGAATAAACCTCGCGTAGTCGCCGGCCGGTGCCGCGGGAGAAGGCGCACCGGCCGACGGCGGACCCACAGCAGAGACGTACCACTGCACGAAGGGGAAGCCATGACAGCGACGACCGACGGAAGCACCGGGGCCCTGCCGCCCCGCGCTGCCTCGGCCAGCGAAACTCAGCTCGAAGCCCCGGTGGCGGCAGGGGTCCAGGATGCCGCCGCGCGTGCGATGCAACGCGCCACCGACCATCTGCTCTCGTTGCAGGACGCCGAGGGCTGGTGGAAGGGCGACCTCGAGACGAACGTCACGATGGACGCCGAGGACCTGCTGCTCCGCCAGTTCCTCGGGATCCGCGACGAGCGGACCACGCAGGCCGCCGGCCTGTTCATCCGCGGTGAACAGCGCGAGGACGGCACCTGGGCCACGTTCCACGGCGGTCCGGGCGAACTCTCCACCACCATCGAGGCGTACGTCGCCCTGCGGCTGGCCGGGGACAGCCCCGACGCGCCGCACATGGCGCGGGCCTCCGCGTGGATCCGCGAGCAGGGCGGGATCGCCGCGGCCCGCGTCTTCACCCGCATCTGGCTGGCCCTCTTCGGCTGGTGGAAGTGGGAGGACCTGCCCGAACTCCCGCCGGAGCTCATCTACTTCCCGAAGTGGATGCCGCTCAACATCTACGACTTCGGGTGCTGGGCACGGCAGACCATCGTGCCGCTCACCATCGTCTCGGCGAAGCGTCCGGTGCGCCCCGCACCGTTCCCGCTCGACGAACTGCACGTCGACCCCGAGAACCCCAACCCGGTCAACCCCTTCGCCCCGGTGGCGAGTTGGGACGGCCTGTTCCAGCGCCTCGACCGGGCCCTGCACCTCTACCGCAAGGTCGCCCCGCGCCGGCTGCGCAAGGCCGCGATGAACACGGCCGCGCGCTGGATCATCGAGCGGCAGGAGAACGACGGCTGCTGGGGAGGCATCCAGCCGCCCGCCGTGTACTCGATCATCGCCCTCCACCTCCTCGGCTACGACCTCGAACACCCGGTCACGCGCGCGGGGCTGGAGTCGCTGGACCGCTTCACCGTCTGGCGCGAGGACGGGGCCCGGATGGTCGAGGCCTGCCAGTCGCCGGTGTGGGACACCTGTCTGGCGACCATCGCGCTCGCCGACGCGGGTCTGCCCGCCGACCACCCCCAGCTCGTCAAGGCCGCGGACTGGATGCTCGGCGAGGAGATCGTCCGGCCCGGCGACTGGTCCGTGAAGCGGCCCCAACTGCCGCCGGGCGGCTGGGCGTTCGAGTTCCACAACGACAACTACCCCGACATCGACGACACCGCGGAGGTCGTCCTCGCCCTGCGCCGGGTCAGGCACCACGACCCGGAGCGGATCGAGAAGGCGATCGGACGCGGGGTGCGCTGGAACCTCGGCATGCAGTCGAGGAACGGCGCCTGGGGAGCCTTCGACGTCGACAACACCAGCCCCTTCCCCAACCGGCTGCCGTTCTGCGACTTCGGCGAGGTGATCGACCCGCCGTCCGCGGACGTCACCGCGCACGTCGTGGAGATGCTCGCCGTCGAGGGGCTCTCGCACGATCCGCGCACCCGCCGCGGCATCGAGTGGCTGCTCGCCGAACAGGAGGCGAACGGCGCCTGGTTCGGCCGCTGGGGCGTCAACTACATCTACGGAACGGGCTCGGTGGTGCCGGCACTCGTCGCCGCCGGACTGCCCGCCTCGCACCCGGCGATCCGCCGCGCCGTGGCCTGGCTGGAGACCGTCCAGAACGACGACGGCGGCTGGGGCGAGGACCTGCGCTCCTACCACGACGCCGCCGAGTGGAGCGGACGCGGCGCCTCGACCGCCTCCCAGACCGGGTGGGCGCTGCTCGCGCTGCTCGCGGCGGGGGAGCGGGAGTCCAAGGCCGTCGAGCGCGCGGTCGAGTGGCTCGCGCGGACCCAGCGGGAGGACGGCTCCTGGGACGAGCCGTACTTCACCGGCACCGGCTTCCCCTGGGACTTCTCGATCAACTACCACCTCTACCGGCAGGTCTTCCCGCTGACCGCGCTCGGCCGGTACGTGCACGGCGAGCCGTTCGCCAAGATCAAGGGGGGTGGATGAGCGCCGCCCCCCTTCCCGCCCCGCTGCTGATCGCCTGCGCGCTCGGCATCGAGCACCTCGCGCTGCGCAGCGGTGAGCGGGGCGGCGCCGACGGATCCGTCACCGTGCTGCGTACCGGCATGGGACCGCGGGCCGCCGAGCGCGCGGTCACCAGGGTGCTCGCCGACCCGGCCCTGCGTGACGCGGCCGTCCTGGCCACCGGGTTCTGCGCCGGTCTCGCCCCCGGTATGCACCCCGGTGACCTGGTCGTCGCCGAGGAGACCCGGGACCCGCGCGGCAGCACGCCGTGCGTGGGCACCGACCTGCTCGTCCGGGAACTGGCGCGCGCCCTGCCGGGCCGCACCGTGCACCGGGGTCCGCTCACCGGCTCCGACCACGTCGTCCGAGGTCCCGAACGGTCGGCGCTGCTGGAGACCGGCGCGATCGCGGTCGACATGGAATCCGCGGCCACGCTCCACAGCGCCGTCCTGGCGGGCGTGCGCCCGGTTGCGGCCGTCCGGGTGGTCGTGGACGCTCCAGAACATGAACTGGTCCGTATCGGCACGGTGCGCGGTGGAATATCGGCATTCCGCGTTCTTCGTTCGGTACTTCCCGCTTTTTTCGAATGGCACCGTTCTTTGCTGCTCCCTCGGAGGTAGAGCCAGATGGCCATGCCGCTTCGTCAGTCCATGAAGGTCGCCGCATATCTCTTTGAACAGAAGCTCAGGAAGCGGGACAAATTCGCGCTTCTTGTCGAGTTGGAGCCGCTCTTTGCCTGCAACCTCGCCTGCGAGGGCTGCGGCAAGATCCAGCATCCGGCCGGTGTGCTGAAGCAGCGCATGCCCGTGGCCCAGGCCGTGGGCGCGGTGCTCGAATCAGGTGCGCCGATGGTGTCGATCGCCGGCGGCGAGCCGCTGATGCACCCGCAGATCGACGAGATCGTGCGGCAGCTGGTCGCCAAGAAGAAGTTCGTCTTCCTCTGCACCAACGCGATGCTGCTGCGCAAGAAGATGGACAAGTTCACGCCCTCGCCCTATTTCGCGTGGGCGGTGCACATCGACGGGCTGCGCGAGCGGCACGACGCGTCGGTGGCGAAGGAGGGTGTCTTCGACGAGGCGGTCGAGGCGATCAAGGAGGCCAAGCGCCGCGGCTTCCGCGTCACCACCAACTCCACCTTCTTCAACACGGACACCCCGCAGACGATCGTCGAGGTGCTGAACTTCCTCAACGACGACCTGAAGGTGGACGAGATGATGCTCTCGCCCGCCTACGCCTACGAGAAGGCCCCCGACCAGGAGCACTTCCTTGGCGTCCAGCAGACCCGGGAGCTGTTCAAGAAGGCCTTCGCGGGTGGCAACCGGCGCCGCTGGCGGCTGAACCAGAGCCCGCTCTTCCTGGACTTCCTGGAGGGCAAGGTCGACTTCCCGTGCACCGCGTGGGCGATCCCGAGCTACTCGCTCTTCGGCTGGCAGCGGCCCTGCTACCTGATGAGCGACGGGTACGTGCCGACGTACAAGCAGCTGCTGGAGGAGACCGACTGGGACTCCTACGGCCGCGGCAAGGACGACCGCTGCGCCAACTGCATGGCGCACTGCGGCTACGAGCCCACCGCCGTCCTGGCGACCATGGGGTCGCTCAAGGAGTCCATCCGGGCGGCCCGCGAGACCTTCACGGAAAGCCGCGGGTGAGGTCATGACCGCCGTTTCCCTGGGCCTGCCCGAGGTGCCGGTCCGGCCGATCGCGGAACGCCGTGTGTCACGGCGGATCCAGGTCGGACCGGTGGCGGTCGGCGGCGGTGCGCCCGTGTCGGTGCAGTCGATGACGACGACGCGTACGTCGGACATCGGTGCCACGCTGCAGCAGATCGCGGAGCTGACCGCGTCGGGCTGCCAGATCGTGCGGGTCGCGTGTCCGACGCAGGACGACGCGGACGCGCTGGCGACGATCGCCCGCAAGTCGCAGATCCCGGTTATCGCGGACATCCACTTCCAGCCGAAGTACGTGTTCGCGGCGATCAATGCCGGCTGTGCGGCGGTGCGGGTGAACCCGGGCAACATCAAGCAGTTCGACGACCAGGTGAAGGAGATCGCGCGGGCCGCGAAGGACACGGGCACCCCGATCCGGATCGGCGTGAACGCGGGCTCGCTCGACAAGCGTCTGCTGCAGAAGTACGGCAAGGCGACGCCAGAGGCGCTGGTGGAGTCGGCGCTGTGGGAGGCGTCCCTCTTCGAGGAGCACGGTTTCCGGGACATCAAGATCTCGGTCAAGCACAACGACCCGGTGGTCATGGTCAACGCCTACCGGCAGCTGGCGGCGCAGTGCGACTACCCGCTGCACCTCGGCGTGACCGAGGCCGGGCCGGCGTTCCAGGGCACCATCAAGTCGGCGGTCGCCTTCGGGGCGCTGCTGTCCGAGGGCATCGGCGACACCATCCGGGTGTCCCTGAGCGCCCCGCCGGCCGAGGAGGTCAAGGTCGGCCTCCAGATCCTGGAGTCCCTGGGGCTGCGGGAGCGCGGGCTGGAGATCGTCTCCTGCCCGTCCTGCGGCCGCGCCCAGGTCGACGTCTACAAGCTGGCCGAGGAGGTCACGGCCGGTCTGGAGGGGATGGAGGTCCCGCTGCGCGTCGCCGTCATGGGCTGCGTCGTCAACGGTCCCGGTGAAGCGCGGGAGGCGGACCTCGGCGTCGCCTCCGGCAACGGGAAGGGCCAGATCTTCGTCAAGGGCGAGGTCATCAAGACCGTGCCCGAGTCGAAGATCGTCGAGACCCTCATCGAAGAGGCGATGAAGCTCGCGGCACAGATGGAGCAGCAGGACGGCGTCGCGTCAGGCGCCCCCGCCGTCACCGGAACACCCGCGGTGACGGTGATCTGAACAAACGCATGGACCGAGAGGGGGCCCGAGCGTGACGATTCTGGAGAGCATCCGGGGACCACGCGACCTGAAGGCGCTGTCCGAGGCGCAGACCGGCGAACTGGCCACGGAGATACGCGAGTTCCTGGTGCACGCGGTCGCGAGGACCGGTGGTCACCTCGGGCCCAACCTGGGGGTGGTCGAACTGACCGTCGCCCTCCACCGGGTCTTCGACTCGCCAGTCGACCGCATCCTGTGGGACACCGGCCACCAGAGCTACGTGCACAAACTGCTCACCGGCCGCCAGGACTTCTCCAAGCTGCGCGGCAAGGGCGGCCTGTCCGGCTACCCCTCACGCGAGGAGTCCGAGCACGACGTCATCGAGAACAGCCACGCCTCGACGGTGCTCGGCTGGGCCGACGGGCTAGCCAAGGCACGGCAGGTGCGGGGCGAGGAGGGGCACGTCGTCGCGGTCATCGGGGACGGCGCCCTGACCGGCGGCATGGCGTGGGAGGCACTGAACAACATCGCCGCCGCCCGGGACCGGCCGCTGATCATCGTCGTCAACGACAACGAGCGCTCGTACGCCCCGACCATCGGCGGACTCGCCAACCACCTCGCGACGCTGCGTACGACGGACGGCTACGAGAAGGCGCTGGCCTGGGGCAAGGACGTACTGCTGCGCACGCCGGTCGTCGGGAGCACCCTCTACGAGTCGCTGCACGGCGCGAAGAAGGGGTTCAAGGACGCGTTCGCGCCGCAGGGCATGTTCGAGGACCTCGGGCTCAAGTACGTGGGGCCGATCGACGGGCACGACACGGCGGCCGTGGAGTCGGCGCTGCGGCGCGCGAAGGGCTTCCACGGGCCGGTCCTCGTCCACTGCCTCACGGAGAAGGGCCGCGGCTTCGAACCCGCGCTCGCGCACGAGGAGGACCGTTTCCACACGGTCGGGGTGATGGACCCGCTGACCTGTGAGTCCCTGGCGCCCTCCAACGGCCCTTCCTGGACCTCGGTGTTCGGTGACGAGATCGTCCGCATCGGGGAGGAGCGCGAGGACGTCGTGGCGATCACGGCGGCCATGCTGCACCCGGTGGGACTCGGGGAGTTCGCCGAGCGGTTCCCCGACCGGGTGTGGGACGTCGGTATCGCCGAGCAGCACGCCGCGGTGTCCGCGGCCGGGCTGGCCACCGGCGGTCTGCACCCCGTCGTCGCGGTCTACGCGACCTTCCTCAACCGGGCGTTCGACCAGCTGCTGATGGATGTGGCCCTGCACCGGTGCGGTGTGACGTTCGTGCTCGACCGGGCCGGCGTCACCGGCGTGGACGGCGCGTCGCACAACGGCATGTGGGACATGTCGATCCTCCAGGTCGTGCCCGGCCTCAGGATCGCCGCGCCGCGCGACGCCGACCAGCTGCGGGCCCAGCTGCGCGAGGCCGTCGCCGTCGACGACGCCCCGACGCTGGTCCGCTTCCCGAAGGAGTCGGTCGGCCCCGCCGTCCCCGCGACCGGCCGCGTCGGCGGCATGGACGTCCTGCACCGCGCCGAACGGCCCGAGGTGCTCCTCGTCGCCGTCGGTGTCATGGCGCCCGTGTGCCTCAAGGCCGCCGAGCTGCTGGAAGCCCGCGGGATCGGCTGCACCGTCGTCGACCCGCGCTGGGTCAAGCCGGTCGACCCCGCGCTGCCCGGTCTCGCCGCCGGGCACCGCCTCGTCGCCGTCATCGAGGACAACAGCAGGGCGTCCGGGGTGGGCGGCGCCGTCGCCCTCGCGCTCGGCGACGCCGAAGTCGACGTACCCGTACGGAGGTTCGGCATTCCGGAGCAGTTCCTCGCGCACGCCAAGCGCGGCGAGGTGCTCGCGGACATCGGCCTCACGCCCGTCGAGATCGCCGGACGGATCAGCGCCGGCCTGGCGGCGAAGGACCAGTTCGCCAAGGAGAAACAGGAATGACCATCCCCTCAGGGACGGCTCCCTCGGAGGAGCCCGTAGCCGGCGGTCCGCTCGCCGGGCACTCCCCGTCCGCGGAGCCCTCCTCCGGGCCGTCCGGCGGCGGACGCCCGGAGTTCGACCTCGCGGCGCTGCTGGCCGAGCGCGGCGCCGAGCGCTACGACCTGCACAGCAAGCACCTGAACCACCAGCTCCCGCGCATGCTGCACACCATCGGCTTCGACAAGGTCTACGAGCGGGCCGAGGGCGCCCACTTCTGGGACGCGGACGGCAACGACTACCTGGACATGCTCGCCGGGTTCGGGGTGATGGGCCTCGGCCGCCACCACCCCGTCGTCCGCAAGGCGCTGCACGACGTCCTCGACGCCCAGCTCGCCGACCTCACCCGCTTCGACTGCCAGCCGCTGCCGGGACTGCTCGCGGAGAAGCTGCTCACCCACAGCCCGCACCTGGACCGGGTGTTCTTCGGAAACAGCGGGACCGAGGCCGTCGAGACCGCGCTCAAGTTCGCCCGGTACGCGACCGGGCGACCGCGTGTCCTCTACTGCTCGCACGCCTTCCACGGGCTGACCACCGGCTCGCTGTCCGTGAACGGCGAGGACGGCTTCCGCGACGGCTTCGCACCACTGCTGCCCGACACGGCCGTCCCGCTCGGGGACCTCGACGCACTCGCGCGGGAGCTCAAGAAGGGCGACGTGGCCGCCCTGATCGTCGAACCCATCCAGGGCAAGGGCGTGCTGGAGGCGCCGCCCGGATACCTGCGCGGAGCCCAGGAGCTGCTGCGCCGGCACAAGGCGCTGCTCATCGCCGACGAGGTGCAGACCGGGCTCGGCCGGACCGGCGACTTCTACGCCTACCAGCACGAGGACGGCGTCGAGCCGGACCTGGTGTGCGTGGCCAAGGCGCTGTCGGGCGGGTACGTGCCGGTCGGCGCCACGCTCGGCAAGGACTGGATCTTCAAGAAGGTCTACTCGTCGATGGACCGCGTCCTCGTCCACTCGGCGAGCTTCGGGTCCAACGCCCAGGCGATGGCCGCCGGACTGGCCGTGCTGTCCGTGCTGGAGAACGAGCAGGTCGTCGCCAACGCCCGGGCGACCGGTGAACAGCTGAAGTCCCGGCTCACCGCGCTCGTCGACAAGTACGAGCTGCTGAGTGACGTACGCGGGCGGGGCCTGATGATCGGCATCGAGTTCGGGCGGCCCCAGTCGCTCAAGCTGCGCAGCCGGTGGGCGATGCTCCAGGCGGCACGCAAGGGACTCTTCGCGCAGATGGTCGTCGTACCGCTGCTCCAGCGGCACCGCATCCTGACCCAGGTCTCCGGCGACCACCTGGAAGTGATCAAGCTGATCCCGCCGCTGACCATCGGGGAGCAGGACGTGGACCGGTTCGTGGAGGCCTTCACCGCCGTCATGGACGACGCGCACAGCGGTGGCAGCCTGATGTGGGACTTCGGCAAGACCCTGGTGAAGCAGGCGGTCGCGAACCGCTGACGCCTTTTGCCTCTGGGGCAACAAAGTTGCCTCAGAGGCAACTGTGCGGCTCAATGGACGCTATGAGCCCCGCCGCGGACACGAACCCGGAACGTCCGGCCGACGAGCTGCCCGCCGTCGCACCGCAGCTCCGCGCGCTGCGCCGTCGCGCCTCCCTCACCCTGGAGGCCGCCTCCCGCGCCGCCGGACTCTCGCCCGCCCATCTCTCCCGGCTGGAGACCGGGCAGCGCCAGCCCTCGCTGCCGATGCTGCTCGCACTCGCCCGTGTCTACGGTACGACGGTCTCCGAACTGCTCGGCGAGACGGTCGCCGAACGGGACGCCGTGACGCGCGCCGCCGACGTGGAACCCAGCACGGCGGGCGGCTGGACCTACTGGCAGGCGGGCGCCCCCGGCCGCGGGATGCAGGCGCTGCGGGTCCACGTCCCGCACGGGGCGCAGGGCGACATCGTGCGCGTCCACCCCGGCGAGGAGTGGCTGTACGTCCTCACCGGGAGGCTGCGACTGCGCCTCGGGGACACCGCGCACATCCTCGCGCCGGGCGACAGCGCGCACTTCGACTCGCTGACCCCGCACCGTCTCGCCGCCGCCGATCACGACGGGGCCGAGCTGCTCTTCGTCCACACACTGCTGCAGAGCCCGGCCACCGCGCTCTGCCTCGGTCCGGTCACGGGCCACCCGACACCAGGAGAGACCTCATGACCGAGCCCACCGAGCCCACCGAGCCCGGCACCCGGCGGTCGATGGAGGAGAAGTTCCCGCGCGCGCTGTGGGTGCGGCTCATCATCTACGTCGCCGTGGGCCACCTCTTCGCGGCCTTCATCTACCTGCTGTTCACCCTGGGCGCGCAGAACCAGTAGCCGACCGAGTCCGGCCCGTCGCCGGGCCGGGGCCCCTCAGTCGAGGAGCCGGTCCCGCAGCCGCTGCCGCACCTCGGGGGTGACCCGCAGGCCCTTCTCCAGGTAGGCGTCGACACCGCCCCACGTCTCCTCGATCGTCTCGAAGGCGGCCGTCAGGTACTCGGCGCGCGCGTCGAAGAGGGGGCTCAGCAGCTCCATGACCTCGGGGGAGTAGGCGGAGGCGGCGGAGCTGCTGCGGTGGACCTTGTAGCGGCGGTGCGTGGCGTTCGACTCCAGGTAGTCGGCGAGGATCGCGTCGCGCTCCACGCCCAGCGCCAGGAGGGTCACGGCTATCGACAGGCCCGCGCGGTCCTTGCCAGCCGCGCAGTGCATCAGGGCGGGCACGCTGTCCTCGGCCAGCGCGTGCAGCACCCGGGAGTGCTCGGCGGTGCGGTCCTTGATGATGATCCGGTAGGAGCCGATCATCCGGTTCGCGGCCTTGCCGTCGGAGAGGATCGCCCGGAGCTGGTCCAGGTCGCCGTCGCGGACCATCTTCCAGAACTCGGCCCCGTCCGCCGGGTCCGTCAGCGGCAGATTCACGTTCCGCACGCCGGGCAGCGAGACGTCCGGGCCCTCCAGCTTCTGGTCGGCCGCGTTGCGGAAGTCGAAGATCGTGTGCAGGCCGAGCGAGGCGAGGAACGCGGCGTCCTCGTCCGTCGCGTGCGCGAGGTGGCCGCTGCGGAACAGGCGTCCGTACCGCACTCGCCGACCGTCCGTGGTGGGCAGGCCGCCCACGTCACGGAAGTTACGCACTCCGGCCAGCTCGGGCTCGGTCGACGGGACCTGCTGCGTCACGGTGGCTCCTCCCATTCGTCCGCCGGCGCTGCTCGGCATCGCTCGCCGACGGGATGCGCTCTCGACGATACGACATGGGTTCCCAGGGCAATGAGTTGTCCACAGGCGCCCGGGAGCGGACGGGAAGCGGAGTGGCGCGGTCGGCGGTTGCCCGGCGCCAAGCCGGTAAGACGTCGCTCGTAGGGGGCGCCGGGCCGCGCAGGAGGCCGCCCGCGCCGACGGGCGGTGACGCAGTCAGATGGAGGAGTGACAGGTGAAGGGGTTCCGCGGATTCATCCTGCGCGGCAATGTGGTCGACCTGGCGGTCGGCATCGTGATCGGCGCGGCCTTCACGGCGGTGGTGAACGGGTTCGTCCGGGCGTTTCTGACCCCGCTGGTCGGGCTGGCGTCCGGGGCCACCGGTGATCTCAGCCGCAAGACCTTCACGGCGGGCGGGACCGACTTCCCCTACGGCGCGTTCATCAACGCCGCGATCAGCTTCCTGCTGGTCGCCACGGCCCTGTACTTCCTCGTGGTGCTGCCGGTGAACAAGCTGCACCAGCGCTTCGCGCCGAGCCACGACGTGCAGGCGCCCAAGCGGGAGTGCCCGGAGTGCCTCAGCCCGGTGCCCACCGAGGCCCGCCGCTGCGCCTCCTGCACGAGTCCGCTGCCGGCCCTGCCCGCGCAGGCGACCGCTCAGACGTCGGAGGGGACCGTACCGGCACGTCAGGACCGGTGACCGGCGACCGGCCACCGGCGGGACCGGCCGCCCCTCGGGACGAGGTCCCGGGGCGTGCGGTGCCCCCTGCCCGCGTGCGGGCGGACCCGGCCGACGGCTGCCACATGCATCCTGGGCCGGCCCCGTTACGACTGGCGTCGGGCGGGAAGCCGCAGGTCATGAACGCATGGGCGGATCTTCGAGAGAGTGACCACCGGTTGACGCGGCGGGTGGCCGCGTGGCAGTCGGACTGCGCGCGGCGCCTGCTGCCCGCCGTGGAGGACGCTGCTCAGCACACCAAGCTGTGGTGGGGGGCGGCGGCCGTCATGTGCACGGTGGGCTGGAGAGCCCGCCGGGCCGCGGCCGCCGGGCTGGCGAGCATGGCCGTGGCCGAGCTGGTGTCGAACGGCGTGCTCAAGCAGGTCTGCGAGCGGGAACGGCCGCCGAAGGAGTGGATCTCGCACGAGGACGTCCACGAGCGGCCCGACTCCTCCTCCTTCCCGTCCGGGCACACCGCCGCGGGCGTGGGCTTCAGCGCGGCGGTGGCGGTGGTGTGGCCGCTGGCGGGCGCCGTGTGCGCGGTCCCGGCCCTGATGGTGGCCGCCGAGCGGGTGCACACCGGCGCGCACTACCCGTCCGACGTCGCCGCGGGGGCGGCGGTCGGTCTGGCCGCGGCCGCCCTTGTGCACCAGGCTCCCCGTCTGGCGCTGCGCCTGCTGCGCTGACCGCGTGGGACCGCCCCGGCCGCCGTCGTCCCGCGGGCGTCAGTGCCCGTGGCCGTCCGTGTTCTCGGCGGGCGCGGTGCTCTCTTCGTGCCGCCCGGCGTCGGTGCCCGCTCCCGCCGAGACGGTGAAGGCGGCCGTGCGGACGGTGCCGTGGTGCCGGAAGTCCAGGAAGAGGCGGTAGGTGCCGGCGCTCGGGGCGGTGGCGGTGAAGGTGACGTCCGGCCCGGGCTTCGTCGTGCCGTCGCCGGGCTCGCCGTGCGGGTGGACGTGCAGGTAGGCGAGGTCCCCGGAACGCAGGGCGACGAGGTGGCCGTACGCGCCGAGGTAGGGCTGGAGGTCGGTGACGGGGCGGCCGTCCTTGCTGACGCTCAGCCTCAGTCGTCCCGGCGTGCCCGGGCGCAGCTCGCCGTTGAGCGTCACCGTGTAGCCGTCCACGGACGCGGTGCGGGACGGCTTGGGCGGCTCCGCCGGCTTGTACGTGCCGGAGACCGCGAGGTCGGCGCCGAGGGTGAGGTTCGCGGCCCCCTCGGCGGCCGGGGTGAAGTCGGCGAAGACCCGGTAGCTGCCGGCGGCGGGCAGGTCGACCGGCGTGGACCAGGTGCCGTCGGCGGCCCGGACGGGGTGCAGGTGCCGGTAGGTGACCAGATCGCGCGAGGCGAGGATCAGGTGCAGTTCCTTGTCGTGTTCGCGCTGGTAGGCGGTGACGCGACGGCCGGTCCGGTCGCGGATGACGAAACTCAGCCGGCTCTCCTTCCCGGCGCGCACGGCCGGTGTCGCGAGGTCGAGGGTGTAGCCGCCCTCGGAGACCTGGAGCCCTGAGGCGACCGCGTCGCCGCCGCTGCCCGCCGGGCCGGGTGAGGCGCCCCCGTCGTGACCGGAGTGCGAGGCCGGCTCGGGGCCCGCGGTCACGGGACCCACGGCGTCGCCGACGCCGTACGCGGCGGCGAAGGAGGCCGCGAGTGCGGCGCCGAACGCGGTGATCTTCACTGCGGTGTTCATGCGGTTCTCCCCTTGAAGCGTGTCCTGAGCGGTGCTCTCACCGGCAGCGTATACCCCCTAGGGGTATTTTCAAGAGGGGCGGTCGACGCTTGCCAACAATACCGGGGAGGGGTATACCTGAGGTCGGCCGACGGTACCCCCAGGGGGTATCTAGCCAGGCGGCCGTCCCACTGACGAGGAGATCCCATGTCCTGCTGCACCCCCGACGGCACCTGCTCCACCACCGCTGCCGCCACCGCCGACGTCGCGCTCACCGACGCCCGCACGACCGTCTACGACGTGTCCGGCATGACCTGCGGGCACTGCAAGGCCACGCTCACCAAGGAGATCGGCGCCCTCGACGGCGTGCTCTCGGTGGACGTCGACATCGACGCCGGACAGGTCCGGGTGACCACCGAGGCCGAGCCCGACGACGCGGTGCTCGCCGCCGTGGTGGACGAGGCGGGCTACGCGCTCACCGGCCGGGCGGCCTGAGCCCCGCCGTCCGCCGCCGGGCCCGACGCACGCCGGGCCCGGCACCCCGCTTCCCCGTGCTCGTCCCGAGCCCGTTTCCGCACCAGTCCGAGGAGCAGTGATGACTACCACGGTCCCCGACACCGCCGAGGTCGAACTCGCCATCGGCGGCATGACCTGCGCCTCGTGCGCCGCCAGGATCGAGAAGAAGCTCAACCGCATGGACGGGGTCGAGGCCACCGTCAACTACGCCACGGAGAAGGCGAAGGTCAGCTACCGCGGCCAGGACGTGTCGGTGGCGGACCTGATCGCCACCGTGGAGGCCACGGGCTACACCGCCGCCGAACCGGCTCCACCGCACACCGGGCCGGGGCGGGACGGCGCCGCCCCGGGCGAGGCCGACGAGCTGCGCCCCCTGCGGCAACGGCTGGTCACCGCCGTGGTCCTGGCGGTCCCGGTCGTCGCGATGGCGATGATCCCCGCCCTCCAGTTCGAGTACTGGCAGTGGCTCAGCCTCACCCTCGCCGCTCCCGTGGTCACCTACGCGGCCTGGCCGTTCCACCGGGCCGCGATCACCAACGCCCGCCACGGCGCGGCCACGATGGACACGCTCATCTCGGTGGGCACCTCGGCCGCCTTCCTGTGGTCCCTGTGGGCGCTGTTCCTCGGCTCCGCCGGCACCCCGGGCATGACGCACCCCTTCGAGTTCACCGTCGGCCGCTCCGACGGCGCCGGGAACATCTACCTGGAGGCCGCCGCCGGTGTCACCGCCTTCATCCTGGCCGGACGGTACTTCGAGGCCCGCTCCAAGCGCCGGGCCGGTGCCGCGCTGAAGGCGCTGCTGGAGCTCGGGGCCAAGGAGGTCACCGTGCTGCGGCAGGGCCGTGAGCGGCTGGTCCCGGTGGGCGAGCTGCGAGCAGGGGACCGCTTCCTGGTCCGGCCCGGCGAGAAGATCGCCACCGACGGAACCGTCGTCGAGGGCACCTCGGCCGTCGACGCCTCCATGCTGACCGGCGAGTCCGTGCCGGTCGAGGTCGGCCCCGGGGACACCGTCACGGGCGCCACGCTGAACGCCGGCGGCCGGCTCGTCGTCGAGGCCACACGGGTCGGCGCGGACACCCAACTCGCCCGTATGGCACGACTGGTGGAGGACGCGCAGAACGGCAAGGCGGCGGCCCAGCGGCTGGCCGACCGGATCTCCGCCGTGTTCGTGCCCGTCGTCATCGCCCTCGCGCTCGGCACCCTCGGCTTCTGGCTGGGCAACGGCGCCGGGCTGACCGCCGCGTTCACCGCCGCGGTGGCGGTGCTGATCATCGCCTGCCCCTGCGCGCTGGGCCTGGCGACCCCGACCGCGCTCATGGTGGGCACGGGCCGGGGCGCGCAGCTCGGCATCCTGATCAAGGGCCCCGAGGTCCTGGAGAGCACGCGCAGGGTCGACACGATCCTCCTGGACAAGACCGGCACCGTCACCACCGGCAGGATGACCCTCCTCGCCGTCCACACCACCCCCGCGACGAGCGAGGCCGAGGTGCTGCGGCTGGCGGGCGCCCTGGAGCACGCCTCCGAACACCCCGTCGCCCGGGCCGTCGTCACCGGGGCGACCGAGCGGGGCGTCACCCTGCCGGTCCCCGAGGACTTCGCCAACGTCGCCGGGCTGGGAGTGCAGGGCGTCGTGGACGGTCACGCGGTCCTCGTCGGCCGCGAAAGGCTCCTCCGGGAGTGGTCCATGAGCCTGCCGGCGCAACTGGAGCGCGCTCGGGCCGTCGCCGAGGCGGCCGGTCGCACCGCCGTCGCGGTCGCCTGGGACGGCGAGGCGCGGGCGGTCCTCGAAGTCGCCGACGCCGTCAAGGACACCAGCGCCGAGGCCGTACGACGACTGCGGGCCCTCGGCCTCACACCGGTCCTGCTCACCGGCGACAACCGGGCCGTCGCCGAGTCCGTCGCGGCCGAGGTCGGCATCGACGAGGTGATCGCCGAGGTCATGCCGGAGGACAAGGTCGCCGTCGTGGAGAGGCTCCAGGCCGAAGGGCGCAGCGTCGCGATGGTCGGCGACGGTGTCAACGACGCCGCCGCGCTGGCCCGGGCCGACCTGGGCCTGGCCATGGGCACCGGAACCGACGCGGCCATCGAGGCCGGCGACCTGACCCTCGTACGCGGCGACCTGCGCGTCGCCGCCGACGCGATCCGGCTGTCCCGCAGAACGCTGGGCACCATCAGGTCGAACCTGTTCTGGGCCTTCGCCTACAACGTGGCCGCCCTGCCGCTCGCCGCGGCGGGCCTGCTCAACCCGATGATCGCCGGAGCCGCCATGGCCTTCTCCTCGGTCTTCGTCGTCGGCAACTCCCTGCGCCTGCGCGGGTTCAGGGCCCTCGACTGACCCGGACGCCGCGAACCCCGTCACGGAGGGGACGGAGCGGCCACTTGTGACGGTTGTTCCATCCCGTCGCAAGTGGCCGTTCTGTCCTGTTTGGTGCTTAAGGTCCAACTGGCAATGATTTAGGGCTCGCTGGCGTCCTGGTGCGTGAGCAGGGTCATACCGGTGACGGTGCGTCGCGGCCGCCGTCCGTCAAATCCTCGGGTGCGCCAGGGGATTGCGGCCCCGGGAAGATCGCTCGTCGACGGACAGTCACCGGCAATAGGGACATCGATCAAGAAATGGGTGTGCACAGAAACCCCACAAGCTTGTCCAGGCCCTCTCATGTCGCTTACGTTCTGCCTCACTCCGGACGGACGCCCAATCCTGCCGCCGCCCGGATCCCGCACACTCACCCGTCCACGGCAGGAGCGGGGGACCCACAGGTACGACGCCTGTTCCGGTCTCCGGAACGGGCTAGGGGTCAAGCCGCGCGCAACGCGGCCGGGCATCTCCAGCCCGCACCCGACAGCTCACCTCGCAGGCGCCGGAGAGGAATGCACCATGCCCGCGAAGGGTAAGCACCGCCGTCCCAAGTCCCTGCGCATCACCCGCTCGATAGCCGTCGCCGGCACCGGTGGCGCCGCACTCGCGCTGCCCCTGATGGGAGCCGCCGGCGCCCACGCCGCCACTCCGGCGGCCGCCGCCTCCTCCGCCACGGCGAAGACCGTCGCCGCCGCCCCCGTCGCCGCCCAGAAGGCCGTGACCAAGACCTACGCGGTCAAGGCGGGCGACTCCCTCGCGAAGATCGCCGACGACCAGGACGTCAGCGGCGGCTGGAAGAAGCTCTACCAGGACAACCGCAAGGCCATCGGCGGCGACCCCGCGCTGATCCACCCGGGCCTGAAGCTGACGCTCGGCGGCAAGGCCGCGTCCGCCCCCGCCAAGCCCTCCACCGCCGCCAAGCCGTCCGGCAAGACCACCCAGACGGCCAAGACGCAGGCCGCCCCGGCCGCCGCCACCAGCAGCTCCGGCTACACCCTGCCGGTCGAGGGCGCGACCGTCGGCACGTCCTACAAGACCGCGGGCAGCATGTGGTCCAGCGGTTACCACACCGGCGTCGACTTCGTGGCCCCGACCGGCACCACCCTCAAGGCCGTCGGACCGGGCACCGTCGTCTCGGCCGGCTGGGGCGGCGCGTACGGCAACCAGGTCGTCATCCGGCACACCGACGGCCAGTACTCCCAGTACGCCCACCTGTCCTCGCTCTCGGTCTCGGCCGGGCAGACCGTGACCGGCGGTCAGCAGATCGGCCTGTCCGGCGCGACCGGCAACGTCACCGGACCGCACCTGCACTTCGAGATCCGCACCACGCCGGACTACGGCTCGGACGTGGACCCGCTCGCGTACCTGCGCGCGCACGGCGTCTCCGTCGGCTGACGCCCGCACCCGCACACCGGAGGCCGGACCCCGATCACCGGGGTCCGGCCTCCGCCGTGCCGGGGGGGGGCGACACTCCTTTGCGGCGGTGACCGCCGCACGCGTACCGCGTGGGTGGACGCAGGCGTTGAGGCTCGTCAACCGCCCTTGAACACCGCCTTATTCCGGGATTGACCAACACTTGACGAGTGGCTTATCTCACCGCACGTCAACCCCTTCCTACGGTCGCGTAGCTCACATCAAAAGGTGAATCATGGGCCGATGTGGCAGACGATTCGAAGAGTGACAACAGATCAGTGATCGGGTCGTACGTGGCGGTGGGGGACAGCTTCACCGAGGGCGTCGGCGATCCCGGTCCGGACGGGGCCTTCGTCGGCTGGGCCGACCGGTTCGCGGTCCTGCTCGCGGACCGACGGCCCGAGGGCGACTTCGGCTACACCAACCTCGCCGTACGCGGCAAACTGCTCGACCAGATCGTGGCGGACCAGCTCCCGCAGGCCAAGGCGCTGGAACCCGACCTCGTCTCCTTCTGCGCGGGCGGCAACGACATCATCCGGCCCGGCACCGACCCCGACGAGGTTGCAGAGCGCTTCGAGCGGGCCGTCGCCGACCTCACCTCGGTCGTCGGCACCGTCATGGTGACCACCGGCTTCGACACCCGCGGCGTACCCGTGCTCAAGCACCTGCGCGGCAAGATCGCCACGTACAACGGACACGTACGGGCCATCGCCGACCGCTACGGCTGCCCGGTGCTCGACCTGTGGTCCCTCAAGACCGTGCAGGACCGGCGCGCCTGGGACGGCGACCGGCTCCACCTCTCTCCCGAGGGGCACACTCGCGTCGCCCTGCGGGCCGGGCAGGTCCTCGGCCTGGAGGTCCCGGCGGACCCGGACCAGGCCTGGCCCCCGCTCCCGCCGCGTGGCACCTTCGAGGTGCGCCGCGACAACATCCAGTGGGCGCGCGAGTACCTCGTGCCGTGGATCGGACGGCGGCTGCGCGGCGAGTCCTCCGGGGACCACGTGGCGGCCAAGGGCAGCCTGTCGCCCGACGACATCAAGACGCGGATCGCACCGGCCGTCTGAGCGGTACGAGGGGCCGGGCGGAGCGCCGGGCGGGTGCGCGGGCGGGCTCAACGGCTCTGCTGCACGGAATCGTTGCGGCCCGCCGTCCCGTCGGTGCCGGGGAGGGCCGGCTTCCGCGGGGGAGTGGGCGGACCGACGGGCAACTGGACTCGCCGTAAAGGGAGTTCGTGAGCGCCCGTGTCCGGCCCCGGTGTGTCAGGTGCCGGGCGGTGCGGTCAAGGTGCCGGGCGGTGCGGTCAGGGCCTCGCGCTCCAGGCCCAGTTCACGGGCGAGCGCCTCGTCCACCCACGCCTGGGTGCGCGCGCGGGACACCGAGCCGGGGTACGCGGTCATCTGCACGGCGAGACCGTCCAGCAGGGCCGTCAGCCGCAGGGCCGCGTCCTTGGGGTCCGGACACGTGAACTCGCCCGCGGCGACGCCCTCCGCGATGACCTCGGCGATCGCCGCCTTCCACTGCCGGTCGAGGCCCTGGGTGACCTCGCGCAGCCCCGGCTCGCGCAGGGCCACCGCCCAGCCCTCGATCCACAGCCGCCAGCCCTTGGCCTGTCCGGTCGGCGCGTACCAGCGCACGGCGGCCCGCAGCCGGCGCAGCGCCGACGTGCGCCGGCCCAGCAGCTTGCGCAGCCGGGCCAGGTCGTCCTCGGCGGCGAACGTGAACGCCTCCGCGACCAGCTTCTCCTTGGTCGAGAAGTGGTAGAGGACCAGCGCGTTGCTCACTCCCAGCGCCGCGGCCACGTCGGCGATCCGTACCGCCGCGACACCCCGCGCCTCGATCTGCCCGATGGCGGCCCGCAGCATCTCCTCGCGCCGCCGGCCCACACTCAACCGCACTCTCGCCACGCGGCAACCCTAATCCGTCGCGCGGGACGGCCCGACGGGGGCTCGGGGCCGGTCCCGCGCCGAGGGGTGCCGGGACCTCACCGGTAGCGGCCGTACCGTTCGGCGATCACCGGCAGCCGGTCGGCGACGATGGCGTGCGCGGCCTCCCTGGGGGTGCTGCCGTCGGCCTCGGCGCGGGCCAGCGTCCGGTCGATCAGGGTGCGCATCGAGCGCCGGATGTGCGTGAACGCCTCGTCCGGGTCGGGGCCGATGTCGCCGAACAGCGTCCACCACCACCATGCGTTGGTGCCGGAGTTCACCACCACGTCCGGCAGGACGGTGACCCCGCGCGCTGCGAGCAGTTCCTCCGCCTCGGGCAGCACCGGCATGTTGGCGGCCTCCACGATCCAACGGGCCCTGACACCCGCCTGGTTGTCCGTGTCGATCGCATACGAGATGGCGGCCGGCACCAGCACCTCCGCGTCGGTGGACAGCCACGCGTCGGCGTCCAGTTCACGGTCCGTGGGACGCAGCGCGCCGCGGTCGACGGTGCCGTAAGCGTCCCGCGCGGCCAGCAGCGCGTCGACGTCGAGTCCGCGCGGATCGGCGATCGTGCCCTTGACGTCGGCGACCGCCACCACGGTGAGCCCGGCGCGGGCCAGGAAACGCGCCGTCGCCCCGCCCATGGTGCCGAGACCCTGCACGGCGACGCGGGTCCCCGCGTACGGCACGCCCGCCCGGTCCAGGGCCGCGAGCACGGACTCGGCGACCCCGCAGCCGCCGGCCAGCTCGTCGAGCCCGATGCCGTCCACCTCGACCGCGAACGCGTCCGCCAGCCGCCGCCGGGCCGCCGCCTCGTCGTCGAGCAGCGGGTACACGGCCTGGATCGAGGAGACGAGCCCCGCCTCGGCCATCGCCCGGTCCACGACGTCCTGCGTGAGACCGAGGTCCTCCCCGGTCGCCCAGACGCTCTCGACATAGGGGCGCACCGCCCGCAGGTACCGCACGAGCACGCCGTACGCCTCCGGGTCCCGGGGGTCGCAGTCGATGCCGCCCTTGGCGCCGCCCAGCGGGATGTAGCGGCCCTGGGGGTCGTAGTGCAGGGCCTCCTTCATCGTCATGCCGCGGGCGAGACCGACGACCTCCTCGACCGTGCAGCCCTCGCGCATGCGCAGCCCGCCGCTGGAGACCCCGCGCACCAGCCGGTCGACGACCAGGTGCCCCTGCCGTCCGGTGACGTGGTCGGTCCAGGTCAGCGTGATGAGCGGGGCGTCGCCGGGGGCGGTCATGGGGGCTCCTGGGGTGGGTGGGCCGGAGGGGTCGTGGGCGGCGGGGCCCTTGGTGAACCCGCGGTCGGGATCCGCAGGGATGATAGCCGGGCGACCCCGCTTACTGAACGGCGGATCAGTTGCGGACGCGGGGCGGGCAACCGGCCGGTGGGGTCCGGGACACCGTGCCGTCACCCGAATGACCCGGCGTTGTCGGAGGGGCGGACCATAATGGAATGTCAGACCGACTCCACCAGGAGGTTGCCGTGACCGGTTCCCGTCCCCTGAGCTCCGGGCTCCGCTCGTTGCGGCCCGCCGCCTTCGGCGCGGATCCGAGCGGCGAGCGCCTGGAGCGCATCCGCAGGTCGCCCAATTTCGCCGACGGTGTCTTCAAGAACCCGGAGAGTGCCCGGATCCGCCCCGACGGTTCCATGATCGAGCTCGCGAAGGTCTTCTTCCGCCGGGACGAGCGGCCCCACCGGTCCCCGGTCGGCACGGTGCCGGTGCACCCCACGACCCTCGCTGACCTCGCGGCGCCCCCTGCGAGCGGACTGCGGATCACCTGGATGGGACACTCCAGCGTGCTGGCCGAGATCGACGGGCACCGGGTGCTCTTCGACCCGGTGTGGGGCGACCGCTGCTCCCCGTTCGCCTTCGCCGGACCCAAGCGGCTGCACCCCGTGCCCCTGCCGCTGGCCGCCCTCGGCCCGGTCGACGTCGTCGTCATCTCGCACGACCACTACGACCACCTGGACATGCCGAGCATCAAGGCCCTGGCCGGCACGGACACGGTCTTCGCGGTGCCGCTCGGGGTCGGCGCGCACCTGGAGCGCTGGGGCGTCTCCGCCGACCGCCTGCGCGAGCTGGACTGGAACGAGTCGACGAAGGTCGGCGGCCTCACCCTGACCGCCACCCCGGCGCGCCACTTCTGCGGCCGCGGCCTGCGCAACGCGCAGCACACGCTCTGGGCCTCCTGGGCCGTCGCGGGCGACGAGCACCGGATCTACCACAGCGGTGACACGGGCTACTTCGAGGGCTTCAAGGACATCGGCGCCGAGCACGGCCCGTTCGACCTGACGATGATCCAGGTCGGCGCGTACAGCGAGTTCTGGCCGGACATCCACATGACGCCCGAGGAGGGCATGCGGACGCACCTGGACCTCCAGGGCGGCCGGCCCGCCGGCGTGATGATGCCGATCCACTGGGCGACGTTCAACCTCGCGACGCACCCGTGGGTGGAGCCCGGCGAGGGCACGATCGAGGCCGCCCGCGCGGCGGGCGCCCGTATCGCCCTGCCGCACCCGGGGGAGCCGTTCGAGCCCACGGCCGAGACCGTCCCGTCCGAGCCCTGGTGGCGTGGTGTTGCCCGGGAGCCCGAGGGCGGCTGGGACGCCCCGGCGAAGACGGCCGCCGCGGCCCCGGAGGCCACGGCGAGTGACCCCGAGGCCAGGTCCGCGGAGGGCACGGGAGAGCCGGAGACCGTCCCCGCCGGGTGACCGACCGGGGCGAGGAACCGTACGGCGAGGGCCGAGGAGCGCACCGCTCCTCGGCCCTCGCCGTTTGCCACTGACCGCTTCTGACCAGCTCCGATCGATTCGTTTCCGAAGGTGAGCGGATGTCCGAGGCGCTTGTCGGTCTGTCGTACGAAGCCTCATACCAGAGCGGGACGGTCTCCGCGGGAGTTTGTCAACTGCCCGTCGCACATGATGTGTTGCCGACTACTGTGAGTGGCCGTCGGGCGACGCGGGGTCGATCTCCTCGGCTCCGTCGGCCGACTCCGCGATGGCGCATGCCCGAGTCGCAGACCCGCGGGGGTCCCGTGCCCCCGACGCACCAGTACGAGGACGCCGATGTCTCACCTCCGCGCACCGGCCGCACGCGCAGACCGCCGTGAGGGCGGCCGGCACGGGCGGCCGGTCGCCCGCGCCGCTCCGCCGCTGCCCGAGACCCACATACGGTCTCAGCTGCTGCGGCTGGCCGTCCTGCCGCCGATCGCGGTGGCCCTGAGCGCCTGCGCCGCCGTCCTGTTCATCCTGCGCACGGCCGGGGCCCGGCCCAGCCCGACGCTGTGGGCCGTGCTCGCCGGAGCCGCCGGCGTGGCGTGCGCGGGGATCGTGATCGCCGCGATCGCCGCCGACCGCGCGGCCAGGTCCGTCCGCGACCGCGTCGCCGCCCTGCGCCGCACCACCGCCCGCGGCGAGGCGGACCTGCGCGCCCTTGTCGACACCCTGCGCCGCGGCGAGGCCGCCCCCCAGCGCAAGCCGCGCAAGGGGCCGCCCGGGGACGCCGACGACTTCGAGCTGCTCGCCGCCGACCTGGTCCGCGCCCAGGACGGCGCGGTGACCGCGGTCGTGCAGGCCGCGCAGCTCTCCAGCCACGCGGGCAGCGAACAGAAGGTCGAGGTCTTCGTCAACCTGGCCCGGCGGCTCCAGTCCCTCGTGCACCGGGAGATCTCCATCCTGGACGAGCTGGAGAACGAGATCGAGGACCCGGACCTGCTCAAGGGCCTCTTCCACGTCGACCACCTCGCCACCCGCATCCGCCGCCACGCCGAGAACCTCGCCGTCCTCGGCGGGGCCGTCTCACGCCGCCAGTGGAGCAACCCCGTCTCCACGACCGAGGTGCTGCGGTCCGCGATCGCCGAGGTCGAGCAGTACTCACGGGTCAAGCTGGTGCCGCCGATCGACGGCACCCTGCGCGGGCACGCGGTCGCCGACGTCATCCACCTGCTCGCGGAGCTCGTCGAGAACGCCACCGTGTTCTCGGCCCCGCACACCCAGGTGCTGCTCCGGGCCAGCCTCGTCACCTCGGGACTGGCCGTCGAGGTCGAGGACCGGGGCCTCGGCATGCCCGTCGGCGAGCAGGACAAGATGAACGCCCTGCTCGCCGACCCCGACCAGGTCAACGTCGCCAGCCTGCTCCAGGACGGCCGCATCGGACTGTTCGTGGTCTCGCAGCTGGCCCGGCGGCACGGCATCCACGTACGGCTCCAGGCGAACATCTACGGCGGCGTCCAGGCCGTACTCGTCGTACCGCAGGCGCTGCTCGGCACGGACCCGGAGGAGCCCGGGGCGGTGCCGCGGGCACCGGCGCGGGAGGCGGCGCAGCCGCCGCGTCCGGCGCCCGGCCCGCCGCAGCTCCAGGCCGCCGGAGCCGCGCCCGAGCCGTCGGCGCCCCGGCACGCCGCGGCGCCCGCCCTGCCCCGGCAGACGCGTCAGCCGCGGCGGGCACCGGCCACCGCGTCCGGCGTCGACGGCGGCCCCGCGCCGCTGCCCCTGCGCGGCGCCCGCCAGGAGCGGCCCACCCCGGCGGAGGCCGTGCCCGGCGTCCGGCCCGAGGACCGGCGGACCGTGGCGGAGAACGCCGGCACCCCGCCCGTGCCGCGCAACGGCGCCGTGCGCGGCACCATGGGCAGGCCGCCGCAGCTGCCCCGGCGCCGCGCCCAGGAGCACATCGCGCCCCAGCTCCGCGACGGTCCGACGACCCTGCCCCGGCCGGACGCCGACCAGCACGTCGGCCACGACCCCGGTCTGATGGCGGCCTTCCAGCGCGGCATCGGCCTCGCGGAGGCCGCCCAGCGGGAGACGGCCTACACGGAGCGGGACCAGCCGGCGCCGGACCACATGGACGCGCCGGCCATGGTGGAGGCCCTGCACATGGGCGTGCGCCACAGGGACGGGCTCCCGCCCGACGGCCCGCACGGAGAGCCGCCGCAGTCGGGCCTGCCGCACACCGACCTGTCCGCTCCGTCCCCCGCGGCCCACTTCGGCGTGTCGCCCCAGCCGTCCGCGCCCCACCCCGCTTTCCCGGGGGAGCCCCCGTCGTACGCCCCCGCGGGACAGGCGGCCCCGGACGGACGCCACATGGAGGGCCCGCCCATGGAGCACCTGCCTGTGGAGGCCGAGACGTCCATGGAGGCGCCGCACATAACCGAGGAGCAACCGACCCACGCGTCCGCGCGGCACGAAGCGCACGGAGTGCGCGAGATCGCGCCCGCGCCAGGACACGACTTCACCACCCGGCACGACGGGAGCGCACCGGCCGGATGACCAGCACCCCCACCCCCACCGCTCCCGCAGACCTTCGTATTCCAAGGAGTCGATCCATCATGGCGAGCGATGCGCCGACCGGCCATGTATCCGACCTGGACTGGCTGATGAGCGGCCTCGTCCAGCGCGTACCGCACACCACGAGCGCGGTGCTCCTGTCCTGCGACGGGCTCGTGAAGTCGGTCCACGGCCTCGACACCGACAGCGCCGACCACATGGCGGCCCTGGCCTCCGGCCTGTACTCCCTCGGGCGCAGCGCCGGACACCGCTTCGGCGACGGCGGCGACGTACGCCAGGTCGTCGTCGAGCTCGACTCGATGCTGCTGTTCGTCTCCACCGCCGGCTCGGGCACCTGCCTCGCCGTGCTCGCCGGGCGCGAGGCCGACGCGGCGGTGCTCGGCTACGAGATGGCGATGCTGGTCAAGAGCGTGCGGCCGTATCTAGTGACCGCGCCCCGGCAGGTCGCCGTCGAACCGTCGGCGATGAGGCCTTGAGGGTGGCCGCGGCCGGCGACGGGCCCTGGCTCGACGACGCGGCCGGCCGGCTGGTGCGCCCGTACACGGTGAGCAACGGCCGGACCAGGCCCACGACCGCGCTCGACCTGCTCTCGCAGGTGATGACCACCGGGGCGACCCCGCTCGGTTACCTCGGCCCGGAGCACACCCAGGCACTCGAACTGTGCCGGGGGCCGCTGTCGGTCGCGGAGATCGCCGCGCACCTGAAGCTGCCGGCGGCGGTCACCAAGGTGCTGCTGTCGGACCTCGTCGACTGCGGGGCGCTGACCACCAAGCCTCCCGAGTTCCACCACAACCCCACTGACCGGTCTCTTCTGGAGGCAGTGCTCGATGGACTACGACGACAGCTCTGATCCCTTCCCCACCGCACTGAAGATCTTGGTGGCGGGCGGGTTCGGGGTCGGCAAGACGACCTTCGTCGGCGCGGTGAGCGAGATCGCGCCGCTCAGTACGGAGGAGCTGCTCACCACGGTCAGCGCGGCGACCGACAACCTCGACGGGATCGAGAACAAGGTCGAGACGACCGTGGCGATGGACTTCGGGCGCATCACCCTGGACCCGGAACACGTGCTCTACCTGTTCGGCACCCCCGGGCAGGAGCGGTTCTGGTTCATGTGGGACGAGCTGTCCGAGGGCGCGCTCGGCGCGGTGATCCTCGCCGACACGCGCCGCCTGGAGGAGTGCTTCGCCGCCGTCGACTTCTTCGAGCAGCGCGGCCTCGGGTTCATCGTCGCGATCAACGAGTTCGACGGCTCGTACCGCTACGACCCCGACGAGGTGCGCGCGGCCATCGACCTCGATCCGGAGGTCCCCGTGGTGCGCTGCGACGCCCGGATCTCCAGCTCCGGGGTGCAGACCCTGCTCACGCTGGTACGCCATCTCCTCGCCCACGCGCCGACCCACGTCCCCAGTCACGGGGCCCACACATGAGCCCCGTCCCGAATCGAGGAGCCCGCCCATGACTTACGACCCTCCGCGTCCGGCAGGCCGCCTGCTGCTGACCCCGGAGGACAAGGACGCGCCGACCAGGGTGCGGCGATTGCGCCGGCTGGGCCTGGGCGAGCGCGCCGAGCCGGCCTTCGACGCCTTCGCGGACCGGCTCGCGGAGGTCGCCGCGGTGCCGTACTCGATGGTCAACTTCATCGACGAGAAACGGCAGTTCTTCGCCGGTCTGCACACACCGGACGGTGCGGGCTCGGGCGCCCGGCTGATCACCGCGGCGACCGCGGACGGCGGCACGCGCGGCTTCGGGCGCCACCTGACCCGCGACTACGGCTTCTGCCCGCATGTGGTGGTCCGCCGCAAGGCGCTGGTCCTGGAGGACGTCTGCGACTATCCGCGGTTCGCCGGGAACCCGGTCGTCGACGAGATCGGCATCCGCTCCTACCTGGGCGCCCCGCTCATCGACCGCACCGGCATCGCCCTCGGCACGGTCTGCGTCGTGGACGTCGAACCGCGCCCGTGGGGGAGAGCCGGCCTGGAGACGATCAAGTCGATGGCGTCGGAACTCGTCGCGCAGCTCGAACGCCGGGAGGCCCACGGCCCGTGAGCGCGCCCTCCGGTCGGCGGGGCGCGGGGGCGTGAAGGAAAGCTGCGGCGGCGCTTAAGAAAACCTCGATGGACCGGGGCACGCGTCGTACGGCAGATTTCGGGGGGATCACACCCCTCTCCCCGGTACGGGCCGCTTCGGCGTACCCCGCTCCGGGACCTCACCCACAGGAGCCGTAGCGTTGAAGGCGCTGGTCAAGGAGAAGGCGGAACCGGGCCTCTGGCTCGCGGACGTACCCGAGCCGTCCATCGGTCCCGGCGATGTACTGATCAAGGTCCTCAGGACCGGCATCTGCGGCACCGACCTGCACATCCGCAACTGGGACGGCTGGGCGCAGCAGGCGATCCGCACCCCGCTCGTCCTCGGGCACGAGTTCGTCGGCGAGGTCGTCGAGACCGGCCGTGACGTCGCCGACATCGCGGTGGGCGACCGGGTCAGCGGCGAGGGGCACCTGGTCTGCGGCAAGTGCCGGAACTGCCTGGCCGGCCGCCGTCACCTGTGCCGGGCCACCGTCGGTCTCGGTGTCGGCCGCGACGGCGCGTTCGCCGAGTACGTGGCCCTGCCCGCCGCCAACGTGTGGGTGCACCGCGTGCCGGTGGACCTCGACATCGCCGCGATCTTCGACCCGTTCGGCAACGCGGTGCACACGGCGCTCTCCTTCCCGCTGGTCGGCGAGGACGTCCTGGTCACCGGTGCCGGACCCATCGGCCTGATGGCCGCGGCCGTCGCCCGGCACGCCGGCGCCCGCAACGTCGTCATCACCGACGTCAGCGAGGAGCGGCTGGAACTCGCCCGCAAGATCGGTGTGAGCCTCGCCCTGAACGTCCGGGAGGGGACCATCGCCGACGGCCAGCGCGCGCTGGGACTGCGTGAGGGCTTCGACATCGGCCTGGAGATGTCCGGCCGCCCCGAGGCGATGCGCGACATGATCGCCAACATGACGCACGGCGGGCGGATCGCCATGCTGGGGCTGCCCGCCGAGGAGTTCCCGGTCGACTGGTCCCGGATCGTGACGTCCATGATCACCATCAAGGGCATCTACGGCCGGGAGATGTTCGAGACCTGGTACGCGATGTCGGTCCTGCTCGAAGGCGGACTCGACCTCGCCCCCGTCATCACCGGCCGGTACGGCTACCGCGACTTCGAGGCGGCCTTCGCGGACGCGGCGAGCGGCCGCGGCGGCAAGGTCATCCTCGACTGGACCGCGTAACCCCCTCCCGCGCTAGCACTTCAGGAGCCTTTTCCATGTTCGACTCCGTACGCGACGACCTCCGCGCCACCCTCGACGAGATCCGCGCCGCCGGCCTGCACAAGCCCGAGCGCGTCATCGGCACCCCGCAGTCCGCGACCGTCGCCGTCACCTCCGGCGGCCGCCCCGGCGAGGTCCTCAACTTCTGCGCGAACAACTACCTCGGCCTCGCCGACCACCCCGAGGTCGTCGCCGCCGCGCACGAGGCACTCGACCGCTGGGGCTACGGCATGGCCTCCGTGCGCTTCATCTGCGGCACGCAGGAGGTGCACAAGGAGCTGGAGCAGCGCCTGTCCGCGTTCCTCGGACAGGAGGACACGATCCTCTACTCCTCCTGCTTCGACGCCAACGGCGGTGTCTTCGAGACGCTGCTCGGCGCCGAGGACGCGGTGATCTCCGACGCCCTCAACCACGCCTCCATCATCGACGGCATCCGGCTGTCCAAGGCGCGCCGCTTCCGCTACGCCAACCGTGACATGGCCGACCTGGAGCAGCAGCTCAAGGAGGCGTCCGGCGCCCGCCGCCGCCTGATCGTCACCGACGGCGTGTTCTCCATGGACGGTTACGTGGCCCCGCTGCGCGAGATCTGCGACCTCGCCGACCGCTACGACGCCATGGTCATGGTCGACGACTCGCACGCCGTCGGCTTCGTCGGCCCCGGCGGCCGGGGCACCCCCGAGCTGCACGGCGTCATGGACCGCGTCGACATCATCACCGGCACCCTCGGCAAGGCCCTCGGCGGCGCGTCCGGCGGCTACGTGGCCGCCCGCGCCGAGATCGTCGCCCTGCTGCGCCAGCGCTCGCGCCCGTACCTGTTCTCCAACACGCTCGCCCCGGTGATCGCGGCCGCCTCCCTGAAGGTCCTCGACCTGCTGGAGTCGGCCGGCGACCTGCGAGAGAGGCTGGCCGCCAACACGGCGCTGTTCCGCTCCCGGATGGCGGAGGAGGGCTTCGACGTGCTCCCCGGCGACCACGCGATCGCCCCCGTCATGATCGGGGATGCGGCCGTCGCCGGACGCCTCGCCGAGCTGCTCCTGGAGCGCGGTGTGTACGTGATCGGCTTCTCGTACCCGGTGGTCCCGCAGGGGCAGGCGCGTATCCGTGTGCAGCTGTCCGCCGCCCACTCGACCGAGGACGTGAACCGGGCCGTGGACGCGTTCGTGGCGGCCCGCGCGGAGCTCGACGTCTGAGCGGGATCCGAAGGCCCTGTGACCTGAGAGAATCGGTCGCATGATCGAGGCGCGGCGGCTCCACATCCTCCGTGCGGTGGCGGACCACCGCACGGTGACGGCGGCTGCCGCCGCGCTGTACCTCACGCCCTCGGCCGTCTCCCAGCAACTGGCCGCGCTGGAGCAGGAGACCGGCCACCGGCTCGTCGAGCGCGGCGCCCGGGGCGTACGGCTGACCCCGGCGGGCGAGATCCTGCTCGGTCACACGAACGAGGTCCTCGCCCAGCTGGAACGCGCCGAGGCCGAACTGGCGGCGTACAGCTCGGGCGCGGCCGGCACGGTCACCGTCGCCGCCTTCGCCACCGGCATCGGCCTGGTCGTGGCACCCGCACTGGCCCGCCTCGCGCTGACGGCGCCCGGCATCCGCCTGCGCGTGCAGGACGCCGAGGGGGACGCCAGCCTGCCCATGGTCCTGGATCGCCAGGTCGACGTCGCGGTCGCCGTCGAGTACCGGGGCGCCCCGGCCGCGGACGACCCGCGCCTGACCCACGTACCGCTCTACGCCGAGCCCTTCGACGCGGTCGTCCCCGTGACGCACCGACTGGCCGGCGCCGGCGAGGTGCCGCTCGCCGAGCTCGCCAAGGACCCCTGGATCGGCCCCTACCCGGGCAACCCCTGCCACGACGTGGTCGTCCTGGCCTGCGAGAACGCCGGGTTCCAGCCCCGCCTCGAACACTCCTCGGACGACTTCCGGGCCGTCGTCGCCCTCGCCTCGGCCGACGCCGGGGTCGCCCTGGTGCCCCGCTCGGCCCTGCGCGGCATGGACCTCACGGGTGTGGTGGTCCGCCCCGTCGACGGCACCGCACCGACCCGGCGCGTCTTCGCCGCCGTACGCCGCGGGGCGGAGGGTCATCCCCTGATCAGGCCCGTGCTGGAGGCCCTGGCGGAGGCCGCGACGGCGTGATCCGACGCGGCCTTCGTTTCGCGTCCCACATCTGGGATAGCATCCCGAATATGGGAAACGATGTGGAGGACGCCGTCGACGCCCGGCTCGCCGCCCGACTGGCCGAGCTGCGCGCCGAACGTGGCTGGTCCCTGGGCGAGTTGGCGGACCGCAGCGGAGTGAGCCGCTCGACGCTCTCGCGCGCCGAGCGGGCCGAGATCAGCCCCACGGCCGCACTGCTGAACCGGCTGTGCGGTGTCTACGGGCGCACCATGTCGCAGTTGCTCAGCGAGGTCGAGGCGGCCCCGGACCTGCTCGTGCGCGCCGCCGACCAGGCCGTCTGGAAGGACGCCGCGTCCGGTTTCGTACGACGCTCGGTCTCCCCGCCGCACGCGGGCCTGCGCGGTGAACTGGTCGAGGGCCGGCTCACGGCGGGCGCCGACATCGCGTACGACCGTCCGCCCGTCGCCGGCCTCGAACAGCACATCTGGGTCCTGTCCGGGAGCCTCGGCGTCACCGCGCGGGACGTCGAGCACCACCTCGCCGCCGGTGACTGCCTGCGGATGCGGGTGTGGGGACCGACCCGCTTCCGATGCCCCGGCCCCGAGGACGTCCGGTACGCGCTGGCGGTGGTGCTGCCGTGACCGCCGTGTCCCAGCTGACCTCGGACCAACTGCTGCACCACGCCGACGCGTTGGCGGACCTGCTGGCCGACACCGTGGACGGCGGAGCCTCCGTCGGGTTCCTCGCCCCGCTCGACCGCGCGGCGGCCCTCGCCTGGTGGCGGGAGCGCGCGGACGCGGTCGCCGCCGGGGAGCTCGCCGTCTGGGTGGCGCGCACCGGCGACCGGGTCACCGGCACCGTCGGCCTCGCCTTCCCCGGCAAGCCCAACAGCCGCCACCGCGCCGAACTGGTGAAGCTGATGGTGCACCGGGACGGCCGCGGGCAGGGCCTCGGACGTACGCTACTCGCCACCGCCGAGCGGGCGGCCGCCGCGGCGGGTGTCACCCTGCTGCACCTCGACACGGAGACGGGCAGCCCCGCCGAGTCCCTCTACCGCTCCGCCGGATGGACCCGCGTCGGCGCGATCCCGGACTACGCCGCGACACCCGGCGGCACGCTGCACCCCACGACGATCTTCTACAAGCACGTGGGCCCCGCCACCTGAGCCCGCGGGCCGCGTCAGGCGCCATTCGGCCGGTCGGGCGGGAGATTGCCCGCGTCGCGATGAGTTCCGCCGCCGCGCGCGGTCATAGTGTCGAACCCGGCACCGAGGAGGACTTCTGATGCGCAGCGTGACCTTTTCGATGAACGTCTCGCTCGACGGCTACATCGTGGGGCCGGACGGCGGCCTCGACTGGGGGGCGCCCGACGAGGAGCTCTTCCGTTTCGCCACCGACGAGGTGCGCGCGCTCGGCGTCCACCTGATGGGGCGGCGGCTGTACGAGACGATGCTGTACTGGGAGACCGCCGACCAGGACCCGTCGCTCGACGCCCCGACGCTGGAGTTCGCCGCGCTCTGGAAGGCCCTCCCGAAGGTGGTGTTCTCCACCACGCTGTCGGAGGTGGAGGGCAACGCGCGCCTGGCCTCCGGTGGCGTCGTGGAGGAGATCGAGCGGTTGCGGGCCGAGCCGGGAGAGAGCCCCATCGGGATCGGCGGCGCGACGCTCGCCGCCGAGGCGGCCGCGGCGGGACTGATCGACGAGTACCGGGCCAGGGTCTGCCCCCTGCTGCTCGGAGGCGGCATCCCGTTCTTCCCCCGTGACGAGCGCCGGGTGGACCTCGAACTCGTCGAGTCCCGCGTCGTCGGTCCGAGAGTCGTCTTCCTCCACCACCGGGTGCTGCGCGAGCCGAAGGACCACTGACCCGGCCCCGGAACCGGCGTCAGGACAGGGCGAGAACGCAGAACTCGTGGCCCTCCGGATCGGCGAGCACCGTCCAGGGGACGTCGCCCTGGCCGAGGTCCAGGTCGGTGGCGCCGAGGGCCCGCAGCCGGTCCACCTCCGCCTCCTTGTCGTCACCGGGGTAGGGCAGCAGATCGAGGTGGACGCGGTCCGGCACGGCCTTCGCGCCGGGCGTGCGGAGGAACTCCAGATACGGGCCGACGCCCGCGGCGGAGCGCAGCACCGCGTGCTCGTCGGTCACCTCGTGCAGCGTCCAGTCCACGGCCTCGCCCCAGAACCGGGCCATCGCCCGCGGGTCCACGCAGTCGACCAGCACCGTGGCGACCGGGCCGGTGTCCCGGTGGACCTCGCGCGGCTCCAGCACGCAGAACTCGTTGCCCTCCGGATCGGCGAGCACCGTCCACGGGACGTCGTCGCTCTGGCCAACCTGGGCGCGCGTCGCACCCAGGGCCTCCAGGCGGGCGACCAACTCGGCCTGATGGGCGGCGGACGTGGTGGCGAGATCGAGGTGCACGCGGTTCTTCGCCGCCGACTTGGGTTCCGGGACGGGCACGACGTCGATGCCCAGGAAGTCCGGGTGCGGCCAGACGAAGTCACCGCCGGGTCCGACGTAGGCGGTCACGCCGGGCTCATGCAGACTCCAGCCGAGCGCCTCCGCCCAGAACCCGCCGACCGCCGAGGGATCGACGGCCTTGATGTTCACCTGAACGGGTCGCAGTGGCATGCCGGTGATCCTATGCAGCGCCCGCGACGGCACCGCGTCCGCGCCCGCCGCCCGCACCGTCGGCCGGCCCCGCCCGCGGCCGAGTCGCTCACCAGCCACGACGGTCCGCCCGCCGCCGACGGCTCCGACGGGTGGATGTCAGTGGCATTGGCTACGGTGCGGTCCATGCCGGATGCCGAAGACGTACGCCGTATCGCCCTCTCCCTGCCGGACACGACGGAGAAGACCGCCTGGAGCATGCCCACCTTCCGGGTCGCGGGCAAGATGTTCGCCACGCTGCCCGAGAACGAGACCTCCATCGCCGTGCGCTGCCCGAAGGAGGAGCGCGACGAACTGGCCCTGGCGGAGCCGGGCAAGTTCTGGATCGCCGACCACGAGGCCAACTTCGCCTGGGTCCGCGTCCGCCTCGCCGCCCTGGAGGACGAGGACGAACTGCGTGACATCCTGGCCGACTCCTGGCGTCAGGCGGCACCGACCCGGCTCCTCGACTCCTACCCGGAGTTGGGACACCCGGCGACCGGCTGACGCGACGCCAGGGCCCGGGAGCGGCGTGGCCCGCTCACCGTCACCCGCTGACCCCGCCGCCCACGCCCAGGAAGCCGCCGATCCGCTCCCGCAGCGCCCGCGCGTCGAGTCCGTGGGCGGCCACGTGCTCGTCGACGCCGCCGTACCGGCGCAGTTCCCGGCGGCCCACGCCCAGGCCGAGGACCCGGTGCGGCACATCGGCCAGCGCGTCGTTGGCCTCAGCTGTCGACGTACCCGCCAGGTACGGCTCGACCAGGACGACGTCGGCGCCCGCCGCGTGCGTGGCCCGGCGCAGGCCCGCCGCGTCGAAGGGACGGACGGTGGCCGCGTACAGCACCGTCACGTCGAGCCCCTCCGTCGCGTCGAGGACGGCGTCGAGCATCGGGCCCACGGCGACGACCACGCCGGAGCGGCCCTCCCGGACGGTGTGGAAGTGGGCCCCGTCGACCGGCCGGCCGTGCGCATTCGACTGCACGGACAGGCGTACGTAGACCTTGTCGTCCCCGGCGGCCACCGCGTGCCGCAGCAGCGTCTCCGCCTCGTCCGGATGGCCCGGCACGTGCACGGTCCAGCCGTCCAGGGTGTCCAGCAGCGCCACGTCACCCGGTGACATGTGGGTGAAACCGCCGGCCGGCCAGTCGAAGGAGGCGGCCGCGCTGACCAGCACCGCACCGACGTCCTGGTGCCCGAGGTCGAGCTTGACCTGCTCGAAGGGCCGCTCCACCAGGAAGCTGGCGAAGGTGTGCACCACCGGCCGCAGCCCCGTGAGCGCGAGTCCCGAGGCCGCTCCGACGAGGAGCTGCTCGCGGATGCCCACGTTGATCACCCGGTCCGGGTGCCTGCGCCGGGCCTCCGCGAAGCCGTCCGTGCCGATCTCGGCGAGCACGACCGCGACGCGCGGATCCTCGTCGAGCAGCCGCCCCACCACGGGGGCGAAGCGGTCACGCATGGTGTCCATGGGATGTGTCCTTCCAGGCAGGGGCAGGCAGGGGGTGGCCGGTCCGCTCGATCCGCGCCGGGCGGAGGAGGCCGGGGGAGCGGTGACCGGACCGGTCGGCTCAGGCGTTCTTGGGCTCGACCCGGGCGACGACGACGTGCGGCCGTCCCGGGTGCGGCGCGGTGAAGGCGGCGTACAGCTCCGCGTGGTCGCGGCCGTCCACGGTCCGGGTGGACCAGCCGGCGGCCGCGAACCGCGCAGCGATCCCGCCGGGCCGGGCATGACTGGCCGAGGCGTTGTCGATGACGACGGTGTGCAGCCGGTCAAGGCCGGCCGGACCCGCGTACGCGATGGCCTCGTGGTTGCTGCCCTCGTCCAGCTCGGCGTCCCCGACCAGCACCCACACCGCCGGGTCGTCCAGCCCCTGGGCGCGCAGGCCGAGCGCCGTGCCGACCGCGATCGGCAGCCCGTGTCCGAGGGACCCGCTGCCGATCTCGGCGCCCGGGACCAGTACGCGGTCCGGGTGGTGCCCCAGCGGCGAGTCGTACGAGCCGAAGCCCGCGAGCCAGTCGACGGGGACGAAACCCTTGGCGGCGAGCACCGCGTAGTACGCCATGGGACCGTGCCCCTTGGACAGCAGGAACCGGTCCCGCTCGGGGGCGTCCGCCCGCTCCGGTCCCACGCGCAGGACCCGGTCGTAGAGCACCCACAGCGCGTCCAGGGTGGACGTCGCCGCGGGTCCGTGCTTCTCGTCGCCCGTCATCAGCCCCATGAGCCCGGGCAGGTCCTGGTACCGGTATCGCGCGTGACCGCGCTCCGTCGTGATCGTCATGCCGACGATCGTGCAACCTCAAGCGAGCTTGAGGTCAACACCCTCCGGGTGCGGGCCGCCGCTGTGTGTCGCGCCGTAAAAGCGGTGCGCGATCACCGGTCCGAGTGCGGTATTGTTTCCGTGCGCGTTCGGCCAGGGGAAACCCCAGGTCAGACGGGCATCGGGACGTGGCGCAGCTTGGTAGCGCACTTGACTGGGGGTCAAGGGGTCGCAGGTTCAAATCCTGTCGTCCCGACTTTGCCGTAACGCAAGTCGGAGGCCGTTCTCTCATCCGTGAGAGGGCGGCCTTTCGTGTGTTCCCGGACGTGCCGTGCCGCCACGTCCGGCTCGGACGCGGTGGCACGGCGGACGCCTCCGGGGCTCGCGGACCGCCGGGAGAGGAGCGGAGCTCTCAGGGCGTGACGATCGGGAACTGCGGGCAGGACGCCGCGCGAGCCGCCGAACCGAGGTGTGCTCATGGTGGTGCTCCAGTCCGAGGGGCCCGGCGGAGCGGGGGGACTGTGCGGAGACGGCCTGGGACGAGCCCGCCGTCGGCATGATCCACAGACTGGCCTCGACGTACTGCCGCGCCCCGGACCGGGCTGCCCAGGATGTCGGGACACCCGCGTCGCGTCCCCTTCGACCGGGGGAGTCGGCTGCTTTCGGGTATACGGGACGGCGGGAATTCCCCGACGGGATCTCCGTGATCTCACAGCAAGGTGATTCGGGGGACCGCGCAGGGCAGCACCGGGCGCCCCGGTGGCGGCCGTACGGCCCGCTCCCGTCGGCGCGGCCGGCCTGGTCTCGTACGGCTTCGCGTGCTTTGGGGCCGGCAAGTCCTTGCCATGGCGGTGACTTGCCGCCGACAGGCCTTCACGACGGTGTGAGCGGGTCGGTAGACCCATGGCATGTCCTCCCCCTCCAAGGCTTCCGCCTCCCGGTTCAGACGCCGGCGGCTGACCGCCGCCGCGACCGCCGTACCGCTGCTGGCATCCGTCCTCGTCGTCCTGCACACTCCCGCCCAGGCGGCTCCGAGCAAGCCCGCCGTGCCGGCCGAGTCCTCGGCGACCCATCGGGTCACCCTGGTCACCGGCGACGTCGTCACTGTCACCACGTCGGCCGACGGCAGGCAGACCGCCGATGTCGACCGGCCCGACAGCGCCGTCGGCGGCGTGAAACTCCAGCAGATCAAGGGGGATCTGTACGTCGTCCCGGACGAGGCGGCGGCACTGCTCGGCAAGGGCAGGATCGACCGGCGGCTCTTCAACGTCACCGATCTGATCGAGATGGGCTACGACGACGCGAAGTCGGCCACGGTGCCGTTGATCGCGACGTACGCCGGGACGAAGGCGCGCGAGGCCGTCGAACCGACGGCGCCCCGCGGCAGCAGAATGACGCGCGAGCTCAAGGGGATCCGTGCCGCCGTGCTCAGCACGAAGAAGCGGCAGGCCCGCACTTTCTGGACCTCCGTGGCTCCGCCCGGTGCCACCCGGCTGGGCGCGGGTGTCGCCAAGCTGTGGCTCGACGGCCGGGTCGAGCCCGACCTGAAGGAGAGCGTGCCGCTGATCGGCGCACCCGAGGCCTGGGCGGCCGGCTACACCGGCAAGGGCAGCAAGGTCGCGGTCCTCGACACCGGTGTCGACGCCGGGCACCCCGACCTCGCGGGCCTGGTCGACGCGACCGCCAGCTTCGTGCCGGACGAGGGTGTCACCGACGTCAACGGGCACGGTACGCACGTGGCGGGCACCATAGTCGGTTCGGGCGCCGCCTCCGGGGGCGACCACAAGGGTGTCGCACCCGACGCCGACCTGCTCGTCGGCAAGGTGCTCGGCGGAGCGGAGGGCTACGGCCAGGACTCCTGGGTCATGGCGGGCATGCAGTGGGCCGCCGAGTCCGGTGCGGACGTCGTCAACATGAGCCTCGGCGACTCCTACCCCACGGACGGCAGCGACCCGATGTCGCAGCTGGTCGACTCCCTGTCCGAGCGATACGGCACCTTGTTCGTCATCGCCGCTGGCAACGCCGGCCCGGAGACCATCTCCGCCCCCGGCGCGGCGGCCGCCGCGCTGACGGTGGCCGCCACGGACAAGGAGGACCGTCTCGCGTCCTTCTCCAGCACTGGACCGCTCGCCTCCTCCGGCGCCATGAAGCCGGACATCGCGGCGCCGGGCGTGGACATCACCGCCCCCCGTTCCCAGGCGATGACCGACGGCGGCGAGGGCTTCTACCGCACCCTCAGCGGCACCTCGATGGCCACCCCGCACGTGGCCGGCGCGGCGGCGATCCTGGCGCAGCAGCACCCGGACTGGACCGGCGCGCAGCTCAAGGAACATCTGATGAGTACGGCGAAGGGCCTCGACGACGGCTACTCGCCGTACGAGGTGGGGACCGGCCGGCTCGACGTGGCCGCGGCTGTGCGCACCCCCGTCCGCGGCACCGGCTCGCTCTTCTTCGGCAACTACACGTGGCCGCACCGGCCGAGCGACGGCGCCGTCACGAAGGAACTCACGTTCACCAACACCGGTTCCCACGACGCCACGCTCGACCTGGCGCTGAGCGACGACGGCGGCCCCTTCACCCTGGGAGCCGCCGAGGTGACGGTCCCCGCGGGCGGCACAGCCGTCGTCCCGGTGACCGGTGACCCGCGCACCGTCCCGCCGGGCCGGCACGTCGGCTGGGTGACCGCCACCGACGCGGCCACCGGCAAGCCGGTGACCCGCACGTCCGTGGCGCTGCTCAAGGAGGAGGAGCGCTACGACCTGACCATCAAGCTCGTCGGCCGCGACGGCAAGCCCGCCGCCGGCTGGGTCGGTGTCAACCTGGGCGGCGACGTCTGGCCGTACTCGCTCTACGTCGAGGGCTCGACGACCCTGCGCACCGCACCCGGCGTCTACACCGTCGCGGGCTACCTCGACGTCTCCGGCGAGAAGGCGGACCGCTCCGGGCTGGCCGTGCTGGTCGACCCGGAGACCGTGCTGGAGGACGGCTCCGCCGAGGTGGTGCTGGACGCGAGCAAGGCGCGCCTGCTGCGGACCGAGGCGCCGCAGCGCACCGAGGACCGGCAGCGCAAGGTCGACTTCAACGTCCACTACGACGGTCAGGACCCGTTCACGGACTATCGCAGCGCGTACGTGCTGCCGCCCATGTACGACGACGTCTACGTGGCGCCCACGAAGCCCATGAAGCACGGTGAGTTCATCCTGACCACCCGCTGGCGCAAGGGCGAGCCGCAGCTCGGACTGAGCACGCCCGGCGGTCGCCTCCGCTTCGACACGCTCGTCCAGTCCGGCAGCACCCTGCACACCGGCGAGGACCGGTTGGAGGTCGTCCACGCGGGCGCCGGCGCCGCGACCGCCTACGGAAAGATCCGGGCCAGGGGCAAAGTCGTCGTCGTCGACCGCAGCGACGAGGTCTCGCCGCAGGAGCGCGCCGAGGCCGCGGCCGCGGCCGGTGCGAAGGCGCTGATCGTGGTCAACGACGGTGCCGGGTCCCTCATGGAGTACGTCGGAGAGTCGGCCATCCCCGTCGCCGCCGTGCACCGGGACGCCGGCAGGACCCTCGCCGCGATGGCCAGGTCCGGCAAGCTGAAGCTGACCGTGAAGCAGACCGAGTACTCGCCGTACGTCTACGACCTGACCCGGGACTACCCCGGCCGGGTGCCCGACCGGCCCCTGGTCTACGAGCCTGCCAAGGCCGACCTGGCCCGGATCGACGCCCGCTACTACGCGGCCGCGGGCGACCGTGCGGCCGAGGGCTACCGCTCCGACTTCACGCTCAGCCCGTCGTTCAACATCCCCGAGCGGGAGCGGCACCCGGGCACCCGCACCGAGTACGTGACCCCGGGTCAGGTCTGGCGGGAGTTCCACACGCAGGGCGTCGACACGGCCCTGCCGTGGACGATGGTCTCCGGCGACAACACCTACACCCGGGGCAGCACCACCCGGCAGGACTGGTTCGCCCCGCTGACCCGGCCGGGCCAGAGCGAGTCCTTCGGCGTCTACAACTCGCGCTGGCAGAACTACATGACGTGGAACGTCCAGGCGTGGGCCTCGGCCAGCGGCACCCAGCGGCTCGGCGGCTACCTCCCGTGGGGTGAGACCCCGTCACACCTGCGCGTCTTCCAGGGCGACACGCTGATCCACGACAACCCGATGAGCGGGGACATGCAGTGGCAGGAGGTGCCCGCGGGCAACCTTCCCTACCGTGCCGTCCTCGACGTGGAACGGCCGGGCGAGGCCTTCCGGCTGTCGACGCGCACCCACACCGAGTGGACCTTCGTGTCCGACACCACCGACACGGACTTCTTCAAGCCGTTCTCGGTGCTGAACCTGGACTACGGGCTGGAGTCGGACCTGCACGGCGACGTGCGGGCCCGGGCGACGCAGCGGATCACGCTCAAGCCGGTGTCGTCCGACCTGGGCAAGGTCCCGGGCACCGTCACCAGGGTGCGGCTGGACGTCTCCCACGACGACGGCAGGACCTGGCAGAAGGTGACCCTGATCAGGGGCGCCCACGGCTCCTGGACCGGTTCGTTCAGGACGGCCGGCAAGCCCGGCGGCTTCCTCTCGGTCCGCGCGAGCGCCGAGACCGACCGCGGCTTCGGCGTCGAGAACGAGATCATCCGGGCGTACGGCCTGCGATGAGCCGCACCGTCGGGCCCCGGGGAGCCGACTCCCCGGGGCCCTTCCCCGCACAAGCCCTCCCAGCAGGGACTTTTCAAGATCTGCCGCCGTGGCCCATACTCTCCCCGCTGCGGCAAGCGGAGGAGAGTCGGTCGCTGATGCTGGATGTACTGGGCCTCGCGCCCGACGAGGAGCGCGTCTACCGGGCGCTCCTCGGCAGGCCGGACTCCACCGCCCCCCTCCTCGCCGAGGTGGTCGCCCTGCCGCGAGCCGACGTCGGCAACGCCCTGTCGCGGCTGGCGGACTGGGGACTGGCGACCAGATCGGCGGACGAGCGGTTCACCGCCGCACCGCCCGCGATGGCGCTCGGTGCCCTCATCGGCCAGCGCCGGGACGGGCTGCGCCTGGCGGAGCAGGCCCTGGTGACGTTCGCCGAGGAACACCGCGCGGCGATGACCGGCAGCAGCATCAGCGACCTGATCGAGGTCGTCACCGGAGTCGACGCCATCCGCCATCGCTTCCTCCAGGTCCAGCAGGCGGCCCGCACGGAGGTCCGCTCCTTCATCACCGCGCCGTTCGTCGCCCTGCCCCCCGACCAGAACACGGCCGAACCCATGGCCCTCGGCAGGGGAGTGCGCTTCCGGGCGGTTCTGGACCGAGCCGTGCTGGCGGAGCCGGGCATCGTCCACGACGCCATCGACTCGCTGCGCAACGGCGTACAGCTGCGCGTCGCCGACGAGTTGCCCATGAAGCTCGTACTGGCCGACGCCGACCTCGGGCTCGTCCCGCTCGCCGTCACGCCGGCCGGGGAGCCCGGCGCCGTACTGCTGCACCGCAGCGGCCTGCTGGACGCGCTGGACGCGCTGTTCGAGTCCGTGTGGCGCGCCGCCCACCCGCTCCGGCTCCCAGGCCCCGGAGACGCCGCCGACGTCTCCGTCGAGGTCGGCGCGGACGGCCCGACCGACCTCGACCGGCGCATCCTCGCGCTGCTGCTGGCCGGACTGACCGATCTGACGGTCGCCACGCAGCTCGGGCTGTCGCCCCGTACCCTCCACCGGCACCTGCGCCGTCTCATGGACCTGGCAGGGGTCAGGACGCGGATGCAGCTGGGCGGCCACGCCGTACGCCACGGCTGGGTGCCCCCGGGCTGAACGTCAGGCGAGGCGCGGCCAGCCCGCCGGGTCACCCCTTGGAGAAGTCGATCTCGTCGGTCGGGACGACGTCCGCGTTCATGTTGCGCTGCATCATGCGGAACGACGCCTCCGCCAGATCGGCGTGGATGTGCGCGACCCCGTCGCTCGGCACGGTCACCCGGAAGTGCCGGATGTGGGCGTCGAGCGCCGAGTACAGCACGCACTGCTCGGTGACCTGGCCGCACATCACGATGTGCCCGACGTCCTGTTGCTTGAGCAGGTACTCCAGGGGCGTCTGGTAGAAGATCGAGTGGCGGGCCTTGACGACGAAGAGGGACTCCTCGTCCGGCCTGATGGGCTCGACGAGGTCCGCGTGAGGCCCCCGCAGCGCGGCGTCGAGCAGCTCGTCGTGGTGCGAGCGCCACCGCCCGAAGTTGTCGTTGACGTAGATGACGTCCGCCCCCTGCTCGCGGGCCCGGCCGATCAGCCGCCGCATCGCCGGCAGGGTCTCGCGGACGGAGTCGACCAGCACCTCGGCATCCTCGTGCTCATAGGTGTTGATCATGTCGATGACGACCAGTGCGGTCTTCGTCATGTCGGAATCCACAAGATCCTCCTCGGCCCGGGGAACTGGGCCCACGGTGGCAGTGCGCGCACCTGCCCGCCCGCTCGACACGCTCCGGCCGCGCGGGGGTGCGGCGTTCGGGTGACGGGTCACGGCTCGCTCCCTTTATGATCACGAACGTACGGTCCGGTCTTGTGCGGTACCCACCCCGGTCCGCGCCATCCACGCGAGTTTCCTTCCGGCTCCCGTCGAGCGTGGAACGCGGTGCGGCACCTGCGGTGCCGGCCTCCGCGCGAGCGGTGGCCGGCACCGGCATCGGCCCGAAAAGGGATAGCGCGGCTCATTGTGGGAACGCGGACGGCTGCCGCGGGATCGCCGACGATCACGCGCCGGGTCCCACATCGTCCGTCGTAGGAGGGCACATGCCGGTACAGCTATGGCCGTTGCGGACGGACGCCCGCTTGGGGAGCAACGACGTGCTGGCGGGCCGCTACCGGCTGGACTCGTTCCTCGGCCAGGGCGGCGCCGCCGACGTGTTCGGCGGGTTCGACCTGCGGCTCAGGCGGCCGGTGGCCGTCAAGGTGTTCCGGCCCGGCACCGACGCGCAGACGGAGGAACGCTTCACCGAGGAGGCCGTGACGCTGGCCGGCCTCCAGCATCCCGGACTCGTCACCGTCTTCGACTCCGGCCGGGAGGCGGGCAGCCCTTACCTCGTCATGCAGCTCATCGCGGGGTCGACGCTGCGCGCACGCGCCGCCGCGGGAGTGCTGGGGCCCGCCGAGGTGTGCGCGCTCGGGGCAGCCTTGGCGGACGCTCTCGACCACGTCCACGCGGCCGGGGTCGTGCACCGTGACGTGAAGCCGTCCAACATCCTCCTGGACGAGACGGGCGCCCCCCACCTCACCGACTTCGGCATCTCGCGGCTGATGGACAGCACCGCGCGCACCGCCACCGGAGCCCTCGTGGGCACCGCCGCCTACCTGGCCCCCGAACAGGTCCTGGGCCAAACGGTCGGACCCGCCGCGGACGTGTACGCGCTCGGACTGACCCTCCTGGAATGCCTCAAGGGGGAACTGGAATACGACGGGACCCCGCTGGAGGCCGCGATAGCGCGCCTGCACCGGGCCCCGGCCTTCCCCTCCTTCCTCGACGACGGTCTGGCCGCTCTCCTGAGCGCCATGACCGCGCTGGACGAGCACGACCGCCCCGACGCCCGCACCTGCGCGGACGCGTTCGCGGCCCTGAGCAAGGGGGAGGCCCCCGTCGGAGTCCCCGCTCAAGCAGGACCCGTCGGGCAGGTGCCGGACGGCCATGACACGGCTCGGACCTTCTCCGCCGGCCCTGGGGCGTACGTCGCCGACGAAGGTGCCTCGCCGGGCCGCCGGGTGAGCGGGCGCACGCTGGCGACGGCGGGTGCGGTGCTGGCGGCGCTTCTCGGCGTCACGCTCACCGGGATGGTCGGCCTGGCCGACGGTCCCGACGCCGCGGCGGGCCCGGAGAACCACGTCTCGGCGGCGCCGGGTGCCAGCCCCTCGGACAGCTCCGCCGCCTCGCCCGGCCCGCGGACCGAGCCCGCTTCGGAGAGCCCGTCCGCGCGGGACGGGAAGCGGTCCGGGAGCCCGTCCGCGCGGGACGGGAAGCGGTCCGGCACGTCCGCCGCGGCCGTTCCGGCCGCCCGGAAGGCTCCCGGCCCCGGCCACCGGGCCGCCGGGCCGGCCCACTCCGAGCGGCAGGGCAAGGCCGCCCCGCAGCACAAGGCCCCGAAGAAGCAGAAGACGCCGCCTGGCAAGCACAAGGCCCCCAAGTAGGCCGTCGCCGACCGGCGTTGTCCGAAGGCGGGGCCCGTGCGTCTCCCGTTGAGAAATCGGTTGTCGAGACGCGGGCGTTCACCTCTAGCCTCCAGGCATGTACCGACACCGCCGTACCGGACGCCGCCCGGCACCCCGCACCCGGCAGGCCCAAGTGCGGGTCGTGCCGGCGGACTTCGCGACCGAAGGCGCAGAGGTCGTGATCGTCGGCTACTTCTCGGGCAGGGAGAAGGATCACGCCGCCCAAATGGACGCCGCGGCAAGGGAGTTGAGCGCGCTGGGCGCACGCGTCGTGGGGCGGATCGCGCAGCGGCGCGGCGTCTCGCGCGGCGGGGCCCGGAAGATGGGCCTGCCGCTGTCGCCGCGGACCCTCCTCGGCGGAGGCAAGGCCCGGGAAGCCGCCGCCCTCCGCGAGCGGACCGGTGCCGACGCGGCGGTCTTCCTCTCGCCCCTCTCGCCGCAGCAGCGCCGGGTGCTGACCGAACTGCTCGGCTGCCCGGTGCTGAGTCTCGCCGACCTTCGAGGGCAGGGCCCGTACCGGTGACCGGAACGCCACCTCCCCGGGCGGCTGAGCTGCGGTTTTCCGGGCACGGCGACGACGGTCCCGCCAAGGGGCACCCCCTGCATGATCAAAACGACGGGAGCGTTAACATCTGAGCACCGCCTAGCTCGAAAGATAAACCTGTGACTGTCAACGACGACTCGTTCACCAACTGGAAGAACCGCGAGGAGATCGCGGAGTCGATGATCCCGATCATCGGGAAGCTGCACCGGGAGCGGGACGTGACCGTCCTGCTGCACAGCCGCTCCTTGGTGAACAAGTCGGTGGTCAGCATCCTCAAGACCCACCGATTCGCCCGGCAGATGGCGGGTGAGGAGCTCTCGGTCACCGAGACGCTGCCGTTCCTGCAGACCCTCACCACGCTGGACCTCGGCCCGTCCCAGATCGACATCGGGATGCTCGCCGCGACCTACAAGTCCGACGACCGCGGGCTCTCGGTCGCGGACTTCACCGCCGAGGCCGTCGCCGGCGCCACGGGCGAGAACAAGATCGAGCGCCGCGAGGGACGCGACGTCGTCCTCTACGGGTTCGGCCGCATCGGCCGCCTCGTGGCCCGACTGCTCATCGAGAAGGCCGGCTCGGGCAACGGCCTGCGGCTGCGCGCCGTCGTCGTCCGCCAGGGCGGCGCTCAGGACATCGTCAAGCGCGCCTCGCTGCTGCGCCGCGACTCCATCCACGGCCAGTTCCAGGGCACGATCACCGTCGACGAGGCGAACAGCACGATCATCGCCAACGGCAACGAGATCAAGGTCATCTACGCGAGCGACCCGTCCGAGGTCGACTACACGGCGTACGGCATCAAGGACGCCATCCTCATCGACAACACCGGCAAGTGGCGGGACCGCGAGGGCCTGTCCAAGCACCTGCGGCCCGGTATCGACAAGGTCGTCCTGACGGCGCCGGGCAAGGGTGACGTCCCCAACATCGTGCACGGCGTCAACCACGACACGATCAAGCCCGACGAGCAGATCCTGTCCTGCGCGTCCTGCACCACCAACGCGATCGTCCCGCCGCTGAAGGCGATGGCGGACGAGTACGGCGTCCTGCGCGGCCACGTGGAGACCGTCCACTCGTTCACCAACGACCAGAACCTGCTGGACAATTACCACAACTCGGACCGCCGGGGTCGCTCCGCGCCGCTCAACATGGTCCTCACCGAGACCGGGGCCGCCTCCGCCGTCGCGAAGGCGCTGCCCGACCTCAAGGCGAGGATCACCGGCAGCTCGATCCGGGTGCCGGTGCCGGACGTCTCGATCGCGATCCTGAACCTGCGCCTCGCCCGCGAGACCACGCGCGAGGAGGTCCTCGACTACCTGCGCAACGTGTCGCTGACCTCGCCGCTCAAGCGCCAGATCGACTTCATCAGCGCTCCCGACGCGGTCTCCAGCGACTTCATCGGCTCGCGGCACGCCTCGATCGTGGACGCCGGTGCCACGAAGGTCGAGGGCGACGACGCGATCCTCTACCTCTGGTACGACAACGAGTTCGGCTACTCCTGCCAGGTCATCCGCGTCGTCCAGCACGTGTCCGGCGTGGAGTACCCCACGTACCCGGTCACTGTGAGCTGAGCCGAGGCCGGCCGACTCCGTCGCCGTGCCGGCCGGCACGGCGGCGGCAGACGGCGACAACCGTACGCGGCGTCCTTCCCGGTCGGGGGAGGGGCGCCGCGTACGGCTGTCATGGGCGGGATGCGCGCCCGGCGGATGGCGGGCGTCCGTGCCGGGAGGTCCGTCAGGCCGCCTGGACGAGCTGGGCCCGCCCGAACAACAGGGCGTACCCGTCCGGGAGTTGCCGGATGATCCGGGAGGTCAGGTCGTCGCCGGCGAGGCGGGCGACGACACCGAGGACCGAGCCGGTGTCCCAGCGGGTCGTCGCCGGGGAGCCGCCGGTCCGTTCGGCGAGGTCCTTCACGAAGCCCCAGCCGGTGAGCGGCTTGCCGGAGGGGATCTGCGAGGCGAGGAAGGCTGCGGCCTCGCGGGGCAGCCGGGCGGCGAGTTCGACGCGCTCGTCACCCGTCAGCTGCCGGCCGAGGGCCTCGAGGACGCGGCGGACGACGTCCTCGGCCCGGCGGCGGGTGGGGTAGGCGCCCTCGTAGCGCACCTTTTCCAGCATCTGCTCGAAGGTGACGCCTGCCGCGGGCGCGGCCGGGGCGGCGGGTGCGGGAGAGAGGAGGGTCATGTGAGGTGCGACGTCTTTCCTTGCGTGAGCCGATGTCTGACGTGAGCCGATGCCTGACGTGGAGAGATGGCCGACGTGGGCCGGTTGTCCGCACGTGTAGGTGACCCGTGCGGCCGGGGCCGGGGCGGGGCGCTGGGGCACCGCCCCGGGGTGGCGGGCGTCCGGCCGGCGGTTCAACCGTCGATCTCCTTGCGCTGCCCGGCGCTGCGGACGCTGATCTTCCGGGGCTTGGCCCGCTCGGTGATCGGGATGCGCAGGGTGAGGACGCCGGCCTCGTAGTCGGCCGTGATGTGCTCGGTGTCCAGGGTGTCGGCCAGGACCAGTTGGCGGGAGAAGACGCCCAGCGGGCGCTCGGACAGCTCCGTCTGCGCGTTCTCGGACCGCGCGATGGGGCGGCGCTCGGCCCGCACGGTCAGCATGTTCCGCTCGACGTCGATGTCCAGCGCGTCGGGGTCGATGCCCGGCAGGTCGAAGGCGATCACGTACTCGTCGCCGTCGCGATAGGCGTCCATCGGCATCGCGGAGGGGCGGGACCACGTTCCCGGACCCATCAGATGCTGGGCCAGCCGGTCGAGTTCACGGAACGGGTCGGTGCGCATCAACACGGGAAACACCTCCAGAGGTTCAGGCAGTTGCTGCCAATGCGCTTCACCTGACTCCGTTGTAGCATGTCATCCATCCGACGACAAGTGAGATGTCATCCAGTCGATGACGGCGCCTGACGAGGGCCTGACCGAGACGAAGGAGAGGCGATGAACGACGACGGAACGCCGGCCCCGGCCTCCTTCCTGGCGGCGGCCGCCGCGCTGGAGGCCATCGCGCAGGCCATGCGGACGGCCCGGGACGCCGACGCCTCCTCGACCGACGACCCCGAGCAGGCCATGGCGGCGCTGCTGCTCCTGCGCGAGGTGCGCGAGCAGCTCGCCGGCTGGGAACCGGGTCTCATCGAGACGGCCCGGGAGGCCGGTGCCAGCTGGGCGGACCTCGCCCACCCGCTCGGTGTCTCCAGCCGCCAGGCGGCCGAGCGGCGCTACCTGCGGGTGCGTCCCGGGGAGGCCGGTACGACGAAGGAGCAGCGCGTACGGGCCACCCGTGACCGGCGCGCGGCGGACCGCTCCGTGGCGTCCTGGGCCCACGACCACGCGGCCGCCCTGCGCCAGCTCGCCGGGACCATCACCGCGCTGCCCGACCTGCCCGCGGCGGCGAAGGGCGCGCTGTCCGACCTCCACGCGGCCCTGGGGCACAGTGATCCGGCCCGTCTGCTGGGCCCCCTCACGGCGACGGGACCGCATCTGCGCGGGGCGCATCCCGACCTCGCCGACCGGGTCGGCGACATCGGCCGCCGTACGCGCGAGATGCGCGAGCCCGAACACCGCCGGCGTTCCTCCGACGGGGCGTAGGGCCAGGTCCCGGGGGGTGGCGCCCGTGGGGGCGTACGACCCGACCGGTCGCCCCTCTCGCTCCGGCCCGTCGCGTCCCGTCAGCCGGCGGAGTGCGTGAGCAGGTAGTCGATCGCCTGGGTGACGTCGTCCACGCTGTGGTGGGGGACGGCGAGATCGTCGGGCCAGGTCATGCCGCGGACCCAGATGGGCTGGAGGCCCGCCTTGTATCCGCCCGCGATGTCGTTCTCCGGGTCGTCGCCGATCATCCAGTCGTCCCGGGAGAGCTGGGTGCCGCAGCGGGCCGCCGCGAGCTCGAAGAGACGGGGGTCCGGTTTGCGGACGTCGATGTCGCCGCTGGCCGCGATCCCGTCGACCAGGTCGGCGAGACCGGTGGCGTGGATCTTGGCGCGCTGGATGTCGGACGGCCCGTTCGTCACGACCCCGACTGTCCAGGAGGCGTCCCGGAGACGGGCCAGGCTGTCCAGCACGGCGGGACGGCAGGTGACGGCGGCCGTCATCCGGTCGATGTACGCGCGCCACAGTCCGGCGGCGGACTCGTCCAGGTTGAAGACCTCCCGGAGCCGGGCGAAGTCCTCCGGGCAGGCCCGGTCGGCGAGGTGCGTGAGCATCCAGTGCTCGACGTCGGGCCCGTAGCCGTGCGTGCGGGTGAGGTCCGCGACGGCATCGGCGAACGCGGAACGACGGTCGACCAGGGTTCCGTCCAGGTCGAAAAGGGCCAGGCGCATGCGGCCGACCCTAACCTGACAAGCCACTTCTGTCCCCGACGCGGACGCGCACGCCGAGGCCCGATGGGTCGCCCCGCTCGACGGGGACGCCGAAGGCCGCGACGACCGGAGACACGTCGGCCCGCGCTCGCCCGGACGATCGGCCGGCGTACCCGCGCCGGCCTCCGCGTCCCTCGCCTCCAAGGGACCGCGCAAACCGGCGAGTTGCCCCCACCCGGCCTGCCGAGTCGGCGAGCACCTTCAATGGACCTCACGTCCGGACTCTTTTCTCTACCGAAGGGGACCCGCGGTGCCAGTCGACTGGGTCAAGCTGGAACTCGACACGCGTGCTTTCGACGCGGCACGCTTCGCGCCGTACGTGGAGCGCTGCCGAAGCGCCGGACTCCGGCTGACGACGCTGGCCGAGCTGGGCGACACCCCGGCCCACCGGCGCGCGCTCTACGAGCTCAACAAGGAGTGCTCCGCCGACATCCCGGGCCGCGGCGAGTTCCACACCTTCGACGCGTACCTGCGGCACCGGATCGAGGTTCCCTCCTACGACCCCAGGGGCGTCGTGATCTCGCTCGACGGCGACACCTGGTGCGGGCTCGCCGCTACCTCGGACCGCCGTGGCGCCGGCTGCGTCTTCAACGAGATGACCGGTGTCACGCGGCCCTACCGAGGCCGGGGACTCTCGATCGCCATGAAGACGTACGGCATGCGCTTCGCCGGTCTGTGCGGGGTGGACCGGGTCCGGACCGTCCACCACCCGGAGAACACGGCCGCCATCGAGATGAACCGGCGCCTCGGTTACGTGGACGCCGACTGGGACTGACCGCAGGCACGCGCGCGCAGACGCCGCCGGGCGGGTCGGTCCGGCCCCCGAGGCCGGTCACTGCCGCGTTCGCGGCGGTGAGCCGTGGGCGTCCTCCGGGGTCGGGGTCGGGAGCTGGGCGTCCGGGGGCGGCGGGGTCGGTGGGTCCGTGGCGACCAGGATGACCTGGTCGTCCGGGGTCCACTCGCGTCGCTCCGCCTTGGGCGGGTTGAGGCGGACCCCATGGTCGGGGGGTGTCGCCCGACGGTCGTGGCGGCGGTAGCCGATCGCGCACTCGCCCCGGTCGCGCGCGGCGGCGACGACGGTCGCGAACGTGGTCACGCTCCCCGGGCGGACGTAGTGCCCCGCCGGCCGCAGACAGATCGTGCTGCCGTCGGCGGAGAACAACTCGTCGAACACGGCCGCCAGATGCCGGTTCTGCGCGATCTGCGCCATGAGCAGGCCGGTCAGCTCACCGCTGACGATGACGTCGGAGCCGGGATCGAGGGGCGCCAGCGGCCGGTTGCGGTCGTCGGTCAGCTCGGTGACCACCCGCAGCGGCCGTCCGGTGCGTTCCTCCAGGAGCCGCAGGGCCAGCAGCGTCACCAGCGTCCGGTCGTCCGGGCGGTCCGGTCCGTCGCCCGGGTCGGGTCCGAGGACGACCGTCCCGTCGTACGGGGTGAGGTCGAGTCCGAGCAGGGTCTCGGGCCGCGACAGGGCGGCGGACTGGAACCGTACGGACAGCCGGGAGGCGCCCGACGGCTCCGGCTCCGGCTCCCGGGCCGGCGCGGGCACCGCCCGGTCCGTCACCACGTCGAGCACGGAACCCGGCCGTGCCGTGCGCCGCAGCTGGTCCACGACGAGGGGCGCCCGCCGGTTCCAGCCGAGCAGCAGCAGGTGCGCGGCGTCCTCCGGCGGCGGCGGTACGGTCGCGATCACCGGTCTCTCGACCAGGTGACGGCAGTCCTCCGGGCGTGCCGCCTCCGCGTCGCGGGTGAGGACGATCAGCCGGCTCCCGGGCGCGACCACCGTGTCCGCGGGCGGATTGAGGAGCGGGCGGCCCCGCGGGGTGAGCAGCCCCACCACGCAGGCATCGGCATGGCCCAGCAGGGCGGCGCCGAAGGGGCGTCCGTGGAACGCGTCGGCGTCGGCGAGGTGGAACTCGTCACCGGCGAAGTCGAGCAGGTCGCGCAGGACGAGGGAGAGGCCGGGACGGCCCACGCACTGCGCGATCAGCCGGGCGGTGACCGTGTCGGTGTCCAGGACCGTGCCCCGCGGCCCGGCGGCCAGCCGGGCCGCCGCCCGGTACCGGTCGTCCCGCACCGCCGCGAGGACCGGCGGCCCCTCCGCGCCCTCCCCGAGCACGGCCCGCAGCGCCAACAGCGTCCGCAGCACCTCGGCGTCGGCCGTCGGCTCGCCGGACGGCAGCACCAGCACGGTGCGCGCCGTCCGGGGGCTGACCAGCGCGAGTACGGCCGGATCGCTCGCGGGGCCGCTGCGGCAGATCAGCCGCGTCCGGCCGGGCGGGCCGACGTGAGCGGCCAGCGCCCGCTCCATCTCGGTCTTGTCCCGGTCGGCGAGCAGGACCACCGCCCGGGGCCGGCGCGGGACCTGCGCGGCGACCAGCTCCGCCACGACCGTGAACACCTGGTCCGACCAGCCGAGCACGACGGCGTGGCCCTCCTCCAGGACCGTCGAGCGGCCCCGGCTCAGCTCCGCGAGCCGCTCGGCCAGACCGGTCGTGATGACCCCGACGAGGGTCGACACGCAGAGCAGGGCGACCAGCCCGAGCAGGGCCGCGAGCAGCATGCGCGGCGGCGTACCGTCCACCGCGCCCAGCCGCAGGGTCTCCGCACTGGACCGCCACACCGCCGTCAGCCGGCCCGAGAGCGAACGCGGCGCGCCCGGATCCGTCCACACCAGCAGCGCGCTCACCGGGACGACGACGGCCAGGCAGCTGACGACCAGCCAGCCCATCAGGGAACCGGTGCTGCGGGCCAGCGTACGGTCGAACCGGTAGCGCGCCCGGTCCTGTAACGACACCCGTCGCCGCTCCTCCGGCCGGTCTCCGCCCACGCGCACCCCTCGCCTCGTACCGCACTCGCCACGTCACCCGGCCCGTCGGCACGGACGCGACGCCGCACCGACGGGCAGTGCGCCGCCGGCAGATCCGCTCCGCACAGTGCTTGCTCCGGCACCGGGACACGCGGCTTTCGGGAGGCGATTCATTCTTTCGGGCAGGCGTCCCCGCGAGCGGCGCGGACCCGGTCCGAAGGGTGGCCGGGTCGCCGCGGCCGGTGGGCACGTCCGGCGCGCGAGCGGGTACCCGTACGGGCATGTCGGCCTACCCGTACCACGGCACCTACCAAGGCGCTCCGACCGTCTGGGCGTTCGTCCTCGTCGCGATCCTGATCGCGCTGGTCGTGGGCTGGTACATCTGGCGCCGGCCGTAGGCGCGCCGATGTGACGGGCGGGCGGCGCGGCCCGGGTACCGCGGCGGCCCCTACGCGCGGAAGACCCGTGCGAGGCACGCTGTCAGCGCCCGCGGTGTCGGCGGGTGCAGCCGCGCCGCCAGGTAGCCGTCGGGCCGAACGAGGAAGCCCGTCGGGGTCCGGACCGCGAAGCCGCGCGCGAACTCCCCCTCGGAGTCGCGGTACACGGGAAGCCGCCCCGCCTCGGCCGCCGCGTCCCCAGACGGGACGACGGCGATCGTCTCCACGCGTCCCGGCGCCGACTCGGCCGCCGCGCGGGCCAGTTCGTCGAAGCCCTCGTCCGGGGCGCCCGTCCCGTACAGCAGCAGTACGTGGTCACGCTCCCGGAGCACGTCGTACAGCCGCAGCGCGTTGCGCGCGATCGGGCCGGTGAGGCCGCGGCAGTCCGGGACCCGGTCACCGGGCCTCGGTCCCGCGCCGTCCGCCGCCGGGTCCGGCGAGCCCACGATCGGGCTGCCCCGGTAACCGACGAGGAGCTGCGCCTCGCGCAGCATCAGCGTCGCCGGGTCCTCCGGGTCGGCCTGGACGCCCTCGGCGGCGTGCCGCACGGTACGCCCGACGACCTCCTCGCCCACCGGGCGCCGCTCGGCGTCGTAACTGGCGAGCAGGGCCGGATGCGCCGCCCCCTCGACCGTGAGGGCGAGCTTCCAGGCCAGGTTGAACGCGTCCTGGATGCCGGTGTTCATGCCCTGCGCGCCGGTCGGCGGATGGATGTGCGCGGCGTCGCCGGCGACGAAGACCCGGCCCTCGCCGTACCGGTCCACGATCCGGTGGCTGATGCGGAACACCGAGGACCAGCGGAGGGCCGACGCCGTCACCGGTCGCGGCGACAGGCGGTCGAGCACCTTCTGGATGTCGGCGAGCCCCGGCGCCGGACCGCCGTCGAGCCCGTGCGCCACCGTGTCCCCGCGCGTCTCCGCGTCCCGGGCCCGTCCGGCCGTGGAGAGCGCGGGCGGCACCATGGTCGACACGCGGTACCGGCCGCGCCCCGGCAGCGGGATGCACACCAGGATGTCGTCGACGTCACCGTCCGGTCCGCGGTGCATGGAGCGCACGCCGTAGCCCGCGGGCAGGTCCCAGTCGACCTCGACGTCGGCCAGCATGTACTCGTCCGGGAAGGCGCCCCCCTCGAAGCCGAGACCGAGCCCCTTGCGCACGACGCTGTGCGCGCCGTCGCAGCCGACCAGGTACCGGCACCTGACCTCCTCCTCGCGCCGTACCGGAGCCTCGGCGCCGCCCGGACCGGAGGTGGTGACGAGCCGGGCGGTCACCCCGTCCTCGTCCTGGCGGAACCCCACGAGCTCCGTGCCGCGCTCGACCGGTGTGCCGAAGCGGGCCAGGAACCCTTCGAGGACCCGCTCGGTCTCGTACTGCGGGAGCGCGGCGAAGCCGTACGGCACCTCGGGAGGCAGTACGAGGTCGTACGCGCCCTGCTCGGCGCCGTCGACGTACACCAGCTGTCCGCGCATGGGGACGGCCGCCTCCAGGGCGTCCCGTACGAGGCCCATCCGGTCCCAGACCTCCAGCGTGCGCGGCTGGACGCCCACGGCCTTGGCGTACGGGAGCCGGGCCGGGAGCCGGTCCACGACACGGGCCCGGACCCCGCGCCGCCGCAGTTCCCCGGCCGCCGTGAGCCCGACCGGACCCGCTCCGACGACCAGGACGTCGGTGGTGTGGTCGATGAGCGGCATGGACGCCTCCTGTACGCGCGGCCCGAGCTGCACCCCCTGTCTCTCCCTGTCCATGGTGGGCCGGGGGGCGCCGCGCCGCACCCGGGGTCCGCGTCGGCGGAAAACCACGTGCCCCGCGACCGTCCGGCTCCCTACACTCGCCCCACACCGTGCGCGTCCGACCGTCGCCGCGCACTCCGTGACGAACGAGGGGAGCCCGGCCGTGCGTTGCCACACGACTGCCGCCGTTCCCCGGTCGCGCTACGACGTGATCCTCGTGTCCTCGTCCGGCCGGTGCCCGCTGCGCGGCCGGCACCGGACGCCCGTGACGAACCCCTGACGTCCGCTGATCTGACGGAACGTCAACACCCCTGTCGCACCCGCACGTCGGGCCCCCGCACGCTGTCCCGGGGCCCGACGCGGGCCGCCCGTGGGCGACTTCGTCCGGGAATCGCGCCGCCCTTCTTCCGGCAACGCTCCGAAAGGCACGCGCCGTGCGTACCGACCTGCACCGTCACCTCACCGACCCGCTGACCGCCGTCCGCAATCTGGGCATCCTCGCCCACGTCGACGCCGGGAAGACCACCGTCACCGAGCGGGTCCTCTACCTCACCGGCGCCACGCACAGGCGCGGCGAGGTCCACGACGGCACGACCGTCACGGACTTCGACTCCCAGGAACGCGACCGGGGCATCACCATCTTCGCCGCGGCCGTGAGCTGCGACTGGGACGGACACCGCATCAACCTGATCGACACCCCGGGCCACGTCGACTTCGCCGACGAGGTGGCGCGTTCGCTGCGGGTGCTCGACGGCGCGGTCGCCGTGTTCGACGCCGTCGCGGGCGTCGAGCCGCAGAGCGAGGCGGTGTGGCGGCAGGCCGACCGGTACGGCGTTCCCCGCATCGCCTTCGTCAACAAGCTGGACCGCGTGGGCGCCGACCTCGACGCGGCGGTCGAGTCGATCCGCGAACTGCTCCATCCCGCCCCGCTGGCCGTCCAGTTGCCGATCGGCGCGGAGGGCGCCTTCACCGGTGTCGTGGACCTGCTGCGCATGCGGTCCCTGGTCTGGGCCGACGGCGAGGACACGGCCGCGGAGGGGCCCGTGCCGGAGGACCTGCTCGACGAGGCGCGGCGGCGGCGCAGGCTGCTGGAGGAGGCGGTGGCGGAACTGCATCCGCTCGCGCTGGAGGAGTTCTGCGCGACGTCGGCCCTGTCCGCCGCCACGCTGGCGTCCGCGCTGCGCGACCTGACCCGCAGCGGTGACGGCGTGGTCGTGCTGTGCGGCTCGGCCTACCGCAACCGCGGGATCGAGCCGCTGCTGGACGCCGTGGTGGCCTACCTGCCCTCGCCGCTGGACGTGCCCGCGGCGCGGGGCACCTGGGACGGCACGGAGCAGGAACGGGCCGCCGATCCGGCGGCACCGCTCGCGGCGCTGGCGTTCAAGGTCAACGCGACCGACATGGGCCGCCTGACGTTCCTGCGCCTGTACTCGGGAACGATCCGGAAGGGAGAGACGGTGTGGAACGCGAGCACGCGGCAGAGTGAACGCGTCGGCAGGGTCCTGCGTGTGCAGGCCGACCGGCACGCGCGGTTGGACCGCGCGGTGGCGGGTGACATCGTCGCCGTGATCGGCCTGAAGACGACCCGCGCCGGATCGACCCTGTGCGCGGCCGAGGCGCCCCTGGTGCTCGAACCGCCGACCGTGGCCGACCCGGTGGTCTCCGCGGCCGTCGAGGCGCGCACCGGCACGGACACGGACCGTCTGGCGTCGGCTCTGGCCCGCCTGGTGGAGGAGGACCCCTCGCTGGTCGTCCGGACCGACCCCGAGACCGGCCAGACGACGCTGTCCGGCCTGGGCGAGCTGCACCTGGAGGTGGCGGTGGAGAAGGTCCGCCGCGCCCACGGTCTGGACGTCCGTGTCGGTCGGCCGAGGGTGGCGTACCGGGAGACCGTCGTACGCGGGGTGAGCGGGCTGGTGTACCGGCACGTCAAACAGGACGGCGGCGCGGGCCAGTTCGCCCATGTCGTCCTCGACGTGGAACCGCTCGACGGCGACGACGCCGGCGCGACGGGCTTCGCGTTCCGGTCGGCCGTCGTCGGCGGACGGGTGCCGCAGGAGTACGTGCGCGCGGTGGAGGCGGGCTGCCGTGACGCGCTGGCGGAGGGGCCGCTCGCGGGTCACCCGGTGACGGGGCTGCGGGTGGTGCTGACCGACGGGGCGACGCACGTGAAGGACTCCTCGGAGACGGCGTTCCGTGCCGCGGGCCGGTTCGCGCTCCGGGAGGCTCTGCGGGCGAGCACGATGGGGCTGCTGGAGCCGGTGGCCGACGTCACGGTCACCGTCCCGGGCGACGCCGTGGGCGGGGTGCTGGGTGACCTGGCCACGCGCCGGGGCCGGGTGGGCGGCTCCACCACACGTGGGGGAGCCGCGGTGATCGCGGCCACGGTGCCGCTGGCCGAGCTGTTCGGCTACGCGACGCGGCTGCGGAGCCGTACCCAGGGCCGGGGAGTCTTCACCACCCGGCCCGCCGGATACGCCCCGGCCCCGCTTCCGGCGCCTCGCGCGACACCGGCCCGGTGACGCGCGGACGGTCCCGCCCCGCAGAGGGGCGGGACCGTCCTGCCGGGAGCCGGGAGCCGGGAGCCGGGAGCCGGGAGCCGGTGGCCGGTGGCCGGTGGCCGGGGGTCGGGCCGGTGGGTCCGCCCACGGGCGGTGCGGCCGGCGTTACCGGGCGTCGTGAGCCCGCGGACGCCGGCCTCCGTCCCCCGCCCGGCGAGGGCGTCGACGCGGCGCTGACCCGCGCGTCGGCGACAGCCGGTCCCGTGGCCTCGCCCCCGTCAGGCGGACGGGAAAACCGCGACCCGGTCAGGCGGACGGGAAAACCGCGGCCCGGTCAGGCGGACGGGAAAACCGCGGCCCGGTCAGGCGGACGGGAAAACCTCGACCCCGTCAGACGGACCGGAACACCGCGACCCCGTCAGACGGACCGGAGAACCGCGCCCCGGTCAGGCGGCCGGAAAACGGGGCCCGGTCAGGCGGACCGGAACGTCGTCCTGCTCTGCTGGACGCGCAGCGCCTCCAGCGTGCTCAGCTGGCGGGTCGCGCGCTCCAGGAGTTCGTCGAACCGCCGCGCCTCCAGGCGCTCGTCGCTCTCGGCGAGCAGACGCAGCAGCCGCCACGCCGAAGCCTTGGCCTCCACCCCGAGCCGCAGCGCCTCCAGTTCCAGCACGGAACTGAGCGGGGAACGCCGTACGAGGTGGCCGTTGGCCTTGAGGCGGCCCAGCCGTTCGCCGAGCCGGCCCGCCAGGACCTTGTACCGCCGGACGGGCACGTCGAGCCGCCGCATGACGTCGAGCAGGGCCGCCCGGTCCTCGGCGATCTCCGCGGCGACCGGCTCCACGGCGGCGCCGAGCACCGAGCCGTGCAGGGACCCGGCCATGTACCGGGCGCGTTCGGCGCCCGCGGTGGCGGCGCTCAGGTGGTCGTTGAGGTAGATGCCGAGCAGCTCGGTGCGGGTGTTCCGGCCGCGGGTGCGGACGGCGGGCGAGGGGGGAGTGTCGGTGGTCATGCGCGCCGAGTACCCGGGTCACGCGGTACGACCCGGAGGTCCGGCGTTCCTGTGTCGCGCCCCGCACGCCCCGGGCGCAGGCTGGAGGAGAGGCGGAGTTTTCCCAGGTCCGGCCGACGACCCGGCCGGCGGAGGAGGAGCCATGACGGCCACGACACGCAGCGAGACGCCCGTCGCGATCGAGGGCGGGGGAGTGGAACTGCGCACGCGGGAGATCGGTGGCGACATGTCGGTGGCGTACGCGCGGTTCCCGAAGGGCACGGACATGGCGCCCGCCCTCAAGGGCCTGCCCGGCGATCTGTGCCAGTGCCCGCACTGGGGGGTCCTGCTCAAGGGACGCCTGAGAATGCGCACCGCGGACGGCGAGGAGACCTACGAGGCCGGACAGGCGTTCTACTGGGCGCCCGGCCACGCTCCGGAGGCCCTGGAGGACTGCGAGTACGTCGACTTCTCGCCCACCACGGAGTTCCACGAGGTCATCGGCCACATCACGGCACAACAGGGCTGACGCCCGCCGGTCGGCGCGCGCGGATCGCCCGGCACCGTACAACCCTGTGCCCCGGTCGGGCGTCCACCCAACATGAGCCGAGGACGTCATGACGTGACCCCGTGCAGCGCCGCGCCCCTCGTCCCGCTGGCCCGGGTCTGGCTGTTCGACCTGGTGTACGGAGCCTGCGTGGCGGCCGCCGGCTGGCGCGACGCGGTGGACTTCATGGTCGTCATCGCGATGCTCGGGATGGCCGACGCCATCGACGAGAAGGTGCGGCACGGCTGGTGGGCCCTCGCCGCCGGAGTGGCGGCAGGCACGTCCGTCCTCCCTCTCGCGCGGGAGGCCGGTCTCGGCTCTGAGGACTCGCCGTGGGCCGCCTACCCCGTCTTCGCCGCGGCGTCCCTGGCCGCCCTCGCGGTGTTCGCGGCGGTGACGCGGCTGCCCGGCCGCGCCCGCGCCACATAGTTCTCCCGGCCTCCGTCGCCTTCGACGAGGGCGTCCACGACGCTCTCGCCCTTACGTCACTCCGCGGCCTCCAGCACGTCCTCGGCCACCCGTCGGTCCAGTGCCGCGCGGACCAACGCGGCGGCCAGGACGGCGGGTTCGGTGTCCCCGGCGAGCTCGGTGAGGCGGTCGGCGTCCTCCGGAAGGCCGAGCCGCCGGGCGCCGGACAGTGCCTTCGCGTCGACGTAGGGCGCCGTCCCGGGCCAGACGCGCTGGACCTCGCGCAGGAAGATGTCCGCGCCCGCGGGCCCGATCCCGGGCAACTCCCGCAGGAGCGTGCGCAGTCTCGCCAGGTCGCCGTCGGCCTCGTCCCGCATGCGCCGCAGGTCACCGCCCCAACGCTCCATCAGCAGACGTGCGCCGTCCGCGAGTTGTGTCGCGGTGCGTTCGTCGTAGCGCCGGTAGCCGCCGGCGCCGAGCGCGTCGATCCGTCGCCGCCGGGGCGACTCCGCCATGCCGCGGGGGTCGCGCAGTCCCGCGTCGTACAGGGCGCGGGCGGTCGCGACGGCGACGGAGGCGCGGATGCGCGCGCTCAGCAGCGAGGCCAGGACGAGGGTGCGGTACAGCGGCCGCGGGGTGTCGCGCAGCGTGATGCCCGCCTCCTCGGCGTACGTGCGGCCGCAGGAGGCGACGAGTGCCTCGGTCACGCGGCGCTGCCTGTCGTCCACGGCTCACCTCACTGCGGCGACCTGAGCGCGTCGTGCCCCAGGGTCATCAGCCGGTGGCGCCGTCGCTCGTCGTCGGCCAGGGGCTCCTTCTCCGCCTCGGTCTCGGCGGTTACGGTGTCCACGACCTCGTACATGACGCGGACGTCGTCGTCCGTGAGATCCGTGCGCCGCTTCTGCAGGATGGCGAGCACGTGCTGACCGGTCGGTGTGCCCGCGTGCTCCGGAAGCGGTTCGGCGTTCTCGTCGGCGTCGCGGACCCGCAGCCACGTGGCGAGTTCCTGCGAGGTCATGTTCACCACGCGGTGGAACTCCTCCCACAGGGCGTCGAGTTCGAGGGCGTCGGTCATCGTGCGCTCCTTCCGGGCGGGCCGGTGTTCCCGTGCGCGCGGTTCCGGTCGCCGCGCTGCCGGTCCCCGGCCGGGGACATCCGTTCCGCTTTCCCGCGCGGGTGCCCAGGACGGATGGGCGGAAACCGGACCTGATCGAATCCGGCCTGTACCGTCGGGGCCGGTTCCCGGGAGGTCTTCCCAGGTGCCGGGGCCGCGGTCTATAGTCCAAAACTAGCAGTGCTAATTAATGTGGTCCTCGTCATAGTCCGGTGTCCGTCAGGAGTCCTGTCGTGCGTCCCGTCCACTTCGCGGCTGCCCGCCGCACCCCCATCGGCAAGCTGCGCGGAGCCCTCTCTGCCGTCCGCCCCGACGATCTCGCCGCGGCCGTCCTGCGCGCCCTCCTCGCCGACGCGTCCGCCCTCGACCCGGCCCGGATCGACGACGTCTACTGGGGCGCCGCCAACCAGGCGGGCGAGGACAACCGCAACGTCGCCCGCATGGCCGCCCTGCTGGCCGGGCTGCCCGAGACCGTGCCCGGCGCTACCGTCAACCGGCTGTGCGCCTCCGGCCTGGAGGCCGTCACCACGGCGGCCCGCACGATCGCCGCGGGCGAGGCGGACGTCGTGCTCGCCGGCGGTTCCGAGTCCATGAGCCGGGCCCCCTTCGTGCTGCCCCGCCCCGACGAGGCGCTGCCGCACCGCATCGAGACCGTCGACACCCGGCTCGGCTGGCGCCTGGTCAACCCGGCGATGAAGGACCTGCACGGCGTGCTCTCCATGGGCGAGACCGCAGAGGAGGTCGCCGAGCGGTACGGCGTCCCGCGCGAGCGCCAGGACGAGTTCGCGCTGCGCAGCCACCAGCGCGCCGCCGACGCCCGCAAGAACGGGTACTTCGACGCCGAGCTGCTGCCCGTCACCCGGCCCGACGGAGTCGTGGTGGACACCGACGAGTGCGTCCGCGAGGACACCTCGTACGAGAAGCTGTCCCGGCTCAAGCCCGTGTTCCGCCCCGGCGGCACGGTCACCGCGGGCAACGCCTCGCCGATGAACGACGGCGCCGCGGGACTCCTCCTCGTCAGCGAGGACGCGCTGCACGAGCTGGGCCTGGAGTCCCTCGGCCGGTACGTCGCCGGCGCCTCCGCCGGCGTCCACCCCGACGTCATGGGCATCGGGCCGGTGCCCGCGACCGAGAAGGCGCTCGGACGCGTCGGCTGGACGGTCGGCGACATCGAGGAGGCCGAGTTCAACGAGGCGTTCGCCGCCCAGGCCCTGGCCTGCGTGGACCGGCTCGGCATCGACCCGGAGCTCGTCAACCCGACGGGCGGCGCGATCGCCCTCGGCCACCCCCTGGGCTGCTCGGGCGCCCGCATCCTCACGACCCTGCTGCACCGCATGCGGCGCTCCGGCGCGGGCCGCGGCCTCGCCACGATGTGCGTCGGTGTCGGGCAGGGCAGCGCGGTGCTCGTCGAGCGCGCCTGAGCGACCGCACCGCGCACCGAACGACCTGGTCCAGAGCCGCACCAGCACGGAAACGGAGCACTCCTCCATGGCAACCCTGTCCCTCGCCGCGATCCTCGCCGAGAACGCCCGCCGCCGCCCCGACCGGACGGCGCTCGTCGAAGGCGACCTGCGTCTCACCTTCGCCGAGGTGTGGCGGCGCGCACTGGCCCAGGCCGGCGCCCTCGCCGGGCTCGGCGTACGGCCGGGGGACCGGGTGGCGCTCATGGCGCCCAACACCGCCGAGTTCCCGCAGGCCTACTACGCGATCGCGGCGGCGGGCGGCGTGGTCGTCCCCGTCCACCTGCTGCTGTCCGCCGACGAGGTCGAGCACGTCCTGAAGGACAGCGGCGCGACCCTGCTGCTGTGCCACCCGGCTCAGGCCGAGACCGGGACGGCGGCGGCCCGCGCGACAGGCGTGCCCGCCGTGACCCTCGGCGGCGAGTTCGAGGACCTCGCCGCACGGGCCGAGCCGCTGCCGTCGTACGTCACCCGCCAGGCCGACGACCCCGCCGTCGTCTTCTACACCAGCGGCACCACCGGCGTCCCCAAGGGCGCCGTGCTCAGCCACTTCAACCTGGTGATGAACGCGACCGTCAACGCCTTCGACGCCAACGACATCCGGCCCGACGACATCGCCCTCGGCGCGCTCCCGTTGTTCCACGCCTTCGGCCAGACGGTCTCCATGAACTCCACCTGGCGGGCGGGCGCGACCCTCGTCCTGCTGCCCCGCTTCGACGCGGCGCGCGCCGTCGAGCTGATGGTGAAGGAGGGCGTCAACACCTTCCACGGCGTCCCCACGATGTTCGTCGCGCTGGCCGCCGTCGCCGGCTCCATGGACGCGCTCCCCGACCTCAGGGTGTGCATCTCCGGCGGCGCCTCGCTGCCGGTCGCCGTCCTGGAACGCTTCGAGGAGGCCTTCGGCGCGAAGATCTACGAGGGGTACGGACTGTCCGAGACCTCGCCGACCGCGACCGTGAACCAGCCCCTGTTCGGCACCCGGGCCGGCACCATCGGGCACCCGCTGTGGGGTGTGGACGTGGAGATCGCGCGCGCCGAGGTCGAGGGCCGCGTCGAACTGCTGCCGCCGGGGGAGCTCGGCGAGGTCGTCATCCGCGGGCACAACGTCTTCTCCGGGTACCTGGGCCGGCCCGAGGCCACCGCGGAGGCCGTGGTCGACGGCTGGTTCCGCACCGGCGACCTGGGCACCAAGGACGACGACGGGTTCCTGCGGATCGTCGACCGCAAGAAGGACGTCGTCATCCGCGGCGGCTTCAACGTCTACCCGCGGGAGGTCGAGGAGGTCCTCATGCGCCATCCCGGGGTGGCCCAGGTCGCGGTGATCGGCCTGCCCGACGAACTGCACGGCGAGGAGGTCTGCGCGGTCGTCGTCCCCCAGCCGGGGGCCACGCCGGACGCCGCCGGGATCACCGAGTGGTCCAAGGAGCACCTGGGCCGGCACAAGTACCCGCGCCGGGTGGAGTTCACCGACGAACTGCCACTGGGCCCGAGCATGAAGATCCTGAAGCGGGAGCTACGGTCCCGCTACGCGAGCTGACCCACCCGGCACGGCGAACGTCCGGCGCCCCCTCGGCGAGCGATGGCCGCCAGGTCCCGTACACAGGGGTGGATGCCGGCCCCGGGGCGAGGACCGGTCCGCCGCCCCGGCGAGGAAGCGTCCGTGCGACTCCCTCGCGGGGCGCGGTGAGCGTCTGCCGCCTCCCGGCGGGGAGATCGTCCGGCGGGACACCGCACGCCGGGAGCGTCCGCTCCCCCGGGCGAGGGGCCGTCCGCCGCCCCGGCGAGGGAGCGGTCCGCGCGACTCCCCGCGCGGGGCGTCCGCCGGACCTCCGGCGAGGAGCCGTCCGGCGTCCGGCGCGGTGAGCGTCTATCGCCTCCCTGCGGGGGATCGTCCGCCGGATTCCCAGGAGTTGTCCGCCGAGCCTCGGGCAAGGGGCTGTGCGGTGTTCCGGCAGGGGATTGTCGGGCGGGACGCCGCACGCCGGGAGCGTCCGCAGCCCCGGCGAGGAAGCGTCCGCGCGACTCCCCGCGCGGGGTGTCCGCGGGGGCTGCCCGGCGTCCGCCGCGCTGAGCGCCTGCCGCCTCCCGGCGGAGGTTCGTCCGCCGGCCACCCACGCGGAGCGTCCGCCGAGCCCCGGGCGAGGAGCGGTCCCCCGTCCCGGCGACGGGTCACCCGCAGGCTTCCCACGCGGGGAGATCCACCGGCCCCCGGGCGAGGAGCCGTCCCGCCGCCCCGGCCAGGCGCCGTCCACCGTCCCGGTGAGGCCCCCTCCGTCCGCCCTCGCGCAGAGGGGACCCATGACCCGCCGCCCCCGGTTCCGGGGTCCCCCGGCGGCCCGCCCCCGTCCGGCGGGATAGGTGGGCATAGCATCGGTCCCCGCATGAACACGATGACGCTCTGGCACATATCCCTCTGGGAGTTCGCCGCCCTCGCCGCGGCGGCCCTGCTCGTCGGCTTCTCGAAGACCGCGGTGAGCGGGGCCAACACGGTCAGCCTCGCGATCTTCGCCGCCGTCCTGCCGGCCCGCGCCTCCACCGGCGTGCTCCTGCCCATCCTGATCGTCGGCGACGTCCTCGCCGTCCTGACCTACCGGCGGCACGCCCACTGGCCCACGCTGTGGCGGCTGTTCCCCGCGGTCGCCGCGGGCGTCGTCCTCGGCACGCTGTTCCTGGTGTGGGCCGACGACGGGGTGGTCCGGACGTCCATCGGCGCCATCCTGCTGTTCATGGCGGCGGTCACCCTGTGGCGCCGCCGCGCGGACGGCCCGGACCAGGACCCGGACTCCGTGGCCACGCGCACCGGCCGGATCAAGGCCCGTTCGTACGGGGTCCTCGGCGGCTTCACCACGATGGTCGCCAACGCGGGCGGTCCCGTGATGTCGCTGTACCTGCTCTCCGCGGGCTTCCGCAAGCTCGGCTTCCTCGGCACCTCGGCGTTCTTCTTCCTCATCGTCAACGTCTCCAAGGTGCCCTTCAGCGTCGGGCTCGGCCTGATCGACGGGCACTCGCTGCTCCTCGACGCGGCGCTCGCGGCCTTCGTGGTGCCGGGGGCCCTGCTCGGCAAGTGGGCCGTGCACCGCATCAACCAGCGGCTGTTCGAGCAGCTCGTGATCGCCGCGACGATCGTCGGCGGCGTCCAGCTCCTGCTGCGCTGACCCGTGCCGGACGGCACGTGGCGCGGAAGCGGACCCCTCGCCCCCGTACGCTCGTCGGTATGTCCCGGCACATCCTGGTCCTCGGCGGCACGACCGAGGCGCGCGAGCTCGCCGCCCGCCTGGCCGAGAGGCCCGGAGTTCGGGTGACGACCTCCCTCGCCGGGCGCGTGTCCCGGCCGGGGGCCCTCGACGGAGACGTGCGTGTCGGCGGGTTCGGGGGCGCGGACGGACTCGCGGCCTGGCTGCGCGAGCACCACGTGGCCGCCGTGGCCGACGCCACGCACCCCTTCGCCGCGGGCATCACCGCGAACGCGGCGCGGGCCGCGGCGGCCACCGGCGTCCCAGCCGTGGTCCTGCGCCGTCCGGGCTGGACTCCGGGCCCCGGAGACGTCTGGCACCCGGTCGCGACCCTGGCCGAGGCCGCCGAGGCGCTTCCCCGCCTCGGCCGCCGCGTCTTCCTCACCACGGGCCGGCTGGGCCTCGCGGCCTTCGCGGAGCTGTCCGCGCTGCACTTCCTCGTCCGGTCCGTCGAGGCGCCCGGGCCGCCGATGCCGCCGCGGACGCGGGTACTGCTGGCCCGCGGTCCGTTCACCGCGGCCGGCGAGACCGCGCTGCTGCGCGAGCACCGCATCGACGTCCTGGTGACGAAGGACAGCGGGGGAGAGGCGACCGCGGCCAAGCTCACCGCCGCCCGCGAACTCGGCGTGCCGGTCGTCGTCGTACGCCGTCCGCCGCTGCCGGAGGGCGTCCTCGCGGTGCCCGACGTGGCCGCCGCGCTGGACCGCCTCGGCCTCGCCCCGTAGACCCGGCGGGACCACGGGGCCGCCCTAGGGAACGGGCGCCTTCGCCGCGTCCGGCGCACCGGTGGCGGCCAGGGCCCGGTTCGGTCCCGGCAGGCCGGTGGCCAGGTCCTCGGCGAGAAGCCGCTTGGCGATGGTGTCGACAGCGGCCCGCAGATCCGCGCCCGAGGGACGGCCGTGGTCCCGCTCCACCCGCTCCGCCAGCCAGTCGCCCCACGCCCGGCTGATGACGGCCGCCTCGCGCCGGCCCGCCTCGGTGTGGGAGAACAGCGAACCGTGCCGGGTGAGATAACCCTCCTCGACCATCCGGTCGAAGACCGGCACGAGGACTTCCGGCGGCAGATGGCGCCGGGCGGCGATCAGCCCGAGCCCGGCGTGGCCGACCATCCGTGTGAACAGCTCGACCTGCATCACGGCCCACGCCCCCGCGACGTCGAGACGGGTGTCGGACTCCAGCACGACGCGGCGCGCGGTGTCCAGCTCCGTACCGCCGATGATCTTCCCGACGGTGGCCTCCAGGAGCAGCTGCGAATCCGCGGTGGACGGCGACGCGAAGCCCTCGCCCATGTCCGTCGAACCCCTGCGCGCGCTGTCCCGCAGCTCCACCTGCTTGAGGAACAGGGCGACGACGAACCCGAGCAGCGCGACCGGCACCGCCCACAGGAAGACGGTGTGGAGGGTGTCGGCGTACGCCTGGACGACCGGCTCGGCGACCGGCGGCGGCAGCCCGTGCAGACCCTGGGGGCTCTGGGCGGCCCGCGCCACGACGGCCGGGTCGGCGCCCGCGGAACTGCTCGCGGCCTTCACGCCCTCCCGCAGGTTCGGTGTGAGCGCGTTCGTGTAGACGGTGCCGAACACGGCGGTGCCGAAGGAGCTGCCGAGCGTGCGGAAGAACGTCACCCCCGAGGTCGCCGTGCCGAGGTCGGAGTACTCCACGGTGTTCTGCACGGCGATCGTCAGCACCTGCATGCTCAGGCCGATCCCGGTGCCCAGGACGAACATGTAGAGCGACGCGAGCCAGGCGCCGGTGTCCGGCCCCATCAGCGAGAGCAGATACAGCCCGAGGGCCATCACCAGCGAGCCGACGATCGGGAACACCCGGTAGTGCCCGGTCTTGCTGACCACGTTGCCGCTGAACACCGACGCGATGAGCAATCCGATCACCAGGGGCAGCGTGCGCACCCCGGAGACGGTCGCCGAGTCGCCGTCGACGTACTGGAGATAGGTCGGCAGATAGGTCAGCGCGCCGAGCATCGCGAAGCCCACGACGAAGCTGAGGACGGAGCAGACCGTGAACACGGGATTGCCGAACAGCCGCATCGGCAGCATCGGTTCGGCGGCGCGGGTCTCGACCACGCAGAACAGGCCGAGCGCGATCAACCCGCCCACGAACAGGCCGATGATGACGCCCGAGCCCCACGCGTACTGGTTGCCGCCCCAACTCGTCGCCAGGATCAGGGCACTCGCGCCGGCCGCGACGAGGGCGATGCCCAGGTAGTCGATCACCGGGCGCAGCGCCGACTTCACGGCGGGGATCGTCCGGGCGGCCGCGACGACCACGGCGATCGCGATGGGCACGTTGACGTAGAAGGCCCAGCGCCACGACAGGTGATCGGTGAACAGCCCGCCCAGCAGCGGCCCGACGACGGTGGCCACCCCGAACACCGCGCCGATCGCGCCCTGGTACTTGCCCCGCTCCCGCAGCGGGATCACATCGGCGATCAGCGCCATCGCCGTGACCATGAGCCCGCCGGCGCCGATCCCCTGCATCCCCCGCCACAGGATCAGCATCGTCATGTTGGCGGCCAGGCCGCACAGGAACGAGCCGGTGATGAAGACGACCGCCGACGCCTGGAAGACCACCTTGCGGCCGAAGAGATCGCCGAACTTGCCGACCAGGACCGTGGAGACGGTCTCGGCCAGCAGATACGCGGTGACGACCCACGACATGTGCTCCGCGCCGCCCAGGTCCGACACGATCGTCGGCAGGGCCGTCCCCACGATGGTCTGGTCGAGCGCCGCCAGCAGCACACCCAGCATGATCGTCACGAAGACGACGTTGCGGCGCCGCTTGTCCAGGACCGGGGGAGCGGGCTCCGGAGCGGTGGGCGGTGCGGATTCCGTCGTGGTCGTCACAGGGCCACCCTCACACCGGGGTACGGCCCGTGCATGCGGGGAGATCCGCCCGGGTGTCTACTCCCTAGGGCGCCTGCGCAGCAGGTACGTGTCCATGATCCAGCCCTTGCGCTCCCGGGCCTCCGCGCGCAGCCGCTCGATGCGCGGAGCCGTCTCGGCCAGGGGACCGGAGGCGAGGATCTCGTCCGGGGTGCCGATGTAGGCGCCCCAGTAGATGTCGATGTCCTCGTCGGCGTACTCGCGGAACGTCTGGTGCGCGTCGAGCATCACCACGACGTCGTCGACGCCCTCGGGGAAGCCCTCCGCGAGCCGCCGCCCCGTGGTGATCTGCACCGGCCGCGCGACCCGGTTGAGTCCCGTGCGGTGCTTGGCGACGAGCGCCGAGACGCTGCTGATGCCGGGCACCACGTCGTACGTGAACGTCACCGCGCCCCGGTCGAGGATCTCCTCCAGGATGCCGAGCGTGCTGTCGTAGAGCGCGGGATCGCCCCACACCAGGAAGGCGCCGGTCTCGTCCTCGCCCAGCTCCTCGGCGATCAGCCGCTCGTAGATCCGGGCGCGGGCGCTGCGCCAGTCCCCGACGGCGGGGGAGTACGCGGCGCCCCCGGCCGCCCGGTCGCGGTCCGGATCGGTCGCCTCGGCCAGCCGGTACGTCCCCCGCGGCACGTGCGCGTCGAGGATGTCACGGCGCAGCCGGACGAGGTCGGACTTCACCTCGCCCTTGTCCAGGATGAAGAACACGTCCGTGCTCCTCAGTGCTCTGACCGCCTGCAGGGTCAGCTGCTCGGGATCGCCCGCCCCGATTCCGATGACATGAATCTTTCGCACGGCCCCGAGTCTGCCGCACGCCTCCGGCGGCCCCCGCACCGCGTCCGGCCCGCGGGCCCGCCTCCAGCGGCGGAGGCGTCCGCGGGCGGCCGCGGACGGTCTACCGGGACGCGGCCCCGGTCAGCCTCGGCGCCCACTCCCCGGCGTCGACGGGCCGCCCGTCCCGTTCCACGACGCCCGCCAACTCCCGCGCCCACGCGGCGAGATGCGCCAGATCCATTCCGTGCGGCCGGGCCCGGCCGGTGTCGGCGCCCCACTGCTCGATGCCCCCGGCGCCCCGCCGCAGCAGCCGGGCACCGCCCGTCGTGTTCCCACGCGCCGCGTGAGTGAGGCCCACCGCGAGCTGGGCCAGCGCCCGCCACAGCGCGCGCTCGTCGTCGGGGCCCGACTTCCAGGCGTCCTCGAAGACCTCGTGCGCGTGGAACGGCTTGCCCGCGTCCAGCAGTGCCTGCGCCTCGCCGACCGACTCCGCGGGGCTGCGCACGACGCCTTCCGGCTGCCGTTCCACGCCGTCCGCGCCGTACGGCAGCGGGCGGCCCAGCCCGTCCCGGGGCCGGGCGTTGCGCGCCCTACCCTCCGGGTCCCGGTCGCGCCCGTCGTCCGTCCGCCCCTCAGAAGTCCCGGTCATCCTCCGATTGTCCCGCCCGGGGCCGGCCGCCGCCCCCGCGCCCCCTTCGGACCAGCCGCCGACGTGCGGTAAAGTTCTGTTCGCGTCGTTCCGCGGGTCACCGCGGAGGACACACCGGGACGTGGCGCAGCTTGGTAGCGCACTTGACTGGGGGTCAAGGGGTCGCAGGTTCAAATCCTGTCGTCCCGACGGTGTCGACCAGCGGGCCTGCCGATATGGCGGGCCCGCTGGTCTGTTTTGTCCGGGGCGTGTGTGACACCGGTGACCGGTCCGCCCCCGGGGCCGGAGCGTGGCCTGAAACCGCGGGCGGCGCCCTCCCGGCCGGAAAACCCCTTGGACTCCTCCTCCGCCGCCGCGGGACACTGCCGTTCCTGATCGGCCCGAACGCGCATGCCGCACCGGCGTGGCGCGAGGTGTGCGGGGACGCCGCGACCGCACCCCGCCCCCGCCGGGCCGGCCCGGGCGAGCCGTCCGACAGCACGGGGGTGCAATGGGACCGACTTCGTCGCGCGGGAATCCGCCGGAAAAGGGCGCGGTCGCCCTCGCGCTGCGGTTCTACGGGCGGGAACTGGCGCGGCTGCGATGGCTTGCGGTGCCCGGGATGCTGCTGCCCGCGCTGGCGAACATCGGTACGAACTACATCGCGCCGCTGGTCGTCGCCAAGCTCGTCGGCCGCCTCGCCGGTGACGCCGGCACCAGCCTCGGCTCGGCCCTGCCGTACGTGCTCGGCTTCGCCGGCGTCCTGCTCTTCGCCGAGTTGCTGCGGCGGCTGGGCCTGCACTGCCTGAACCGCCTCGACGCCCTCGGCATCGAGCATCTGTACGTCGTCGGCATGGACGAACTGTTCGCCAAGGACGCCGCGTTCTTCCACGACAACTTCGCCGGGTCGCTGACCAAGCGGGTGCTGAGCTTCGCCTCGCGCTTCGAGGAGGGCGTCGACACGCTGACCTTCTCGGTCGTGGGCAGTCTCGTGCCGCTGATCTTCGGCTCGGTGGTGCTGTGGGGCTACGAACCGCTGCTCGTGGTGGGCCTCCTGGTCATGATCACCGTGACGGCGCTGTGCGTGGCCCCCCTCATCCGGCGCCGCCAGGCCCTCGTCGGCCGACGTGAGGAGGCCATCGCCCGGGTGTCGGGACACGTCGCCGACAGCCTCATGAACATGGACACGGTCCGCGCCTTCGCCGCCGAGGAGGGCGAGGCCGCCGAGCACCGGTCCCGCGTCGCGGAGTCACGACGCCTCACACTGCGGTCGTGGGACTACGGCAACCTGCGCATCGACACGCTCGTCGCCCCGATGTCCGTGCTGACCAACGCGCTCGGCCTGCTGCTGGCGGTGGCGCTCGGCGGGGGCAGGCTCGGTGTGGAGGCGGTCGTGGTCGTCTTCACGTACTACAGCAACGCGACACGGATCATGTTCGAGTTCAACCAGATCTACCGGCGGCTGGAGAGCTCGATGACGGAGGCCGCGCAGTTCACCGAGCTGCTGCTGACTCCGCCGACCGTGCTCGACCCGCCGCGCCCGGAGCCGCTGCGCTCCCGTGCCGCCGACGTCCGCTTCGAGCGCGTCACGTTCGCCCACGCCGGCGCCCCGCCCCTCTTCGAGGGCCTCGACCTGGCCGTACCCGCCGGGGCGAAGGTCGGCCTCGTCGGCCGGTCGGGCGGCGGCAAGACCACCCTCACGCGCCTGCTGCTGCGGATGACGGACATCGACGGCGGACGCATCCTGATCGGCGGCCAGGACATCGCCGGACTGCGTCAGGCCGACCTGCGGAGCATGCTCGCCTACGTGCCGCAGGACCCGGCCATGTTCCACCGCACCCTGCGGGACAACATCGCCTTCGCCCGGCCGGACGCCACCGACGCCGAGGTGAGGCGCGCGGCCGAGGCGGCGCACGTCACCGAGTTCGCCGACGCGCTGCCGGACGGCTTCGACACCATGGTCGGCGAGCGCGGCGTCAAGCTGTCCGGCGGCCAGCGCCAGCGCGTCGCCCTGGCCCGGGCGATCCTGCGCGACGCGCCGATCCTGCTCCTCGACGAGGCGACCAGCGCCCTCGACTCCGAGAGCGAGCTGCTCGTCCAGGAGGCGCTGTGGCGGCTCATGGAGGGGCGGACCGCGCTCGTGGTGGCCCACCGGCTCAGCACCGTCGCCACCATGGACCGGCTCGTCGTCCTCGACCGCGGGCGGATCGTCGAGCAGGGCACCCACCAGGAGCTGCTCGCCTCGCAGGGCACCTACGCCAAGCTCTGGCAGCACCAGTCGGGCGGCTTCCTCGACGACGACCCCGCCCGCGCCGGTCTGCTCTGAACCGCCGATCCCGGCGCCCCGGAGCGGGGGAGTGGCCTGCCTCACAGGAGCGGAGTGGGCCGCTTCACATGGCGCCGAGCGGGCAGGGCCGACACCATGGTGCGCGTCACCGAGCAGGCTGAAGGGATCCCGAATGTTCCGCAAGGTGCTGGTCGCCAACCGAGGTGAAATCGCGATTCGAGCGTTCCGCGCCGGCTTCGAGCTGGGCGCCCGGACGGTCGCCGTCTTCCCCCACGAGGACCGCAATTCACTGCACCGGTTGAAGGCCGACGAGGCCTACGAGATCGGCGAGCCGGGACACCCGGTGCGGGCCTACCTCTCCGTGGAGGAGGTCGTCCGCGCCGCGCGCCGGGCGGGAGCCGACGCGGTCTACCCCGGCTACGGGTTCCTGTCGGAGAACCCGGACCTGGCCCGTGCCTGCGAGGAGGCGGGCATCACCTTCGTCGGGCCGAGCGCCCAGACGCTGGAGCTGACCGGGAACAAGGCGCGTGCCGTCGCGGCGGCCCGCGCGGCCGGTGTGCCGGTCCTCGGTTCCTCTGCGCCCTCCACCGACGTCGACGAACTCGTCCGCGCCGCCGAGGACGTCGGGTTCCCCGTGTTCGTCAAGGCGGTCGCGGGCGGCGGCGGGCGCGGGATGCGCCGTGTCGAGGACCCGGCCCAGCTGCGGGAGTCCATCGAGGCCGCCTCGCGGGAGGCCGCGTCCGCGTTCGGTGACCCCACGGTCTTCCTGGAGAAGGCCGTCGTGGAGCCCCGGCACATCGAGGTGCAGATCCTCGCCGACGGACAGGGCAACGTCATCCACCTGTTCGAGCGTGACTGCTCGGTGCAGCGCCGCCACCAGAAGGTCATCGAGATGGCGCCCGCGCCGAACCTCGACCCGGCGCTGCGCGAGCGGATCTGCGCCGACGCCGTCCGGTTCGCCCGCGAGATCGGCTACCGCAACGCGGGCACCGTGGAGTTCCTCCTCGACCGGGACGGCAACCACGTCTTCATCGAGATGAACCCGCGCATCCAGGTCGAGCACACGGTGACCGAGGAGGTCACCGACGTCGACCTCGTCCAGGCCCAGCTGCGCATCGCCGCCGGTGAGACGCTGGCCGACCTCGGTCTCTCCCAGGAGACGGTCACCCTGCACGGCGCCGCCCTCCAGTGCCGTATCACCACCGAGGACCCGGCCAACGGCTTCCGCCCGGACACCGGCAGGATCAGCGCCTACCGCTCGCCCGGCGGCTCCGGCATCCGGCTGGACGGCGGCACCACCCACGCCGGCACGGAGATCAGCGCGCACTTCGACTCCATGCTGGTCAAGCTCACCTGCCGGGGCCGCGACTTCGACACCGCGATCGGCCGGGCCCGGCGTGCCGTGGCCGAGTTCCGCATCCGCGGCGTCGCCACGAACATCCCGTTCCTCCAGGCCGTCCTCGACGACCCGGACTTCCGCGCCGGCCGCGTCACCACGTCGTTCATCGAACGGCGCCCGCACCTGCTGACGGCACGCCACTCCGCCGACCGCGGCACGAAGCTGCTCACCTACCTCGCCGACGTCACCGTCAACAAGCCGCACGGCGAGCGCCCCGAGTCCGTCGACCCCGGCACGAAGATCCCGGTGGTGCCCGCCACGGAACCGCCCGCGGGCTCCCGGCAGCTCCTGGTCGAGCTCGGCCCCGAGGGCTTCGCCCGCCGGCTGCGCGAATCGCCGACCATCGGCGTCACCGACACCACGTTCCGCGACGCCCACCAGTCGCTCCTCGCCACCCGGGTCCGCACCAAGGACATGCTCGCCATCGCGCCCGTGGTCGCCCGGACCCTGCCCGAACTGCTGTCCCTGGAGTGCTGGGGCGGCGCCACCTACGACGTGGCGCTGCGCTTCCTCGCCGAGGACCCGTGGGAGCGGCTGGCGGCGCTGCGCGAGGCGGTGCCGAACATCTGCCTGCAGATGCTGCTGCGCGGCCGCAACACCGTGGGCTACACCCCGTACCCGACAGAGGTCACCGACGCCTTCGTGCAGGAGGCCGCGGCCACCGGCATCGACATCTTCCGCATCTTCGACGCGCTGAACGACGTCGGGCAGATGAGGCCCGCCATCGACGCCGTACGGGAGACCGGGACGGCCGTCGCCGAGGTCGCCCTCTGCTACACCTCCGACCTGTCCGACCCCTCCGAGCGGCTCTACACCCTCGACTACTACCTCCGCCTGGCCGAGCAGATCGTCGAGGCCGGCGCGCACGTCCTGGCCGTGAAGGACATGGCGGGCCTGCTGCGGGCCCCGGCCGCGGCGACCCTCGTCTCGGCGCTGCGCCGGGAGTTCGAGCTGCCGGTGCACATCCACACCCACGACACGGCGGGCGGCCAGCTCGCCACCTACCTCGCCGCGATCCAGGCCGGCGCCGACGCGGTCGACGGAGCGGTCGCGTCGATGGCGGGCACCACCTCGCAGCCGTCGCTGTCGGGCATCGTCGCCGCGACCGACTACTCCGAGCGGCCCACCGGGCTGAGCCTGAAGGCCGTGGGCGACCTGGAGCCGTACTGGGAGAGCGTCCGCAGGATCTACGCGCCCTTCGAGGCGGGCCTGGCCTCGCCGACCGGGCGGGTCTACCACCACGAGATCCCCGGCGGGCAGCTGTCCAACCTGCGCACGCAGGCGGTCGCGCTGGGTCTCGGCGACCGCTTCGAGGACATCGAGGCGATGTACGCCGCCGCCGACCGCATCCTCGGTCACCTGGTGAAGGTCACGCCGTCCTCGAAGGTGGTCGGCGACCTCGCGCTCCACCTGGTCGGCGCCGGTGTCTCGCCGGAGGACTTCGAGGCCAACCCGAACCGGTTCGACATCCCCGACTCCGTCATCGGTTTCCTGCGGGGCGAGTTGGGCAACCCGCCCGGCGGCTGGCCCGAGCCGTTCCGTACCAGGGCGCTGGAGGGGCGCGCCGCCCCCAAGCCGCAGGAGGAGCTTTCCGCGGACGACCGCGAGGGCCTCGCCAAGGACCGGCGCGCGACCCTGAACCGGCTGCTGTTCCCGGGCCCGACACGGGAGTTCGAGACGCACCGCCAGACCTACGGCGACACCAGCCTGCTGGACAGCAAGGACTTCTTCTACGGACTCCGCCCGGGGAAGGAGTACGCGGTCGACCTCGAACCGGGCGTGCGACTGCTCATCGAGCTGGAGGCGGTCGGCGAGGCCGACGAGCGCGGTATGCGGACCGTGATGTCCGCGCTCAACGGCCAACTGCGGCCGATCCAGGTACGCGACACCGCTGTGTCCTCCGACATCCCGGCGACGGAGAAGGCCGACCGGGCCAACCCCGGTCACGTCGCCGCGCCGTTCGCCGGAGTGGTGACCCTCGCGGTCGCCGAGGGCGACGAGGTGGAGGCGGGCGCCACGGTCGCCACCATCGAGGCGATGAAGATGGAGGCCTCGGTCACCGCCTCGAAGTCCGGGAAGGTGTCGCGGCTCGCGATCAACCGCATCCAGCAGGTGGAGGGCGGCGACCTGCTCGTCGAGATCGCCTGACCCCCGACCCACCGGACCCGGCAGCCAGGCCCGTCCGGCCGCTCCGCCGCACGTGACACAGGGGTGGCCCCCCCCCCGGCGGCGCCCCCGCCCCCGCGCCCCCTCCCGCCGGGCGGCTCGGGGGGCGGCACGCCCAGCGCGGGGGCCGCCGCCCCGGGCGGGGGGGCGCCC